>JAZROV010000001.1:0-24635 GCA_045648885.1 Candidatus Enterousia sp.
TGGCCTCCGACTTCGAAAACGAGTTTAACGAAGTTTGAGCGCTAACGAATGCGGCGCAACCGACACAAAAAGTGTCGAGCGAGCCATTCCTGTCGCCCCGACCATAAAATTCAAATCGGCCAGGCGCCGATTTTAATTTTATGATTGGTGTGACCAAATATCGATACATTGTCTGCCAACGGCGAGACCAGGTTCGACTATGAGTAAGCGAAAACGAGTTTAACGAAGTTTGAGCGCTAACGAATGCGGCGCAACCGACACAAAAAGTGTCGAGCGAGCCATTCCTGTCGCCCCGACCATAAAATTCAAATCGGCATACGGCCGATTTTAAATTATAATCTATTTACCGATGGTTTTATAATCGTACAGTATTACAGATTGACCGCTGTTTTGACTTTCAAATACGAATAAATACCAATACCATCTTCGGCCATTTGTACCACACTCATTATAATACCCATTGATTTTTGCCAGAACTGCGTCAGCTTCTGCTTTTGTATATATCTTTGGAATTCGGTTGTTTGATGGGTCTGAAAATGCCAGCACACTTCTTTTTTCAGAGTCAACACCATTGCCAGAACAAAACGGTGGAATTACATCAGACAATTCTTGATTTATTCTGCCAACAGTGCTGATGCTGGTATCACATGGTGTAAAACATTTATTTATACTGGAATGGTATTCATCACTGCATTCTAAATATTCATCTTGGGTTAAAACAGTGTTCATAGGCAACGGGGAATTTCGGTAAGATTCCATATATTTCCGTACGTGTGGAAAGGTTGTTCGACATTGAACGATATAATACCAAGAATTTTCATTACCGCCGACAATCTGTTCGCCACTGTCACCACCACCAGAAACACTGTCAGAATTGCCGCCATTGGTGTGTCCAGTGTGGTTGTCAGCGGTCTTTTTTGAAATTTCTAATGGATGATAAACTTGTAAATCTTTGTATGGTTCATATCCAATTTGTGCATTTTCAATACGTTCTTGGAATGGGATATCGTCAACAGTTTTTGGAAACGCAGTAGCCGTCAATTCGGCAATCGCATTGCTGCAAAAAAACAGCGTAAATAAAACAAAAATAAATTTTTTCATTTTTTTTCTGTTGTATCTATACCGATATATTATGACAAATTTGATGTTATAATACAAGATAAAATCGGTACGTGGCCGATTTTAATTTTATGTTTTATACCTAGACCGGGTTGGAGTTATTTAATCAAACCGCACGCAATACGCACGCCGCCACCGCCCAGGGGCAGGGGGCTGTCGCTGTAATTATCGCCACCGGCATGAATCATAATTGATCGATTTTTAATTTCTTTAACTTTCAGATTTTTGATTGTGAACGATGTTTTAATCGTCCCATCTGGAGCGACGGTCAGAACTGGCAAATCTCCACGGTGGCCATTTGGGTTGTTTGGTCCAAGATGTCGCCCTGTTTTTTTGGGGTCATAATGTCCGCCAGCTTTCATGGCAGGTTGCTTTTTTCCCTGGGCATCAACAGATGCACTGCAATCTGGGTTCTCGTGAATATGAAAACCGTGTTCGCCCTGGGGCAGATTTTTTAAATCAACATCAATGACCAGTCCTGACGGAGTATCTGTAAACGATATTTCGCCTATTTTTTGATTTAACCCAGCAGCCGTTGTCGAATATATGTCTGAATGCGCAGTGTTGCAGCAATTGCCACATCCAGCGAGTAATAACGTTGAACCTAACAACATTTTTTTCATGTTTTTTCTCCTGAATCACGTAGTAAATATAGGTGTTTTTTATATTTTTTACAAAAGGAACGTTTTCAAGTCACAGTTTTTATGATATAATTCCTTTGTTGTGAAAGGGAATATTATGAAAGAAACAATTGCTTACGCGTTTTTGTCTGTTTATACCGTATTGGAATTCGTCGCTTATATTCCCCAGATTATCAAGATATTAAAAACTAAACGTGCCGATGATTTAAGCCTGACATCTTGGTTCGTTTGGATAACCACTGATTTGTCTTATCTGGGGTATGTGTTGCTGGAAACACCTCAAATCGGGGTTATATTTATCGCCGTCCTTGACCTGTTTTTTATTATGACAGTGTTTTTACTGACCGCATATTACCAAAAACATCATAAACGTCGAAAAGTTTGTCATTGACATGATTTTTTTATTCTGGCGCGCCCAGAAGGATTCCCTCGGCATAAATGCCTGCGGGGCAATCGTGACGATTTCACTGCGTTGCACTTGTGAAATCTACTGCTTGTCGAACCAGGGTTCGCATCCATTGTCGTTCCGACAGTAAAAACAAAAACACGGCACAAGACCGTGTTTTTATTTTTATTCTGGCGCGCCCAGAAGGATTGTTTCGCTTCGCTTCACTCCCTTGGCTCATTCGCTGACGCTCACCGGCATACTTCCGTCTGCCTTTCGCCTGCGGGTCGAACCCTCTTGTCGGGTTCATAATCCTTGGGCAAGCCAGAAACGATTAAAAAAGACACCGCGTGGCGGTGTCTTTTTCAATCGTGGCGCGCCCAGAAGGATTCGAACCCTCAACCTTCTGATCCGTAGTCAGATGCTCTATCCAATTGAGCCATGGGCGCAACGGGTTATATTCTATCTCTTTTTATTTGGAATGCAAGAAAAAATATTTAATTTCTTTGTTGCTGGTTTTCCAAATAATACATTTGATTAAAATGTCTGCGGCATACAGATTTATATTGTGATGCGCCGACTTCTACCTGGGCACCGCCGCGGACCACATTATTTGCAGCATCAAAACGTAAATGGTGTGATGCCATTTCTGTACAGCCTGGTATTTCGCACACTGTTTCCAGGCAATGTAATTCGTCTGCCGTCGCAAACAGGCGTGCCGATGCAGGGAATAAATCACCATTGCTGTCCACTTTCAGACCATAGCAGAATATAGTGATATTTGTTGAATCTGCGATTTTGACTAATTTATCAATATCTTGAACGGAAAAAAATTGGACTTCGTCAATCAAGACAAATTGGGTATCCGCTTTCGGCATCCATTTGCTCAGGTCTTTTAACGCCACTGCTGGTGTTTTTACGCCGATGCGCGAAACGATTTCGTTTTCAGAATCACGATTGTCTGTTTTTGGCTTTATAGTTTCGCATTTGTTTCCTGTGCGTGAAAAATTGAAAGCATTTATGCCCAACAAAGCAGATTTAGACGACGCCATAACGCCGTAATAAAAATGAAGTTTCGCCATTTTAATTCTCCTTTGCCTTATGAAATTTTACATTGAAACTGCCGTTGTTTAATGGAACGACGGAAAATATACGCGGACTGATGATGCTTTCCGTTGCCCATTGTTGAAATTTTTGTTTTAATATGCCACTGGCGCCGGTTATAACCGTTGCAGACCGTGTTCCTGACGCGGCAACTTGTGCCAGCATATTCCATGCTTCTTCTTCTGTGTGATTATGAAAATCTATCACAGTGTGTTCTGGTGTTTTTGCCTCTGGTTTTGGGATGCGTGTGGACAAATGCAAATCGCACCGGACAGATTTTTTAGTTTCCGTATCATCTGGAATAAAATCTGTACCAATCATTTCTGCAATATCTGTATCGGTCAATTGCTTCATGATTATTCAGCCAACGCCCCCACAGACATCGTTATACGACGAATGCCAGAACTGATAGATTTTTCTTTGTTTATGCGTGCTTTGATGATTTCGCCAGTGTGATAAACATGTGTTCCGCCACACAATTCACACGAAACATCGCCCGCAGTAATCACGCGCACTGTGTCGCCATATTTTTCTCCGAACAATGCCATTGCACCGCGCGCTTTGGCAGATTCAATATCCATTTCTTCGTGTGCAACAGGCAAATCGGCAGCAATCCATTTGTTGACCAAATCTTCGACGGCCTGTTTTTCTTCTGGGGTCAAAGCACGCCCGAAAGAAAAATCAAAACGCACAGAGTCAGGTGCAACTTTGGACCCGCGTTGTTCGACGTCGTCGTTTAAAACACTGCGCAGGGCGGCCTGTAATAAATGCGTCGCAGTATGTGCGCGTGCAGTTTGTTGACGTATGTTTTGATTTATTTCTGGTAAAACTTCATCGCCTACAGAAATTGGCGCAGTCAAAGTTCCTTTGTGAATAACTAAATTTCCACAACGATTTGTTTCAGATACATTCATCACAACTTCGCCATTTTTTGTGAATACACCCATGTCGCCAACTTGTCCACCCTGGGTTCCATAAAAAGGCGTATGATTTAATGCAATTTCCACAACATCACCCGCCACGGCAGATTTTACAAATTCTTCACCATGCAATATAGCCAACACGGTTGCATTTTTGTCGGTTTTTGCATCGTATTTTTCAGTATCAACTGTATCAGGTAAATCTGATTGCGATTCCCAAAGCAGTTTTGTTCCACGCGTATCTGCGCGTGAACGTTCTTTCTGTTCGTTCATGCATTTTTCAAATTCTGCGACATTTACATCTATATTTTTATCACGCAAAATCATTTGTGTTAAATCAAGTGGGAATCCGTAAGTGTCAAATAGTTTAAACGCGATATCGCCTGGCAAAACACCGTTATTGATTTTTGGCAATTCAGATTCCAACAATTTCATTCCGTTTTGCAGCATGTCTGCGAACGAATTTTCTTCGTTTTTGATAATTTCAACAACGTGCGCTTGATTGGTTTTTAATTCAGGATACGCATCGCCCATCTCGGTAACCAGAGCAGGGTAAAGCGCGCTGAGCAACGCCCCACGATGTCCCAGAATTTGTCCGTGACGCATTGCGCGACGTAAAATACGTCGTATCACATAACCACGATCAGCGTTGCTGGGGATAACGCCGTCTGCAATTGCGAAACCGACGGAACGCAGGTGGTCTGTGATGACTTTGAAACTGGCTCTGTTTTCATTTGTCTCTTGAACGCCAGTTAAATCAGAAACGGCGCGTTTCAAATTCATAAATAAATCAGTATCATAATTATCAACTTTGTTTTGTAAAACCGCAGCCCAGCGTTCCAAGCCGGCACCTGTATCAACATTGTGTTTTGGCAGTGGGGTTAAAACACCGTTTGCATCACGGTCATACTGCATGAATACGTCATTCCAGATTTCTACAAAACGTCCACCGTCTTCATCTGGTGATCCTGGCAGACCACCTGGCAATTCGGGACCAAAATCATAGTGCATTTCTGTACACGGACCGCATGGACCAGTATCTCCGGCAGACCACCAATTATCTTTGCCTAAACGAATAGCGTCTTTGCCGGTTATCTTTTTCCATAATTGGGTTGCTTCATCATCAGTTTCGTGTGTTGTGACGACAATTTTATTCGGGTCCAGACCGATAACTTTGGTCAATAATTCCCACGACATAGTGATAGCTTCTTCTTTGAAATAATCGCCAAACGACCAATTGCCCAACATTTCAAAGAAAGTATGATGACGACCGTCAAAACCGACGTCTTCTAAATCGTTATGTTTGCCGCCTGCGCGGATACATTTTTGAACATCGGCGACGCGTGGTGCGATTGGTTCTTGGGTTCCCTGGAAAACGCCTTTCCATTGAACCATGCCCGCCACAGTAAATAACAACGTCGGGTCATCTGGAATCAGCGACGCAGATGGGACGATTTTATGTCCATGTGATTCGAAATAATCTAAAAAAACTTTTCGTATTTCATTATAAGTCATAATATTTTTCCTTTTGCTGACCAAATGATAAAATTAAAGTCGATAATATTCAATCATAAAATTGCAAAAGGTCTATGTTTTATGATATAATGTCAAAATGAAAGGATAAATATAAATCGCCATGAATAAAAAACCAGGTTTGTTTTTCACTGTTTCTGCGCTGGCCATAATAATTTTGGCGGCGGCGTTTGGTTTTAATTTTGGTGGTGATACGGCGGTTCATTTGCGTTCGGGTATCAATCCAGACGATGTTTTGTATATATGTCCGGTGGCAGATAATGTCTGGGACGCATTTTCAGAGGCTTTGTCGCTGGGCAGAAAATACATATATATTGGTTTTTGTTTTGCGGGTATTATATTGTTGTTCAGTTGGGGTTGGGCATTGTATCAAAATCTGGTGAAAGATAAATTCAGTGCGGACGCTTATAAAAATCCGTGGGATTTAACGAAATTATTTTTCTGGGCGGGGGTTATATGCACTGTGTTGGCGATGACTCCTAATTATTTCAGAACGGTTCATGTTCGTGTTCGTGGCCAAGATACATCGTGGGTTTTGTGTCAAAATACATCGACAGATGCGCGCGCAGTGAATGCAAAAGCAGTCACTTTGCGTTAGTTTGTTTTTGTCAACAAATCTGGTTTTTTTGCGAATTTTAAATTATTGGCTTGACTTAAAACGCGGTTTTCTCTACGATTCGATTAAGCAGTTAGGCAATGTCTTTGGAATTCTGTGAAAAAGATATTGTTTCCAAGGGCAAAACCTTTGAAAACTGCCGGACAACCTTAACCTCTATTTACGAAAGGAGAAATACATGAATAAACAAGAACTGATTGAAGCAATTGCAAATGAAGTTGAAGTTACAAAAGCAACTGCAGCTGGTTGTTTGGATGCATTGATCAACATCGTTACAAAAGTTTTGAAGAAAAAAGGCGAAGTTCGCTTGGTTGGTTTTGGTACATTTACAACTGCCAAACGCAAAGCAACAACTGGCCGCAATCCTCAAACTGGTGCACCAATTAAAATTGCTGCTTCTACTCAACCAAAATTCCGTCCGGGTAAATCTTTGAAAGAAGCTTTGAACTAATCTTGGTTTTTATGTAGAAAAAAGACACCTGCGATTGTGGGTGTTTTTTTATGCAAATTTTCCGCTTTACTTCAAATTTTGAATTGGTAAAATGTCTTACATAGATAACAAAAACCAAAGGAAGGTCAAAAATGCCAAAACAAACACCAAAAAAAATGCCAATTAAAAAAATGGCTATGAAACAACCAAAACCAATGATGGAACACGAATGCGCATGTGGTTCGAATTGCGCATGTGGATGCCACAGACATGGCAGTATGCACGTATTGAAACATATAATTGTATGGGCAATTATATTCGCATTGGGTATGGCGTGCGGAAAAATGATGAATTGCAATCATGGTAAAAGAATGTATCGACATATGCAGCCTGTATTCACAAACGGCTGTTTGGATATGGCGTCGATAAAGTGCCCAAAAATGTCCGAAGAAATTGTTGCGGCAGATGTGAATGGTGATAATTGCATTTCTGTCGAAGAATACAAAGCATGGAAACAGACAAACAAACCAAACATGCGTCCAAATAAAAAACGCGGCGAATAGAATGGGTACAAAAAGATAATATAATTTTTGTGTTAAAAAAACACCCCGAATTTGGGGTGTTTTTTAATGTTTCATAATACGAGATTTATTGCGTTCCCATTCGCGGGCTTTAATAGTTTCACGTTTATCAACTTTGTTTTTACCAAACCCGATTCCCAATAAAACCTTTAATTTTCCATGATTGTTAAAATAAAGTTTTAATGGGACGATGGTTGCGCCTTTCTCTTGCAATTTTCCAATCATTCGATTGATTTGATTACGATGCAATAACAATTGGCGCGGCCGGCGTTCGTCAAAATTGAACGCGCGATATGCAGTTGGTAATTTTTGAATTTCAATGCCCGCCAAAAATAAATCGTTGCCACGTTTTTGAACGAAACCGTCAACAATAGTCACCAAACCATATCGAACAGATTTGATTTCTGCGCCGGTTAAAGAAATGCCGGCTTCAACGGTGTCATCAATAGAATACGCGAACCGCGCTTTGCGGTTTTCAGAAACCTGACCAAATTTTATAATATTACGTACCATAGCCGGAATTTTATACGATTTTTTATCAAAAGCCAACTTTTTTTATTTTTTATTGCAAAATCGCGCTATTGTGTGTAAAATCACTAACGAAGGGAACGGTTGTTTTCTTTCGGGCTTCAACAACCCGCAACTAGACTTGTCGGCGACGACATTAAACACCCCAGCAATGGTTGGGGGTCCGTGAATATAAAGAATAAACGGAACAATTAGTCTAGTTGTTGTTGAACCCCAACCGCTTTTTCTGCGGTTATTTTTTATTGAAACAAAAGGGGCGACACAATGGACACACTGGAAAAAGACAATTTTTATCGGGGTTTGGCGGCTTTTTTCATCATCACCCAGACAGAAAAAATAGAACAATTTGTCGGGATAAAACATCCTTTTTCAGATATAGCCATGGAAATAATCGCAAATTTTATCTCACAAAACCACGATGAAATCAATGCGAAATACAAAACAATTTATGACGCATTGTCGGATGATGTGTTTTGTGTGCAAATTCTGGAATTTTTAAAAAAGGCCAAAACCAGGGGAATACCACTGACGAAACCAAGAATCACATATGTTGATTGATTTATAATTCTATTTTGGGGTAAAGTCGTTTTGTGTTTTGCATCAAAATCGATTCTAATTCATCGATTTGTAAATTTTTGATTTGTGCTAAAACGCGCGCGGTTTCTATAACCATAAACGGTTCGCATTTTTTTCCACGATATGGAACCGGCGCGCAATAGGGCGCATCTGTTTCAATAACTATGCGGTCAATTGGAATTTTTGCAAATGTTTCGCGCACTGATTCTGCGTTTTTGAATGTTAAAATGCCACTGGCAGAAAAATAAAAACCGCGGTCCAACATAACACGTGCCAAATTCCAAGATGAAGTAAAACAATGCATAACGCCATTATATTTATTGGTTAAAATTGTGGCGGTATCATCTTCTGCATCACGCGTATGAATCGCAACAGGTAATTTATGGGCGTGGGCGATATTTAATTGTTGTTCAAATAAATCAATTTGTTGTGCGCGGGTTTGTGTTCCGTCGTGATAATCTAGACCAATTTCACCAACACCAATCACGCGTTGATGGTTTAAAATTTTATCGGTTAAAATATCGGCTGCGTTTGTCCCGACGTAATCAGGATGAATTCCAACTGTGATAAAAATATTTTCGTTTATTTCTGCAATCTTTATTGCGCCCGGAACATCATTTGGATCAGCGGTTGCACAAATCAAAGCCTTCACACCCGATTTTTTTGCGCGTTCAATAACCAAATCAGTATCGTCGCCAAATTCATAAGTTAAATGACAATGGGTATCTATAAACATTTTTTGATTTCCATAATAATTTTGAATATCGCAATGTCGGCCCGCAAATTCAATCTGGTAATATCAGAAATTGCATGTGTTGCCATCGGGTATAAATCTGCCAAATTTAAACGCGCAATCGCATCTAAAACGATAGCATATAAAAACGGTTCAGATGCAATTTTACAGGCAACATTCATGACATCTGTGGCGCTGGTGTGTTTGTTTTGCAAAACGTCTAATAATTCCTGGTAAATTTCGTCGCCCCCAGATGTTTTTAAGTTCGCAATTTTACCGAAACTGCCGTTTGATAGTTTCAAAATATCAGAACTGATTTCTGTTTCCGGCATAAATTTATTACATAATTCACGCAATTGCGACAAAGATAATGGACGCATTTTTTCAACGCGCGCGCGCGACCGAACCGTCGGCAAAACATTAGATAATTGATGCACGACCAATAAAAACAGTGTCTTTTGTGGTGGCTCTTCCAATAATTTCAAAATCGCATTTTCCGCGGCCACGGTCAATTCATCTACTGAATCAATTAAAATTACGCGCCATTGACCCGACATAGACGACATTTGCATCCGTTCAATCATTGCGCGCACAGTATGCACAGAAATCGCCTTGGCATCAGATTTTATGTTTCCGCGTTCGTCCAGATTATGTGCCAAATCTATAATGAAAAAATCACCGACATTGCCATAAACCATACGTGCAATTTTGTATGCCAATGTTGATTTCCCAATGCCGCGCGGCCCACACAACATCCATACTGGATGTATCGGATGCGTTTCGCGTGCGTTCCATGCGTCTGTAAAATTTTTCATGGTTTCGCCGTGCCCAACCAGACAATCGTTATCTATTGGTTTTGGAAATTCGAATAAAACTTCTTTCTTGCGCGGTGCCATTATTTACCCCATATCATCACAGACAAATTTTTGAATAAACGTTTGAAAAATGAAATTTTGCCGACTTTGTTTTTCGCAACCAACGGAATACGTTTAACTATATCGCCATTTTTTTCAATAACGACTTCGCCGATTTTTTTGCCGATTTTGATTGGGGCGGCCACAGGTTGTTCAAAACGCGCCAACACACGAATGTTTTTCAATGAATAATCTTTGGGCAACGTAATTGCCACATTTTCATCGACTGTTGCTTCGACTGTTTGTTGTTTGCCGTACCAGACGGGAACTTTCGCCAGAACATCCCCAGGTTTATAGAAAATTTTTGTTTGTGTGTTTTTATAACCGTAATTCAACAGTTTCTTTATTTCTTCGCTTAACGCATCATGTCCAGACGCTTTGAATCCATTTATAACGCCAATCAAACGTCGGCCACCAACTTTCGCACTGGCGACCACACCGTATCCACCATCGTCAGTATGTCCGGTTTTTAATCCGTCTGCACCCGGCATCGAAAACAAAATTCGATTGTAATTTACAGTATGTGTTCGCGCCCAATCTTTGCACCAATCTGTTTGTGCATCATTAAATTCAAAACGTTTTGTTGCAAACATCGGGTAAATATCGGGGTATTCAGAGATAATATATTTTGCCAACATTGCGATTTCGCGTGATGTCATCATATTATTCGCGTGGGGCAGGCCACTGGCATTTCCAAAACTGGATTGGGACATGCCGATTTCGCGGGCTTTGTCTTGCATCATTTCTGTAAAATCGTTTTCTGAGCCTGCCATTTTTTCGGCAACTGCAACCGACGCGTCCCCGGCAGAAAGCACGATTATGCCCAAAATTGCATCTTTGACAGTGATTTTTTGCCCGGTTTTCAGACATATTTTACTGGCCGGATACCAAAGTGGGTTTTGATAATCTGCGTTTTTAGACACTTCGATAATGTCATTCATTTTGATTTTTCCAGATTTTATCGCATCAAATAACACGGTTAACGTCATCAGTTTCAGCATCGAAGACGGTGGCATTAAAATATCTGCATTTTTTGCAAAAATTTCATCCCCGCTGGCGTAATCAATCAACAAAGCAGATTTAGCAGTCGTTGAAAAATCTGCGGCTTTTGTGCCACATGAAATGAAGATCAGGAATAAAATCAGGAATCTTTTCATCATAACGGTTTGAATAATAGCAACTATAAACCGTATTGCCAATTATTTTTTTTATCGGCTTAAAAATAAACTGCGACAATTTTCTATGAATCTGCGTTCATTCGGCAAAGTTTTTCTGAAAACCAATAAATACCGTACAGAATTTCGCAAAACAGTTGTTTCTAAACTATCTACGTTTTCAATAGTCAATCTGATTTTGCGTAAATTTTCCAACGTGAAACTGTTTTTTACTTCTTCTGATGGGTTTGAATTGTATTTTACTTCTATCAAGAAATTGGGGATGTTTTTATAAATACTTCTGAATTGTTTTAATTGTTCTTCGATAGGCATATATGGGAAAACGCCCATTCCGATAACAGTGTTTAATTTATTGTTTTTCGTTAAATTTACAGTGTCTTTCCATTCTATGAATTCGGGGGCTTTGACTCCCATTTTATCGGCAGCCGACCCATATAAATCAATTATTTGCGATGATAATTCAATGCAAAATGCGTTTTGAATGTCATATTCGTTTTTCGCGATAATCGCAACAGGCGATAACCCACAACCATAATCAGCAAACATAATTTCACTGTTTTTTTGTTGTTTTTGCCGTAAAAATCTAAGGCTTTCTGTAAAACGAACAGCGTAATGCAACGACCAAGATGGCATATCACAATAAATCGGTGCAGAAACACAGCGTTTCAGAAAATTTGGATGCTGGTTCATTCCATTAACAATTCGTTGGCCTGTATATCCCAGAACAAAAGAATCTTTTTTGATAACATCTAATAATGCACAATTCCATTGATGCACGAAATCTTTTGTTTCTTTGGATGTTTTTGCAACAAAAGGTTTAAAATACCCCAATGCAGGTTCCAAAAGCAAACTGCATGACAAAGGTATATCAATAGGACTTTTTATTTTTTCTGTTATCATAATATTGACGATATTAATACAAATTAAAAATGTGTCAATATGTTTTTGCCAGACAAAACAAAAATCGCGGCTTTGCCAACGGCAAAGACGGATGGCGGAGACGAAGGGATTGATTTCGCTGTGCTTCACTCCCTGGCAAAATTCGCCGATGGCGAACCGGCATACTTCCGTCTGCCTTTTTGCTGCGGGTCGAACCCTTTCTTCGGGTTCGAATCTACATCAACAACACGATAAAAAAACGTCCCACAAGGGGACATTTTTATATCGTGGCGGAGACGAAGGGATTCGAACCCTTGATACCCTTGCGAGTATACCACATTTCCAATGTGGCGCACTAGACCAACTATGCGACGTCTCCTGGATGTCTTTTTTTGCGAGATTATTCTTCGCTTTCTTCTGCGTCTGGCGTATCATCGCCTGCATCTTCAACGCCGTCGTTGGTGTCTTCAACCAAAGTGTTTTCCAATTCGGCATCAATTTCGCGCAACAATGGATCTTCGCTGGCAACTTCCAAAGAAGCATCTTCATCAGTTGTAAACGGAGTTTCTTTGTAAGATTCGACAAATTCATGGCGAACCGCGTCGACATCTAATTTACCACTGGCGATTTCGCGCAACGCAACAACAGTCAATTTATCGCCGTCTTTTTCGATTACAGGTTTTTCGCCGCCATTCAAATCGCGAACGCGTTGCGAAGCCAACATTCCCAGTTCATAACGGCTTTCCACGAATGGTAAAGTATCTGAATTTGTCACACGTGCCATAATAAAATCCTTTGTTGAAATAATTTTTATCCACGATATAATGCCCTATGAAGTGTAAAAAAGCAAGTAAAAAATGAATATAAAAACATTATCTTTTGGCTGTAGATTGAATGCATTAGAATCTGAAAAAATCGCAAAAAAATTGGCGACTATCACAGATTCTGCGATTTTGGTGAATACGTGTTCGGTGACGGGTGAAGCAGAACGGCAATCTGCCCAGACTGTGCGGAAATTGTCGCGCGAAAACCCGAACGCAGTGATTTTTGTGACGGGCTGTGGGGCGACGCGTAATCCCGGGCTTTTTGCAAAAATTCCACATGTGTTGGTCATAGATAATGCCGACAAGATGGATATTTCCAAATATGTAGCGGCTTTAAAAACGGCAAATTTTAATATTTCTTGTCCAAAAATAGATGTTTTTAAAAATGCTGAAACACCACTTTCTAAACAATTTATCCAGGTGCAAAATGGTTGCAATCATGATTGTACATACTGTGTGACGCGGCTTTTGCGGGGACCAAATGTGTCTTTCCCGTATTCAGAAATATTACAGGATGCAAAAAATGCTGTAAAAAACGGTTATTATGAAATAGTTTTGACCGGTGTTGATACTGCCAGTTATGTGCGTATCGAAAATGGACGGCCGTTTTTGTTGTCTGATGTTTGTGAATCACTTTTGCGTGATGTGCCGGAAATAGGGCGTTTGCGGCTGTCGTCGATTGATCCTGCATCACCAGAAGTCCCAAAAATCATAGATTTAATGCACAAAAATTCACGGTTTATGCCACATTTGCATTTGTCGATGCAATCTGGCTCTGATACAATTTTATCGCTGATGCGCCGCCGTCATAACGCTGAAAAATTGCGCGAAATTATCAAATTGGCGGACGGACGCGTTTCTTTCAGTGCTGATATTATCTGTGGTTTTCCTGGCGAAACAGAAGAGTTGTTTAACGAAACTGTAAATATGGTACGCGAAATGGGGTTAATTCACGTTCATGCGTTCCCTTTTTCACCACGTCCGAATACAGTTGCCGCAACTATGCCGAATCCTGTGCCTCGCGATATAGCAAAAAAACGTGTGAAAGTAATCTCGGATGTCGCGGATAATAATCGCATGGAATTTATGAAAAAACAGATTGGAAAAACGGTTTCTGTTTTGGTCGAAGAAAAAAATATTGGTCGTACACCTGATGATATCGATGTCGAAATAGCCGGCGATATGATTCCAAATAAAACGATTTGCAATGTTGAAATTACCGGTATAAAAAACGGTGTTTTTGCCGGGAGATTATGTAAATAAAATATAAATACAAAAATAAAAATTTTTCAGTTTTGTTAATATATTATTTTGTTATTTTTATAAATTAATTTAATTATTTTTTAACATCACTTTTTTGTTTGTGTAAAAATAAAAAACCGCCATTGGCGGTCTTTTAATCTGTGGTGGGTTATGTAGGACTCGAACCCACGACCAAAGCGTTATGAGCGCTCCGCTCTAACCAACTGAGCTAATAACCCACAGCAACGGATATTATATATACTTTTTTTAAATCTGCAAGTTAAAAATGAACATCTCTTGCTTTTTTTTGTGAATTATGCGAACATGAAAAACATGTCTGAATTGGTTCCGATTTTAAATAAAAATCAAATGGATGCGTTTAATACAATTGAACGAACTGGTTCTAATATCCTTATATTAGGTCAGGCAGGAACCGGAAAATCTACATTCGTAAATTATTTAAAATCTGCGTCGGCTAAACGCATAGTGTGCGCATGTCCGACGGCGGTTTCTGCGTTAAATATCGGTGGCCAGACCATACATTCGCTTTTTCAAATTCCGCCACGCGATTTTATATTTCCAGAAATGTTAAAATTGCGCGCAAAGCCGCGAAATATATTGGTTGCAACTGATGTATTGGTTATTGATGAGATTTCTATGGTGGCGCCTGATTTGTTGGATGCGATTGATGTATTGGCGCGAATGGCGCGGCATAATAACGAGCCTTTTGGTGGCATCCAGGTTGTTGCAATTGGCGATTTGTTCCAATTGCCGCCGGTTATAACAAATGATGCGGCCGAACATTACAAAAATGCGTACGAGTACGAAAATGCTTACTTTTTTGATGCGAATGTTTATAAGCGTGCGCATTTTATTAAATATGATTTTGATACGGTCTATCGTCAAAATGATGTTGATTTGTTGAATAATTTGCGCAAATTGCGAAATAATGATACGTCGGCATTGGAATTTTTTAACCACTGTTGTATATCTGATTGTGAATCGCGCAAAAATGCGGTAATTATTACACCGTTTCGTGCAGTGGCAGAACGGATAAATACAGACAGGTTAAATCAAATTGATGCGCCAGAGGTGGAATACACCGGTGTCATCGAGGGTAATTTTAATGTGAATGATGTTCCTGCGCCAATGAATTTAAAATTAAAGCAGGGCGCATTAGTTATGTTTGTGAAAAATGGGGATAAATGGCACAACGGTTCGATTGGCAGGGTTGAATTTTTAGGTGCAAATGAAATAATTGTTCAATTGTTAGATGATGATAAAAATGATTTGGTGACTGTGCGGCCTGAAAAATGGGAAAAAATAGAATATTCGCGCGACGCGAATGATTTAATCCAAGAAAATGAAACCGGCAGTTATAAACAATTTCCGTTGATGTTGGGTTATGCGATTACTATTCACAAAGCCCAGGGTAAAACATTAAACAAAGTTGTATTAGATATTTCACGTGGTGCGTTTGCGCATGGTCAAACCTATGTAGCGTTATCGCGAACACGTCACGCGTGCGATATTCATTTGGTTAAACCGTTGAACAAAAAAGATATTATTTTTGACGAACGTGTTCTTGATTTTATAAACCAAGATTCATAATTCTTTCGCCATTAAAATTGCATCTACTCCGTCATAGTATTTTGGGCGCAAACCAACTGTTTTATATCCCAAATTTTCATATAATTTTTTGGCGGGTTCATTGGTTGATGCAACTTCTAAAAATATTTTTTTAACACCTTGATTTTTAATTGTTTTTTCAATTATTCCAATCATAGCAGATGCTATCCCGTTGCGACGCATTTTTGGGTCAACACCGACCGTTATAATCTCGGCTTCATCGACAGCAATTCGGTATACGATGAAACCATTTTCAGACATAATAATTTCGCATCCAGATTTTTTCAAATCACGAAAATCATCTGCCAACCAAGGCTTGTTCGGAAAACATTTTTTGTGAAGATTTGATAATTTATCGAACATTATTTTTCTGCATAACTGGGTCTTAAATACATCGGAATTGCAGGTTGCAAATCGCCAGATTTTATTTTATTTTCGATAATCGCGACCGCGTTTTTTAAATTGAATGGTTTGTGTCCAACGGTTTGTGGACATTTCATTTGTTCGCTTTCAACTTCGTCAATAGTCATAGTGCATGGTTCGTGCATTTTTGATGCTACAAAGAAATCATCACGTCCAGAATCAATTGCTACAAATGCATCTGGGGCTTCAAACATATATAATTCGAACGCATTTACTGGGATAACTGGGATGTTTAACCCGATACCCAGGCCCTTAGCATAGGCAATCCCCATGCGGATACCAGTGAAAGAACCAGGCCCCACAACGACCCCGATTGCGGTTAAATCAGACATTTTAACATTGTTATCTTGCATAAAATTCATAACTGCATCGGGCAGGGCGACAGATTGTTTTTCTGAATTGATATGCAGATATTTATCGTTCAAAACTAAATCAATGCCATTCCCAGATGTATTTATAATTAATATCATTTTTGTTTCCTTATGGTCGCGCGCTGAAACCGATTTTGTTTGAAACGCCTGCGTTTTTATGCACAGATAACAATTCGTCGATTTTTTTGATTGTAAATTCGGTTTTGATATCTTTGCCGTCATTTTCGAGCAAACTGCGTCGTAACATAGATGTAATTTCGCGCTGTAATTCACGCACACCCTGTTCAGAAGTGTATTCGCGAATAATATGCAAAATCGCATCATCGCTAATCACTATATTTTCCACCAGCCAGCCTGTATCGTCGGCCGCGCGTTTCAGTAAATGTTCGCGCGCTATTTGTAATTTTTCAGATTCACTGTACCCCGGAATTTCGATGATTTCCATACGGTCTTTCAAAGCGGAAGACATATTCAATGAATTTGATGTCGCAATAAACAAAACATTTGATAAATCAAAATCGACTTCCAAATAATGGTCGCGGAAAGATTTGTTTTGTTCCGGGTCCAATATTTCCAACAATGCAGATTCTGGGTCGCCGCGCCAATCACGTCCCATTTTATCGATTTCATCCAACACGATAACAGGGTTATTTGTTTTGCAACGCTTTAACGCGTCCATAATGCGTCCACATTGCGCGCCAATATATGTTTTGCGATGGCCGCGAAAGTGCGCTTCGTCTGAAATCCCGCCCAGCGAAATACGACAATATTTACGCGACAAAGCATTCGCAATAGATTTGCAAAGCGATGTTTTACCAACGCCTGGTGCGCCCGTGAAACAAAGAATACTGCCGCGATTTTTTCCGGTTTTTTTCATAACGGCAATATGTTCTAAAATTCTTTCTTTGACCGGGGTCATACCCGAATGTTCGCTGTCCAAGACTTCACGTGCGTGTTTTAAATCAATTGGTGCATCGTCAGATTTATCCCACGGCATGGCCAACAATTCATCAATATATGTTTTTAACAGCCCACCTTCTTGTGACATAGGCGACATCGCACGCATACGTTTGAATTCTGATAATGCCTTTTCTTTTGCTTCATTTGGCATTGCAGATTTTTCAATTTCTTTGCGCAGATTGCTGGTGGTATGTTCTTCATCGTCAATTTCGCCCATTTCGCGTTGAATTGCGCGCAATTTTTCCTGTAAAATCGCCTGACGTTGACCGCTTTCCATTTGATTTTGTACGCGACGATTTATGGTTGATTCTATCTTGTCGGTTTCAATCAATAACATAACCTGTTCCAACAAAGCCATCAATTTTTCGCGCCAAGTTTTCATTTTCAAAATATCAACCGCGATTTCAGTATCTATATTCGTCATCTGGACAACAGCATCGACGAACGCAGACATAGGATAATTTTGAATAATAGTATTCAATTTTTCGGTTTTGATTTTATGGCGATTTGATAATAATTGCAGCGAATCTGCCACTTTGTCGCGCAAAGCGATTGTTTGATCGAACCCAGAATCATCTAATATTTCAATAGGTTCGGCGTCTGCAAAAAACAAACCGTTTTCCATAGTAATATTTGATAATTGCACGACATTCGTTGTGCGAATAATCGCGTGAATTGCGCCGTCTGGCATGTGTAAAATCTGGACAATGTCACCGATGGTCCCAGTGGTAAAAATATCGCCTGTATTTGACGGATATGCCCACGAATGTTGCGGACATAAAATGATTTTTTGGTTGTTATTTGTCGCCTGTTCCAGACACGCGACAGATTGCGGATTGTCGACATACACCGGAACCGCCAGGTTTGGGTGAACGACTAAATCACGAACGGGTAAAATATAATCTGTCATAGCACGAATAAATATAGAACATTTTAACGACTTTGCAAGTTATAAAAATTTTCCCAGAATATTCTGGGAAACAAAGATATTTTGACAATACATTTGCGATTTTGTTTATCGTTGTTTGCCATATTTGTCTGGAAACAATAACGCGCCGACATGTTGTTTAACAAACTGTGATGTGCATTCGCCCGTCTTTACACATGTTGGACAATGATAATTCGCCCAAGATCCGCATTTGCGTGTGGTAAGTGGCACCATTTCTATAATTATTTCATTGTCTGTGTTTTTTATAGAATGTCCTGATTCTCGTTGAGATAATGTTGTTGTTTTGGAATATGGTCTGGCATAGGAAACCAACGGACCATAATACACATTAAACCCGCAGGAGTTATTGTCACCATTCATTGTTTTTGGATCATATGGTATAATCGCATCAAAGAATTTTTGTCTTTGTTCTGCGGTTATTTCGCCACAATTTATTGGTTCTGGTTTTTCAGAACCCTTTGGTTTGTTGGTTAATGTGACAAATGTTTTCGAAGATTGTTTTTGCATATCCTTTGGATTTATATTGTCCATTATGATTTTTACAACCGCTTTCAATGTAGATTTTTCAACATCTATTGTTGAAATATCAAATGCATCTTTTGCAATATTAAATTTGTCTGCAAACAAATAAAACATTTCGAACATATCCAAAGAATCGGCCCCAAGATCATAGTAAAGGTGTGCTTCCAAAGTGATTTTTTTTGGATCAACACCTGTTTGGTTGGTAATAATTGGTTTGATTATTTCCAATATTTCTTGTTCTGTCATTTTTTTTCTCCTTTGTTTTTTTTACCGTACTTTTTCGGTTGTTTTTGAAAACATTTCGGTTAAAACCAACGGCGGTTCTTTTGTCGCAATCGGATAGATTTGATTCAAATTAGTGTCTATAACAATATCTTTGGCGACTGCATGATTTTTCAACGGACGAAATTTCACATTGTTTCCTTCGACAGATGATAAATATATTGGTTTCGGGGTAATAAATTTAGGTTTATCCATTTCAAAATCAACGATTTTTTGTTTCAGCAATGGCTCGATATCTGCGACATAGAACAGTTTATCAGTGGTGGATAAAATGACCGTTATTTCTGAATCTGAAAAGGTTTTTGATTCGAATGTTTGCAAATCATTTGCATCATACACGATAACGTTTCGTTTTATGTGTATCGCATAGGTGGCTTTGTCTACGTCCAATCTGCCCAATTTTGCTGCATTTGTAAAATTCGTTATAAATTTACGGAATTCGTCCATATTTTTTACGTTGGTACTGTATTCATGAGTGCCAACAAAATGCCCTTTTGGGGTATAGTTTTCTGTGACAATTTGTGTGTCCAGGTGAAAGACAACTTTTGTTCGTAAATCTAAAGCCATTTCTGTTTCCTTTTTTTTCTTATATGCTCGACCTACGACTCTCTTTTCCTCTTGATAACTACGGTACCATAAATTCCGACCAAGTCAATGATTTTAGGCTCGCTTTCTGAATAAAAAAATTCCCGACACAAAAACATCAGGAATTTTCAAAACACATTTAATGTTTTATTTTAACGACGGCGAAAACCACCGAATTGTTGAGCATTATTGCTAGATTTTTTCGACAAATAACGCGCAGCAATCAAAACCAACCATTCAACAGCCAACAGCGCCAAACCTAACACTTTTTCACGGCATTCTGAAACCATCGCCAACACATAAATAAATTGAGCAACATAAGATAAATACAACACGCCAAAGACGCCTGTAAAGAATATTTTTTTAATTTTTCCAAACATTTTTTCCTCTTTTTTTCCAATAAAAATACCTGCGCCGGGTTTCTGGTGCCAGGTACCCGACAGACCCCGCAATTGCTAAACGAAATACACCAACAATCGCCGACGTATTTCAGTGCTTTAATTAAGCAGCCATTGCAAGGCGAACATTGTCGTTCGCAGCGATTCTATCGCCATTCAGTTTTTATTTTGCATATAACGGTGCAACCCGGATTCAATCGATTTGCCTTTATTTCGCCTGTCGAAACTATGTCAGCCCCATAATAAATCTTGGTGGAGCTGTGGGGTACCGCCCCCCAGTCCAAAACGACTATTCCGCAACGAATTCAGAATCATCACCACTTGCGTGGCAAAGTATATTATAAATATTCGGACTGGAAATTGCAAGTTTTTAAGTTATAATGAAAATATCAGAGGTAAAAAATGAAGTTTTTGGACAAAGCAAAGATTTATATCAAAGCAGGCGACGGCGGCAATGGTGCTGCGTCGTTCAGACGTGAAAAATACATCGAATTTGGTGGGCCAAACGGTGGTGATGGTGGCCGCGGGGGCGATATAGTTTTTCGTGCTGTGCCGAATGTGAATACTTTGATTGATTATCGTTTTAAAACTAAATTTACAGCCCAGCGTGGTCAAAACGGTATGGGAAAGATGCGTACAGGCTATTCGGGTGAAACTTTATATTTGCCGGTACCAACAGGGACGGTTATTTTGTCTGAAAACGAAGAAATTGAATACGCAGATTTAAATCGGGACGGCATGGAATATTTGGCGGTTCGCGGTGGCAATGGCGGGTGGGGCAATTTACATTTCAAAAGTCCGACTAACCGCGCCCCGCGCCAGGCGAACGATGGCCTGCCCGGCGAAGAACGCACGGTTGTATTGCGTTTGAAATTGATTGCAGATATTGGTTTGGTTGGTTTTCCGAATGCGGGTAAATCTACATTATTGTCGGCGGTGACGTCTGCGCGTCCAAAAATAGCAAATTATGCATTTACTACATTGAATCCGCAACTGGGTGTTATGTATGCCCATAATCGCGAATTTGTTATGGTTGATTTGCCCGGATTGATAGAAGGTGCACACACAGGTGTTGGCCTGGGCGACCGATTTTTGGGTCATGCAGAACGCACAAAATTGATTTTGCATGTGATTGATGGTTCTGAATCTGATTGGGCGGCACGGTATGCTGCCATTCGTCATGAAATGGATTCGTATGGTGGTGGTTTGTTGAATAAACCTGAAATCGTAGTAATAAATAAAACCGATATGATTGCGCCAGATGAATTAGATGCAAAATTATCAGAATTCAAAAAATCGTTTGGTCGCAAGAAAAAACCACAAATTGTCACAATCAGCGCCGCCGGTCAAACAGGTATAGACAATTTAATTTCAACAATTGAAACGGCATTTAATGGGGTTGAAAAATGAGCGGAATCATAATGGAAACAATAAAAAGAAAACTGGCCGCAAAAGAACGTGCGGAAAAAGTAAAATTTTTCGTCGGCGTTTTAAATCGGCTTGGTAATGAAAAACAAAGACCGCAAAAATCAGACACAATAACAAATCCTTTGTCTGAATTTAAAACCGTGGCGCAAAAACGTGCTGCGTATAATAATGCGCTGGATGCGGGGGCAGATGCATGGATTGATTTTGATAAAACGATTAAACTGGGGGCACCGGGCGCAGAATTCAAAGATGTCGAATTTATTGGCGGGCTTTGGCGGGTTCAGCGGCCGTTTGACAGAAAGATAACACGTGTCCGCGATCGTGATTTTACGTTGGGCGAAAAATTACCACACCAAGAACACACGAATTTTGATTTTTTCAAAGCGTATATGGTCACTACAAATTGTTATGGTCGTTTTATTTTTGAAAACAAAGACGGCTATGATAACATTGTCGCCAGATATGAAACAAAGCGCGGGACATTTTGGTCATACGGGAAAACAATTGCGGATGCGCGTGCGTTTTTGGCCATCAGCATTTATGATTCATACCAAGATTTGATTGATTTAGACAACACGCAAAGTCGAACAAAATAACGCGTTGCTTTTTGTGCGTGATTTTGTTAGAATCTGTATGCAAAAAAGATAAAAAAACCAAGGAGAAAATACAAATGGTATCTTTAAAAGGAACTCAAACCGAAAAAAATTTATTGATTGCATTCGCTGGCGAAGCACAAGCGCGCAATCGCTATACATTCTTTGCGTCCCAGGCGAAAAAAGACGGATATGAAGCAATCGGCAAAATTTTCGAAGAAACTGCAAACCAAGAAAAAGAACACGCCGAACGCCTGTTTAAATATTTGGAAGGTGGCAGCGTCGAAATAACTGCGAATTTTCCTGCGGGCAAAATAGGCGACACTTTGGAAAATTTGAAAGCGGCGGCATATGGTGAACACGAAGAAAATACCGATATGTATCCTAAATTTGCGCAAATCGCCGCCCAAGAAGGTTTCACTGCAATCGCAGATGTTTTGAAAAATATCGGTTATGCAGAACGTTATCATGAATCACGTTTTCGTGCATTGGCCGAAGCAATCGAAAACGGCACGATATTTAAATCTGATAAAATCGTGATGTGGCGTTGCACAAACTGTGGCAATTGGCACATTGGAACCGAAGCGCCAAAAGTATGTCCGGCGTGTCTGCATCCCCAGGGCTATTTCATCAGCGAAGGTATCATTTCGCGCTGTGATACGAACGAAGGTTTCTGCGAATACGCACAAAAAGATTAAAAATAAAACATTTAACAAAAACGCCGCGATTGCGGCGTTTTTTTTCTGTTGCATTGAATATGCATTTTTTGATAAAATACATACGTCACAAAGTGTTTTTGTGATGGGGTGTAACGACCTGAAAATGAACGACGTCTGTGTTTTTATAACCCAGACGAACCAATCTCCAACCGCCACGGGGTTGGAGGGTTGCTGAATATATTGAATAAAGCACACAATTTTTCGTTCAAATTGTCGTTAACCTCCAACCGCCTGAATTTTTCCGGTGGTTTTTTTGCGTTTGATAAACGCGAACAAGATTTTTGGGTGACCCCCCACGGCGCGGCGCGCCACTCCCCCAATGGGGGAGAATAACAAGCAGTGCACCCAGCCCTAAATTCCGCCCCACGGGGGCGGGGGACCGCTTGCGGTGGTGGGGGTGACCGAAAGAGATAACAAAAACAAGAACAGGAAGCAAAAGGAGTAAAACCTATGAGACAAACAAAAATAGTTTTAACCAGCATTGCGGCATTGATAATCGCCACGCCGGCAATGGCAGGGGTTGGTGATGTAATCACAACCGGCGCATCATGTACAATCGGCGATTTAGGCGTCAGCGAAGGCACTGCAAACGCAACGGCACAATTCAGCGTAAATTCATATAACTGCGCCGCCGGAACATACCTGCCCGCGGGAAGTAGTTGGTCAACAGATAACCAATACACACCATATTCCGACGGTGACGACCCAATACAGTGTATGCAGTGTCCCGCGAACAGTTATTGCGAAGGCGATACATTCTCTTATAACGCATCCAACGCCCAGGGCGCAGTAACCTGTGCAAGCGAATGGGGCGATGCTTATCCATATTCAGATGCTGGTTCCGACAATGCGGACGCATGTTATTATGTTGCACCATGTCCAACAATCAGTGCAGCCACAGCATGCGATCCCCATGCGGCGACGTGTGCATACACAAACGATGCAATAACAAATGGTCGTATATATGCCGAGGGCGAATCTGGTCCCAACATGCCAAATTGTAAATTAGATTTCACATGTGGCACCGGATATACAAAAAGTACACCGGGTTCCGCAATAACAGCACCGAACAGCAATGCGGACAGTCGTGAATATAAATCACATATATACCCCAGCGGCGCAAATTCACAAAACAACAGCAGTTTATCCGCAGGGGAATGGAGTGCGACATGGAACAGTACAGGCACAATAAAGGGTATAGCAAGTTGTAACAGCGTACCTGGGAACGCTGATGGCTGGACATGGTCTAACGCGAGCAAGCCAGGGTGGACATTACCAGCAAACAGCGATTTGGCCAGCACATCGACAACTGGTCGTTATTGTTGGTGCAAACCGACATCTTGGACACCATCTGGTGGGTCTGAGCAGTTGTTGTCTGCTGCGTGGGTGTTCCGCTACGACGGCGGGGGCGCGTCGGATTGCGCGTACGGCTGTGCGTACGACTGCGCGTCCTACGTGCGCTACGCTGCGGACTTCCGCTCTGCGCTGTTCGGGTTCGTTGTCGCCTTAATGCAATGTGTGGCCAATACCATCGACATCAACTGGTATTACGAATACGGAACACAGTTTACATCTG
>JAZROV010000002.1:0-180573 GCA_045648885.1 Candidatus Enterousia sp.
GTTCCAGGGTTGGGCCCTGGGATTTCACCCCTGACTTAACAAACCACCTACGGACGCTTTACGCCCAGTAAATCCGAACAACGCTTGCACCCTTCGTATTACCGCGGCTGCTGGCACGAAGTTAGCCGGTGCTTTTTCTGTCGCTACTGTCATCATCTTCACGACTAAAAGAACTTTACAACCCGAAGGCCTTCTTCATTCACGCGGCATGGCTGGTTCAGGGTTTCCCCCATTGACCAATATTCTTAGCTGCTGCCTCCCGTAGGAGTCTGGACCGTGTCTCAGTTCCAGCGTGGCTGATCGTCCTCTCAGACCAGCTATGGATCATTGCTTTGGTAGGCCGTTACCCCACCAACTGGCTAATCCAACGCGGGCACATCCATCACCGATAAATCTTTCCCCTTGCGGGCGTATGCGGTATTAGCGTTCGTTTCCAAACGTTATTCCCCAGTGAAGGGCAGTTTCCCACGCGTTACTCACTCGTGCGCCACTGACTTCAGAGAGCAAGCTCTCTGTCATCCGTTCGACTTGCATGCCTAAGACCTGCCGCCAGCGTTCGTTCTGAGCCAGGATCAAACTCTCAAGTTCTAAAAAAACTTGTAATTTAAGTCCTGTGCATAAAACAAAGCTGACATAAATAATCAGTTCGTCTTTACATATTATATATATTCGCAAGACAAGTTTTTTAACGAGGTTATAATAACCTACTACCTGTCTAGGATATGCACATTTGACTTAGTCAAAGTTTGGATATTTCCAAATTCAACTGTCTGCATATCTCTTCTTGAACAGATTTTTGAAAATCAAAAATCATTTTGATGAGCTGCTTTTATTAACAATGTTGTGACCTTTGTCACGGAATTTCAGAGGTTGACATATCGACTTTCGACAACTATCAACTTAAAGCCCGGTTATTATGGGGATGAACCGACAAAAAGTCAAGTCTTTTTTCGAAAATAATTTTCAAAAAATCTAAAAAAATCAAAAAATGGCGGTTTTCAGCCATTTTTATCAAAGACAAAAAAATCCAGTTTTTTGTTTTCCCACAACAAAAAGACGCTAAAAACCACCACGCACGATTCGGTTTTGCCCGATTCGCGGCCGATCGAATCGGATATCGAATCGTTTCAGGGTAAAAAAATTCAAATTCTACCTTTGGCCAGCCGCGCATTTTCCCCGCACAAAGCCATCAATCGACACCGCCAGATTTTTTTCATAAAATTTTTGTTTAATAAAGGCCTTTTTTGTGATAGAATAAAGGAATATGAAACGATACATTTCTTTTTTATCGATACTGGCATGTGTATGTGCATTAAATGGCGCGCGCGCGTCTGAATGCGTTGATGCCGATTGTGACATGGCCGACGACACGGTTGTTGACGTGTTAGAACCGATAGAATACAGCGAAAACATCTGGTCTGATTACGAAGACATTGATAACGTTGACATTTCAGACGACGAATTTTGCGTCGAAATTGATGACGAATTCATAGATTACAATTGTCCGTTTGATACGGATGCCGAATGTAAAATCTGGGCGGCGAAACCGGTGTATAATACATCTGTGGCGCCACGCAACCCACATTTAAGTTATGTTAAAACCGACGGTATTTTGGCGACATTGACATTTAATGGATATATTACTGCGAATGATGAAATGGCGCGTCCATTATTGAATCGTTATTTGGCATTGATGCGCGCGTCTCGTACCTGTTGCAGCGAAGGGATAATATACAGATTGCGTCAAAACGGGACCAAAGATAAAAATATATATAATTTTTTAAGTGACGATGCGAATCAATACGCTGTTGGCGCACGTTGTATGGTGATGGACGACGGCGAAATTGCGAATGATTATTCGTATGGCGTCACGGGCGAAATGGTTGCAGACGTACGCAATTCGTGCATTTGCAAAAATCGTCAATGGATTGATTCATTACTGGAACCATTTTATGACATGTATCAATTGGCGCCTGATTTTGAATACATGCCATTTGAATATACATATCTGGATGGGTTCCAGCGTGAAATTACGGTTTCTGTGAATGACGACGTCCATATGGTTATGGAAATGTTGTCCAGATGCCCAGATTAAAAAAGTTTTTTGTTTTGTATCATATTGTTCCTCCTGAAAAAAAACGCCGTGACGGCGTTTTTTATTTGTGATGTTTGTGGCACCCCCCACACCGGGGGCAGCAATTATTTTGCGTTCTTTTTTAACCACGCATAGTGGCGGAAAAATTCCAGCCCTGGGCCTGCCGGTGTTCCCATCCATTTTTCGCCCGCCGGAATATCACGGAAAACCCCACTGGTCGCGCCAACTTCTGCATCGTCACCAATGTGAATCCCGTTCGAAACACCTACGTGTCCGCCCAACAAAACGCGGTTCCCAATTACTGCGCCCCCGGCCAGACCAACCCCAGACGCCAGAAAACATTCGTTTCCAATGACTACACCGTGCGCAATCTGGCATAAATTATCAATCTTGGTCCCATCCCCCACAATCGTGTCGGTCATCGCACCGCGGTCTATACAGGTATTTGCACCCACCGAAACACGATTTCCCAATACTACACGTCCAACATGCGGTATAAACACATTTTTACCGTCCTGGCGCGTATAACCAAAACCGTCTTTGCCAATTACCGCATTCGCATTTATCACGCAATCTGAACCGATTGTAGCGTTTTCTATGTGCGCCCCAGAATAAACAACTGTGTTCGCACCCAAAACCACATTACGGCCGATAAATGCATTCGGGTAAATTTTAACGCCTGATTCAATCACTGCGCCGCGTTCAACCGTCGCAAATTGCCCGACATAGTTCGTTCGACGCTTGCGCCAAAATACCCCGCGTTCGATTACTGCAAAATAAGAACGCCCAAAACGTGGTTTTTCACGATAAATTTCACCCAGAATTTTAACTATGTTCCCGCGCGGCGATTCGGTTATCAAAAGCGTCGCACCCTTTGGGGCGTCTTTGATTTGTTCGGGTTGCAGCAAAATAACAGTCGCGCGTGTGTTGTGCAATACTTCAATAGGTAAAATTTTAAACGCGTTGGAATTACGCTCGGTCGAATAAAATGCTAACTGGCCGGCGCGCGCGTCCGCAATCGGCGCAACACCGCGCACAATTTCGTTCGGATTCCCCTGTAATTTCAGACCAAATTTTTTCGCCAATGCACCCGCAGTCGTTTTGGTGCCACGTGGACCAAAAATCATACGCAATAAATTCATTATCAATTCCTTTGGTTCGTTGGTCTGATTATAGATACAAACAAAACGAAAGGCAAATGTTTTGTCATTCTCCCGCTGCATTTTACCCCCACAAGGGGGGAATTTATTCTGCGACGAATGCCAAGTTCTCCTCCGCCGGAGGAGTACGGCGTCAGCCGGGAGGTGGGGTATTCTGCCCCCGTGGGGAAGTGGCTGCGTCAGCAGACGAAAGGGGTATTCCGGTTCGTGCGTTTTGCCGAACGGATGGCGTAATATTTTTACCCCCACCCCGTCGCTTCGCGCCACCCCTCCGTGGGAGGGGAACTTTATTCCGCGACAAAGATAAACAAAAAACCGCCCGATTGGGCGGTTTTGATATTTGCGAAACATTTTAATCTAAATCAAAACTGATAACGTCGCCATAGGATCCCAATTCATCGCCACCCAGATAGCATTTGATATGAGAACCAACATTGTCCATCCATTCTTTGGCCGCTTCGTTTTCAGCCGTTTCGTATTTTACTTTCTGATAACTGTTGATTGCAGAATTCGCCAATGCACCACCAGCCAACGCACCAACCGCACCAGTGATAATGTTGGTGACGCCACGTGTTGCGGTATCTTCGGTCGCATCTTGTTTTGACAAACAGAAATCTTCGATTGCTTTTAAATTAGATTCAAATTTTCCGTCGCCAAATTCTGCAACTTCATCAACAGCATCATTACCTGTTGTTGTAGAGGTAACGAGTCCGGTAAATACGTTATTTGTAATTGTTACTTTTCCACATTCTTTTGCGTAAACATCGTTTACATCAGCACCATTTTTAGAACATTCAACGACAGCTGTATCCCATTGATCTCTAACATCTGCTGAAATGTCTCTATCTGGGTTATTGTCACCCAACATCCCTTCAAGTTGATTCAACGCATTGATACAACGAGATCCACACAATTTGGTGCTTCCTGACTTAACTCCCTTTAATTGTGCTATTGCACTCTCAATTGCTCTTTTATTTGTCCGATCTAACGTGTACGTGGTCTGTTTCGTGCTGGCAGAGCCGGGTGTATATGTCGCACCTACAAAAGAGATGTTTTTGATTGATACATCTGTTGCATCAATGCTGCGAGCCGAACGCAATGCCAGGTTTGCTTTCTCTACCGCTTTGTTATACGCATCCGCATTGGCTTGGTTTTTCACATTGGTATTGACAGTATTATATTGCGCACTCGCAGCATCAACACGTTTCAAACATGTTTCTGCGGCTTCCCGTTGGTCTTTGGCTGTTTTATAAGAATTATTCTTTGATTTCAGCAAACCGCCAAATGTCGAACCATTCTTTTGCAACGCATCCATCGCCAGCGCAGAACCAACGCCACCGACTGCAAAGCCACCAAATGAAATCCAGTTTCTGATTGCTTTGTCTTTGTCAGAACCTTCACCAGCTTCTTTGCGGGCGCGTTCACCAACAATTTTGCTGATTTCGTCCAATTTAGAACGTGATATCCACGAACCGCATGTGAATGCATCGCCAACCGCAAAGTATGCAACGGACGCATCACCCAGGTTATCTTGGATATCTTTGTCGTCAGACATAATTGTAATCTTCGCACGGCAGAACGAACCGTACAAATCGTTGCTGGTTGTGAATTGATTCGTTTTTAAGCCTTGTGTTTCATAATTCTTTGGGGTCTTGGTTGATTTCAATTTCACCCATTGTAATGTTGAACCATTATCGCGATTACCCATAATACCACCGTTATTATTAGATAAACACATGTGCTGTTCAGCCGTCAATTTAGCATTATATTTCGCCTGGGCTTCTTTTTCGATATCCATCAAAACTTCTTGGAATAAATTCTTGGCCGATTGAGTTATCGAATATTCAGACCACGTCTGGCTGACCGGTTCATCGTACAAGCAACCGTCTTCATCGACAGTATTGCATTCTGCGATTGCACTTTCGTCGCAATATTCACCACCAGTCTTAGATTTGCAACCCAGAACAATGTCTTGTTTAACAGATATACTGTCCGCAGAAGTCAACCATGCATTGCGAACCGTATTTGTTCCCCATGTGGATGAAACCTGATTCTGGGACAAAGTGACCGCTTCTGCGCGTAAATGTTCGTCGCAAACATCTGCATTTTTCACAGCATTCATACATAAACCTGTCACGATAGTGTAATCAAGAACACCGCCAACTTTGTTCATACTGTTATCAAAAGATTTGACACCTGTGTTATAAACATCGGTTTTAACATCGGTACGATTACGATAGCAATTTACATAATCTTTGCCGCATAAAGATTTAACACAACTGATTGCTGTATTTGCACATTGTTTTTTCATTTGTGCCAACGCCGCATCATTATAAGATGTAGACAACAACGCATTCAATGATGCCACCGCACCAATTGGATCGCTGTTTGTTGTTCCGGCATCTTCATATTTTGGGAACAATGTAGCGAACACTGAATTATCCGCATATTTATATAAATATCCATCTTCGCTGGTTGAATTTGCAGCATATTGGCAATTCGCATCTGTATCAACAATCGCTTGGCAACCAGATTTGATATCATCATAATTAGTAGCAGCATTTATATGAACACCATTATCTGTTCTGGACGCTTTATAACACGCAGACCCCAGACCGCCACCGCAAGAACGACGCGCACAGTCTGAAATTGTTTTGATACAGGCACTTTTCGCACGTTTATCAAAATTTTTCAAAATATCTTGGACTGTCGTGTTGGCATATTCTTTGCGTGCAGCATATGCCAGGCTGAACACATCTTCTTGGTTATCGATATCCGCCAAATCTCTGTCTTTTGGTGTTTTTTCCAAGAATGTCATATAACACGATTTATTACCACCGATTTGCGTTAAACATTTACCCTTGATAAATTTACGCACATCTTGGCCGGTTGTTTCATACAAATTCACATCAGATGTGACCATACCATCAGCACCCACTGCCAATTTAGTGGTTGTTGTGTTTTCATCAGTTGTGCCACCTGCGATAAAATCTGCAATATTGATTTTATCCATGTTCACACCTTCGACACAGCGCCATGGGTTACCCGTACACGCATTAACCAAGCAAGAATCAACCGCTTTATAGCAAGTCTTCACCGCGTTGGCGGCCGCATATTGTGCACCGTCCGATATCGCCGTTCCGATACGAGATGTTGCCTTTGGTGCAACAACTGTATTTGTTGAACCAAACAACTCAATCAAACCATCACTTTGGCAACGAGCCAACGTAGACGCACAATTGATAGATTGATTTTTGAATTCTTTGAACGAAGTGCACAATTCAAAATTTTCACCGCAAACACTGTCACGTTTTAAACAGCTGGTATATTTGCGGACACATTGGTCAGTTGGCAACATATTCGAAATATTTGCACCAATAACCATTTGTCCCAAAACACTGCCATCAAGGGGATATGTATAGCGCGTCACTTCACCATAAGAATTTTTTTCCGCAACAGTAGAAAGGGCCGAAACGGACGAAGTTCCAAACAAACTGTTTATTCCATTTGACGAGCATTGATAAAGCGTGCTTAAACAATTTGGCATTTTCGCATGCAGCAAAACATTTGTCGTGCATTCTTCCATATCGCCACCGCAGACATCGGCACCCTTTAAACAACCAGTGTACGCATCAATGCATTCTGCGTCTGAAAACACCGCCGAAGACGACGTTGACGAAGACGACGAAGAATTCGCAGACTGAATCACATAACCAGAAATTGACGGCAAACGACGGCTGGCCGCTTGGGTCATACTGACCCGCGAAGTCGCAGCATCCGCGCCAGATACAGCCGCAACAGACAAGATTAAACCATATGTTTTGACGATGTTTTTCATCCCCTTTCTCCATTTTACTTTGTATTTATTTTAACACAGTCGCAAAAATAATGAAAGCGAAAAATGAATGAAACACCCTAAAAAAAATCATTCATTATCCAGAATATATTTCAATTCCATCATGTCATCTGGCAAATGGGTTTTAAAATGCATTTTTTCACCAGTTATTGGGTGGATAAATTCTAAAACTTCTGCATGCAGCATCTGGCCATCGTGCGTTTTTAAAAATTCCAACAATTCTGGATTTTTCACAGTCCCCAGACGCGATTTTTCACGTCCATAAAGTCCGTCACATAAAACTGGAAAACCATGGGCCGATAAATGAACACGAATTTGATGTGTTCGCCCCGTCATCAAAGTGCACCGAAACATCGATATACCGCTTTTGTTCCAAACGTCTGCGACATTCACAATAGTATGTGCCGGTTTTCCGCCGCTTTTGACCATAGACATTTTTTGACGATTACGCGATGAACGTGCGATATTTCCAGTTATATCTGCCCCACCCCACGTTGGAACACCCCAAACAAACGCAACATATTTTCGCGTTAAATCATGCGTTGAAAAAATTTTTACCAAACCACGATATGCTGCATCAGATTTTGCAAAAACCATAACACCACTGGTATCTTTATCCAAACGATGAACAACCCCAGGACGCGTTAATCCACCCAGCATTGAAAGTTTTGTATGTGATAATAAATTTTGCACCAAAGTCCCGGTTTTATTACCGTTTGACGGATACATAACAACACCACGCGGTTTATTTATAACGATGATATCGTCATCTTCGAATAAAATATCCAAATCAAAATCGTTTGAAATATTGTCATATGCAACATCAGATTGTTTTTGTGATATTTCAACGATAAATTCATCCCCTGACTTGGTTTTATCAGACAATTTTACAGCCACACCATTTGTGCGTTTAATATTAAACTTTTGAATTTCACTGCGCGAAAATTCAGGCATTTTTATCGACAAAAATTTATCGATACGATTACCAACACTTTCTTCATCAACGATAAAATTTCGAATATCTGGCATAGTTTATCTGTCGTTCCAATCTTTATCTTTTTCACATTTTGAAATATCGATTGTGAAAGAAGTATCCCCACTAATCGGACAAGTAATCATACCTGTTGTGCGCGCATCAGATGCATCTGCAGTGGCATTGCGCCATGCAAACGATATTTTTTCAGGTTTATACACACAAACCAAGCGCAAATAATCATCTGATTTACCGGTGGGCGACAACCAAACGCGAACATTGCTGGCTTCGCCATAACAGGGGAAAGCGTCCAGATAGTACAACACCAGACCCTGTTTTACAAATTTTTTATCCATACCGCGAACGGTCCCAATATATTGACGCAGTGGCAAACCAGTTACGGCCGCCCAATCAACCGTCGTAGAAAAAATACTGACACGCGTCTGGGGCACCGGATTTGACGGCTGAACCGAAGCGGTCGGTCCAGATTGCGGAGATTCTGTCGCAAAAGCAGAAACACACATCAAAGACAAAATTATCGCGGATAAAAATTTCATTTTGATTCCTTTAATTCAATCGACACGCGTTTAACATTCGCTGGTTCAACCGACAAAATGTGATTAAATGTCACCGTGGTTTTAGGCTCTATTAACGTAGACGGCGGGATAAAAGTCTGGCGTGAAAGCAAATTATCTTGGGCGTCATACGATAAAATTATCAGATTTGGCAATCCATATATGTCGTCTGTAGTGTTTTTAATTGTTCCTGAAACAAAAATACGATTATTGCCATTTTCATCTTTCACTACATGTACGCTTTTTTCATCGATGCTGGCGACCAGTGGTTTATTATGCGCGCGTTCATTTTGAAAACGCACAATCACAACAAAAGAAAATATACACGCTGCAACCAGCGCACAAATGGCAGCGATAAATTTCAGCACTGTATTTTGTCGAAAAGACCGACGCGGCATCCAGACATGTCCACACACCGCGCATTTCAAAGGAATATTTGGAAATTTATCCAAACTGTATTCTGTTTTGCAAAAATCACATATCGTTTTCATTTTTAATTTGATCCTAAGCCTGCTTCAGTTAAGCATTTTTCTATTTTATCTGAACCAGAGTCTTTGATATTTGAAAGTTTTGCACATTCATATTTTTTTGCAATAACATTTTCAATTTCCTGTATTTTTTTCAGATACTGCACGACGCCTTGATCGGGTATTTCACCTTCGGCACATTTTTCACAAAAGCCCTTTGACCATAAACCATAGGCACTATCTGCATTTTTACAATCGGCTGCAAATTTATTCTCTTCCGCCCGATAAACGATAAACATAGCTTCATTTAAACCATTGACATTTTCTTTCAATGATGCAGTTAGATTTATATCATTAAAATTTGCAGATTCTGGCGCTATGAAATAACCGTCATTTTGTTTAGATGCAAAAATACCATCAATCTGCAAACGCGTTGTTATCACAGGCGTTTCAAGATTCGTAAAACTGACAATTGATGATTTAATATTGTTTAATGACAAACTTTGTTTGATTATACAATTTTCAGCATACAAATTGGCATTGAAATTGGCCAGTGTATCGCAAATAGAAGAATTGATGTCGCCTGTTATTATTATTTTACCCCCCCCCACAGCGTCTAAATTTTCTATATATCCTGACGCCCCGTCGATATTACCACTTAACATTGTCACGCCATCAACAATTAAACTGCTGTCCGAAACAAAATTCAAATTTCCATTCACAATCGCCCTTGATGCATCGTAATTTGTGTTCAATGTCACCCCGTGAATAAAATTCAAATTTTTAATATCAATGTTTTCACCACCCAGCGTCAAACCGTTTGAAAAATATGCTGACTGAACCTTACCTAAACTGCCAACATTTACAATATCATGTCCATCCAGATTCAAAAATGATAACATCGTCGAATCTTCTGGGTTATTATCTTCGGGATCTGCCGCATTCAATCGCCACAAATATTTTGAATCGCCACGTGTCGCATTGGTTGTTTCAACCAGACCACTGGCATAACTCGATAAATTAAAATTCGATTTTTCTGTGTGGAACGCATTAAAACCACCGCGTATAAAATTACCGTCAACAAAGCCGACTTTGCCGCCACCCAAATTTACAATTTCACGTGTCCGCATTGAATTGACACTGCCGTTGGTTAAAAGCACGACCCCTTGCAAGACGGCTTCATCATTATTGTCGCGTGATTTACGAATACGCAATTTATAATCGTTCGCGTAATCGGCTGCAAATTCAGGCGTCAAACCATAATTTATCAATCCGTATTGACCATCTTCACTGGATAATATTAAACAATCGATTTTCTTATGATCTGTGTCTTCAGTGAAAACAACATCATTTACCGGACGTAATAATTCACTTTGTTTTTCAAAAATGCAACGTTCCAACGCACGGCGAACAATATCCATTTGTTTAACAACTGCGACATTACGCGCACGTTCAATCGTGTTTTTTTGATATCGAACAACAAATGGTATCGCTATTGCCGCCAAAGCGACCGACAACATCAATTCCATCAACATTCCACCACGAAGTGAATTATGTTTTAATTTGCTGAAAAGATTTTTATTCTTATTGCTCATTATCTTGTGGCCTGAGTTTTTATATATTTAATGTTTGAACAACATCATTAAAAGGATTTGTATTTAATATCATATATGGTTCCATTCCATTAATTTTTAAATGATCTTGGGGGATAGAAAGATTTGGGACTATTATTTCCCCGCTTTCAGTTTTATACAGAGAATATTTTAAAATTCCTGAATTTTGCTCCATAACAAAAGAACTACCTTTGTCTTCCTCATAATCTTTTTGTTTCGGCAGTGTATCACTGGAAATCGCAACTTCACCATCTTTGTTATCAAAGCCGACATTGAAAACCCCGTCACCGGTCAGGTTTTCCAGATATGTCGCGTTTAATATACTCGCCGTTGTTTCCCCCAGATTTAACTCTTTATCTATTCCCAAACTTAAATTGTTACCAATTTCTATATTACCACTTAATGATATATTTTGTGCATACAACGTGCCAGCAGTCGCATCAATTGTTTTCGTATCAATTTCTTTCAGATTGTCGACATCTCCCAGAACAGTCAGTTTTCCAATATGTGGGCTGCCATCTGATGTTTTTATTTCTGCGCCTGATGAAAACGTCGCATTATTGACATTCACAATACCTGAGCCGGCATTCAAAAATAACGCCTGGGCCGAATTAATGTTTGCTATACCACAATCATCCCCAACACAACAAACATCCCCACTGCAACCGTCTGGATTTGGAACCGATATATTTTTTACGTTATAAAGGTTATTAAAATTCATATTCAAAGTGCGTTCCATTCGATTTAAATGCGCACCACCAATCGTTCCACGATGCAGATATCTATCATTGTCCGCTTCGCTGAAATCATGTGTTATTTTGAACACCAAATCTCCGGGGGTTAAATCATCATCAAAACTGACCGCCCAATCATTTGAATATGCAATATTGTCATCACTGACCAGCGCAGCATCCGAACCAATATATTTTGCGATATTTGCAGTCCGATACGCAGTTCCCAAAGAAAACAACAAATATACCTCTATGGAAGAGCCACCAACCATATTATTTCTGAACACCCAACCGCTTTGCGCCAATGGCGCAATCGACGCTAATTCTTCTGCAGTAAACGGGACCGCAGAACCGTCATCAGATAAAAATTCAGACTGATTTACACGAACAAAATCTACCACTGGATCGCGCAATTTCACGATTTGGTTTGCCAGTGCAACATCTTTCACAGTATTATTCATATCTGCAATATGATAATACATAAACGGCACCAACATCAAAACCAATGCAACCGCCAAAATAACTTCCAGCATTGACGCACCACGTTGGGTTTTAAAATTTTGTCTTAAAAAATTTTTTTGTTTAACCACGACCACTATTACACCCCGATCTGTTTCCAGTCTTGCACAACACTTGATTTATACGACGTTCTGCCCGTTCCAAATAAATATATTTACACAATATATTTTGCATCAAAGATCCGTTATTCGTACTGATTTGATTTTTGAGATCCAAATCCTGTTTCAACACAGTAGCACAATTTATCGTAGTTGTATTATTCGTTTTTTCCGGATGATCAATTATTGCTAATTTATTCAACAAACAATTCCCCCCCGAACAATCAATCAAATCAACATCTGGAAATGCAGACATTCCCGACGGAAACATCACAGCCCGAACGCCATCATTTGGATGTTCTTTCAAATACGCAAAATTTTTATCTCTGAATGTGATTTTAGATGCATAAAGGACCCGCGTATGTATTCCACTTCCACCACTAGATGTTTCGTAAGTATTTCCTATGACATTCAAAAATTTACTGACCCCTATTTTGCTCGCAACACCGGTTGCAGAATTTGCAGTAAAACTGTTACCTATATTCAGATAAACAGGATGTTCTGATGTTCCAATAAATAAATTACCGCAACTCGAAGGTTTAAGGGTCTCTTCTTCATATGCCGTTGGCAAAAGCCCCAGACCAACCGCACTGTCTGTTTTTCCAATTTGCCCCCCAACCGACACATTCAAATTTTGCAGATATTTACCATATAGACCAACAGTTTGCAATTCGGCATTATCAACATTCAAAGAACTGGTTTTCACGCTTAATGCAGAATCGGTGCTGCTTTTTTTATTAAAACGAAATTTGTCGCCTTTTAACAATCTAAAAACGTTTGCATTTGATGATGAACCGCCCCCAGTCTGTCATTTTAAACCACCCCCCATCAGCGCCAGTGTATCAATGCGCGCACGATAAAAATTTCCAGATTCTGCATGCAATTCACCAACATTTTCAATACGATTCCAATTCATATCTAATTCAGTCAAAAAACCAATATGTTCGTCAGTTTCACGACGCGAAACAATGTCTGAATAAATCGTATCAACCGGCACAGATACATACACATTTCCATTAGATGCATGCGCAAAAAAACCAACCATACGCGCCAATTCCGCCAATTGATAATCTGATAAATCACCACGCGTAGCAACAACATTAGCTTTGAGAGTATAACCATTGCCATTTTCTTTTGCTTTTTTATTGATGTCCAAACTGATATTTTGGTTCAAAGATGTCGTTGTATTAAATCCACTGGGCAAACCATACGGCATCAACGTATCAATCAAGGTTTGTCCAGAATAACTGGTATTACCATAATTAAAACCGTCCTGGATAGATTTATCACGCAAATAAACACGTGCAACATCATGCAAAGTTTCAATAGACGTTTTCGCAGAATACATTTTTGCAGACATATCTCGCGCCGCCAATTTGTTCGCCAAAAACGGCATAAACGCAAACACCAACGTCAGCGCTAACAAGGCCTGCAAAAGAAAATTTCCGTTTTGTTTTTGCAAAAAATCTCTCCTGTACAGACGGATAATAGCATCTAAAAAAAATTATTGCAATTGCTTTTAAGATGTTTTAACATTCAATTAAATCAATACAGTGATTATAACGCTGTATGAAAGATTATTTCCATTTAACAACAAAGAAAAAACATGCAAAACAAAAAAAATCAAGCACCTGTTGGTCAGATGATTCAGCGCTGTCATAAATGGCGTCAAAAAAGAAAACAATACATAGATTTGGCACGTCAAACAACTGACGAAATTGAACGCGAACGTTTGCTGCAAACGGCTGAACATTATGGTCGTATTGTCAACGAAGAACAGGTTAAAATCGATTCTCAGCGTGATCCGAAAGATAAAAACGCGCAAACCGAAGTTGTCGAATCTGGCGAAAACGCTGAAACGAATGACGAAGAAGAAATCGGCTTTCCAGATTTTATTGCGAATTTAAAATAATTTTCTTTCGATTTTTTATTGAAATAAACCTTTTATTTGCTATGCTGATGAGCATAAGGAAGAATATCGATGGAAAATAACTATACGGTCTTGGCCAGAAAATATCGCAGCCAAGATTTTGAATCTTTGATTGGCCAGGATGTATTGGTAAAAACATTGACCACTGCTATAAATACCGGTCGTATTGCACATGCTTATATATTCACTGGAATTCGCGGAACTGGAAAAACCAGTACTGCACGTATTTTGGCCAAAGCGTTAAATTGTCTGTCGTCCGATGGCGCAACATCAAAACCATGCGGGAAATGTGAAAATTGTTTGGCAATCGCCGCAGGTCAACATATTGATGTTATGGAAATCGACGCGGCATCGCATACAGGTGTTGACAACATGCGTGAAATTTTAGATGCCGCACAATATCGTCCTACAAATGCACGGTACAAGGTTTATATTATCGACGAAGTTCACATGTTATCAACCAGTGCTTTTAACGCATTGTTAAAGACATTGGAAGAACCACCTGCACATGTTATTTTTATTTTAGCAACCACTGAAATTCGTAAAGTACCAGTGACGATTTTATCGCGTTGCCAACGTTTTGATTTGGCGCGCGTGCCTGTTGAAACATTGAAAAAACATTTTGCATGGATTGCAGGTCAAGAAAACATCGAATTATCAGATGGCGCAAATGAATTATTGGCTCGCGCGGCCGATGGCTCTGTACGCGACGGTCTGTCTTTGTTGGATCAAGCGATTGCCCAAACCGGTGGTCATGTTGATGAAGGTGCGGTTTTAGATATGTTAAAACGAACAGACCGCGGAACAGTTGTGAATTTTATGCAAACTGTGTTATCTGGGGATGTAAGTGCTGCGTTAAATAAATTAGATGAAATTTATAATAATGGAACCGATTTAACAATGCTGTTGAATGACATGATGGAATGGACACATTGGGCGACGCGCATGTATCCGTCTTTGCGTCTGACCGATGTCACTTCATCGCCATACACTGCGGACCAACGTGAAACAATAAAACGAATCAACGAAAATATTTCTTTGAATACGCTTTCCAGAATATGGCAGGTTATGGTCGCGTCTGTTTCCGAATTACAGGCATCCAGCAATCAAAAACAATGTTTTGATATGTTGATTGTGCGTTTGATGCATATTGCAGATATGCCCCCAATCTCAGAAATATTGAAACAAAAAAATGTCGAACAAAAACCGGTTATACAACCAAATGAACCCGAACAAAAATCTGAATATTTAGAAATAAAAACGTCCGAAGATTTGGCAAACGCACTGCAAAATGCACGTGAATTGTTGCTTTATTCGTATTACAGCACAAATCTTGAAATAATTGAATTTGAAAATGATCATATAAAATATTTTGATCGCAAAAATGACAAAGATTTTTCACAAAAATTGGCCATCTGGTTGAAAGATAAAACCGGGAAAAATTGGACAATTGAAAAAATAGAACAATCGACGCATCAACAAACAATTTCTGAACATACTAAATCAGAAATTGAATCTGACCCTATGGTGGCCAGTGCCATGGATTTATTCAAAGATGCTGAAATTGTAAACATATCAAAATAAACACGGGGGGATAAAAATGAAAGAACAATCTGGACGTTCATTAATAGAAATCGTTGGTGTTTTGGCAATCGGTGTTATTATGATTGCATCTGCATATAACATGTATCGGTCAATTGACCAGCGTCAAAAACGTATGATTGCATACGAAGATGTAAAAGAAGTCGCCAGAAAAACGAAAATTTTATATGAATATTCCGGCTATGACGGTTTGTCTGTTTCTAAATTGGTGTCTGCCGGCGCATTAAGCAGTTCAAACGCACCGATTGGTTCATGGACAATATCGTCATATAATGAAAACAAAGAATTTAAAATAACTCTTTCTGGTTTGACGCGTAATGAATGCAAATATTTTGCCACGAAAAAAAGCAGTGATTGGGCATACAATACTTCTGCAAGTTGCGGTGCATCTGAATCAAATCCGTCTATTACGTTTTTTGTTAAATAAAAATGTGGTTTAATAAAATTATTTTTATTTGTTTGGCTGGTGCGATTGCGGGTTGTGTCCAATATCACAGTCCCGGGCGTGAAACTTGGTCAACATATTTACGCGGGGCCAGTTTTACAGACATGACCGACACTGCACGCACTGCGAAATTACCGGTTTATATGGGGCATGGCGGAAAGATAGTGACCAGTGACGGTGCATTATCTGCAAATATGCAATACGGCGATAAAAACAATATCGATAACCGTGTGCTGATTAAATATATGGCCGATTTAGAATATGAATTATACGACGCATTACGAAAACCTGGGATGACGGTCCAGCGCGCCGGCACAGATGTCGTTATAATATTGGTCCGCGACAGTTTGATGAAATTAAACGAACCAGATATTTCCAAAGACGGCGCTGATACTTTGCAAACCATATCGAAAATATTAAACAAATACAACGCGACATTTATGGAAATTGCAGGATATACAGATTCTATGACCAACCAAAATGCTGCGGTTGCGCTGTCTTTGGATATGGCCGAACGTGTTGGTGTGTTTTTTGCACAAAATAAAATTTCTACATCGCGTATGTTCATTGTCGGACGCGGTTCTGCCCGTCCAATCGCAGGTCAAGATGACATGGGACGTTTAACCAATCGTCGTGTTGAAATTCGACTGACGCCGGCACGATAAATATCAATAAAAATGCTTTACTTTTTCATCAAAAGATTGCTATATTCGTATTATGAACAATTAAACCAAAAGGAAGAAAGAAATGTCAGAAACAAATACATCTTTGAAACAATATACAAAAATGGGTATCATTGCCGCGGTCGCAATTGTGATTGCTTTGATTGTTGGTATTGCAATTGGTGGACGCGGTAAAAACGTAGATACAGCAACTGCGATTTCCGATGTGTCTACAAACGCGGTCAGTGCGGCTGATTTGAAAATCGCTGTTATAAATATGGATAAAATTCAAATTGATTCGAACGCATTGAAAGATTTGCGTAACCAGCGCACTGCGTACGAAGAAAAATTAAAATCTAGAATGGAAAAAGAACAAAAAGCATTGGAAAAAGAAAAAGCCGATATCGAAAAGAACCAGGACGTTTTATCCCAAGAAGCCTTGCAACGTCGCGTGGTCGATTATCAACGCCGCGTGACAAATCTGCAACGCAGTTTGAATGAATCTGCAAATGCAATTGACGCGTCATATCAAAACGCGTTGGCAACATTACAGAAAAAACATCTGGACCCTGTTATCGAAGGTGTCATTGCGAAAAAGAAATTGTCATTGGTTATCGATGGTCGTATGGCACGCATCGGCGGCGACGTCAAAGGATTAGACGTGACAGACGAAGTTGTGAATGCTTTGAACAAAAAAGTATCATCAGTCAAAATGGAAAAACCAAAGGGTTTTTAATTAATAAACAACTTAAAAAAAAACAACCGCCACAACGGCGGTGTTTTTTTATAGTGTTTTAACCACCGACACATCGGCTGGCGGCCGCATCTCGTTTAAACTTTTGAAGATAATCGTCAATTATGGTCTGGATAGATTTATCATCAGAATTCGTTTTATATGGAACATCAACCCTGATATTAAACCAATTCATCCAAACACGCATTTGCCATTTATCTGAAATTCTTATAGATTCTTTGACCGCTTGGTCTATTTTGATTCCATCAACCGGTGTAAATTCTATATTGAAATCGTTCAGCCCGAAAATATCTGGACAATGTATAACATATTTGCCCAGATATTTGTTATCATCAGAATAATGTTTATATGGTTTTACCAATATGATATGGAACCACTTTTTCAAAGAACCTTTCATGATGTTGTTCCGCTTTTTATTTATAATTGCGCTTTGACTTCTTGGACTTCATAGCATTCAACGCGGTCGCCCTCTTTCAGGTCGTTATATTTATCGAAACTCATACCGAATTCGACACCGTTGGATACTTCGTTGACTTCATTCTTTTCGCGACGCAATTCGCCGATTTTTCCGTCATAGATAACGACGTTGTTCCGCAACAGGCGCACAAACGCAGATTTTTTGATTGTGCCCTCTGACACGCGACAACCGGCAACACGTGTGCCTTTGCCCACAGTGAACAAAGCGATAACATCGGCATATCCAATAAAGTTTTCGTGTTTTTCTGGCGCTAATTTTCCAGACAAAATTTCTTTGATTTCGTCTGTGATACGATAAACAACACTGTGATAACGAATATCAACACCGTTGTTGCGCGCCATATCACGCACAGCAGAATCTGCACGAACATTAAACGCAATTATAACCGCACCCGATGCAGTCGCCAAACGAATATCGCCTTCTGTGATTTGACCAACCCCAGACGACAACAATTCAACCGCCGCTTTGTCTGAATTAAAACCACGCAACATGTCAGAAATTGCTTCGACTGAACCTTGGACGTCTGCACGCAAAATAATTGGCAAAGTCAATTTTTTCGTTTCGTCACGTTTCGCAAACAATTCTTCGAGTGACGAACGTTTAACCGCGTTCGCTTTGTCTTTCGCTTTCTGGACACGATATGCCGCGACTTCACGTGTTTGCGCTTCGGTTTCCATAACATGCAATTCGTCGCCTGCATTTGGAACAGATTCCAAGCCCAACACCATTGCTGGCTGGCCTGGTTTAACACTTTTCACGCGAACGCCATTTGAATTTATCAGACCGCGCACACGACCAAATGTTTCACCAACAACGAACACATCACCAACAGACAAAGTTCCCTGGCGCATCAAAACAGTTGCAACCGCACCCAGACCTTTTTCCATTTTGGCTTCGACAACATAGGCAGACGCCAGCATATCAGGATCGGCCTTTAAATCCATAATTTCAGATTGCAACAAAATTGCTTCTTCCAGTTTATCCAGACCCATTTTTGTTTTTGCAGATATTTCAACACATTGAACATCGCCGCCCATATCTTCGACCTGGACTTCTTGTTGCAACAAATCTGTTTTTACGCGCATTGGATCGGCTTCTGGTAAATCGCATTTATTTATCGCGACAATAAACGGAACATGTGCAGCACGAATATGATTTATCGCTTCAATAGTTTGCGGCATGATTGAATCATTCGCAGCCACAACCAAAACAACGATATCCGCAATTTGTGCGCCACGTGCGCGCATCGCTGTAAATGTTTCGTGTCCCGGTGTATCCAAAAATGTGATTATTTCCCCAGATTTAGTTTTTACTTCATACGAAGAAATATGCTGGGTAATGCCGCCCGCTTCGCCTGCGACGACATTTGCATTACGAAACGCGTCCAACAGCGAAGTTTTACCGTGATCAACGTGGCCTACAACAGTCACAACCGGCGCACGTTTTTGTAAATTATCTGGATTTGGTTGTTGTTCCAAGATGTTTGCGTATGGTTTTACATCAACACGTTTTACCGTCGCACCAAATTCAGATGCCACCAATTCCGCAGTGTCTGCATCAATAGATTGATTTTGTGATGCCATCATACCCATTTCCATCAATTTTTTGATGACATTACCAACCTTTTCAGCCATGGCGGCCGCCAAATCTTTCACCGTTATCGTATCAGACAGCGTCACAACATGTTCAACCTTTTGTGGGGCAGAAAATGCTGCACGCGCTTTTTCACGAAAACGTTTCAATGACGCTTCGCTGCGACGGCGATTTGCACCACGCAGACCGATTTCATCATCATCTTCATCTTCGCCGCCGCCGATGACAATATCATGAATTGAAATTTTACCGCTTTTGTTAAAATCTTTTTTGAAACGATTTTGTTTTCCAAAACGCGTATCATTTTCATCTTTGTCATATCCGCGATTGCCATGATTTTGCGCAGCAACATTTGATTTTTTGTTTTCGTGAGTGTTTTCACGTGGTGGAACATTCACAATATCTTCGACAATTTGTTCCGCTTCGCTTTCACGCTGAGCCAGTTGTTCTTTGACCGCTTCGTATTCACGATTTTCGCGTTCAATTTCCGCTTCACGGGCGCGACGTTCGGCTTCTTCTTGGGCTTCACGTTTTTTGCGTTCTTCATCTCTGGCTTTGGCTGCAGCCAACACAGCGCGCAATTTTTCATCTGCTACGCTGCGTGTTGGTTCAACTTTTTTCGGTTCATCACGCAATTCGTTATTCCCAGGTGCAACAATGCGACGCCGTCTTTCGACAAAGACAGCGTCCCCTTTCTTGCTTTGCACTGCGTCAATTGTTACTGATTTTCCAAGTGTCAATGTTGCCATTTTTTAACCTTTGGTTAAATTTATTATTCTTCGTCTTCGGTATTTGGAACAATTCCATATGCTAATTCGCGCGCTTTCATAACAACACGTTCAGCCAAACTGTTCGACATATTGTCTTCGCCCAGAATTTCAACCAATTCATCAGATGCTAAATCTGCCAAATCAGACAAAGATTTAACGTCGTTTTCACCCAATTTCATGATAATTGGACGTTTGATGAAATCGAATTTTAACAAATCGTCGCTCATACCCATTTTGTGACCATTGTCAAAATAATCTTGTTCTTGTTTTGCCAGATATGCCCGTGCACGATTTTGCAATTCAACCGCCAATTCTGTGTTAAAGCCTTCGATTGATTCCAATTCAGATTGTTCAACATAGGCGATTTCTTCGATTGTTCTGAAACCTTCTGTGATTAACAATTGCGCGATTGTATCATCGACATCCAGTGCACCAGTAAACAATTCTGTTTTTTCTTTGAATTCTTTGGCGCGACGTTCTTGTTCTTCTGCTTCGTTCATGACATCGATATTCCAACCTGTTAATTGAGACGCCAAACGAACATTTTGACCACGACGACCAATTGCCAAAGATTGTTGATCTTCGGTCACAACAACCGCAGCAGTATGTGTATCTTCGTCAACAATGATTTTTGCGACCTTGGCTGGTTGCATAGCATTCACGATAAACACAGCAGGATCTTCTGAATACAAAATAACATCGATTTTTTAACCATGACATTCGTTGATAACCGGTTGAATACGTGTTCCCTTAATACCGACAGTCATCCCCACTGCATCAATAGATGGATCCTGGGTTTCAACTGCGATTTTTGCATGCGAACCCGGCGCACGTGATACAGATTTAATTTTGATAATACCTTCATAGATTTCAGGCACTTCCTGGGTGAATAATTTTTCCATAAAGCCCGGATGTGTTCTGGTCAAGAAAATTTGTGGACCTGAATTAGAACGCACAACGTCCATAATCAACGCACGAACACGATCACCCACAGCCAGACGTTCGCCCGGAATCAATTCTGTATTTTTGATATAGCCTTCTGCTTTGCCGTTGATATCGACAAAAACGTTTCCAAATTCAATACGTTTAACAACACCACTGACGATATCACCAATATTGTCTTTGAATTCTTCGTATTGGTTGCCTTTTTCAGCATCACGCACACGCGCAGTCATAATTTGACGTGCGGTTTGAAACGCCATACGACCAAATTCTGGTTCTGGCAACATATCTTCTACAACATCGCCCACAGACGGATTTTTCGCGTATTTTTTCGCTTTTTCAACTGTCAACATCGTGTTCGCATCGTATTCATCGCCCATACTTTCAGGTGATTCAATAACAGTAAACAAACGTTTTACATGGATTGCGCCATTTTTACGGTCAATTTGTGCAACGATATTAAACTCTTCGCCATATTTATGTTTTGCAATCTTGGCAATCGCGATTTCCAAAGATTCAATCACAGTTTCACGATCTATCATTTTTTCTTGGGCCAAAGAATCAATCGCTAACAATAAATCTTGACGTGGCATAGATTCAAAAGACATTTTGTGTACTCCTTACGTATATTTTATTGCCTTTTTATTTTTAAAGGCGGGGTTTTTTCAACCCCGCCCTTAAAAAAAACTTTTAAGAACATCCCTATTATTATGTCCGAATCGCAAAAATGCAAGAAAAAAATGTGCCGACACGGTTCAATATGCCTTTATTCTTGACGGGTGGGAATTTGGGCTTTATACTTAAAATTATGAACATTATAAACAGATATTTCAGACGCCAATTACTGGGCATTTTTGTTATGTTATTGCTGATTCTGACGGGGTTGGCATGGATGATGCAAATTATGTCTATGATGAAGTTTTTGATAAACTATGGTGTCAGTTTTTCAAGTTTTTTATATTTAATATCTTTTATGATTCCATTTATTGTGTCTATTATCGTACCATTTATAACATTTATCGCGATAATTTTCGTATATAACAAAATGATTTCAGAAAATGAAATTACTGTTATGGCATCAACTGGGCTGTCGCCGTGGCAGATTGCAAAACCGGCAATTAAAGTTGCTGCGATATTGACTGTGTTGCATTTGATATTAAACATATGGATTGTTCCTGCGTCCCAGGCAAAATTTTACAGTACGCAATGGAATTTGCGATACGGTTTGGCGCATTTGAAATTGCAAGAGGCCGCTTTCACAAAATTAGCCGATGGTTTGGTTGTTTATGTTGATAATGTTTCGGGCCACGATTTAAACCAGGTTATGTTGTCTGATATGCGTGATAGAAAAAATCAAATGCTGATTTTCGCAGAACGCGGGAAATTAGTATCAACCGTGCATGGATTGTCAATTGTGACAAACAATGGCTCTTTGCAGATTGCCGGCCAAAACAACAGTTTTACCACCGGTACATTTGATAATTTTAATATGGATTTGAATTTGGTCGAAAACGATTCAGATGTGTCTTTCCGCGTTCGTCGTATTCCAACTATCAATTTATTGCGCGATGTTTTTTCTCAAGACAGTGTGCGTCAACATCATTTGACATTGGTTGAATTGGCTACGCGTTTGATAAATCCGTTTATGAATTTAATTTTAGCCATTGTTTGCACATTGATTTTGTTAAAATCTTCGCTGTTGCGGCGTCGCGCCAGTTTTGCACCTGCGGTGGCGGTGTTATCTATGGCAGGAATTATGGCGGGTTATATGTCTTTGTCGAATATGATTGATACGATAAGTGATTTTTTGTTGATGCTTGTTGGTGTATTTGTGTTGTTATTTGTTTTAATTGGTTTATTATTAAAAAAATGAAATATTGGTATTCATCTTTGATGTTGTGCATGGTAATGACAGACGCTTTGGCGTTAGGTGTTAACATGGACGAAGCAAAAACCATCAAATCAGATGAAATTATTTATGATGTAAAATCTGGGCAAATGGAATCGTCTGGGAATACAGAAATGACCAATGCATCGGGCCAGCGCATAAAATTAGACCATATATCATTGTCTAAAAATGCGTCTGATATGTCGGCAGATGATATTGAATTATGGCTGGGCAGCAATGTGTATGTTCGTGCTGAAAATATCACGCGCGATGGGACAGAAACCATTGCGCGACATGCCGTATTCACTGCGTGTGATGGATGCGACACATTTGGAAACGCATGGGAAATATCTGGAACCACGGTGATTCATGACCAAGATGAAAAAATGCTTTATTTTCACAACAGCATTTTTTGGCTTTACAATGACACATTCCCAATATTTTGGTTGCCGTATTACGAAATGCCTGATCCATCTGTGAAATACAAAACCGGACTTTTATCGCCCAGTTTTAATACAACAAATGGAATGGGGACTCAATTTAATTTGCCGTTGTATGTTAATATTTCTGATCGTCATGATTTTACAACTACATTTTCGTATTTAACCCAAGAAAACCCATTGATTCAATTAGAACACAGATTGAATTTAACACATTCTAAATTCAGAACGAACGGTGCATTCACACGGAACAAAATTGGGCAAAATCGTTGGTATGTATTTAACCATGATGTCATAGAAATGGGCGAACATGCGCGTGCTACTATAAACATAGACCGAACATCTGATAAAACATTTTTGCAAAAATATGGTTTTTACGATTATCAACCATATCTTGATTCTGGGGCAAAAATCGAATTGTTTGGTCAAAACAGTTATGTTGTAGCAGACACTCATATATTCCAAGAATTACGCAAACCAGGGCGCAGTCAGACTGTTGCATCTGGGGATATATTACCCAATATTCGCGGTGTTTATCAGACCCAGCCTTTGTTTGCAGAAACATATTTAAACATTTCTGGTGATGTGTTGGCTGTATCTTCTTCGAAATCATCATCACAGCGCATTATTGGTGAAACACAAATTGTATCACCATGGACACTGTGGGGGGGGAATCGTTTAACATTCAGTGCATCAGGGCGATATGATATATATAATTTTGAAAAAACACCGGTGTATAATAACGACGGCGGTGTTGATGCGTCGTATACCGGGGTAAAAACCAGATTTTTACCCAGCGCATTTGTAGAGTGGGGATTACCATTGTTCAGCACGAAAAACAGTTGGACATACATTATTGAACCACGCGCACGTTTGACAGTAATGGAAAGAACAAATTCAAAATCTGTGTTTGCCGTTGACAATGATTCTGCCGGACGTTTTTTATCAGACACGACTTTGTTTTCTGACAACAGATATGCCGGTTTAGATATGTGGGAAAATGGAAATTTTGCAGATTATGGCGCGCGATGGGCTGCATTCAATAATCGTCATAATATTGAAGTATTTTTAGGCCAAACCTATGATTTTAACACGCCAAAGCAAGATTTTAACGATAATGGTTTTCGAAATGGTTTTTCAGATTATGTTGGACGGATTACATACAGCGATAATCGCTATTTGCAATTGTCAAGCCGTTTCAGATTTGACAGAACAGATATGGCATTAAATCACAATGAAAATTCTTTGTATCTGGGGCGTGGAAAAACATATTTAAACATTGGGCACATGTGGGATGCACAACCTATTGACATTTATTCAACTGGCAAAGACAGTATAAATGAGATAATAACTGGTATCGGTTTGAAAATAACCGGGCGTTTAAATGTTAAAGAATCGCTGCTTTTCAATGCTGCGACACATGAATTACAACGGCATAGTGGCGGAATATACTATGAACATCCGTGCTATTATTTGTCACTGGAATACAAACGCGATAACGCTATCAAAGGTGACTATACCGGTGGCACGACATTCCAATTCAAATTCGGGATAAGTATTGATGGCAAACATTATTAAAAAGAAAAGGAAAGTATCAAATGATGATTAAAAAAGTGGGGCTTTTATTATCAATTCTGATGTTGAATACAATTGACGCATTCGGCACCAGTGTCATAGCAACTGTGAATGGCAACCCAATCACAGATTCAGATATTACTGCGCGCACAGAATTGATGGCGCGCCAAGGAAACACATCTGCCACTAATCGTCGTGACGCTTTTCAAAACATTGTGAATGATTATGTAAAAATAAACTATGCGAACAATTTCGGCGTCAACCCAACCGACCAAGATGCAGACAAAGAATTAAAACGTATGGATTTAAGCGATATGAATGACACTATGACTGAAATGGCACGTTTGGCAATTCGCGCCGATATTGCATGGGGTGCAGTGATGTCTCGAACAGTCGTTCCAACAATCAAAGTTTCACAATCAGACATTCAATCTGAAAAAAAAGATTTAATTCGTGAACGTGGTCTGCCAATTGAAATGACAATTGTTCGTTTGGTTGATGTCCCAGATTCAATCGCAACACAATTTACAAAACCTAAAAATTGTGATGCCGCGGTGAAAATGGCCGAAGATTTCGGCGGTGTACCACAAAAATTTACTGCGTTGCAATACGAATTATCAACCGATATACGCAATCGCATCGCCGATTTACCGTTATTGACATGGAATCGTAATACGGACAAAACAATGCTTTTGGTGTGCAGCGAACGCAAAACAGATGAATATAAAAATCTGGACGATATAATAAAACAAAATGCCGTTTATCGCAAAGCGTCCGCAGTCGCAGATCAACAATTAAAACAATTACGTCGCAAGGCTGTAATAATTATAAACGACGACAGATATAAATTATGAAAAAAATATTGTTTAATTTAAACAAACCAGAATTAGAACAATTTGTATTGGACATGGGTTTGCCAAAATTTCGCGCCACACAAATACGCGAATGGTTGAATCGTGGGGCACCTGATTTTGAATCTATGAAAAATCTGCCGGAAAATTTACGCACACAATTGGACGAAATTGCGCAAACTTTGCCTGTAAAAATTGTTAAAAGATTGGACAGCGCTGATAATCAAACAACTAAATTTTTATTAGAATTAGATGACAGTCAACAAATTGAATGCGTTTTGATGCGCACTACATACGGCAACAGTGTGTGCGTTTCGTCCCAGGCGGGGTGTGCAATGGGGTGTAAATTTTGTGCCAGTACTCTTTTAGGCCTTAAACGCAATTTGACAGTAAACGAAATGTTTGCACAAATTTTAGTTGCCCAATGGGAATTGCGACGCAATCGTAATGACAAAGAACATGTTCATCCTAATGGCGATGCAAATAATGGTGATGTATCGCATATAGTCGTGATGGGAACCGGTGAACCGTTGCAAAACACACAAAATGTAATTGGATTTTTAGAACGCGCAAATTCTGAATTGAATATATCATGGCGCCGGATAACGGTTTCAACCTGTGGGATTGTACCGGGGATAAACGAATTAAACAAATGGGGACGACCAATCAATCTGGCGATATCTTTGCATGCACCAACTGATGAATTACGTTCACAAATTATGCCTATCAATAACAAATATAAATTAAATGAAGTTTTAGACGCCGCATTTGCGTTTTCAGACGCCCAGAACCGCCAATTGATGATTGAATATATATTGTTAGGCCGCCGCGACGAAAACGGCAATATCGGGCTTTATAATTGCACAAATGAACACGCAGAACAATTATCGTTGCTTTTGCGTGGTCATAATGTTATGGTGAATTTGATTCCTTGGAATACAGTTGACGAACGCAATTTTGCATCCATATCTGGAAATGCGGTTCACCGATTCCAAGACATTTTGATAAAAAATGGGATACATACACGGATTCGCCGGGAACGGGGGGCGGATATTGGGTCTGCGTGTGGACAATTACGATTAAAAAACCAAAAGGCACAATAAATGAAATTACGTTATGTAACATGTTCCGACCCACGTGAACACAATCCGATTGATAAAATTTTAAATTTAGGCACTTTGCCCAACGCAGAAATTGCTGTTCAATGTCATCCATCAAAAATGTCTGATGGTATGCCCAGGAACGTATGGTTCAAAGATTTATTACACGCGGCATATAATGTGCCATCATTTAATTTGGCGATACACATAAACAGCGAATGGGCAAATGAAATTTGTGTGAATGGCAAAATACCTGATGTTGTTAAAGAATGGCTTTTTGCGCGAAATTCTGACAACAACCCGATAATAAAACGAATTCAATTAAATATGCCAAAACAAACCGCTCAAAATATAAATCAACATGATTTGGCACGAATGATATCTGGTTTTCCACGGCGCGAATTTATATTCCAATACAATGACAACACAAAAGAGGCAGTGGAAAAAATGCATCAGACCAGAGTTCGCTTTTCACTTTTGTTTGACGCATCGGGTGGCAATGGCATTCAACCTGGCAATTGGCAAAAACCAATCTATGAAACGCATCCGATGGGATATTCGGGGGGCCTGTCACCAGATAATGTTGTGCATAATTTGCGTTTAATCAATATGGTTGTCCCGAAAGACACACCTATTTGGATAGATGCCGAAGGTCGCTTGAAATCAAACAATCTGTTTGCTGAAAAACCTGCATTTGACATTGAATTGGCACAGGCATATATCGAACGCGCAAACAAATGGCAAAACATAAGATAAAGAATAAACAAATAAATAAAAAACGCCGAACATCGGCGTTTTTTTTGTTCGCAAAACACTAAATTTTATCTTTCGCGCGAAAAATCAACAAAATTAGCCACATTCAATGCTTTCTTTGGTGCGATTGGCGCAGTCTGTTTTTGTTTTTCGTTGTTTCTTTGTGCCATGCTCGACATAGATTTAATTATATAACGTGCAAACATTACAAATCCAGCGATGTACAAAGCAATTATTACACCACCCATAACATCATCAAATTTAGAGTTTTTTTCATTTTGATTTGTGTTTTGTTTTATCATTTTTTTTCCTTATTTTGTATTATTTAAACTGTCAAAGTGTTGTATCGTCATGACGCGTGCAACAGAATCTGCCCGTTTCCATGCGGAATTGATAGCACGTTCCATTTCACGTTTCCGATTGATTTCCCGGGTCAAAGAGTCTGTTTTTTGTTTGTCGTCATTTGACATAGTCAACGGCCAATCTTTCTTGCGCTGGGCGACATTAGTGATTTCGTTATAAAAAATTGTAATGCCCGGTGTATCCACAACATAACTGAACCCCGACGCCCCGATTTCTTTTGGTGTGTCGCTTTCGTTCACATTTTTTGCAAAATGTTGCGAATCAAAGAAAGTTTCACTGAACATTTTCTTCCCGTTCGGCATTGTTTTTTCAATTTTCCATTGATTTGGCGCAACTGATACCAATTTATATGTCGCCGTTTCATCTTGCAGAAAGCTGAGCGGTACATTTTCAGTGTACACACCAATGCTTTGTGTGGTTATTAAATATTTACAATTCAACCAATCCAGCATTTTATAACTGCCCTCTGGGGCGTTTTCGTAATTATATTGAGTCACACCCAAAGACATTTGCCCAAATTCACCCAATAAATAATAATCAGAATATTTTTGTTCAACCGATTTACGATTCGCAATCAAACTGGTTTCCATATCTTTTAAAATACGAGCGATTACAGTCTTTAATTTTTGTTTATCGGTCGCATCACAATTTGATTTATCAATAATGTCGTTTATGTCACGCGTCAAATCACTGATCACGCTTTTGCCAATCCAATAAATATCTTCGTTAAATTCTGAACCAACACCGATAAACAATAAATCTTGGACATTATTGGCAACAAAGTATTTTTCAACCCCAGTTCCCATAATAGACAAATTATATCTGGCCATTTGGTTTTCTATATTATCATGATAACGGGTCAATATATTTTGGCCAGATGCTAAAATTTCCGCATCCATAGTCGTCGATAAACTGGTTTTATCCATTACACCGCGGATATCAGCTTCATCTTGGTAAATAGAACGCGTTTGATGTGGCAATTTTCCACCGATTTTTTCCGCAGATTTTTTGATTTCGCCATTATAAATCGAATCAAAGATATGATTATAATACCGATCCATTTCGCGTTTTGTGATACGCCCCAAACGCTTGGTTGGATTCGGAGCATTTTTTTCGAAAAATTCATCGTCTTTCTTGCATGAATGAATAGCATAAGCCAACATCAGCAAAGAAAACAAACCGATAATTTTTAAATTTCTGTTTTTCATGTTTTGCGCTCTATGATTTAATAAGATAGCACAAAAACATCAAACGTCAACATTTTTTAACATTCCGCTTAGTTGTCGAACTCCTTCGTTCTCGTCTCTAAATATCCCATGGCAAAAATTAAAACCGGCAAAAGCCGGTTTGAATGTTTCGCTCGGCATACTGCCTGCGCGCAATTTTATTTTTGCTCGAACGGCGCAACGCTTGTTCTCGCATACAAAATTTGGTGGATGTTAAGAGACTCGCTCGTCCTGTCACACTTTCGTGTGCCACGACTGCGCGGCAACCGTGACGATTTCGGTGCGCTGACGCTTCCAAAATCTACTTAGTTGTCGAACTCCTTCGTTCTCGTCTCTAAATATCCCATGGCAAAAATTAAAACCGGCAAAAGCCGGTTTGAATTTTTGGTGGATGTTAAGAGACTCGAACTCCTGACCCTCTCGGTGTAAACGAGATGCTCTAGCCAACTGAGCTAAACATCCAAGAAAACAGCGACATAATAATCTGTTTTTTCCGGTTTGTCCAGTATTTTCTAATTCATCGGAAATTCACTGGACACCTGACCCATTACATCATCTATTAAAACATCAGCCTTTGATTTAGCATCCCTGTACGCGTCTGCCACCCATTCAGATACCCGATCTGCACCATGTTTCAACGCATCTGGGTTAATCGTGACCGATATCAAATCGTATTTCCCGGTCATATCAACAACAGCCATTCCATTGCCAGCAATACCTTTGACATGCATTTTTGCCAAAGAATCTTGGGCTGCAGTTATTTGATTTTGTATATTTTGTGCATTTGCCATCAAAGATTCGATATCCATATTACCCCCCTATTCCCTTATCAGCATCATCTGCAATGCGCGTTTTGGGACATTATACGCTTTTGCCCAAAAATCAGTAAATTCCATTTGCGATATGATATTTTCATTCGCATCACGCAATGCATCCATGACATTTTGGAAACTGTTTTTGCCATAATTAATCAATTGCAATCTGGTTGCCCCAGATGGTGCAAAATCATATTTATACATGGCAAAACAATACAGCCCTGTATTTTTATGACGTGCAATCGACATAACAAATGTATCATCCAAAAATTTTTTTATGGATGAAATCTCTTTGACCGGGCAACACAAATAGGTCGCCCAGTCTAAATTTGTCCATGTCTGTCTTGGTTTTTGTTGTACCAACGTGTATGTCATTAAAGTTCCCGTTATTTTTTGATTTCTTCACCAGTCTTTTGATCAATACCAATCATTGAAAAACGTGTTTTACCGCGTTTATCAGCACCCAAATAACGAACATATACTGTATCACCAATATTCAAATTAGTGTCTTCTATTTTGGCAATACGTTCGCCTGTGATTTCAGAAATATGAACCATAGATTCAAAATTCTTCAAAATCTTTACAAACAAACCGAAATCTTTGATACCTGATATGACACCTTTGTAAATTTGGCCGACCTCTGGTTCTGCTACGATTTCTTTGATGCGCGCAATCGCCGCATCTGCATCTTCCGGCATGGATGCCATAATTTTCACAGTGCCATCATCTTCTAATTCGATTTCTGTGTTTGTTTCACGTGTCAAAGCCTGGATTACAGAACCACCTTTGCCGATAACATCACGAACGTTTTCAGGATTGATTTTCATCGTGTACATTTGTGGTGCAAATTCAGACACTTTGTCACGAGGTGATTTGATTGCATTTTCAATTTTACCTAAAATGTGCATACGACCATCTTTTGCCTGGCTTAACGCGCGTTCCATGATTTCAAATGTAATAGATGTGATTTTGATATCCATTTGCAATGCAGTAATACCACGATCGGTTCCAGTCACTTTGAAATCCATATCCCCCAAATGGTCTTCGTCACCCAAAATATCAGTCAAAATTGCATAATCATCGCCTTCTTTGATTAAACCCATCGCGATACCTGCAACCGGACGAGTCATTGGAACACCACCGTCCATCATTGCCAATGTTGCACCACATGTTGTCGCCATAGAAGATGAACCATTTGATTCCAAAATATCCGAACAAATGCGAATCACATAGTCAAATTTTTCACGTGATGGAATCATCGGATGAACCGCACGCCATGCCAAATTACCGTGTCCTAATTCACGACGACCCGGTGATTTTAATCCCTTGGCTTCGCCGACAGAATATCCTGGGAAATTATAATTCAAAATGAAATCGCGTTCATCTTCACCATCCAAAGATTCAATTGGCAATGCATCTTGGCCTGATCCCAATGTCAAAGAAACCAATGCCTGGGTTTCACCACGTGTGAACAATGCAGATCCATGTGCGCGTGGCAAAATGCCCAATTCAATTTCAATTGGACGAACAGTTTTAGTATCACGTCCATCAATACGTGGTTTGCCTGCCAAAATATTTCCACGCATAATACGCGCAGTTATATTTTCAACAATTTCATCAGCCCATGATTCCAATGTCGATGTTGCAGTTGTTGTATCTGGGAACAATTCAGGAATACGCGTTTTTGCCGCAGCATGAATTTGTGCCAAAGTGTCCAAACGAACCAATTTTTCTTTGATTTGCAGTGCTTTTTCAATATCGCCAGAAAATTGTTCAAAATCTTTTTCCATTGCGATATATTCGTCGCTTTTTTCAGGTATTGCCCAGCGTTCTTTGCCGGCTTTTTTCACCAAATCATTGATTGCAGAAATAACTGTCTGTTGTGCATCAAAACCAAATTTCACAGCACCCAATGTTGTTGTTTCATCTAATTCGCCAATTTCAGATTCAACCATCAACACGCCATCTTTGGTCGCAGCAACAACCAAATCCATTTGTGAATCTTCGGTTTCTTTCTTTGACGGATTTAACAAATATTGTCCATCACGATATCCAACACGTGCTGCACCAATTGGCCCCGCAAAAGGAACCCCAGACAAAGCCAACGCCGCACTGGACGCGATCATTGCCAAAATATCAGGTTGATTCTTTCTGTCATACGAAAAAACCTGGGCAATAATTTGAACTTTGTTTTTAAAAGTTTCTGGAAATAACGGACGAATTGGGCGATCAATTAAACGCGCAATCAATGTTTCGTTTGTGCTGGGTTTGCCTTCGCGGCGATCACGAGATCCCGGAATACGACCCGCAGACGCAAATTTTTCCTGGTAATCAACAGTCAGTGGAAAGAAATCTTGCCCTTCTACCGCTGTCTTTTCTGCGCATACTGTCGCCAAAACCATTGTTTGACCCATTGTTGCCATAACGGCGCCAGTAGCCTGTTTTGCATAACGCCCCGTTTCCAAACGAACCGTTTCGTTTCCATATTTAAATTCAACCGCAATTGGGTTATTTAAGACATGTTTGTCTGATTTTCCAAATATACCTAACATATATTTTTCTCCATTTTTTTATAATTAAGTTTATTTTGGCAGACAAAAATCATTCGTTTTTGTATTCTTGGTCATGAAATACAAGAAAGAATAATTCAATCTCCGCCTGCTTGTTATATTTATGCTTGACCATTATAGAATATATTTATTCATTTGCAACAAAATTACCATATATTTTAACAGATTATTATAAACATAAAAAATGGGGCCCAAACCCCATTTTTTAAATATTTGTTGTACATGTTTTGCAAAATTTTGTTTCATATTTTTCTATTTCTATTTTGTCTGCTATTTCAGATAACACAGGTATTTTTATATTCAATCCTTTGGCACGCTGAATCAATCCCTTCAATGCACAAACACCCTCTATCGTACCTTCTGGTTTTTCGCCACGTGCGATTGATATACCCGCGGAAAAATTACGGCTGGTTGGGGATGTTGCAGACAGAAACAAATCACCAATACCACACAGACCTAAAAATGTTTTTACATCCGCCCCCATTTCGATTGCTATTTGCATTATTTCGTTCCACACACGAACAAACACCAACGCGCGTTCGTTTTCGCCCTGCCCTTTGACAGTCATAAAACCGGATATCAACGCAGCAGCGTTTTTCCCAACACCGCAAAATTGCGTTCCGATTATATCATTAAGGTCTTGCAAGTAAAATTCTGACAACGCCAAATGACCATATTGCCGTATGACATCATTACCGGCCAAAGTAGAACCAGTAGGGACACCGCTTGCCACTTCGTGTGCAAATTGCGGACCAGATAACACACCAATATTTTCGCATTCTGGGATTTCTTCGTTTAAAATCTCAGACACAAAACAACCGGTTTGTGCCTCCATACCTTTTGTGCAAATTAAAATTGGTTGTTCATTATAAATATCACGCATTTTTTGTGTGGTTTCACGGAAAAACGCAGCCGGCGTCACAATCAGCCAAAATTTGCAATCTTGCAAATCTTTTATATTCCCTGTAAGCGTCACATTTTGCGGTTTTTCAATATCATCAAATTTATGAAAAATTCCATTAAAGCCCCACAAAACAACTTCGTTACCAGACTTTGCACAAGTATATGCCAACGCAGTTCCCCATGCACCTGCACCAAAAACACCTATTTTCATTTTAATTTCCTTAATTTTTTTTCAACAAACGGCGCAACAACCATGCCGTCATCAGACAAATCCAGCGCACGCTTATACGATTTAATTGCGTTTTCTTTGTCGCCTATTTTGCGATACATGTCGCCCAGATGTTCAAACAAAGACGATGTATCATTTGAAATATCACCAATACGTTCTAATAATTCTAATGCTTCATGAACACCTTCCCTTTTTTCAACAATCACACCCAAAATATCCCATGCAATGACGTCCACAGTATTTCTTTTGACCAAAGTCATCGCATAATCATACGCACTGTCTAATTCTTTGTTTTGGGCTGCCCACGCACGCGCCTGTAATAATAAATAATCAGATGTCAAACGACCGTCTAATTCTTTAATTTCATCTAAATCGCGCTGGGCACGTTTTGGTTGATTAAACAACAAATAAATATTCGCACGATATTTCAAAAACAATACACGACCATCTTCGGACAAACCTTTCTGTTTCAAAGCACGATTTACAACGTTCAGCGCCGCACGACTGTTTCCATTTTTTATAGCATTTGCTATTATTATTTTAACTGCAGGCACAAACAAAGGATTTTTACGCGCAATCGCTTCTATATTTTTAATATTTCCATTACGTTCAGCAATTTTCATTTGTCCGAACAAATAAAGCGGATTTTTAATTGATACTGAATTAAAAGCGCGCTCAAAATCACCGTTGTTATAAAAATAATATTGCCCCAGATAATAATTCACAGCGTCCATATTCATATCATTTGACACCAATGCTGCGAATTTCAGCATCATCAACGAAAAATCTGTAAAAATCATTATTTGTGTATGCGATATATTTTGAATAACACTGAACGCCATATTATTTTTATACCCCGCATAATTCGACCAATTTGGAATATCTTCGTAATCTAAAATGAACATACCCGTCGGTTTCGCAATAAAATCATTGCGCAAAATATCCATATCTTCGAACATTTCGTGTTCTTTGTAAAAAGACATTAAATACAAATAATCATTTATATTCATAAATTCAGGATGTACATCGGCAAATTCTTTGATGGCAGTATCTAAATCATTATCGAGCAACGCAATTTGCCCACGAACAAACGATTTCCACGACGAATTTGTCGGCAAAGAATTCAAATATTTTATCGCGTCTTGCTTTTTACCCTGGTGCACAGCGGAAAAAATACGCAACGGCGCCATAAATACAGAATCATTTTTTGCATGGCGACTATACAGCGATTTCCAATCATCATTTTGAATCAAATAAGCATCATAAATTAACCGCGAAGAAACTTCTTTGGAATCGCGCAACGATTTAACATCTTCCGGTAATTTACCATTCAAAAAATCAACCATATTTTTCGATTGTTTAACCGAATCTAATTTAACAACCGATGAATCCAGCGCGTTTAACATTTTATCCGCTACATCAAAATCATTCACATAAATCGCATGCTGGGCTGCTAAAAAAGAACCGAAATTCGTATCAAAAACAACATCGTTATTTTGTGTATTGGTTGTACGATATAAATCAAATGCGCGCCACAAAACCAAAACCGCGCACACACCAAACAAAACAAAAATTGTTTTAATATAAAAACTTTTAATATCTTTCATTGCGAAATCATGTTAAAATAAAAATCATGGATAATAAAGAAAAATTTATAAAGTATGAAGAACTGTTAAAAGAATGGTCGAAACGGATGAACCTGGTCGCGCCCAGTACGTTATCAGACATCGAAAACCGCCATTTCAAAGACAGTGCTCAATTGGCTAATTTTATCCCACGCGATGCAAAAATCGTTGATTTGGGATCTGGCGCTGGTTTTCCTGGCGTTGTTTTGGCGATTTTGGGTTGGGATGTTATTTGCATTGAATCAATTCGCAAAAAGGCCGGCTTTTTATCAATTTTAAAACAAGAATTAGACCTGCCAAATTTAACAGTTATCAATGATAGAATTGAGGCTTTTTTTGCAAAATCGCCGGCCTTTTCTAAAAATTTCGTATTTACAGCACGTGCTTTTGCCCCATTGATTAAAATTTTCGATTATACACACAAACAAAATTGCCGGCTTTTTTTGCTAAAAGGCCGGGAAATCGAAAACGAAATTTTAACTGCAAAAACCAAATATAAATTCGATTATGAATTACACCCATCCACAACTGGCGACGGTTATATTATTATCGTAAAAAACCTTAAATAAAGAATTATTTCACATGAAACAAAATATAACACACTGATATTAGTGTGTTTTTATTTTATATTGACTATTTTTTTATAATTTAATATTCTGGGGATAAATTGGAAAGGAATAATAAAAATGGCAAAAATAATATCTTTTGCAAATCAAAAAGGCGGTGTTGGCAAAACAACCACTGCAATAAACATCGCGGCATCATTGGCCGCCATTAAAAAACGCGTTTTGTTGATAGACCTGGATTCCCAGGGAAATGCCGGCACAGGATTAGGTTTTGTTCGTGCCACACACAAACAAAGTGTCTATGGGGTTTTGATGGGAAATGCCGGCATAATCGAAAATATTTTAACAACCGCGATACCAAATATGCATATTTTACCGGCATCTGCAAAACTAGCCGGTGCAGAATTGGATATGTTAGATCTGGAAAATCGCGAATATCGCCTGCGGGACGCGTTAAAAACTATTGATGCAAATTATGACTATATTTTAATAGATTGCCCACCTGCCCTGGGAATTTTAACGATAAACGCATTAAGCACGTCTGATTATGTCATAATACCGCTGCAATGCGAATTTTTCGCCCTGGAAGGCGTCCAGCAATTATTATCATCAATCCATGCAATTCAACAAAATTGGAATCCAAAACTGGATATTTTGGGCATGGTTTTAACCATGTATGACAAAAAATTAGGTTTAACCCGGGCGGTCGAAGAAGATGTTCGCAACACATTCGGCGACAAAGTCTTTAAAACAGTAATTCCGCGTAATGTCCGAATTTCAGAGGCACCCAGCCATGGCAAACCCGCCCTGTTCTATGATTTTAAATCATCGGGGGCCCAGGCGTATTTACGCGTCGCAACCGAAGTTGTCAACGCATTGGAACAAAAGGAATCAAAATGACATCTAAATTCTTAGGCAAAACATTATCTCAATTAAACCAAGAAATGGGTCAAATACCGGATATTTCTGTTTTAACTGGGGGCGAACGCGTTGTTGTAAAACCAATACCGTTGGTACAAATCAGCCCGAACCCAGACCAACCACGTAAAACTTTTTCAGATGACGAATTGCGCGATTTGGCTGAATCTATACGGGAAAAAGGTGTATTGGTTCCAATTATCCTGCGCACTGTGCAAAATAAACCGTATCTTTATGAAATTGTCGCAGGTGAACGTCGCTATCGCGCTGCAAAAATGGCGGGGTTAAGCGAAATTCCGGCATTGGTGAAAAATTTAACCAATCAAAACGCAATGGAAATCGCTTTGATTGAAAACGTGCAACGCGAAAATTTAAACCCGATAGAAGAAGCCGATGGCTATGAAAACCTGATGCAGAAATGCGGATATTCCATGGCAGACGTATCAAAATTGATTGGAAAATCAGAAAGTTATATTCGCAATCTTATGCGGATAAATTCGTTGCCCGAATCGGTCAAAAATTTGGTCAAAAGCGGCGAATTGTCGGCATCACACGCGCGCACAATCGCGGTTTCTGATAACCCCGAACAACTGGCGCACGACATCATAAATAATAAATTATCGGTGGCAGATGCGCAAAAATGCGTCAAAGAATCGAATCGTTCAAAACGTTGTCGTTCATTTAATAAAACGACAATGGATACATCGGAAATTGAAAAAATCGAATCAAAAATATCAAAATTTTTGAAAACACCGGTAAAATTGCGCGAACGGCGTGGCGGGGCCGGCGAAATAGTAATAAAATTCGCCAACCGCGTTCAAATGGATGATTTGGTTAAAAAACTGACGAAATAGGGCGTATTTACATTGTATAAATTCCCGGCCAAATCGTTAAAAAGGCCGGGAATTTTTTTATTATTTTGTGAAAATCAAAGCATAAAAAAAGCCACCCGATTGGGTGGCCTTTTAAATTCAACAACAATTATTTAACAGTTGTTGTGGCGTTACGATTGTATTTCCAAACGTCTTCACCGGTACCTTTGACCAATGGGCGTTCTTTACCATAAGAAATAGTGGAAATACGACGGCCATCTATACCATCATTGACCAATACTTTTTTGGCAGCGTTTGCACGACGTGCACCCAAAGCCAAGTTGTATTCAGTCGAACCACGTTCGTCGCAATTACCAGCAATTTGGATTTTTGTTCCTTCGTGGTTTTTCATATACAAAGATTGACCAAGCAAATTATCGCGCGCTTCTTTTGAAATTTCAGCAGAATTAAATGCGAAAAATACGCGTTGATCGTTCAAATCGGATGGTTCAACAATACTGGATCCACCGCACGCAGCCAGCAACCCAGCAACACCAGCCAACAAAGCAAAGTTTTTTATTTTCATGAAAATACTCCCTTGAGTTTTTGTTGCTCAGGTTATATTCTATATCAACATGTAAAAAAAATCAAGGACAAATCATGGGACTTTGTGCATTGCAAGATTTAAATATGGCTGGCGTAGTTTGGGAATTGACCGAAACAGCGGCTGTTTTGACAACAAAAAAAACGCCAACACAACAAACTTTCCATGATGCAACGAATAAAATAGCGGTTCGGCCTGTTATTATTCCGCCGGCTGCCCCAATCAGTTTAGAAACTGTGAAATCTATGGTTATGCGTCCGAATGATATTGATTCTTTGGTCCGTATGGTTATGGAATTTAATCATCCGCTGCGGGGTGGGGCGCAAAATGTAGTTATGCCAAATATCGCACAAAATCCAAACGGGTTGGTCATCATCACAGATATGCCACGTTCAGAAGATGATGCGTCTGGTAAAATTTTATCAGGTATGGCAGGTGAAATGATTGATAAAATGTTAAATGCGATTGAAATGTCGCGTGATTGTGTTTCGATTATACCGCTGGTATTTTGGCGTACACCTGGCGAACGCAGCCCCAGTCGTGAAGAATTAGATTTGGTTCGCCCATTTATTGATAAAATGCTTGAAATGTTAAAACCGAAAATTGTTATTACGTTGGGCACTTTGGCAACAGAAGAAATCGGTAAAACAAATCTCGCAACAAATCATGGGACTGAAATAGTCAGTGATTTTGGCTATAAAATTATACCGATGTTTCATCCGAATTATTTGATTTTAAAACCCAGTGCCAAGAAAGTCGTTTGGGACACACTGCAAAATGTGCAAAAAATGTTGAAAAATTCGTAAAAATATTTAATAATTCACAATATTGTACAAAGGAGCATTAAAATTAAACCGACAAATAATAACAAGTCTCGCGATATGGGACCACGTATGAACGATAAAATTTTTGCTAAATCTGTCCAGGTTATAAATCAAGACGGTCAAAATTTGGGTGTTATGGATACATCTGATGCGTTGAATATGGCATCTGATATGGGATTAGATTTGGTTGAAATAAACGCTCAATCAATACCTGTACTGGTCAAAATGATGGATTATGGCAAATACAAATACGACCAGAAAAAACGCGCTAGTGAGGCACGCAAAAAACAAAAGACTATTGAATTAAAAGAAGTCTGGATAAAACCTTTCATCGAAGATAATGATTTGAATATCAAATTAAAGAAAGTTTTCGAATTTTTAGATGACGGGAACAAAGTTAAAATCGCTGTTATGACGCATGGTGATAAACGCGTTTTGGCGCGCAGTCGTGATGCGGTTCCACAATTGTTTGCACGAATTGTCGAATTGATTGGTGAACGCGGAACGGTTGAATCAAAATCTAAACCCGAAGAAAGAACAAAATCTATGATTATTGCACCTGTGAAATAGGGGTAAAAAAACAATCAAAAGACCGTCATATTGGCGGTCTTTTTTAATTATAAATTGTTGCAAATATAGTTTTTATGCGGTATTGTAAAAATTGCCAAACAAAGGATATATATTATGGACACAAATAAACTGTCATTCGAAGAAGCATATAAACAATTGACTGAATTGGTGCAAAAAATGGAATCGGGTGAAATGTCGTTGGCTGATTCTGTGACTGCATACGAACAGGGCATCAAATTAAAGGCATATTGTGAACAATTGTTAAAAGAAGCGGAATTAAAAATCGAAACATTGAAAATTTCTTCAAATGCCGGTGAATGATATGGCAACACAAAATAAACTTTCGCCAGTGATGCAGCAATATGTTGATATGAAATCTGAAAATCCAGATGCGTTGTTGCTGTTTCGTTTGGGCGATTTTTATGAAGCTTTTTTCGAAGATGCAAAAACAGTCAGCGAAACATTAAGTCTGGTTTTAACGCATCGTGGCACAGATGGTTTTGGCGCGGATGTTCCTATGTGTGGGATTCCGTGGCATGCGGCAGATAATTATTTTGGACGCCTGGTACGCGGTGGGTTCAAAGTGGCTTTGGTTGAACAAATGGAAACCCCGCAACAGGCGAAAGAACGCGGTCATAAATTCATAGAACGCAAAGTGATTCGTGTTTTAACACCGGGAACTATTACTGATGAAAATTTATTGACGCCAAAAAATTCTAATTTTTTAGTATCAATTGTCCCGATATCTGAATCAAAATTTGATATTGCAGGCTGTGATATTTCTACTGGCGAAATTTTCATCGGGCAATCTGATTCGATTATTGATGATATGATTCGAATTATGCCGGCTGAAATTATTTATCCTGAACAAAACGCAGAAAATACTGTTATCAAAAAACTGCGCGAGATATATAAAACAACACCTGTATATGAAAAATTATATATGCGGTCTGACATCAATTTAATTGTTTCACACGTGTTTGGTGGCAATGTTAAAACAGATAACAAAGATAATATTTGTGCAACAACTTTGATGGCGGGATATCTATTTAATACGCAACGCGGGGCAAATATATCTTTTCGCGCACCGTATGATTTTAAATCTGGACGCCAGTTGTTGATTGATTCTGCCACCTGGAAAAGTTTGGAAATAGACGCACCAATAAACGATGGCGGAATGTGTTTAATTGATGTTTTGGATAAAACAATTACTGCATCTGGGGCGCGTAAATTGCGTTCTTATTTGCGCACTTTGCCGGCAGACATTGATATTATTTTATCACGCCAAGAACATATTGGACATTTACTTTTGAATCATCCTTTGATGTCGGAAATTCATTCAATATTATCGCGCGTACCCGATGTAAATCGTGCAATTTCACGTTTAATATCTGGACGTGGGACACCACGCGATATTCGTAATGTATCTGAATTTTTAATGATTTTGGGGATGATAAAAGACATCGGTGAAAAATTAGATTCAAAATTATCAACAAAATTCCGAAATATAAATACATATGATGCATTTGCAAACGAATTAACGAATGCTTTGAATGATGAATTGCCAACATTTTTCCGCGATGGTAATGTTATAAAGACCGGGTTTAACATCGCGTTGGATAATATGCGAAATTTATCGAATGGCGCGATTGAAACGATTGCACAATTACAATCTAAATATATATCTGAAACAAACATCAATACATTAAAAATAAAATTCAATAATATTTTGGGATATTTCATAGAGGTTCCCTCTACACGCGCAGACGCACTGATGGCGCCCGAATCTGGGTTTATACATCGTCAGACCATGGCGGGGAATATGCGTTTTACTACGTCACAGTTGATTGATTTGGATAATGATGTGCGTAATGCATCTGACAAGGCTGCAGCGATAGAGACCGATATCATAAATGAATTAATTGAAAAAATACGTGATATTTCCAACGATTTAATGAATACAGCCGATTTAATTGCTGATTTAGATGTTTGGTTTGCCCTGGCCAGTTGTGCAGATTTATATTCGTGGGTACGTCCAAAAATAACAGAAGACACTCAATTTAATATTGTTGGTGCACGTCATCCGGTCATAGAATATGCGTTAAAACAGCACGGCGATAATTTTGTTAAAAACGATTGCAATTTGAACGATAAACCGGTTGCATTGTTGACCGGGCCAAATATGGCTGGTAAATCAACATATTTGCGTCAGAATGCGATTTTGGTTGTATTGGCGCATTTGGGTTCGTTTGTGCCTGCAACGGCCGCCACAATCGGAATTTGCGACCAATTATTCAGTCGCGTGGGTGCATCTGATAATTTGGCGGCAGGACAATCTACATTTATGGTAGAAATGGTTGAAACGGCGAATATATTAAATCGCGCGACGAAAAAATCTTTCATAATATTTGATGAAATAGGCCGCGGAACATCGACTTTTGATGGAATGGCAATTGCCCAGGCGGTTCTGGAGCATTTAAACACCATAACACCACGAACACTGTTTGCTACACACTATCACGAATTGACCGGATTGGTTGGAAACGGTGGTTTAACAAATGTTTCGTGTTTAACAATTGATGTGCGTGAACATAATAACGACATTGTCTTTCTGCATAAAATTATTCCGGGTGTTGCGAATCGCTCGTACGGGATAGCGGTGGCCAAAATGGCGGGAATGCCGAAACATATTGTCGAACGCGCAGAAGCGGTATTAAACAATCTGGAAGCCGGCAAATGTCAGGAAATGCCGGAAACAACCACAAAAGCATCGGTTAAACCGATGGTCAAAGAACCAAAACCAGATACACAATTATCTTTATTCGGATAAAAAATGAACGGCTTTATCATTTTAGACAAAGATTCCGGTATTTTCAGCAGAAATGCTGGTTGGCGCATTGCAAAAATATTTGGCGAAAAGAAATTCGGACATATTGGCACACTGGATCCGATGGCCAGTGGGGTTTTGCCGATTGCGATTGGAAATGCAACTAAAATGATTCCATTTATTGAAAACACCGGCAAAAACGAAAAAGAATATTTATTCGGAATCAAATTTGGCATCGAAACAGACAGTTTGGATATTACCGGCCAAATCGTTAAAAAGGCCGGCAAAATACCATCTGAAAAAGACGTAAAAAACGCATGCGAAAAATTAAAAAAAACGACCGACCAAATACCACCGATGTTTTCGGCAGTCCATATTGATGGTAAACGCGCATATAAAATCGCGCGATCGGGTCAACAAATAGATATGCCGTCCCGGCCGATTCGCATATATGAATTAGAAAACACCGGAAAAACAGATGATGAATTTAATTTCAGGGTTGTCTGTTCGCGCGGAACATATGTCCGTTCAATCGTTCGTGATATCGCCGCGCTTTGCGGAACAATCGGGACAACGACATATATTCGCCGGACATGTACGAATGGTTTTGATATAAAAAATGCGGTAAAACTTGATTTTCTGGAAAATATGTTTAATAATAACGGGGCCGTTGAAAAATATTTAATGGCACCCGATTTTGCACTGGGGGACATTCCGGTAATAAATTTAGGGATAGAAGACGCCAAATTATACAAAAATGGCGGATTCATAAAGGTCGGCGATGCGAATGGTTTGCGACGTGTTTATTCTGGTAAAAACTTTATCGGAATAGGGCGCATGGAAAACGGTTTGCTTTGCCCAATACGAACAATGTAAGACATAAAAGGAAACACAAATGTCCATTACAAAAGAAAAGAAAAGCGAATTGGTTGCCGCTTTTAAAACAACCGAAAAAGATAACGGTGGTTCTGCTGCGTCCCAGGTGGCTGTTTTGACAGAACGCATCCGTAATTTAACAGCACACATGAAAAACAATCACAAAGACGAACATTCAAAACGTGGTTTGTTGTTGATGGTAAATCGCCGCAAAAAATTGTTGGCATACATCAAAAAACACAGTGTTGCTGAATACGAAGATTTGATTAAAAAATTAGGTCTGAGAAAATAAAAAATACCGGCAAATGCCGGTTTTTTTATTCATACCGCAAACTGTCAATCGGGTTTAATTTGGCGGCGCGCAGGGCAGGCATCACCCCGGACGCCAATCCTACGATAACCGCCACCGATACTGATAAAATAACCGGCCATATGCTGAATGGGACGTTGTATTTTAATATAAATCGGCCAACCCCCTGGGATAAACCAACACCAAAAACCAATCCAAACATAGAACCAATAAATGAAATCAAAACTGATTCAGCCAAAAATTGAATGATTATCACGCGTTCGCGCGCACCGACTGCTTTGCGGATGCCGATTTCACGTGTGCGTTCCACGACCGACACCAACATCATGTTCATAATGCCAATTGACCCAACCAATAATGATACCGCCGCGATTGCTATCAAAAGCAATTTTAAATAACCCGTCACGGTGTCCATTGTTTCCATGATTTGTTTCATATCTGTAATTTGAAAATCGTCTTCATCGCCGTCTTTTAATCGATGCCGCTGGCGAAGCAGGGCGCTGATTTGATCCGTCACAACTGCATTATCTGCATCGGGGTAAATCTTTAATGCAACCATTGTCACCGAATCAGGAAACGGCGAACCTTGTAATCGCTTTTTCAATGTCGTTATTGGGATAATCACCATATCATCTTGGGAGCCAAAGGCCGAATCACCACGCGCCCGCATCACACCAATTACTACGAACGGCATATTTTGAATACGAATTGTTTCGCCGACCGGGTTATCAGGCAGTCCTAATTCGCGCGCCGTATCTGGGCCAATTACTGCATATGTTGCCGCGTTTTTAACCGCGTTTAAATCAAAGAAAGTGCCATTTTCCATTTCTATATCTTGAATCACTGTATAATCTGGATATGTTCCCAACATCAATGTAGACCAATTTTTATTGCCATAAATAACCTGAGCCGAACCGCTTTGCGCCGGTGTGATAGACATAACATCTGGCAGACGACGTATTTGTTCACTGTCCGTGATTGTCAGTGTATTGCGGTTTCCTGAACGAATACCACCACGACGCGCGGCACCTGCACGAATGACAATGGTGTTTGTACCCAAAGATGAAAATTGATCAGATATAGATTGTTGAACCGTTTCGCCAACCGCCACCATTATCACAACCGCCATCACCCCAATAATAATGCCCAGTACCGTCAGGAACGAGCGAAGTTTATTCCCGCTGATTGACAACCAAGATTCTTTTAATATATCGCCCAGCGTCATTTTTTATGCCTTTGCTCTGATTTTAATAAAACGGTTTCGCTTTTGGGGACCCGGCCATCATACGTAATGCGTCCGTCATAGATATGAATTACACGCCGTGCGTATTGTGCAATTTCAAATTCGTGGGTAATTATCACAATAGTAATTCCCATGTCTGTATTTAATTTTTTAAAAAAACGTAAAATTTCATTTCCCATTTTTGAATCTAATGATCCGGTTGGTTCGTCTGCCAGAATCAATTTAGGATTACCCGCCAATGCACGCGCAATCGCAACACGTTGTTTCATTCCCCCAGATAATTGCGTTGGCAAATACGATTCAAATTTATTCAGACCGACTAATTCTAACATTTCACGTGAACGACGGTTTCTGTCGTCTGGGGACATTCCGCGATACATCAGTGGCAACATCACATTGTCCAGAATATTTCGTTTTGGCAACAAATTAAAATTTTGAAAAACAAAACCAATATATTCGTTCCGAACGGTTGCTAATTCATCAGGTGTCATTGTCGTAATATCTGTCCCATATAATTCGTATGTCCCAGATGTCGCGCTGTCCAGTGCACCGATAATATTCATACATGTTGATTTACCAGACCCAGACGGCCCCATAATCGCAACAAATTCCCCCGATTGAATTGTGAAAGAAATATCAAACAAAACCTGTTGCACACCGCCAATTTCAAGTGGGAATATTTTATTGATTTTATTTAACGCGATGACAGGTGGCTGGTTCATTTTTTACATCCTGGGGCCGGCGCGCATAGTGCTTTTGTTATTTGAAATTTGCCCCACAAACCCAATAACCAATTTATCGTTTGGTTGTATTTCATCAGAAATAATTTGTGTTTCTGTCGGGGTGGTTAAACCTTTCTTGTACGGAATAAAAACTATATTATCGCCGCGTTTAATTGCCAGATGTGTTTGGGGTGTAATGTCATCGGAAACATTATCAATTATGTTTTTATATGAACGCAATAACAGACCTGAATTTTTCGTTTTCCAGATATTTTTCGCACTGTCCACCAGAACCGTCACGAACGCAGTCATTCCTGGCATTAAACGTAAATCAGAATTATCAACATCAATAACCACAGTATAAACAACCACATTTGATACAGTCGTCGGCGATAAACGAATTTGATTTACAGTCCCTGAAAACGTCTGATTTGGATACGCATCAACAGTGAAACTGACATTTTGGCCCTGTTTTATCATGCCTATGTCGGCTTCGGATACCGCGGTTTCAATTTGCATTTTTGATAGGTCTTCGGCGATTTCAAACAGGTCTGGCGTTTGAAACGACGCAGCAACAGTTTGTCCTTTGTCCACTTTGCGAGAAATGACCGTCCCATCAACTGGCGACGTTATTGTTGCATATCCCAAATTTGTGACAGCACGATCATACGAATATTGTGCTTTGTTGACGGCTTGACTGGCCTGTTCGTATGTAGTTTGAGATTTCTCCATCTCTGCGCGCGATATAAATCCGTCATTAAACAGCGTTTTATTTCGTTCATATTCTGACGCGGCATATTTTAATTCTGATTTTGCAGAATCTAACGATGCTTTGGCTTCGTCAACGGAAGATTTCAACACAGACGGTTCAATCGTCAATAATATATCACCACGTTTAACATGCGAATTGTAATCAACAAAAATATTTTCTATGGTGCCAGACACCTGGGACCCAACATTCACAGTATTCACAGGCTGAATTTCACCTGTCGCCGTCACAGTTTGTGTTATGTCGCCGCGGGATATATCCAATGTTATATAATTTTTCTTTTTTTTGGTACGCACAGAAATAACACCCCAAACAATTATCACGACCAATAAAACAAATATCGCTGCCAGCCATTTTTTACGCCAAATAAAACCAAAAATTTTTTTCAGCATTGATTTTTTCCATTATTCTTTTTCACGCAGGCCTGATTTAATATCACCGATTGCCAATGCAACCGCTGCACGTTTTACAAACAAATCGTATTTCGCAGAATTATTTTGTTTGCGCGCATCTACTAATTCAGACTGCGCGGTCTGCCAATCAAGCATAGTTGCGCGACCAACCTTGTACATGCCAGATGTCACATGTTCGCTTTCAATTGCAGATTTCAAAAGTGTATTTGTTTGATTCAAAACAGTTTTAGCAGTTTTGTAATTTTGATATGCGCTGAAAACATCTAACATAGCATCGTTTGAAACACTGTGTTCCATATATTTTGCATTTTCATAATCTGCATTTGCAGCACGCGCGTTGTAAAAATTTGCAAAACCGGTAAATATAGGCATAGACACAGATACACCGAATTTTCCACTGGTTTTAACAGACATATGTTCAAACATTCCACCAACTGTTTTATCGTTTACTGTCACTGTGCCGTTCACAGAAAACGACGGCATATTTTTTAAAAACGCACTGTTCTTTCGATGAAACGCCGCAGATGTTTGTTCGCTGGCTTTTAATAAATCTGGTCTTTTTTTGCGTGCAATAGATATCAATTCATCAATATTTTCAATTTCTGCGTCACTGCCGAAACTGGCGGGCATATCTTTGATTTTTATATCTTGGTCTGCTGGGAAAGACAACGCATTTAACAATGTTCCCTTTGCTATTTCGCGATTATTTTTTGCGCGTTCCAAATATAATTCAGACGATGCCAGATTTGTGTCGGCTTTGTACACGTCGGCTTTGGCGACTGCACCGGCTTTGAATTTTTTGTCGGCAGTATTTTTTGCAGTTTGCGCAACGGTCAGTGCAGATTTCGCAGCTGACACATCTGCATCTGCAATCAAAAGCGCATAATAATCACCAATCAAAGAAAACACATAATTTTGAACTGTTTCATCATAATCAAAACCTGTCGCACGATAAAGCGCCAACGTTTGTGCAAAATCTGATTCGCGTTTTCCAAAATCAAAAATTAAATACGATGCAGAAATTGATGCACTGTAATCCCAATCTTCGTGCTGGGTATGCGAACGATTTGCACCTACAGCACCTGAAAACGTCGGAAAATATACCGAATGGGCTGCGTTTTTTGTATATCGCGAAGATTGCAAATTCATATATGCTGCCATCGTTTGTGGATTACGACAAAGCCCCAGATTTATTACATCAACCAATGTCATTTCGTTGTCTGGGACATAGCGCATTGTCGCGCAATCACTGTCTGCAACGGCATAAAACGGAATAAAGAAAAACAAATAAAATATTTTTTTCATAAGAATTGTCCATAATCTTAAATATCACTATTACGATATCATTTTTATATACGCAAAGAACATCGGAACAAATTCCGCCGACAATATTAAAAAAATGAAATTTTTATGTTGAAAAAGGTTTATTTTTTGCCTAAGATAGCTCTACGTGAAAAAGGCCAGGTGGCAGAGTGGTTATGCAGAGGACTGCAAATCCTTGGATGCCGGTTCGATTCCGACCCTGGCCTCCAATACAAAAATGATAAATCAAATCACAATTACCAATTTCAGAAATCATACATCTTCCAGAATAAAAACAAATGGATGCAAAAATATTATTATCACAGGCACAAATGGCGCCGGAAAGACCGCTATTCTCGAAGCGATTTCTTTGCTGTCTGGCGAACGCGGTTTTCGTGGTGCGGAAACACAATTGATGGCGCGATTTGATGGCGACGGGGGATTTTCTGTATTTGCAACCACTGCGGATGAATCTGATATCTGCGTGTTTTTAAATTCTGGGGAAACAAATCGTCATGCAAAAATAGATAATGAAAATTCGCCGCTTTCAGATTTGGCAAAAAAAATTCGCATTGTTTGGTTGACCCCACGCGAAGACAGAATTTTCGTTGAATCTGCGTCTGAGCGTCGCGCGTTTTTTGATCATTTGGTTGCAAATTTCGAACCGTCACATATCGGACGCATAAACCGTTTGAATAAATTGTTGTCTGAACGCGCCGGCGCAATTAAATCAGGTGGCGATACAAAATGGTTAAACGCAATTGATGAACAAATTGCACAAACTGCGATTGCCGTCGGGGCAGGGCGCATACGATATGCATCTGAAATAAATTATTTTTTTGCAAATGGCGGGGTGTCTGTTGATGGAATGATTGAAAAATTGATTATGGAAAACACTTTAATCGATGCAGAAAAAATTTATTTTGAATATTTAGAGCAAAATCGCAATTTAATCGGCGATAAAATGGTGATTGATGGTGCACATAAATCTGATTTTGGGGTGTTTAATAAAACTTTGAATTTGCCGGCCCAGATAACCAGTACAGGTCAACAAAAATCTATTTTAATCGATTTAATATTGGCGCACGCAAAATTGATTCATATAAAAACAGGTCAAACACCTTTGATTTTGCTGGACGAAGCCATGGCCCATTTGGACGATGATGCACGCATAAAAATATTTCATGATTTGAACGAATCAAATGCCCAGGTGTGGGCTACTGGAACGAACGAGAATGCGTTCAAAAATATTCCAGATTGTCTTTTTGTCACTTGCCAAGACGGCCAAATAAGTAATATAGTTATTGCGGAGAACAAAGATGCATAAAATAGATTATCAACAATTATTAGATAACGCGTTAAAATCTGTCGTGAAAGAAGCGCTGATTTACGCACAATTTAACGGTCTGGGCGATGACGCAGGTTTTTTTATAACATTCAAAACACGCGACCCAGGGGTTGTGTTGCCTGATTTTTTGCGTATGCGATATCCTGATATAATGACGATAGTGCTGCAATATTCGTATAACAATTTGAATGTATCAGACAAAGAATTCGGTGTTCAGCTAACATTTGATGGGCGTCCGTTTTTTATTCGTGTCCCGTTTTCTGCGTTGGTTGAATTCAAAGATCCATCAACTGAATTCATGCTGTCTTTCCATCCAAAACAGCCATCCGGCGCAAACACAGAAACAGACATTGAATTACCACTGGATGAAAAAGCCAACACAGTCCCCGACGATAAACGTGTTGTGTCACTGGACGAATTCAGACGCAAAAGAAACCAATAAAAAATCACCGCCCATTGGGCGGTATTTTTATTCTTTATCTTCTGGTTCTGAATCTTCTTTTGATTCTTTCTCAGATTCCAGAAAATGTTCCAACCAATGATTATCTGTTTTCAATTGGCGAACATCTGAATTTCCCAACAATTTTTTCTGCAAAGGTATTGTTGTTTTTATACCTTCGATAACGAATTCGTCTAATGCACGCTGGGCACGCATTATACATGCAGGACGCGATTGCGAATGCACAACCAATTTTGCAATCATCGAATCATACATCGCAGGAATTGTATATCCTGTATATGCCGCAGAATCTACGCGAACGCCCAAACCACCCGATGGGGCATATAAACTGATTGTCCCGGGATTTGGAACGAAAGTGTCTGGATCTTCTGCATTGATACGAAATTCAATTGCATGACCATGTGGAATTAAACTTGATTGTGTATAACCCAATTTTTCACCAGCTGCAATTCGTATTTGTTCGCGAACCAAATCGATACCATAGACCATTTCGGTGACCGGATGTTCTACCTGTAAACGTGTATTCATTTCGAGAAAATAAAATTTGCCATCTTCGAACATAAATTCAAATGTTCCGGCGTTTGTGTATTTCATTTTCTTGGCCGCGGTTTTGCAAATTTCAATCATATCGTCGCGCTGTTTTTGTGTTAAAATCGCAGCAGGGCATTCTTCCATAACTTTTTGATTTTTTCGTTGCAGCGAACAATCGCGTTCGCCAAAAATCACTACATTACCATGTTTATCGCCCAAGACCTGGAATTCAATATGACGCGGATGCAAAAGCAATTTTTCCATATAAAGCGTATCATCCCCGAACGCAGATTTCGATTCGTTACGAACGATGGGAAACATTTCGCGTAATTCATTTGCGTCATTCACCGCACGCATACCACGTCCACCGCCACCAGATGCCGCCTTGATCATCACAGGATAACCGATTTTATCAGCCCAGCGCAATGCGTCATCAATATCTTTCAATGCACCATCACTGCCCGGAACAACCGGCAAACCACATTTTATTGCAGTTTGTTTTGCGTTCACTTTGTCACCCATTTTGCGAATCATATTGGAATCAGGCCCAATCCAAATCAGACCATGTTGTTCCACTTTGTCCACAAAATCAGCACGTTCAGACAAAAATCCGTATCCCGGATGTATCGCGTCTGAATTGGTCAGCAACGCAGCCGTCAAAATCGCAGATTCATTCAAATATGATTCACTGGATTGTGCAGGCCCAATGCATACAGATTCATCAGCCAGTTTCACATGCATTGCATTTTTATCAGCAGTCGAATACACTGCGACAGTTCTTATTCCCATATCACGACATGCACGAATTACACGCAATGCGATTTCGCCACGATTTGCGATTAAAACTTTTTTAATTTGCGGCATGATAAAAACCTATTCTATTACAACAATCGGTGTATCAAATTCAACCGCAGCGCCATCAGATACCAATATTTCTTTCACAACGCCGTCGACGTCAGATTTAATCGGGTTGAATGTTTTCATCGCTTCGACCAATGCGACAGTATCACCAACCTTTACCTCATCACCGACATTGACAAATGGTTTTGCCCCAGGTTCAGGTGCCAAATACGCAACCCCAACCATCGGAGATTTCAACGCATGTCCAGATATTGCACATTCGTCATCATTTTTTTTGGCGGGCGCGACAAAACCGACCGGTGCAGCCACCGCCTGTTGTTTAGATAAATGAATATGTTTACGGTATAAACCCAATAACAGTTGACGTTCCAAATCTAATTCAGTAATTCCCATTTCATCCATAAGTTTGGACATATTCTCAACCGTTGCACGAAAAGATGTCATAATTATAAATCCTTTTATATTTTTCTGTGTCTATAAATTTTACCACAATGTTTTGTTATGTCAAGAATATCACGGCACAGGGTCATATCCACACCCCCCCCCGGGACGGCATCGCGATATACGGTTAAGTCCCATCAGACATCCGCGAATAAAACCATATTTTTCAATTGATTGACGTGTGTATTCACTGCATGTCGGGGTAAATCTGCACGCCGCATGACCACCAATAAACGGCGAAATACATCTTTGATATCCACGAATCAAAGCGCATCCAAAACGGGTAAAAAAATCATTTTTCGACAAAGCCATATTTTTTATACAATCTGGCAACGCGTTTTAACGCACGCATCATTGATTTGCGGCCCATATCACGTTCTGTATCTAACATTTTATCCAAAGCAATAAAAACATAATCAAGATCTGGCAACATCAAAGATTCATTATACGCAATCCAATCACGCAACAACCGTTTTACGCGATTGCGATGCACAGCCTTTTTAAATCTGCGCTTTGCCACAATCAGACCATAACGCGCATCACCCGGGAATTTAGTCGGTTTCACCAAAACAACGAAAGATTCACTGCGCGCGAAAACGTCGCTTTTGGGGACAAAAAAATCTCTATGGTTTAATATAGTCTTACGTTTCATGCCCGTATCATACCAAAATATAAAAAAAAGCAAATAAAAAAGCAAAAATTGTTCGGATGAGGCTTGATTTTTCCCACACCTGTTTTATAATGCAAAAAAACGAAGACATAAGGAAAGATATATGTACAATTGGTTATTGAAATTTTTTTCCGCGGACATGGCGATTGATTTAGGAACTGCAAACACGTTGATTTATGTAAAGGGACGCGGTGTGGTTTTGAATGAACCGTCGGTTGTGGCGGTGGCTGAAAACCGTTTATTGGGACGCAAAGAAATTTTGGCCGTCGGGGCAGAGGCTAAACAAATGTTCGGCCGCACACCGGGAACTATCTCTGCAGTTCGCCCATTACGCGATGGCGTTATCGCCGATTTCGAAGTTGCCGAAGAAATGATTAAATATTTCATTCGCAAAGTGCACCAGAAAAATCCTTTGGCGGCACCATTGATTATTATTTGTGTACCATCTTGCGCGACCCAGGTGGAACGCCGCGCTATTCAAGAAGCGGCCGACGCCGCCGGCGCACGTAAAGTATATATTGTCGAAGAATCAACTGCTGCTGCGATTGGCGCAGGTCTGCCGGTTGATAAACCATTGGGTTCAATGGTGTTGGATATCGGTGGTGGCACGACAGAGGTGGCGGTTATGTCTTTGGGCGGCATCGTGTATTCTAATGCAGTGCGTACGGCCGGTGATCAAATGGACGAAGACATCATTGAATACGTTCGCAAAAACAAAAATTTATTGATTGGCGAAAATACAGCCGAAGAAATCAAAAAGAAAATCGGTACTGCCATTATGCCAAAAGATAAAACAAACGAATTGTCTATGAAGATAAAAGGGCGCGATTTAATGTCTGGGACCCCACGTGAAACAATCGTGACAGAATCTCAGATTGCAACTGCATTGGCGCAAACTGTGACTAAAATTGTGAATACTGTGCATTTGGCATTGGAATCTACACCACCAGAATTGTCGGCAGATATCGCAGATTTGGGTATCGCAATGACCGGTGGCGGTTCATTGTTGCGCGGGCTGGACGCCGCGATTCGCGCCGCAACGGGGTTGCCTGCATTTTTGGTGGATAACCCAATGGCATGCGTTGCCATCGGCAGTGGTAAAATGTTATCCAATATCGATAAAAGCAAACATATATTGCAGACGATGTATTAAAATTACTGTTTTCAAAAAAACAACCGGCAGACGCCGGTGTTTTTTTATACGAAATCAATGGCCTGTAAATGGATTCATTTTCATATTGCGGAATATATTTAATAATGTCCAAGCGCTTAAACCCACATCCATTACGGCCGACGGATATGCGCCTACGTAAAAATCATGAACAAACCACAACATTAAATTGATTATCAATGCAAAACGTATTTGCTGTTCATTTCGGGTTTCATACAAAAACACAGTATAAACAAATGATGCAGCCACTGGGAAAATTCCGATTATGCCGCGATTATTGGCAGCAAAGCCCGCAATCACACACAAAAACAGCAACACAAATGTAATATTTCGCGTCAATTTATTTTTATATGCCAATATATCACGCACCAGCGCAATCGAATTCGTCGTCAACGCAGAATATGTCACCAATGCCACGTTCGACAAGATACAGAATACAACCTCAAAAATTTGCCACAACAATAATGCTTTGGTTGTTTTTTTAAATACAGAAACAAAAAGGCAAATCGCCGCAATCAATGAAAAAACATTACCCAAAATAAAATAAGACTGCATTTATTTCCCGTTCCTAAATCGTGGGTAAATATATAATTTATGATAAACAAAATCTAGTGGAAAAATTACCAAAAATTCGCCTGACGCTATGTCGAGACAGGCTGAAAAAAAATTTATCGCGCACTTTGTGGTGCGCGATAACAATTTTTCGTGGTGCCCTAAGCAAGAATCGGACTTGCGACTCGTCCTTACCAAGGACGTGTTTTACCACTAGACTATTAGGGCAATCGCGTAGTCATTATACAGACATACACACAAAAATCAATATCAAAATTTCTATCTTTGCATTTCGCCCAAACAGCGTTTCAACGCGTCACGCCATGTCGGTATTTTTATACCAAATGTTTGCTCGATTGTTGTCGTATCTAAAACACTGTATTTCGGACGCACTGCACGAGTCGGATATTCAGCAGTCGATATAGGTTTCACAGCGCAATTTAAATTTGATTGCTTCATAATTTCAACTGCAAAATCATACCAAGAAATACCCTTAAACAACGTTCCTGTCAATGTATCAAGATTTGAATAATGGTAAATTCCATTTTTTTCCGGGGTCATTTGTGGAATAATCTGGACAATCGCAACAGCCAAATCTTTTGCATAGGTCGGCAAACCATATTGATCACTGACTACCGAAATTTCATCCCTGGTCGCGCCTAATTTGCGCATGGTTTTTACAAAATTTTTACCGTATGGTGAATAAAGCCATGATGTTCGAATGATTATTCGATTTTTTGATTTGTTTAAAACAGCAAACTCTCCATTCCATTTTGATTTTCCATACACAGATATAGGTCTAGGAGTATCTGTTGTCTGATATGCACCAACCAATAAATTCCCATCAAAAACATAGTCCGTTGAAACATGAATAATTTGGCAACCTGTTTGGGCCAGATATCCCGGCGCCAACGCGTTTATTTTGTATGCGGTTTCCGCGTCGTCTTCGGCGGCATCAACCGCCGTATAGGCCGCACAATTCACAATTGTTTTAATATTATTTTTCCGAACAAAATCATCAACCGCGCGTTTATTTGTGATATCTAAATCGCTGTGTGTGGCCAAAACCGCCGCAGGCATAATTTTACCCAATTCTGTTCCTAATTGCCCATTTGCACCTGTGATTAAAACATTTTTCATCGACATCACCTTTGATTGTTCGGTCAATATAGCACGAATCTGGGCAAAATCAAGCGAATGACTATAATTTTTTATTCATAATTATTTTTGTGAGGCTAATAATTCTTTTGGGTGTCGTCTGTCCCATTTAATACCACGTTTTACGACACGCGCAGGATTTCCAACCAAAACACAATTTGGTTCTGTAAATTTACCACTGACTACACTGTTTGTGCCTATTACGCAACCATCAGCTATTTCTGTATTTTTACATATTGTCGCATTAGCACCAATCCAAACGTGATTGCCAATTTTTATATATTTCCCAATATTTGTCGAATTGCCATTTGAATCAACAATTGAATGTACATCACTGGGCAGAAAATTTATGCCGACTGAAAACATACAATCTTCACCTATTTCTACCATTGTTTTATCTTCTGATAAAGGTGTCATGAATTTTAAACTGCCAATAGATGTATTTTTCCCAATATGAATTTTGCAATCATTACAAGTCAAATGATCGGAACCAATACAAACATCAATATGTTGTCCAAACGGTGTATTTTCTATGATAATTTCATTATTATTACCAAAAAACCGACATGTTAAATCAACATTTTTTGATACATTGATTTTATTATTATCACCCATAACAAACTGTTTTGGTTTATAACTAGCAATTTTAACCCCACAAAAATAGATACATATATGTCCGTTTCCGTGTGGCAGTTTTTTAATTATTTTCATTTTATTATCACCCTAGATTTCATTGCTTGTATATTTTTTTGTATTCATCCGCAATCATTTGCATAAATTCATTCAGATACGGATTTTTATCATAAAAGATATCCGAAAAATCACCAAAACCGACTTCTTCCCAATCTATGAATGAAGTAATTTTAAAAGTTTTGTCGTCTATCATAAAATTGTCCAGCAAATCGCAGTGATGCCACCCAAACATAAAACCTGGTTTCGCGGATGCGTCATCTTTATATTTATAAAGCGCACGCGGATTATGTTTTGCAATTACATACATGAAATACGCCACCTGGTGCGCCAAATAGTGTTTATATTTTTCATATATTTTACCACGTTTTATCAATTGACGCAGTGATATCCCATGCATCACATCATATCGACGAACAATTTTATCTTGGTATTCTAAAAGCGTCGGTACAGGTATAAATATCGGCGAAATTTTTGCCAATTCAGATGTGATGTCGCGTTCACGAACCTCTATATTCGGGGCAAAATTGCATTTTTGGGTTGGATATTTATATATGTATTTATCGTTCACTTTGATTAACAAATTGCGACCACGAAATCCGGTTATGATTTTGTATTTTGGATGTCTTATACCGCTGTCGTTTTTTATCATTACCAACAACCCAACCAAAGGTGAATTCAACGCAGCACGAACATGTTTGCGGGTTTCTTGGTTATAAATCAGCCCACAAATCATATTTGTTATAAAATGTCTAATTTTTATCAAACAATGTTTCATATTTGATATTACACTACATTTTTTCCCACAAATCAAACAGTTTTTACCGTGGCATCTTTTTATTTGCAAATTGGAATTTTGCTGTTATAATACTTTCGCTTTGGGTGGTTAGCTCAGTTGGTTAGAGCGTTACGTTGACATCGTAAAGGTCGTTGGTTCGAGTCCAATACCACCCACCACACTTCGCATCTTAAGGTGCTTCGTGTGGTAAACCACCAATTTTCGTTATCGCGTGCATCGCGCACGATTACATAGCACGAACAAATAACAATGAAACGAATGCAAATTTAATTTTATTAAAACATCAAACGGGAATTTTTGGACGCCCCGTTTGCGTCCATTTTTTATAAAATATAAACCAAGGATAAATTACAATGGGACAAAAATATTTAATTACTTCTGCACTGCCATATGTGAACAATCAATTACACATAGGACATTTAATTGGATGTCTGTTGCCATCTGATGTATATGCCAGATTTTGTCGCGCTATGGGACGTGATGTGTTGTATATTTGTGGAACAGATGAGCATGGAACAAGATCTGAAATGGGTGCAAAAAAAGAAGGGGTTTCTGTCGAAGATTATGTGAACAAATATCGCGAAATTCAAATATCTGGGATAAATAATTTTAATATGTCATTTGATTTATATGGACGTACACATACAAAATTACACGAAAAATTAATTCACGAACTGTTTTCTCGGTTGGATTCATTGGGTATGATAATTGAAAAATCATCAAAGCAACCATATTCTATCAATGAACATAAATTTTTAGCGGATCGTTATGTTATAGGTACATGCCCAAAATGCGGATACGAACGCGCCTATGGTAATGAGTGTGATAAATGTTACGCATCTCTTAATCCAGACGAATTGATTAATCCACATAGTGCTATTGACCCGAATTCGCCGGTTGAAATGCGCGAAACAAAACATCTGTATTTCAAATTGAGTAAAATGCAAGATAAATTGCGCGAATGGGTAAATTCGAGGAAAGGTTGGCAAAAAACAGCTGTCACTATCACAAATAAATGGTTGGACGAAGGTTTGCATGACAACCCGATTACACGCGATTTGAAATGGGGAATACCTGTCAATAAACCGGGGTATGAAGATAAAGTGTTCTATGTGTGGTTTGATGCGCCATGGGGCTATGTTTCTATATCACAAGCAGCGACACCTGATTGGGCATCATGGTGGAAAAATCCAGATTGTCATTATACTGAATTCATGGGCAAAGATAATGTATCTTTCCATTCTGTGTTTTTCCCAGCTCAAGAATTAGCCATGGACGATAATTGGAAAACCGTTGATATGTTAAAAGCTTTCAATTTCTTGAACTTTAATGGTGCAAAAATTTCTAAATCAACAGGGAATGGAATATTTTTAGATGAAGCATTATCAATCGCACCGAGCGATTGTTGGCGGTATGCATTGTTAGCGTCGGCACCAGAAACAGATGACACAGATTTTACAATGGCACGTTTTGTTGATATTGTGAACAAAGATTTAAACGGTTTGTTGGGCAATTTTGTTTCACGCGTTTGCAAATTGTCTGCGAAAAATTTCGGAGATATTGTTCCAGACGGGGGGGGTATTGATTCTGGGTTGGCTGAAAAAATCAATGCAAAATTGGACGAATTAACAGACGCTTTGGAAAAATGTGAATTCCGCAAAGCGATTGTTGCACTGCGTGAAATTTACGGTATTGCAAATGAATATATGACCATCAAAGAACCGTGGGCTTTGGTTAAAAACGGCGACACATCTGGTGCAGCAGCGGCATTGAACGAATGTTTTCAAATGATTGATTTGTTTGGCCGTATTTCTGCGCCGTTCATACCGGATGCAGCCGAAAAAATTCAAAACATTTTCGAAATCAAACACGATTTATCTTGGCCAACAAAATACGAACATCGTATTGCAAATGGTGATAAATTCGTTGTCCCAGAAAATCTGTTTAATCGGCTTGAAATACCTGCATAATAATGCTATTGTTTCAAAGCGGGCAGAGAGAATATCAACACCAAAGGAACAATGATTATGCAATCAGAAACCTCTGTTCTGTTTTATGCAGAAACAAACATTTTACAAAAGCACGAAACACCTGATGGATTTTCTTTACGCAAAGCAACACGTTGTGAAAATATTGCTAATCTGGAAGAACTGCGTAAATTTTGTGATAAATTCATCCAATATAAAAACAGCGTTGAACGTGGTACGTACAAAATTCGTCTTTGGTTTGATACCATTATAGATTTTACATACGATGAACCAAATCTGTCCCCACGCAAAATCAGAATGGAAGGTGATAAATTTTCATTTTTGGTTTCTGCAACAAATAAATTGTTCTATATCGAAGATGCAATAAAATTATTCAAAGATGCAAATCTGTTGCAATATGACGAACGATATATTTTACATCCTGTGTGCGTCCAGAGTTTTGATGGAAAAAACATACGGCTGCGCCCATTGACAGAGCGAGATACAGTTGTCAGACAATCTGATTTTGGACAAATTTGGCCTATCCAGACGAACCAAACACCTATACAGTTGATAAATATATTAAATCAAAATGTGAAACAGGGGGTAATAAAATGAACACCAGATTCAGAACGGTTTTTACTGGATTTAACATAACTGCAGAAGATTTGAACGATAACAATACGACAAATATTAAATGTGATCGTTTATATGGAAAATTTCATGATTTTATCCAAAAATTAAATACTACATCTCAGATAACAGCATCATACGAATTACAATTTGTTGATACATACTTCAAAGAACAACCGATTGTGCATAGCGTAAAAAGAGAAATAGATTTTTATGTTATCCCAAAATCTGTATATTATGATAAAAACCAAGAAAATATTTCTTTGATTAAAAAGCATGCAAAATCTAAAAAAATACCACTGAAAAACGTTTTGATAATAAACTCTCGTGGTTGCAGTGTTTATCCGAATCGTCGCAGAGCTTTACCGCGTGAGATTTATAATTTTTTTGAAAAAATATATGACCAACGATAAATGTCTGATAAAATAAAACTGGTTTTAATGTCTTGCTGTGCACCGTGTTCGTGTGGTGCGATTAAGCAATTAGTGGATGGCGAAATTGCCGATATTAACGATTTTATTGTTATGTTTTTTAATCCAAATATTTACCCCGACACCGAATATCAAAAACGGTTAAATGAACAAATTAAATACTGTGAAAAATTAGGCGTCAAATATGTCGTCGGCGATTACAATCATGACGAATGGCGCAACCATGTTAAAGGGCTGGAATTTGAACCTGAACGCGGCGCACGTTGCAGCAAATGTTTTGCATATCGCTTTTGTTTTGCGCGCGATTGGGCAATTAAAAATGGATATAATGCAATTGCGTCTGTATTTGGCGTATCGCGCCACAAAGACCAATCCCAGGTTGACGCGGCCGCAGATATTTCGTGTAGCGAAATAAAATATTTACCAATTAAATGGAATGAAAAATTAAGACAAGAAATAAATCGTGAATCTGATTTTTACCGCCAGAATTATTGCGGTTGCGAATTTTCAATACGCAAATAATTAAAACATATAATAATTTGATTTTTGGCTTTTTTCTTCTATAATAAAAGATATGAAAAAGAGGTATATAATGAAACAGAAAATTGTATATAAATATGATTTTTCAAATCCATTTCATCAAATGGGTCGGTTTTTAACACTTGAAGAATTACAAAATTTTACCCAGGCACAGACTATTTCCGACCAACCACGTCGATTGGAAATTTCCAGCGTGTTGCAGACCATAGATCCATCTCGCAAGGCAAACAAGAAAAAGATTTTCAGTTTGGGTCATCAAAAAGATCCAACAATTATTGGTGAAACAACACTTGAAACGTTAACTCTTTGGGTTGTTGGTAAATTATTATTTCCAAAAGATATTCCAGATATTTTAATACAAAAATATGGCAAAACATACGATTTTGGCAAACAGAAATTGGACAAAGATTTGCCAATGCGATCATTTGACAGACATAGACATCACAGTATTGGGTTGGTTGACCCTAAAACGGGTCATGGAACAGATATTGGCTGGTACACTATTTACTGTGAACAATTCAAGCACAGCGATATTGTTGTAAATAACAGTCTTCATCAAGTATGGAATACCCAGGAAGGTGTATTATTTCCGATCATATTGACTGAATTGTTAAAAAATGATTATGGATTGTCTGGAATAGAACGGTAAAGGGTTTTAATTATGTCATCTATATTTGTTTTCCCAGGCCAAGGTTCACAAAGTGTCGGCATGGGACGCGAACTTTATGAAAATAATACTGATGCACGCGCGGTATTTGACGCGGTTGATGATGCGTTGAATGAAAAATTGTCAGACATTATTTTCAATGGCACAATGGAAGATTTAACATTAACGCGTAATGTGCAACCTGCAATTATGGCGACATCTATTGCTATGTTGCGCGCATCAAAATTGCCAATTACAAAATATGTGGCTGGACATTCGCTGGGTGAATATACTGCGCTTTGTGCGGCGGGTGCATTATCTTTGGCTGATACGGCACGCCTGTTGCGTCTGCGCGGCGATGCGATGCAACGTGCTGTACCCGTGGGACAGGGTTTGACCGCGGTTGTTTTAGGATTGGATATAGACACGGTTCGTGATATTTGTGCAAAAACAGATGCAGATGTTGCAAATGATAATTGCCCGGGCCAGGTTGTAATTTCTGGCGAACGCAGTGCGGTTGAAAGGGCGATTGACATGGCAAAAGATGCGGGCGCGCGGCGCGCTATGCCGTTGGCACTGTCTGTGCCGGTACATTGTCGTATCCAGCAGGCGGCGGCCGATGAGATGCGTGCTGCTTTGGAAAATACAGAAATCAAAACACCGGTTGCGCCGATTATTTCAAATAAAACATGCGCGCCCATATCCGACCCCGATGAAATTCGTGACGCGTTGGTTTATCAAATGACACATGGTGTTCGTTGGCGCGAAAGTGTTTTGGCTATGCGGGAATTGGGGATAAATGAAACTGTTGAAATTGGCCCAGGCGCGGTATTAACCGGTTTAACAAAACGCATTTGTGATGATATGAACGCAATTAAATTAGAGGTATAAACGATGAAAGATATTGTTCTTGAATTGGGTTCTGGTATCGACATCAAAGAAGCAGCAGATTTAGCTGTAAAACTGGCCCAGAAAAGAAAAACTGAAATAACGCTTGTTTATAACAAGATAAAAATTAATGTATCGCCAGATACTGCGCCGCAATATATAGTCAATACTTTCTTTGCTTCTGCGGCATCTCAAGCAGACCTGGCAATCCAGCAACCACAAAATAAAATTTGTTATAAACCCCATCATGGGTATGTCAACGATCATATTAAATATGGGCTTTGGCTGGCGCGAAAATATAAAAAGCCAGTTGTATTACAATACGCTAAAAAGAACATGATTCTGACGCCGGGTGATGGATATCTTCTGAATAATGCGTGGTTGTTATTGCGGTTGACAAATCTGGCAACGCAATGTGAATATGGCGATTAAAAAAGGATATAAATATGTTCGATTTAACAAATAAAGTTGTTTTAATAACTGGCGCGACCGGCGGAATTGGTGGTGCAATTGCCAAACAGATGAAATTGGCCGGTGCAACCGTGGTTGTGACGGGGCGCAGCATGGATAAATTAAACGAATCTTTTAATGATGATTTTATAAAAATCGCAACCGATTTATCAAATGATGGGGCATCTGAAAAATTGATTGCTGACACGATTGAACGCGCGGGGCGTATTGATGTTCTGATAAATAATGCAGGTATCACATCTGACACTCTTTTGATGCGTATGAGCGACGAACAATTTGATAATGTCATGAACACAAATTTGCGTTCAACATTTAAATTATGCCGGGCAGCCATTATGCCTATGATGAAACAAAGATTTGGGCGCATTATAAATATGGCGTCAATTGTTGGTGTTGTCGGCGGCCCGGGCCAGGCGAATTATGCTGCATCAAAGGGCGGAATGATTGCGATGACTAAATCAATTGCCGCAGAAGTCGCATCGCGTGGTATCACTGCGAATTGTGTTGCGCCAGGTTTTATAAAAACACCAATGACCGATGTTTTAAGCGACGAATTAAAGAAAACATATTTATCGCAAATTCCTGCGGGACGTTTCGGTGAACCGATTGACATTGCAAACGCATGCGTATTTTTAGCATCCGATGAAGCGTCATATATCAACGGACAAACAATTCATGTAAACGGCGGAATGGGTCGATTCTAAAAAAATGACTGAATTTGATGTGATTGTTATTGGTGGTGGACATGCCGGCGTCGAAGCAGCGGCGGCATCTGCACGCCGTGGTGCAAAAACACTTTTGTTGACTATGCGCGAATCTGACATTGGCGCGATGTCTTGCAATCCGTCAATTGGTGGGCCGGGAAAATCACAAATGGTGGCGGAAATGGCCGCCATGGGCGGTGTTATGCCACGCGCTGCAGATTCGTCTGGAATTCATTGGCGAACATTAAATGCGTCGCATGGCGCGGCGACCCAGGCACTGCGCGCACAAATCGACAGAAATTTTTATCATGACGCAGTAATGAAAATTTTGAAAAACACAGACAATTTAACCGTCATTTTTGAAAAAGTTTTTGATTTAGATTTAAACACAAAATGCGTAAATCAAAAATATTGTTGTAAATCGTTGGTGCTGACAACCGGGACTTTCCTTGGTGGGTTGGTGACGCGCGGAAATGAAAAAATTGCGTCTGGGCGTTTGATGGATAATGGCGAATACCAAGAAAACGATTCATACATTTCAAAAATTTTGATTGATGCAGGTTTTGATTTATTGCGTTTGAAAACAGGGACACCTGCGCGCATTTATCGCGACAGTATTGATTTTGATGTATGTGAAGAACAACCCGGCGACATGCCACACGACTGGTTTTGTGTTGGGGACGACAAAAACACATATAATGATAAATGCTTTATAACCCATACGACCGAAAAAACGCATGAAATAATTCGACAGAATATAAAAGACGCACCAATGTATAACGGTGATATTCGGGGAACCGGGCCACGGTATTGCCCATCAATCGAAGATAAAGTTATGCGTTTTCCTGAACACACTTCGCATCATGTGTTTTTAGAACCTGAATCTTTGAACAGTGATTTAATCTATCCAAACGGCATTTCAACCAGTTTTGGCCATGATATCCAAGATAAATGGATACGCACGATTCCAGGCCTTCAAAACGCCCGCATAGCGCGATATGGATACGCAATTGAATATGACGCAATCGACGCGCGCAAATTAAAAACTACACTTGAAGCAAAAGACATCCCGGGTCTGTTTTTTGCAGGTCAAATCAATGGTACATCGGGATATGAAGAAGCCGCGTCTCAAGGTTTAATCGCAGGCGCAAATGCGGCCGCACACGCATTGAATATTGCACCATTGTTGTTAAATCGAACAAATTCTATGATTGGTGTTTTGATTGACGATATTACCGCATTGGGTGTTGACGAACCGTATCGTATGTTCACTTCGCGCGCCGAATATCGGTTAAATTTACGTGCAGATAATGCAGTATTCAGATTGGGATATGCGGCGGAATCTTTGGGTTTAATCGATTTAGATACATTTGAAAAAATTAAAAATATGCGTGAATCAACAGCGATTGAAAACGACAAATTTTATGCAGGCTATATTGCACGCAACGAACGCGAAATTGAAAATTACAAGAAAGACGCAGAATTAAAAATACCACAAAATTTTGATTATAAATCAATGCCGGGTTTAACAAATGAATTGATTGAAAAACTGACCAAAACACGTCCTGAAAACATCGCAGCATTATCGCGAATCCCAGGCATGACCCCGGCGGGCATAATTGTAATAATGCGCAAAATAAAATGTGGAAATAAATAAAAATCTATATTATTATACGGCCATGAATGCCGGTTTAGCTCAGCTGGTAGAGCATCTCATTCGTAATGAGGGGGTCGTAGGTTCAAGTCCTATAACCGGCACCACGAAAAATTGTTAGCTCGTGCTTTTTTTGTACGGGCTTAAATTTTTTTTAGTGGTATGGTGATTTAACGTTTATCCGCTGCATTGCACCATTTGGCAACAGGGCAAATGGCACAATTCGGACGCAGCGCTTTGCAGGTATAACGCCCGTGCAGCACCATTACATGATTTGTAATTGCATGGTATTTTTGCGGAATTATTTTTAATAATTTTTCTTCAACCCGTTCGGGGGTATTATCACGGTCATCACACCAACCAAATCGATGCGACAGACGAAAAACGTGCGTATCGACGCCTATGTTCGGTGCATCCCAAAGAACGTTCATTATTACATTTGCGGTTTTTTGACCCACGCCCGGCAATTTCATCAATTCATTGCGATTATGATATTTGATGGGGAATTTATAGTTTATATCATCGCCATTTTCATCACATAACTGTTGTGCCAGTCCGATAATCGATTTCGCTTTGTTATTAAAAAAAGATATTACTTTGATTTTTTCTTTTAAACCGTCTAATCCCAATGCCAACATTTTGCGTGGCGTTGGTGCAACGCGGAATAATTCAGGTGTGATTTCATTGACTTTTTTGTCTGTGGCCTGGGCCGACAAAATTACAGCGACCGCGAAAGTAAATTCATTTGTCGAATATAATTCAGACCGGATATTCATATTCAATGTTTTTGGAACATTTTCAAAATAAATATCCGGTGTAAGAGTTATTTTTTGTTTATGCATTTGCTTTTTCAATATTGATTGCAATGTCATATTCTTCGATTCTGTCACGATATTGATTTGCTTCGCCAAAGTTCATTTCAACGATTAAAGCATCATGCATAATACGTTTTTTATGTGCTTCTATCGCGCGTTGCAGGGCGGAATCTGCCGCACAGGTCAATTTTATTCTGTCCGACACATCCAGGTTCGCCGCTTTGCGTGAATCTTGGATAAAGCGCAGTGCATCATTAACAAGACCTTCGGCAAATAATTCTGAATCAACATTCGTATTCAAAATTACCACCGCAGTATTGTCTGGTAATGTTGCGCCTGCGACACCGTCTTTCATTGTTAAACGGTTTTCAAATTCATCTGAATTTAATTCATAATCGCCAACAATCAATTTGTCGTTTTCGATTTTATAATCGCCGCGTTTCACCATCGGGATAATTTCTTTCAATGCACCACCCAAACGCGCGCCGATTTTTGGTGTGATTAAATACACGAACGAATCTGCAACTTCATTTATATTTTCAATAAATTTGACCGCTTTTACATTTAATTCGTCGCGGATAATATCGCCATATTCACGCATATCGATACCTGCGATTGTGACATCCGCCAGCGGCAGACGATTACGCAATTTATATTGTTCACGCAATTGTTTACCCGTTGATACTATCATTTGGACACGACGCATATCGTTAACGATTTTTTCATCCACTTCGCCGCAAATTGGCCAATCTTCCAAATGCACAGATTCATGGCCTGTTAAATTTTTGAATATATATTCAGAAACAAACGGTGCAAATGGCGCCAAACATTTACAAAATGTAGTTAAAACATAGTGCAATGTTTCAAATGCGTTTTCGTCTTCGTCCCAGAAACGGGCGCGATTACGACGAATATACCAATTGTTAAGGATATCCAAAAATCTGACAAATTCTTTGATTGCAACATCTGGTTTATATTCGTCCAGTGCAGATGTAGTCGTTTTTACCAAATAATTCAATTCAGATACAATGTATTTATCCAACGCATTGGATAAATTAGGTTCGCGCGATACAGTGATGTTTCCTGCATTCGCGTAAAGCGTAAAGAAATGATACGCATTCCAAAGCGGTGTTAAAATCGTTTTAATTGTATCATTGAAAACAACACCTTCTTTGTCGACACCGACAGATTCAGCCTTCATAAAATTGCTGCCTTGGATAAACAGACGTATTGCGTCTGCACCGTATGATTCTAATTGTTCCGACGGATCAACATAATTGTGCAAAGATTTTGAAAACTTACGCTTTTGTTCATCGCATACCATACCGTTCGCAGATACTACACGAAACGCAGGTTTATCAAACAACGCAACTGCGATAACCATCAAAGCATAAAACCAACCGCGGGTTTGGTCTTGGCCTTCGATAATATAATCAGCCGGGAAAGTCGCTTCAAATTTATCTTTGTTTTCAAACGGGTAATGCAAAGACGCAAACGGCATAGAGCCACTTTCCACCCAGCAATCAAGTACATCAGATATACGATGCCAACCATCTTTGGTCAAATTATCCAATGTCGGGCGATGTAAATCATCGATTTTTACACCAAAGAAATCTTCCATTTCTTTGATTGAACCAAAGATTTTATATTCACCATTCTTTTCCCAAATCGGCAACGGAACGCCCCAGAAACGATTGCGCGAAATACCCCAAGGACGCGCGTTTTCTATCCACGCCATAAAACGATTTCCTGCGGAAGTCCATGTCGTTTCATTTTTTGTTATTTCAACCAAGCGGTCACGAACTTTTGGAACATCGATATACCATGCATCGGTCGCACGATAAATCAATTTTTCTTTGCTGCGTGGACCGAACGGATAACTGTGTTTATGTTGGTCTTTTTTAACCAACAAACCATTTGCACGCAAATAGTCTATAATTTTCGGGTTCGCAACAAAGATGTTTTCGCCCGCCCAATCTTTCACTGTCGAATCAAAATTACCATAATCATCAACATTTAAAATTATCGGGAATTTTGGATCAATTGCTTTCGCGACCAGATAGTCGTCTTCACCGTATGCAGGCGCGATATGAACGATACCTGTACCATCACTGTCGCTGACATAATCCCCAGGGATTATTTGATATAACAAATTATCCATACCAGCATAATAATCAAACAATGGTTTATAGTGCATACCGACCAATTCACCACCAGTATATTCACCAACACGCTGGGATGTTGCGAATATTTTTTCATATGCTTTTACGCGGCTTTCAGCCAACACGTACACATGCCCATCATCGTGACGCAGGCGAACATACTTCATTTTCGGGTTCACCGCCAATGCAGAATTTGCAGGCAAAGTCCAAGGCGTAGTTGTCCACGCAATTGCGCGATCACCATTTTCAAGTTCAAACCAAACTGTCACAGTATCGTCAACAATGTCTTGGTATTCGCTGGACGCTTCGGAATTAGACAGCACTGTCCCCAGTTTCCAATCGAATGGGTTCACTTTGAAATCTTTGTACAATAAACCTTTGTCATATAATTGTTTCAGACCCCAGATTACAGATTCCATATAATTTTTATCCATGGTGCGATAACCCAGCGTATCACCACCGTCAACCCAACGACCAATTCTTTCAATAAAACGCAACCATTCATTGGTATATGTCAAAACATCGTCCCTGCACATGTCACAGAATGCAGACATACCATCTGATTCGACAATAGATTTCGCTGTCCGTCCCTGTTTTTTTTCAACAGACGCTTCCGCAGGAAGCCCGTGACAATCCCAGCCCAATTCGCGTTCTACATGCGCCCCACGCATAGTCTGATAACGCGAAACCATGTCTTTAATCGCAGACACACCCAAATGGCCCCAATGTGGCAAACCATTCCCAAATGGTGGACCGTCATAAAAACTGAACGGATGACCCATTTTGGTTTTATTCAAAGATTTATGGAACGTGTCGTCACTGCGCCAAAATTCCAATATTTCATTTTCCAGTTTTGAAAAATTCGCTTTTGGTTCTGTTTTTGGATATGCCATTGTTTTCTTTACCTTTTGTTTATTGCATTGAAAAAGGGCGCTTTATGCGCCCCAGCCACCGCCAAAGCGCAGTGCCTTTTATTCAATAATAATTATTGTTTTTGTTGTCATGCGTTTATTTATACAACGTTCTTGATGAAAAATCAAGTTGCGATTGCACTTTTTTATGCGCGCAATTTTGCCCCGCATTTAGTTTCAACATTTACAATAACTGCATTTTGTATTTTCAACAAATCTTCATCCGTCATATTTGTTTCAGGATAAACAGTTATTGTGAAAGCAATCGATTTTTTGCCGTCTGCCATTTCAAAAGAATCAAATATAACCGCATTTGCAATTCGCGCATCACTGGCCAATGCGGTTGCGATTATTTTTCCTGATTCATAGTTTGAATCGACTACGAAAGCAAAATCACGTGTGATTGGCATAAAATCTGTCATCGGTATTTTTTTGTATTTAATCCGTTGTGGCAACAAAGAAACATCTTCGACAATTGCAACCATCACAGGCGTTTTTATGTGCAACTGTTTTGCGACCGATGGATGTAATTCACCAAATTGCGCCAATACACGTGGCCCCTGGGTAATTGCACCATATCTGTACGGATGTGCCCAACGCGGTGCATTTTTTGTATCTATGGTGAATTTTTGCGCCCCCAGCAAAGACAAAACATCCGCTTTAACATCAAAGACATCAACATTGCGATTGCGTTTCTGCCAATGTTTTGGGGATGTTGTTCCGGTGCGCACTATACAAACACTGGTATGTTGCGCCCCTGGCGTGTCGCCGTCAAACACAGTTCCCATTTCGAACAAATTCAAATCTGAGTATCCGCGTTTTTCATTATTCGCAACTGCAAGCAACAAATTTTCCAACAAATTATTGCGCGCAGTATTTAAATCAACAGTTATCGGATTTGCAATACGAACGATTGGTTTGTCGGTCAACATTTCTTCAATTTTTGAATTACCAAAACCAAAAGAAATGTTTTCGTTCAATCCTAATGCGGCCAAATGTTTTTTTATTCCCATGCACGATTTGCTTTCGATTTTATCAAAAACATTCGTGCCGCAGTTTTTTGGCGCCCCAGCCAATCCGATTTTTTCGTATCCATAAATACGAATCAATTCAGATACTATATTTTCAGGAATTACAACATCAACACGTTGTGGGTTTGGTGTAATTATCCAATTACCGTTTTTATCATCAACAATTTTGAACTGTAATTTATTCAAAATATCGCGTTGAGTTTTTTCATCTAAATTGACACCTGTTTTCTTTTCGAAATATGACGGGGTGTACACGACAGATTCCGGCGTATAGGATGCACGACCTGCAACCGATACATTTACAATTTCACCACCACACGCATCTGTAATTATTTTGGCAGCATACGCCAAAGCGCGCGCTGTGCCGTCTGGGTTTATTCCGCGTTCATAACGGTACGAAGAATCGGTTGATATACCATGTCTTTTTGACGATTTGCGAACCGACACAGGATTAAAATACGCAGATTCCAAAATGATATTTTTTGTATTATCATTGGTCATACCGCGCGCACCACCAATAACACCAGCCAACGCCAGTATGCCCGCATCGTCTGCAATGACCAAATCTTTGTCACATAATTCGTGTTCGTTTCCAAACAGGTCTGTAAATTTTTCACCGTTTTGCGCCATACGCACAGTAATATCACCCTTTATTTCATCGGCATCAAAACAATGCATCGGTTGCGCCAAATCATAACAAATATAATTCGTCGCATCAATTGGCGCATTCTTTGGGTTTATATCCGCGCTGCGTAATCTAGATTGAATTTTGTCATTTGACGGCGCAATTTTGATATTATGAATTTCACAGAAACGATATGTTGGACACGCGTCTGGTGCCAACAAATTCACTTTGCGAGAACCAGATTTTAAATCTAATTCTTTGATATCGTTTGCTATGTATTTACCCGCACCCGCAGCACTTAAATCCAGCGCAATTCCACGAACAGATAAATAATCAGGACGATTTGGTGTAATAGATGTTTCCAAAATCGCAGACGCACAACCACGCAATGCCGATATCGGTTGGCCAATTATTTCATCAGATTCTTTTAATTCAATAATTCCGGCATCATCATCACCAATTCCCATTTCGGCCGCACTGCACATCATACCATTTGATTCAACACCGCGCAATTTACCCGGCTGGATAACAACATCGCCAATTTTGCATCCCGGCATGGCCAGCGCAGAAACCAAACCAACGCGTGCATTTGGTGCACCACATACAACCTGGCGCAAAGTTCCACTGCCATCGTCCACTTTCAACACGTGTAAATGATCGCTGTTCGGATGAGCCACACATTCAACAATTTTTGCAGCAATTGGCAAAATCGGGTTATATAAATCTTCGACTTCCAATCCAATTGCATTTAATTTATCCGCAATTTGCGTCGGGGTTAAATCTGTATCTAAATATTCTTTTAACCATTCAATTGACCATTTCATTTTTGTACCCCTTTGATTAAAACCCACTGTTTTTCAACCATCTGATATCGCCATCATAGAACGCACGAATATCATTCAAATCATATTTTAACATCGCCATACGGTCCCAACCGAAACCAAAGGCAAAGCCCTGGTATTCATTTGGGTCAACATTGCAATTTTTCAACACATTTGGATGCACCATTCCTGCCCCAGCAATTTCCAGCCATCTGTCACCCCATTTCATATCGAATTCAACCGATGGTTCAGTAAACGGGAAATACGACGGACGTATGCGCAATTCAATATCGCGTTCGAAAAACCGCGACAGTAATTCCCGCATGGTTCCAATTAAATCAGATAATGTTATATTTTTATCAATGTATAAACCTTCGATTTGGTGGAACATAGGAGAATGAGTCGCATCCATTTCTTTGCGATATGTAGAACCAACCGCGAACATTTTAATTGGAACACCATTTTTTTCCATCGCCCGAATTTGAATAGACGATGTTTGTGTACGCATAACGTTTCCATTCGCCAAAAAGAAAGTATCTTGCATATCGCGGGCAGGATGATAATCAGGGGTATTTAATGCAGTAAAATTATGCCAATCATCTTCGATTTCTGGCCCAGTCCACATTTCAAAACCCAAAGATTCTAATATTCCGGCCAATTCTTTCAATGATTGTGTCAACGGATGTAATGTCCCACGATTTTTAGGTTCTGTATCCAACGTGACATCTATAAATTCTGTTGCCAATTTTGCATTCAATGCCGCATTTTCAAGTTCTGTTTGTTTAATTTTAAACAATTGACGCAATTCGGCGTTTTCAGCATTGACCGCCGCGCGTTCTTCATTTGACAAATTGGCCATATTCTTTAATTTTTGGGTCATTGTCCCATTTTTACCGAATGTAGCGGTGTATAAATCCTGTAATTCTGGTAATGAATTTATATTTTTTATTCTTTCTTTCATTTTATTCCCCATTGATAAAAAACACAGGGCCGTATATTTACGGCCCTTTTATTTTGACAAAACAAAACCTTGCCGTAAAGCATTATTTAGCAGCTTTGGCAATAAATCGTTTTGCAGTTTCAACCAATGTTTCAAAGTTTTTATCTGCATCATATGCCATTTGGGCCAAAACTTTGCGGTCCAATGTGACACCTGCTTTCTTTAAACCATTCATGAACTGGCTGTATGTCAAACCGTTTGGACGGACCGCAGCATTGATACGCACAATCCAAAGAGAGCGAAAATCACGTTTCTTTTGACGGCGATCACGGTATGCATATTGACCCGCTTTTTCAGTTTTTTCACGTGCAGCACGATAAGTTGAATGATGACGTCCCAAATAACCTTTGGCACGATCAAGTATTTTATTATGTTTTTGTTTTACGGTTGTTCCGCGTTTTACTCTTGCCATGATTGCCCCCTATTATTTCAAACCATATGGAGCCAAGATTTTTGCCTGACCCATCATGTTTTCGTTTAAATACTGTGGCTTTGATCCCGCGTTGTTCGCGCGTTTAGATTTATGCGACAGACATTTATGGTGAGCATTTCTTGCAACACGGATTTTACCAGTTGCAGTCATGGACGCACGTTTTTTCATGTACGATTTTGTTTTTAATTTTGGCATTTTTTATCCTTTTTGTTAAATACCTCGTGGCAATGCCTGCCATGTCGGATGCTGCTATTTTGACACATAAAAAAGAAAAATCAAGTTTTTATTGAATATTCATTTTTTTGCGTTTAAAGTAATTCACATGACCAAGGATAAATTATCGTACAAATTGATGAAAATCATGAAATCTGCACTGGCAGCATTGGCGGTGCCTCTTTTCATCATATATATTATGGTTGCAAAACCAGATTATGCGATTATGAATGGTTTGGGACATGTTATTTTACCGGTTGCAGGCGCAATTGGTGACGTTATCACATGGCCTGTACGCTTGGCGGGGCAGGGCATAGATTGGGTACGCGAAACGTCCACTTTGCGCACTGAAAATGAAAATTTAAGAAAAAAACTGGACGAAGCATTGGCAAATAAATATGCCTGTGATATCGCGATTGGCGAAAACCAGAAATTGGAACGCGAAATAGATGTCAAACGCGCATCGCCATATGCATCGGTTATCGCAGATGTTATTTTTAATGATTCTGTGTTTCATCATAATACTTTTTTCATAAACAAAGGGCGCAAAGCCGGCATAGAGCGCGGTATGGTTGTTGTATCTTTTGATTCGCGTTTGATTGGAACAATTGTTGATTGTGGTTCACAATTTTGTCGGGTTCGGGCAATAACTGATGCAGATTCAAATATCGCGGTCCGAATCTCAGGTTCTGGGGTTTCTGGTTTTTTACAAGGAAATGGAAAAAAACGCGCCACTATTGGTTTTTTCAGCGATGCTCAATTTGTCGGCCGCAAAGATTTGAAAATCATAACCAGCAACATCAGCGGTGTTTTACCGTCTGGAATTTATATTGGCAACATGATTGATGAAACACATGTTGATGTATTACAACCAAACCAAAATTCACGTGTTATGGTTTTGAAATATGACAATATGGATTCGTATAAATAATGAATAAATTTTTATATTATTTTTATAAATCTTGGCCTTTTTTAATCACTTTGTTTTTGTGGCGTTTGTCCACAGCGTTTTGGAATCCATCTGGGATATTGGCGTTGATACCAATATTTTATTATACATTTGTTCGACCGAAAAATTGGTTTGCTTTGTTTGCTTTGGTGTTTTGTTTTTTAATTGATTACAGATGTAATTTACCGCTTTTTTGGACCATATGGTTTTGTTTGTTTTACGCTGTGAACGGATTTCAAAATTATACAGAAATACAAAATATAGAAAAAAATGCGTTCAGTGTTTTTATGGCTTTCATCGGAATTGGATTTTTGATTTTGACATTTTATGGAAAAAGTTGGGCTGGGTTTATAAACAATCTTTGGCTTTTTGTTTGGCTGGGGGTGTTGTATATTCCGATAACATCAATCGAAACGGTTTTTAACAAACGATCTTTGGCAAAATGATAGATACAGAAATATCACGCACTTTTGACAGACGCAGCGCACTGTTTTTAACAGGCGGGGTAGTGTTGACATCTGTGCTGGTGATGCGCATGTTGCAAATGCAGGTTTTTGAATACAAAGATTATTCCAGAAAAAGCGAAAATAATTCTTTCCGTATCCAGGCTATTTTGCCACAACGCGGAAATATTTTGTCTGAATCAGATTCTGTTATTTCGCGTGACGCACCGATTTACCGCGTGTACATAATTCCAGAAGAATCTGATGACATTGAATCTTTGGTGAAAATTGTTGAAAATCATTTAAATTTACGTAAAAAAACGGTCGACAGAATTTGGCGCAATATAAAAAAACAAAAGGCATTCCAGCCTGTATTGATAACCGAAAATTCCAGTTGGAACACATTGGCACAATTGGCGGCAAAAAACATTCCGGGCGTCCATATATCAACTGGATTTTCACGTGTATATGAAATGGGACCAGCGGGGGCCCAGGTTTTTGGTTATGTTGGTGCGCCAAAAAAACCAGTGGCCAATGCTCCGTTTTTTACCACGGGTATAAATGGTCTGGAAAAACGTTTTAACGACAATATTTGTGGTACAATGGGACAAAGCGTTATGATAACAAACGCGGTCGGTCGTATTACAGGTGAAGACAAAAGTCAGTTTGTGTCGCCAACTGCAGGGGGCGATATAAAAACAACTATTCGTGAAAATGTACAAAAAGTATTATATGATTCATTAGCAATGAATCGCGCCGGTTGTGGTGTCGTACTGGATATAGAAAATGGTGCGATATTGGCGATGGCATCGACCCCCAGTTTTGATCCAAACAATTTTAAAACTGATGATGGCGAAGAATACATTGCTTCATTACTGGACGATGTTGCAAAACCGTTTATGAACAAAACAATAGAAGGTCTTTATCCGCCGGGTTCTACATTCAAAATTGTTGTTGCGTTGGCTGCGTTGGAAAGTGGTGCGATAACTCCGAATGAAAAAATATTCTGCCCTGGTTTTTGGGAATACGGAAATCATAAATATCATTGTTGGGAAAAAAACGGGCATGGGTCTGTTGATTTAATTGGTGCGTTAAAGCATTCGTGCGACACATATTTTTACCAGGTTGCATTGCGTATCGGTATAGATGCTATAAAACAAATGGCATTAAAATTAGGTTTAAATCAAAAATATATGGACGATATTTTGGCGCATGAAATGCCTGGAATTATACCAGACAGACATTGGAAAGAAAAAAATACAGGCGTGCCATGGGTACATGGTGATACGATAATATCCGGTATTGGCCAGGGATTTATTTTAACAAACTGTTTGCAACTGGCGGTAATGATGGCACGTGTAGCGTCTAATAAAATTGTTGTTCCGCATTTGATGTTTGATGATAAAAAACAAAAATTTAAAAACCTGGGGCTGCAAGAAAAAAATCTTAGATACGTGTTAAATGGACTGGAAGAAGTCACCAAAAAGGGCGGCACTGCATCCGGCAGCGCAATCAATGTGAACGGTAAAAAAATGGGCGGAAAAACAGGAACATCCCAGGTACGAAATATTTCTAAGGCAGAACGCGAAAGTGGCGTTTTGACCAACGAACAATTAAAATGGAATCTGCGTAATCATGGTTTATTTGTGGGCTATGCACCGATTGATACCCCAAAATACGCCGTATGCGTAATAATGGAACATGCAGGGGGCAGTGGACCTGCCGCCCGTGCAACAGCAAGCATAATGCGGGAATTATTAAAATAAAATGGCAACGACGACTACACGTGTTTCAAATGCAAATATGATGACGTTCAGTGAAAAACTGTCACGGTTTTCATTGGTGTTGTTTATACCTGTGTGCATAGTTTTATCGTTTTCTTTGATTGTGTTGTTTTCTGCTGGCGGTGGTTCTTGGACACCTTTTGCGCTGTCCCAATTTATGAAGATTATGTTTGGAATGGCAATTTTTTTCTTTGCAGCATTTTCAAATATAAAAACATGGATAAAATCTGCATATTTTATTTATGCAATCGCGTTGATTATGGTGCTGTTGGTCACTTTTGTTGGTAATGTAGGCATGGGGGCCCAGCGTTGGTTGTCAATTGGCGGGGTAAACATTCAACCGTCTGAATTTATAAAAATCGCATTAGTGTTAGCATTGGCACGATATTTCGCATGGAAAAACAGTATAGAATTAACACAATTCAAAAATTATTTGATTCCTATTTTGTTATTGTTGATTCCTTTTTTATTGATTTGCGCACAACCAGATTTAGGAACAGGGATTTCGTTGGCTTTGATAACCGTCGGGATGTTTTACATCGTTGGTGCAAATAAAAAATGGTTTGCGATTGCTGGTGTTTTGGCTTTGATTTGTGCGCCAGTTGTTTGGTACGGCGCAATGCATGATTATCAAAGAAACAGAATTATAACATTTATAAACCCAGACCAAGATTCACGCGGCGCAGGATACCAGATAAACCAGGCAAAAATTGCTTTCGGCAGTGGTGGTATCGTTGGCAAAGGTTATTTATCAGGCCCCCAAACCCAACAATCATTTTTGCCTGAAAAACATACTGATTTTATATTTACTATGTTGGGCGAAGAATTTGGTTTCATTGGCGCATTTACATTATTGATGATATATACTTTCATCGTAGCAGTACTTTTTTGGTGCGCAAAAACATGCAGAAATCGATTTGGTCAATTAGTTTGTTTTGGTTTTATGTTGAACTTTTTCATTTATTACTCTATAAATATCTCGATGGTGTTGGGGCTGATGCCGACGGTTGGGGTTCCTTTGCCATTGATGTCTTTTGGTGGCAGCAGTTTGATATCGCTTTTATTTGGTTTCGGTTTATGTCAAAATGCGCACATCCACAAAGATCAACAATTATCATCCAAAGGGTTTTAAAAAATGAATCTTTTAATCGTAGAATCTCCGTCAAAAGCAAAAACTATTGAAAAATATCTTGGATCTGGATGGCGTGTTGTTGCATCTGTTGGGCATGTGCGTGATTTGGTGCCTGAATCTGGCAGTGTAGATACAGATAATGATTTTGCACCAAAATGGCAAATTATGCCTGGCAAAGAAAAACAGTTAAAATTGATTACTGATGAATTAAAGAAAGCAGATGCAATATATCTGGCATCGGATCCGGATCGCGAAGGGGAAGCCATCGCATGGCATATCAATGATATTTTAAATGCGCGCGATGTGTTACAAGGAAAACCTGTATATCGTGTCGCTTTCCATGAAATTACAAAAAATGCGATTATGTCTGCATTAAAAAATCCACGCGAAATTGATAAAAATTTGGTTGATGCTTATCTGGTTCGCCGCATACTTGATTATTTAATTGGTTTTGGTGTTTCGCCATTGCTTTGGCGGCGTAATCTGGGGAAATCTGCCGGACGCGTGCAATCTGTTGCAGTTAAATTGGTTGTAGAACGCGAAAAAGAAATTGAAGTTTTCAAACCAGTTGAATATTGGAGTGTTGCGGCAAAATGCAATGTTGATAAAAATGAATTTGATGCCAATCTGGTGAAATATGATGGTAAAAAAATCGAAAAAATGACTTTGGAAAACCAGGCGAAAGTCAATGAAATTATATCAAACATAAACACACCAACGTCTGGAATTGTATCACAAATTGATAAAAAGAAAGTCCAACGACATGCATCTGCACCATTCACAACATCAACCCTGCAACAAGAAGCATCACGCAAACTGGGGTTTTCATCAAAACGCACTATGGCGACTGCGCAAAAACTTTACGAAGCCGGTTTTATAACATATATGCGAACAGATGCTACGAATTTATCGAACGAAGCTATCGATGAAATTCGTAAATATATATCCCAAGAATACGGAAATGATTTTGTTCCAAAAACACCAAATATATATGTGACGAAATCTAAAAACGCCCAAGAAGCACACGAAGCAATTCGTCCAACACATTTTTTAAATACAGATGTGAAATTATCAGGTGATGAATTAAAACTTTATAATTTAATTTGGAAACGCACAATTGCATGCCAAATGACGAATGCTTTGTTTGATTCTGTGGCGGTTGATATAGATGTTAAAAACGCAATATTCCATTGTGTTGGAACAACACGTGTTTTTGACGGTTTTATGAAGGTTTATATTGAAGATGTTGACGATGAAAAAGAAAGCGGTGATGTAAAATTACCACCATTAAATATCAACGATAAAATCGATATAATATCTTTGAAATCTGAACAACATTTTACACAACCACCTGCCCGATTCACAGAAGCATCATTGGTAAAAAAACTGGAAGAACTTGGAATTGGTCGTCCATCAACCTATGCAACAATTATGTCTACGATTGTTGACAGGAAATATGTTGAACAAGATAAACAACACAGATTTCATCCAACGATTTCTGGGTGGGTTTTGGTATCGTATTTATCAAAATATTTTAAAGATTTGGTCGATGTGAATTTTACAGCAAAAACCGAAGATACTTTGGACGATGTATCAAATGGAAAACGTGATAAATTGTCGTCTTTGAAATCTTTCTGGGGACCGACAAATGAAACTATTGAATCTGTGCGGGGAATTAAAACATCAGATATAATCGAAGATATAAATCAATTTATGCATTATCATTTATTCCAAGAAAACGGTGATAAATGTCCAAAATGTGGTGGGAATTTGGGAATAAAATTATCTAAATTTGGACCATTTATTGGGTGCAGTAATTATCCAACATGTGATTATACTATGAAATTATCCGATGATACACAAACAGGGAAAAGCCAAGATTTACAACCTACAGACCAAACAAAAGAAAAAGATTTAGGTGAAAATATTTTCTTTAAAATTGGAAAATACGGCCCATATGTGACAAACGGTGAAAAAAATGTTTCTGCAAAAAAATACAGTATTGATGATATCACTTTGGATATTGCGCGTGAATTATTGAATGGTGAAAGAAAAAAAATAGAACCAATAATTCTGGGTAAAAATCCGAAAACTGATAAACCAATATATTATTACAGTGATGGTCGCTATGGCCCATATATATCATCAAATCGTGTAAATGTTTCAGTCAAAGAACAACCGACACTGGAAATGGCTGTTGATTTAATAAACAATAAAAAAACATTTGTAAGAAAGAAAAAATAATTGTCAAAATATGATAATTCTTTTACCGATGAATTAAGACAACGTCTGTCTATTGTAGACGTTATTGGCCGCCGTGTATCGCTGGTTAAACGTGGTCAAAATTTTTGGGGATGTTGTCCATTTCATAATGAAAAAACACCATCATTTTCTGTAAATGAAGACAAAGGTTTTTATCACTGTTTTGGTTGTGGCGAACATGGCGATATTATTTCGTTTGTAATGAAATCTGAAAATATTGATTTTAAAACTGCGATTTCTGAATTGGCGGATATGGCGGGTATAAAAATGCCTGAATTTAAACAAAAAACCCAGCAACAAATAGAATCCGAAGAAAACTATATAAAAATTACAGAAGATTCAGCAAAAATTTATCAAGATTTATTATACCAAGATATTGGAAAACACGCATTGGAATATATAAAAAATCGCGGTTTTAATGATGAAATGATAAAAAAATATCGAATTGGTTATGCACCAAAAAATAATATTATTTCATCACATTTTGCAAATGTGAAAACTGATAAATTGGTTGCCACTGGCTTGGTTCGTGTCGGTAATTATGGGCCATATGATTTTTTCCGTGATAAATTGATGTTTCCTATATTCAATGCACACGGCCAAATTGTTGCGTTTTCAGGACGCTCACTGGACGGAAGTGAACCAAAATATATCAATACAACAGACACTGAATTATTTCATAAACGTCAAACGATTTTCGGTTTTAATTTTGCACGTGATGCAATTCATCGCAATAACCGCAGTATTATTGTCGAAGGTCAAATAGATGCAATTCAAATGCAGGTTCACGGGTTTGGCGAAACTGTTGCGCCACTTGGGACCGCTTTGACCGAAGATCATATTGCAATTTTATGTAAATCAAATCGTAATATTGTGTTTTGTTTTGATGGGGATAATGCCGGACAAAAAGCCGCTGTACGTGCAGCAACAATGGTTTTACCGTTTTTGCGTGAAACCAGTGATGTTAAATTTGCTTTTGTTGTTGGTGGCAAAGACCCCGATGAAATATTAAAAACATCCGGTGAATCTGCGATGCGAAAAATTATAGATAACGCAACACCACTGATTGATTTTTTATGGGAATTTGTAAATAAAAATTATTTGATAAATACACCGGGTGGGCGGACAAGTGCTGAAAAATATTTAAAAGAATGCACATCAAAAATTCAAGATAAAATTTTCCAAAATGAAATTGAGCAAGAATTTAATCAACGTAAATTTAATCAATGGCATAAATGGAAAAAACAAGAACACAAAAAAACTCCGGATGTTCCAGATACCGATATTATGAATATAAATATTATTAAATCTGTTGTTCAAAAATATCCGCAACTTGCTGAAAAACATCTCGATTTTTTGTCATCGCTGAATATATCTTTTGATGATAAAAATGTCCCAGATACAGATTTAAATTTACCGGACGCAGAAAAATTTATAATATCTTTTAAATTACAAAAATCGGTTGATAAATTAAATTCAGAAAAACAGCAAATTATATCAAATGCTTTGCAAAATGGTTCATCTTTGAAAGATGATATCGAAAAAATTGATAATCAAATAAAAGAATTGCGTGAAAAATTAGAATTATTATTAGATATGAAATAAAAAAATTCCCGGCCTTTTCGATAAAAAAATTCAAAAAGGCCGGTCGACAATTGTGAAAAACGCCGTCCAAATGGACGGTGTTTTTTTATTTCTTTATCGTTCTATCTGATCACCCGTACTAGTGGTAATATAATGATAATATCTAGCATTTCTTTCCCATTTCCCGTTTTTTAACTCTTTTAACCCTCTTGATTGTTCTGTTTTTACAAAACTGGTCGGAGCGCCTTTTAAATCATATGCATTCAATATTTTTTCAATCATTGGATCTTTCGGTGCAATATGGGCATACCCAGCCAACAGACCCAAGATAGTCCAATCGCGTACTTCTTCATCATGAATATTATTAAATATGCCTTTTTTTACCATCTGGCCATAAATATCATCACGATAACTCATACATATACAACATGTCATCCAATCATTACGTACCAATCCGGCGTAAACCCCATTTATTCCCCACTTTTTAATAAATTTTTCATCCTTATGGGATAAATCAATTGTACCATTATTATAACCAATTTTACCCCAGTCTAACAATAGGTCAATCATTTTAACTTGTCGCTTGCCACGAATATAATCTGAACAATCCATGGCACCAAAAATACTTTTTGATTTCTTATATACCCTTATATAATAGTCTTCATCTAAACAATATTCTGCCTTCAGTTCAAGCAATTTAGATCGTTCTTTACTAAATTCCATTTTTATACTCCTTTTTATTTGGTTGTTTATAATATAAACACAAAAAATAAAATTGTCAAGTGATATTTATTAAAAATATTTTCAAATAAATAATCCATTAAGTTTACACTCGGGGGTATTACTTTAAAACAATAACAATTTCAAAAAAGCCGGTATTTTATCGTTTATGTTGTTTATATTCATCCATAAATATAAAATATTCTCGTTCGCTATAAAAATTTAAAGTGTCACCTTTGTATACAACAGACCTATAAGGTCTTATTTTCGGTTTTCTTAAATATTCTAATTGTCTATCTATTTCCATACTGCTTCCTATAAAAACAACAAATGAAGCAACAATAAAAGCTATGTAGAAACCTGCTTCTATTTTTAAAAGGCAATCACCTATTTCTCGTAATTCTTGTAATTCTTTCTCTAATTCTTTTTTTGTTTTTTCTTTCATATTTTAGCTTTTTTTACCATAGAATTTTTATACATTGAACAAGAAATGACATATATCGCCTTCTTGCATAACATATTCTTTGCCAACTAATCTCATTTTACCAGCCTCTTTAACCGCAACTTCGCCACCATATTGTAAATAATCAGATGGTGATATTATTTCAGCGCGTATAAACCCACGTTCAAAATCACTGTGTATTTTACCCGCCGCCTGGGGTGCAGTCATTCCTTTGGTAATCGTCCAGGCGTGTGCTTCTTTGGGTCCCACAGTATAAAATGTTTGCAAACCCAATGTGTCATATCCGGTGTGTATGACCTGGTCCAGTCCTGATTCATTTAACCCCAGTTCATTCAAAAACATTTTACGTTCGTCCAAATCGACAATTTGTGCGATTTCCATTTCTATTTTTGATGAAATTATCAACACAGGAGCAACAGTGCCAAATTTTTCCCGCACCATATCTGAATATTTATTACCAGTTGCAGCGGACGCTTCATCTACATTACAAACATAAATTACTGGTTTAGATGTTAATAAATTAAAAGCATTTGAATCAATTTGTTGATCGCGCGCAGGAATAGATTTTTCAAGCCCTGATTTAATCGCAATCGCATCAGCCAATAATTTAGCCGCGTTTTTATCTTGGCCATGGACTTTCTTTTCAAGTTTTTTGATTTGATTATCCAGACTTTCAATATCCGCCAACATCAATTCTGTTTCAATTGTTTCAATATCTGCCAATGGGTCTATACGGCCGTTTACATGGACTATATCATCATTTTCAAAACATCTGACCACGTGAATAATTGCGTCTGTTTCCAAAATATTTGATAAAAATTTATTTCCCAGACCTTCACCTGTTGATGCACCTTTGACCAATCCAGCTATATCAACAATTTCAAGTTGTGTTGGTATAATACGTTCTGCACCCGCAGTTTTTGCCAGATTATGTAATGTCGCATCTGGTACAACAACGCGCCCAGTGTTTGGTTCAATCGTACAAAACGGATAATTTTGTGCATCTGCTGCAGCACTTTGTGTCAACGCATTAAACAATGTAGATTTTCCAACATTTGGCAAACCAACAATTCCACAATTAAATCCCATAATTTTTCACCAATTTAATTTGTTTTTTATTTTGTTATATACTATATTTATATTATACAAATATGGAATAAATATGTCATACCTTTGGCAAGAATTCAATATAAAAACTTTCGAAGCGGAAACTTTGGTTTTTCGCGATGGTGTTTTTTGCGATGATTTATCAGATTATAAAAATATAAGTTTTAATTCGGAAAATAATACAATAAATATAAATAAAACACCAAATTTGCCGGTTCATATTATATATATTGGCGAAATTGCCGGTGATATCGATATAAATATTGATTTATCTGCCGAAAATACAAAGGTTATCGCTACGGTTAAAACAATCAATAAATTGCCGGCCTTTTTGAAATTTTTTATCAAAAACACCGGGAAAAACAGTGTATTTAATGGACAAATTATCGCTCAAAATTATAATTCTTTAAAAATAGATGTAAAATGTGAACATTTATGCGAAAATACCGGTGTTTTCGTAAAAACACGTGTATTGGCACATAAAAATTCAGAAACTTTTTTAAATGGGGCTGCGATAATCGAAAAAAATGTCAAAGAATGTGAATCAGATGTATCTTTTTCAGTCATGGCCGATGAATCTGCAAAGATAACCATGAAACCGTCACAATATATAAAATCTGAAACAAAAAATGCAAAACATTCGGCCGCACTTTTTAAACCAAACGATAACCAGATAAATTATCTGCGTGAATCTGGTCTGTCTGGGGCAGAGGTCAAAAAAGTCTTAGAAGAGGCATTTTTATCGTTTGAATAAAAAAATACCCGTAAAAAAACGGGTAAAAAACATTATCCAGTTTGGATTTATTTTCTTTTGAATCCTTGCTTTGCCTTTAATTTAGGATTAGAAGGATCAATTAATATAACTTGTTTTCCACGACGAATTTGTTTAATGTTGCCGCGTTTTTTCCAAGCCTTTAAAGAACTTAAAAATTTCATGTCAAAATCCTTTTTACCGGTTGATTATATACCAGATTTAGAAAAAATCAAATATTTATTATATTTTTTGTTTTTGTTGTGCCTGTTGATTATGTTAAAAACGTTTTTTAACTTTTTATCAACATGTTTTCAACAAAAAAATGTTTATTTTCTGGTGGTTTTATAAAAATTGTTGAAAAAATCATAATTTATAAAAATTGTTAAAAAAATCAAAGTTTTTAATATTTTCAACAATTTTAAAGATATTTACTTTTATGCTTGTTGAAAAAAGTTGAAATTGTTATAATTAAAAACATCAGGAGAGGGATATTGAAAGAAAAAGTGCTGAAAGCCTTGGCAAATCCGCCGCGCATATTTTATGTGCCGTATTCGCTTGCTATGTTGAATTTTTTCTTTTGGTTTTTATTATTCATTATTCTGATGGTTGTATTTTTGATTTTTTCTGGAAATATACCAATGTGGTTGCCGCTGTGTTTTTTAGGCGCATTGATTATATCTCATATGATATTAGGTGTTTTTTCAAGAAAAGATTCTCAAATAGCGCAAATTATATTATCAAACTTTGTTTTGTTTAAAAACAAAATACCAAGAAAGCTGGTGTCGTAAAAAAATGGAACAATTATTTGAATATTTTGCCGGAAACAGTAATTCAATGACAATGACATTGGTGATTATTGCCATGTCTGTATTGTTGATATTTATTGGTTTGTTGATATATATACCGGTATTGACGCGAAAAATTTTACCAAATTTCGGGTATGTTAAATATTCTGATTATTTACCGTTTAATACTGTTTATAATGACGACAGTTTATCTATGGATGATGGCTCTTTGGTTCGCGTGTATAAAATAGACGGTATCCAGACCAGTTTAATGGATGAAAAAAATCGTGAAAAATTACTAGATTTACGGGCGCAATTGTTTAATCAGATTCAAGATCCTGATGTTTATATGCGATTTTTTACAATTCGTAATCGTGCAGATGAAAAAACAGACTATGAATTTCATCAGCCTGTATTGCAAAAAATATATGACAAATGGAATAACCAGGGATTAAAGATATTTAATAATGATTATTATTTGGTTATTTCTGTACATGGTCAAAATAATCGTGAAAAATTAAATCAATATTGTGGATATGTTGAATCTGTATTATCTGTTTATAAACCAAAATTGTTGAAAAATAATTCTTCTGATAATATGGCGACATTTTTTGCAAGAATATTATCACCAATTACACGGCCAATAATAAATCGTTGCGATGGTAATATTGCAAATGTTGTGACAGTTGATGATGTAGATTTTATGAAAAATGGCGTTGTGAAATATACCAGTGGTGAAAAAGAATATTATGCTGCGATGGTGTCTTTTAAGACTGCGCCTGATTATATGGACGAAGAATTTTTCAATAATATTTCAACAATTCAATCAGAGATGATTTGTATGAATGGTTTTCATATACTGCGAAATCGTGATATAGATTTTTTAATTCGCCAACATAAATCAACAGTCACAGATGAAAATGAAATATCTACATTAGAACAAATCAATGAAGCCAAAGTTTCTATGGATGAAAATATAACCGGAAATCAGACTTTGGTTGATTATTATCCGTTGTTTGTAATATTTGGTTATAATCTGGATGAATTAGAAAAAAATATTTATGATTTTAAAAAGATTTGTGCATCGTTCGGTGTTGCGCCTATTGTTGAAAATTTTGCCGCAAAAGTATCATTTTTTGCCCAAATTCCAGGATTTGATGTTTTTCCACGTATTTTCAAAATGTTATCAAAAACTGCGGCGGTCAGTATACCTTTGTCAACAATGCCGCGTGGTGTTGAAAATTGTGATTGGGGTCCGGGGCCACTGGTTGTTTTTCCAACATCTCAGGGGACACCATATCAATTTCAATTTCATGTTTCTGATAAACCGGCGGCGGTTGGACATACATTGACAATTGGCCCAACTGGTGGTGGTAAAACGACTTTGTTTTCATTTTTGATTGCACAATCGTTACGGCATCAGAAATTAAAAGCATTTTTCTTTGACCGGAACAAAGGTGCCGAGATATTTACTTTGTCTGTTGGTGGTAAATACATAACGATGAACGGCAAAGAAAAAGACGCAAGTAAAGACGCATTTTTAACACATATCAATCCGTTAAAAATACCAGACAGCGCATCAAATCGTGCGTTTTTAAGACGATGGTTGGCCATGATTACAGGTCAAAATGACGTTTTATCTATGGATGAAATTGCGCGCGCTGTGTCTGTGAATTTTGATTATTTATCAGAAAATGACAGATTGTTAAAAAATCTTTATGAAAGTTGTTTTTCATCAAATGGAACAATGCGTGGTGAATTAAAAAAATGGATAGACCCATTGCAATACGGTGATATTTTTAATGAAGAAAAAGATACACTGGATTTAAATGCACGTTTGACTACGTTTGATTTTACTGAAATTTTACAAGATGAAATTTTGGCACCTGCGGTCATATCTTATATATTACACAGAATAAATAATGTGACTGTATCCGGTGGAAATCCGTCATTGATTATGATTGATGAAACTGCGCCGATGTTGGAAAATAAAATGTTCCGTGATAATTTCATAGTTGGCCTGCAAGAAGGTCGCAAAAATCGTCAGGCATACATGGTCGCATTCCAGCGCGCAAATGTGTTGGATAAATTGGGGATAGGGGACGTTGTTCGTGGCCAGGCCCAGACTGTGTTATTCTTCCGTAATCCGGCGGCGGATGTGTCTGATTATGAAAAATGGAATTTAAATCCGCTGGAAATGGCGTTTATCCAAGGTAAAGCCTATCCGAATTTAAAGCGTGCGGTTTTGTTGTCCAGACCTGTGACTGGTGAATCTGTGATATTAAATACTGAACTGGGCGGTTTGGGTAATTTGTTGCGTTTATTTGAATCTGGGCGGTCATCTGTGTTATTAGCCGAAGAATTATACAAAAATTACGGAAACAATTTCGTCAGTGAATATCTGAAAAAACAAACTATGTAATATATGTTAAAAAAATATCTGGTTTTGTTTTGTTGTGTTGCGCCGTGTGTTTTAATGGCAGACGATTGTTTAGATTATAAATTAACACCAAAAATAAATGTAGTTGTTCCTGACTGGGAAAAACAAGTTGTCCAACCGTTAAAAAAAATGGACGTGTTGCATGGTAATGTTATTGCGACTATGGTTGATAATTATGAAATAACAACAGATATTACTTCTATTGAAGATGGTTTTTGTATCGCATTAAAACAGGTAGATGCAACATTAGGATACAGTGATTTTTTAGTCCAAATAGATATATCTCATCGTCCAAACACATGTTCGTATGATGCTATTTTATCACACGAAGATGAACATATTCGTGCATATTTATCAGTTATTGATGATAATGAAAAAATGTTAAAAGAATCTATTTTTTCGGCTGCGAATTCTGTGGTTCCGATATTTGTAAAAAACGAAAAAGATATAGAAAGCGGTATTGATAAATTAAATAATGAAATTCAAAATCATCCTGATATCGTTCTTTTGAGACAGCATTTAAAAGCAGAAGAAGAAATCCGCAACAAACGTGTTGATGAAAACGATAATGGTGCGCGGCTGAAAAAATGTTTTGAATGATTTTATCCGAAATAAACCCATATTGCAATTGGCGCAATAACAGCAGTCATCAAACCAGATAATACGATTGCCAGTGAACTGAAAGAACCCTCTATTTTACCCATTTCCATTGCTTTCACTGTACCGGCGGCATGCGAAGCATTTCCAATTGCTAACCCACGCGATACAGGATTTTTTAATTGCATCCATTTGCATAATTTATCACTGACCGATGCACCCAAAATACCAGTTATAATTACTGCAGATACAGTCAAAGATACCATACCGCCCAATTTTTGAGTGATTCCTATTGCTAATGCTGTTGTCACAGATATAGATACCAATGATCGCGCGATAATATCTGATAAACCCAACAACAAAACCAAAATACATATTGAAACAACAGATGCGATAACCCCCATAACCATTGCAAATAATATTGACCATATGTGTTGTTTTAACAAATTTAATTGTCGATACATTGGAACAGCAAAACATACCGTCACAGGAACCAAAAAATATGTTAAATATTTTGCAGTTTCATTATATGTTTTATACGGTATTTTGAAAGACAATAAAATTGCGATTACAAACATAGTCGCCAGAAAAAGCGGCGTAGTGAACGGATTTGGCCATTTTTTGTTTATGATAGTGGCAATTATAAACATGGCGATTGTTATAACCACCCCGAAATATGTAGAATTTATAATAAAATCTGTCATTTTTTATTCCGTTTAGATTTTTCTATAAAGAAATCTGCTGTTTTTCCTGTGATTACCATAGTCACAAAATATGCGGCCACTAATAAAATAACCAGGTAATACCAAATATCCGAAATTTGTGACCAAATATCTATAACTGCAACCGCCGGCGCAATAAAGAAAAGTGCCATTATACCATGAAACCAATCTGCAATATCACAAACCCATTCCAATTTTACAATATGCAGGCAAAGCGCGATGAAAAGCAACAACAGACCGTAAATGCTTCCTGCGATTGGTAAATTTATAAAATGTTCACATAATTCACCCAGAAATACGAATACTAAAATAATTAAAAATTGTAAAAGATATTTCATTTATATAAATTCCTGCATTCTCGATTCAAAAATAATTCTACACAAAATTGTTTGTTTTTTTCAAGACATAAATACTTGTTTTTCTGATATTTTTATTGTATCTATATGTTTATAGATATAAACAGGATGAAAATGACACGAAAAAACGTATCTTTTCCGATAGATATTGTTTATTTATGGGCAAATGGTAATGATGAAAAATTTAATTCTGTGAAAAATAAATGCCTGAAAGATAAAAATAAAGATACAAATAAATATGTCGATGATGTCAAAGATCAAATTTTTCGTGATAATGAAGAATTGCGGTATTCATTGCGTTCGATTGAAAAAAATGCGAATTGGATAAATCATATTTATATTGTCACTGGATTTAACCAGGTGCCATCATGGTTGGATACAAAAAATTCAAAAATAACCGTTATCCCCCAGGAATCAATTTTACCAAAAGACGCCGGGCCGATATTTAATTCGTGTGCAGTAGAAGCCTGTGTGACAAATATTCCAAATTTATCAGAGCATTTTTTAATCGCAAATGATGATATGTTTTTTAATAAACCGGTATCACCTGATTATTTCTTTGATGAAAAAGGACGCACTAAATTCAGATGTATATATCGTAAAAATGGCCGCGTTTCACGCGATAAAAAAAGTATTTATTTGACATTATTGATAAATTCTGCGCGCGCAATAGAAGATGCGTTTGGCGTTTCAATGTATCATTTTAAATCTTCACATGGAATTGATGCATATATAAAATCTTCGGTCCAAGAATGTTGTAATCATCCGATTTTATCAAAAGTTATAAACGATACAAAATATCATACTTTTCGTGATGAAAACGATGTTCATCGTTTAATATTCAATTTATATGATGTTGTTAAAAATCGTGCAGATGTTATTGTTTCTCATTCCAGACATGTTGGACATAATATAGTGCTCGATTTTCTGTATAATTTATTATATTCTAAATCTATTAAAAATTCGGTGTTTTATTGTAATGATGCAATTGAATCGCGCGTTTTATCATGCAAAGCGCCGATTGTTTGTATAAATGACAGTGTTTATAATAACGATATAACACGTGAACATAATAAAAATTTTTTTGAAAACAAATTCCCAGAAGAAAGCCAATTTGAAAAATAGGTTATATAATGAAAAAAAATATTTTGTTTGATGTGTCTGTGGTGGCTGAAAATTTAATGCATGGTTCTGGACGGTCTGGGATATATTTTACTGCATATAACATATTGCGCGAATTGATGAAATCAGATGAAATAGTTGTATCTTTGTATTGCGGGTCGATATATAATGACAATGTTATCAATTTTATGCAAGATAATTTTGGCAATGATATAAAAATTTATTGTGGTAATCGATATGGTCGAATAGTAGAAAAATTGGCTGTGTTGGATAAAAAATTACGTGCAAAAAAACATAATATTACAAAATTGCTGTTGAATATTTTTGTTCGAAAACCAATTAAATTTATCGGTAATTTTGTTGGTTTGCCGATGTTTGATGTGTATATATCGCCGTTGCGTGTGCCAGATAAAAAAATCAAAGCTAAACAAAAATATATTATTTTATATGATGCGATACCTTTATTATTTCCGCAATATTATCCACAAATGAAATTAAAAAAATATTGGTTTTATGATTTGGTGCAATATATAAAATCAGGTAAAAAAAGTAAATATTTTGCAATATCTGAAAATACTAAGAAAGATTTTGTTCGCCTTGTTAATGTTGATTCTGATGATGTGGTGGTTATGCCGTTAGCGGCCAGCGATAATTTTTATCCAGAAACAGACGATGAAAAAATTGCAAAAATCCGTCAAAAATATAACATCCCAACAAATAAAAAATATGTATTTTCACTTTGCACATTAGAACCACGGAAAAATCTGATTCGTGCCGTTAAAACATTTATAGAGTTTGTAAAAAATAACAAAATAAACGATATAGTGTTTGTTTTAGGCGGCGGTCATTGGGCAGAATTTATCGAAAAATTAGAATCTGAGATTAAAGATTTAGGAAAATACAAAGATAAAATTATCCGTGCAGGCTATGTTGATGATGAAGATTTATCTGCGCTTTACAGTGGTGCATTGTTTTTTGTTTATACTTCACAATATGAAGGTTTTGGTCTGCCACCGTTGGAAGCAATGAAATGTGGGTGTCCGGTAATCACATCAAATAATTCGTCCCTACCAGATGTTGTTGGTGGGGCAGGTCAAATGATAGATTGGGACAGCGATGAACAACATATTGCAGCATATGAAAAATATTATTTTGATGAAAGTTATAGACAGAAAATGGCACAAAAAGGTTTTGAACGTGCAAAAAAGTTTTCTTGGGGTAAAACGGTTAATGTTTTAATTAAACAAATAAAAAAAGAAAATATGTTTTTTGCTAGAAATTTGAAATAATTGTGCTATTTTCAAAGAGTGTAATTAAAATAACAAAAGGGATAGTATATGAAAAAAACTGCTTTAATCACAGGTATCACGGGTCAAGACGGTTCATATCTGGCAGAATTGTTATTAGATAAGGGCTATGAAGTTCATGGAATTGTTCGTCGCGCTGCAACCCCAAATACCCAGCGCATAGATCATATTATTGATAAAATTCATTTACACTATGGCGATATGACAGATTCAACAAATTTAAATAAACTGGTTCGTGAATTGCAACCAGATGAAATTTATAATCTGGCCGCGCAATCACATGTGAAAATTTCGTGGGATTGTCCTGAATTCACTGCCGAATCTGATGCGTTGGGCGTGTTGAGATTGTTAGAGGCGATTCATGTAAACGGCTTAGACAAAAAGACGCGTTTTTACCAGGCGTCAACTTCTGAATTGTTTGGTTTAATTCAAGAACCAATTCAATCTGAAAAGACACCTTTTTATCCACGTTCGCCGTATGGTGTTGCGAAACTGTATGGATATTGGATAACTGTGAATTATCGGGAATCTTATGGTATATTTGCATGTAATGGTATTTTGTTTAATCATGAAAGTCCTCGCCGTGGTGACAATTTTGTGACGCGCAAGATTACATTGGCGGCCACGCGTATAAAGATGGGATTGCAAGATCGTTTGGAATTAGGCAATTTAGATTCTAAACGCGATTGGGGACATGCAAAAGACTATGTCGAAGGTATGTGGCGCATTTTACAGGCAGATAAACCGGAAGATTTTGTTTTGGCTACAGGAAAAACTACAACCATTCGTGATTTTGTGACGATATCTTTCAAAGAATTAGGTATAGATTTACAGTGGTCTGGGTCAGGTGTTGATGAAAAAGGTATAGACGTTGCCACTGGTAAAGTATTAGTCACAGTAAACCCTGAATTTTTCCGCCCAGCCGAAGTAGATTTGTTATTGGGTGATTCTGCCAAAGCGCGCACAAAGTTAGGTTGGATGCCAAAATATGATTTGGCTGCGTTGGCCAAAGAAATGGTCGCGGAAGATTTGAAATTGGCAAAAATGGAAAAAATTTTAAAAGAAAATCAATTTGAAGCATAATATCGTGATGAAAAAGGATGCAAAGATTTTTGTTGCGGGGCATAATGGACTGGTTGGTTCTGCAATCAAGAGACGTTTGGAAAAAGATGGTTTTGAAAACATTTTAACACGAAATCATAATGAATTAGATTTAACAAATCAGGCACAAACTATGGATTTTTTTGAATCTCAGCGGCCTGATTTTGTGTTTTTGTCTGCGGCCAAAGTCGGCGGAATTATGGCAAACCAGACATATCCAGCGGAATTTATTTATCAAAATTTAATGATTGCAACCAATGTTATAAATGCTGCATATAAAACAAATGTCAAAAAATTGATGAATTTGGGGTCATCGTGTATTTATCCCCGCCTTGCCCCCCAGCCTATGCGCGAAGATTGTTTATTGACATCTGAATTAGAAAAAACAAACGAAGCATATGCAATGGCAAAAATTGCTGCGATTAAATTATGCAGATATTATAACCAACAATATGGGACTAATTATATTTCTGTGATGCCTACGAACCAATATGGTATTGGGGATAACTTTAATATGGAAACTGCGCATTTGTTGCCGATGATTATGCGACGTTTTCATTTGGCAAAATTATTATCAATTGGTGATTTTGATTCTGTGCGCAAAGATTTAATGCGATATAAATTGGGTTGGAATCTGGATGGTAAAATTGATTTTAATGATGAACACAGTATGGAATCTGCATTGAACGCCGTTGGTGCGTATAAAGACAAAGCCGTTCTTTGGGGCGATGGGTCGGTATATCGCGAAATGATGTGCAGTGATGATTTAGCCGATGCGTGTGTCTATTTGATGCAGAACAAAGATTATTCTGATATCGGTGAACATGTCAATATAACCGACGGAACGGATATACAATTAAAAGATTTATTTGAATTGGTTAAAAATATTGTCGGGTTTAATGGGCGTTTAGAATATGATAAAACCAAACCAAACGGAACTCCGCGAAAACAAATGGATGCGACGCGTATTAAATCTTTGGGTTGGCAGCCAAAAATACCATTGGCTAAAGGAATTGCAGATTTTTATAGCTGGTACAAGACACAGGATAAACAAAAATGAAAAAATATATTATAACTGGTGTTAATGGGTTTGTTGGTCAATATTTTGTTGAATATTTGAATTCTGTTGAACCAGATTCAGATGTTTTTGGTTTAGGAATTGAACAAACAACAAATATAAAAAACATAAAATATAAATCCGTTGATTTATGTGATGGTGGACGCGTCCGTAATATAGTCGGGGAATATAAACCTGATTATATTATACATTTAGCGGCTATTTCATCGGTCGCAAAATCATGGGATGACCCTGCATTTTGCTTTTTAAATAATAATTCAGTGTTTTTGAATTTGGCAGATGCAGTACGTCTGGAAAATTTAAAAACACGTATTTTATCGGTCGGGTCATCTGAAGAATACGGCGTTTATGATACGAAAATATCTGAAGATTTTGTTTTACATCCAAAAAGCCCATATTCTGTCGCGCGTCTGTCCCAAGAATATTTGTCTAAATTATATGTAGATAGATTTGGTTTGGATATTGTTATGACGCGTTCGTTTAACCATATTGGTCCACGCCAAGATTCGAGATTTGTAATTTCTTCCTTTATCGAACAATTAGTAAATATTGCTGATGGAAAGTCTGAAAATAAAATGATGGTTGGTAATATAGATGTTGTTCGTGATTTTACAGATGTTCGTGATGTGGTCGATGCATACTATCGTATTTTAACTAAATCACCAAATCGGGAAGTTTATAATGTGTGTTCTGGTCAAGGTGTTAAATTGCGTGATATAATTGACATGGCATCAAAACAATTGAATATAACACCAAATATTATTGTTGATAAAACCAGATTACGTGCGAACGAAATAATGTCAGTGGTTGGTGATAACACAAAATTAAAAACAAAATTAGGCTGGCAGCCGAAATATGATTTGAATCAAACAATAGCCGATATAATTTCTTATAAAAGGTCAAGATAAAATGAAAAAATTGCTTTATATTGGGCACGCATATCATAATAAAACGAAATCAACAGCGTTTTTAAAAGAAATGTTTGCAAAATATTATGATGTTGAAACTTTTGATTTTGACCCGTATAAAGATGATATGTCAAAACATTTTTTACCGTTAAAGGGCAAAAAATATGACGTAGTTGTAATTTTTCAGATAATGCCGGAATTAGATAAATTAAAAAAATATATCAAATTCAAACACTGTGCGTTTTTCCCAATGTATGACGGTGTTCCACCACGCGACAATTCGATTTGGTATCAATATAGAAATGTAAATATAATCAATTTTTCAAAAACTTTACACGATGAATTAAAATTACTAGGTTTTTCATCTTTTTATTTTCAATTTTTTCCAAAGCCCATAGAAATAACAGACCAAGGTGATGAAAAATCTATCTTTTTCTGGCAAAGAATAAATGCGATAAATATCAATACGCTTGAAAAACTGATTGATTTCAAGGGTATTAAACATATTCATTTTCATCACGCAATTGATCCAAAACATACTTTCGTTGAACCGTCAGACAAAATTGCAAAAAAGGCGACACATTCAACATGGTTTGAAACGCGCGAAGATATGCAAAAACAAATGCAGAAATCTGCTGTTTATATTGCACCACGCGCATTTGAAGGTATCGGAATGTCTTTTTTAGAAGCGATGTCGATGGGGCGTTGTGTGATTGCACCAAACAATCCGACGATGAATGAATATATTGTGAACGGTGAAAATGGAATATTGTATGATTTAAATAACCCCATGCCGATTGATTTGTCTGATATTCGCGGTATTCAAAAACGTACTGAAAAATTCATCAAAGATGGATACGAAAAATGGGAATCAGAAAAGTGGAAAATTATAGATGTTTTGACACACAAGCCTGTCATAAATAAATCAAAATTAAATAACAAATATCTACAAAAACCAGACTTTGATAACCTTTATAATTTATTTGGAATATTGCCGATTATGCGCATAGTTGGACATAATTGGCACAAAGCATATAAATTATTTGGTTTTTTACCATTTTTGTTGATCAAAGGTAATGATTTTAGACGCCGTGTATATGTTTTTGGTTTGCCTGTTTTAAGAATAAAAGGTAATAAACCAGAAATAAAACCTGGACCCGTTAATAATATGCCAGCAGAAGTGACTATGAATTTGCAGAAAACACCAAACCCGAAAGGGCGTGTTTTGATGGTTTTTCATATGAATTTTTTACGAAAAGATCAAGGTTGTTCAAATTATATATATGAAACCGCGATGTTGTTGAAAAAAATGGGCTATGCAATTGATTTTTTCTCAGCAGATTTGTTTAGTTTTAATGCATTTGGTGATTTGGCAGAATTAAATAAACGTGAAAAATTAATAGATAATTTTTATTTTGCAAATTATAAAAATTCAACCAAATATGAAACGTCGTGGGATGTGCATGCATCTGATATAAACTGGGTTAACGATTTTACCCGCAGATTTTTTGAAAAAATAGTTACACAAAATAAATATGATTATATTGATATACATTACATACAATGGGCAAATTTGTTGTTGAATCGTAAAAAGTTATTTCCAGATACTGTTGCTGTGTATCATTGTCAAGATAGCAATTTTATGCAAAAATTTTTAAACACTGTTGCAGATTTACCAACAACTGCAAATATTGTAGCAAATGCGTTTGCAAGTGAATATAAATCGTATGGTTTATTTGATAAATTTATGTGTATTTCATATGATGAAATGTTGTTTTGGCAAAAATTTTTCCAAAACAAAGAATTTTATTTTATGCCACATCCATTGAACGCAATAAGATATGATAATAAAAAACATAAAGATATAGATGTATTATTTTTGGCGGCATATAATCCGTATAATTTACATGGTCTGCAATGGTTTGTTGATGAGGTTTGTCCGCATTTAAGCAAAAATATAAAGATAACAGTTTGCGGACGTATAGTGCAGTTTTTGAAAACAAATAATCCAGAATATATAGACAAAATGAAAAATTTAGGTTTTAATTTAATTGATTATGCTAATAATTTGGAAGATTTGTATTCTAAAACAAAGATAGCAATGGTGCCTTTGTATGAAGGGACTGGTATGAAAATTAAAACCATAGAGGCCATGTCACATAATATACCAATTGTGTCCAGAAGTGCCGGTGTTGATGGTTTTCCAGATAAAACAAATAATGGAATTTTAGTAACCGATGATCCACATCAGTTTGCAAAGTATTTGGAAAAATTGTACACAGATAAAAAGTTTTATAACAATATCAAAGATCGAGAATACGAATATTTTCAAACGCATTTTTCTAAAACAAATGTGCAAGATTTGATGAAACGTGTATTTGTTGTTAATAAATGAAAGAGAATAAAATGAAAAAACAATTAAACATATTGATTGATGGACGCACTTTAAAATGGGGCTTATCTAAGGGTACGCGTAACGGTATTTTTTTCGTAACAAAAAATGTTTTTCAAGAATTAACGCAAAGAAACAATGTAAACATACACATGTTTTTACCATGTGAAGATGCAAATTTATCAGATCAATTGATTAGTTTAATAGGTGCAAAATCTATGTCTGTTGTGACAGATCGAGATGATATGTCATCAATAGATGCATTTTTATCGCCATTGGAAAAAATACCGGATTGTGTGAAACAATATCCAAATATTTCGAATTATACAATATTATATGATGTGACTCCGTTGATTTTTCCAATGTATTTTAAATCTGGGTCTACAGGTTGGTTTGAACAATTGGTGGCTTCATTAAATTTACAAGATTTCTATTTTTCAATTTCTGATTATACTAAATCTGATTTTTTAAGGTATTGTCCAAATTTAGATAGTGATAAAATTACAACAATACCTTTGTCGACAAATTTACCATATAAACCAAATACAAAAGCAAAACAATTAGCGGCTGTGTGCAAAAAATATAATATACCAACCGACAAAAAATATCTTTTTTCCCTTTGTTCGCTGGAACCACGTAAAAATTTAATTCGTGCTGTAAAAACATTTTTGGATTTTATAAAAAAAAATAAAATCAATGATTTGGTTTATGTCTTGGGCGGTGGTGCGTGGAGCGGTTTTGTTGAAAAATTAGAAAAGGAAGTTCCAGATTATCAAAAATATTCTGATAAAATTATTCGTGCAGGCTATGTTGATGATGCTGATTTGGAAATTTTATATTCCAACGCGTTGTGGTTTGTTTATACTTCGCAATACGAAGGTTTCGGTATGCCGCCATTAGAGGCAATGTCTTGCGGATGTCCTGTGATTACATCAAATAATACCAGTTTGCCAGAAGTTGTTGGTGGGGCGGGTCAAATGATAGATTGGGACAGTGACGAACAACATGTTGCATCGTATGAAAAATATTATTTTGATGAAAAATATCGTAAATCAATGGCGAAAAAAGGGTTGGCACGTTCTAAAAAATTTTCATGGAAATCTGCCGTTGATATTATTTTAAATAAAATGAATGAAATTGAAAAACGCAAATCAAACAAACCATTGGTGACTGTGGTCACAGGCTCTTTTAACCTGATTAAAAACGGTCGGCAGGAAACGTTTGCGCAAACAATAGAATCTGTTCAAAAACAGACATATAAAAATATTGAACATATTGTGATTGACGGGGCTTCGACCGATGGCACAATCGATTTGTTAAAAGAATATGAAAAAAAAGGCCTTATTAAATACTATTCTGAACCAGACAAGGGTATTTATGATGCTATGAACAAAGGTATTTTAAAGGCCAAAGGAAAATATGTAGTTTGTTTGAACAGTGATGATTTTTATTCTGATGAACATGCGATTGAATGGTTAGTGAAAAAAGCAGAAGAACAAAATGCAGATGCTGTTTATGCTGATGCTGTGCGTGTTAACCCAAAAACTTTGGCGGTTATAAATGTATGGCCAGGAAAAGGAAATTTCCAACCATGGAAACCGCAATTCCCGTGTCATCAAACATTTTTAATTAAAACAGACGTAATGAAAGAATTAGGATTGTATAAATTAAAATACAAAGTGTGTGCGGATAATGCTTTTTTTTGTCGTTTGGAACAACATAATAAAAAAATTGCCGTGTTGGATAGAAAAATTATAACTTTTCGCGATGGTGGTTTTTCAAATGATAATATGGCTGTTGTAGAACAAGATAAAAAAGAGCTTTTGTTTGAAGAGTTGGGGCAATATCATAATTTAACAAAAGACGATTGTTCAAATTTGATTTTAAACAGATTTTGTTCTTTGCCTATTGATGATGCTATTAAATTAGGTGCTAAACTTGAAAAATCAGAATGGGTTAAACAATATTTTAATATTTTATCTGATTATCATTTGCGCAATATACGTGTTCCAGATAAAACAGAAATAAATTGTGTTTTTAATTTATTTGATGTTTTTCGGTTATTTAAATATGAACAAACCAAAGATTTCGTGCGTTTAAAAATATTTGGTATCACAGTGTTTAAAATCAGAAAAACATTATATTTTCAAAAATATTATTTGTTTGGGTTGCCTATTTTTAAAATAAATAATTTAACCCAGAAAAGAAATATACTGCAAAATATAATGTTTAAATTTGCAAATAAACAAAAAATATTCAAAAGAAATAAATTTTTATTGGTTGATAATACATTTAATAATACTGCCGAATTGACCGATAGTTTTGCTTTGTTTGAATATTTACAGGCACATCCAAAATATAAAGATAAAAGTTATTATATTATAAACAAATTAAACGCACAATTTGACGAGATTGCAAAAAAATATCCGAACAATATTATTCCGGTTGAACATGGTCGTTTAAATTGGTGTTTGCTTTGGAAAATGGTACGTGCAAAATATTGGATTGATTCATTCCAGGTTATTGGTTCTTTTGATCCAGATGGCGAGATTTGTAATGGACAAATCACAACTGTTTATGCACAACATGGTATCAATTATCTTAAACTGGGTTTTTTGGGTGATATGTCAATCAGTCCAAAATATTTTAATAAAATAATTTTCAGCAATGAAACAGAACGCGATTTATTCAAAAACTATTATGGCTATGACGATAAAAATACAATTATTGCGGGCTTGTCTCGTTGGGATTTAATGAAAGAGAAATCTGAAGAAAAAATAATTTTTGTGTTCTTTACTTTCCGAGATTATTTAAGAAAATTATCGGGAGATGCGATTGCTAAGACACGGTATTATGAAAATGTTTGCAGATTGTTAAATTCAAAAAAATTAAATGATTTGCTGAAAAAACATAACGTAAAATTATATGCAGCAGTTCATCACGAAATGATAAATAATAAAACAATAAAAAATACTTTGTCGCATATCAATTTTATCGCAGATAAAGATATTGGTGAAATCAAACAAAAAGCGTCTATGTTGATTACTGATTTTTCCAGCATGTGTTTCGATTTTATGATAAAAGATAAACCTGTTGTTTTCTTCCACATAGATGCAGGTGATGAACTTTGTAAATTATCGCCAGATAGTTATGAAAATGATTTAAATGTCGAATCTAAAAATGACGAACTTTATAATGTCTTTTACGATGTTGATGGTGTTTTAAATTCGATTGAATATTATTTAAAACATAATTTTGAATTGGAAAAAGATAAAAAAGATAAACATTCAAAATTTTTCGCATATCAGCAAGATATTCGTCAACATATTATTGATGGTTTATTAAAATCGCCAGATAATATCTATAATGATGTTTTTCAATATGATTTATCTGATTTACCAGCGCTGCAATATGATACACAAATTATTTTCAATAATGATATGCCTATGCATGTATATGGTTTAGCTGGCGCTGAACCATGGGGATGTTGGAGTGTTGATAAAAAATGCGCGATGGCTTTTAAATTACCAAATGAAAGTGAGGTTGTTTTGAAATTTGATTGTTCTGGATATGTCAATGATTTGCATCGAAATTTAATTGTAGATGTGTTTACTAATAATAAACGAAAAACACAATGGAAATTCAGATATGGCAAAACATTTAATGCACCAGAAATTAAAATTACTAAGCAAGATTGTGACGACAATAATATATGCAAAATCTATTTCGTTGTACGTAATGCTAAATCTCCATATAAACTTGGCATCAGTAATGATAAGCGTTCTTTGGGAATCGGATTTAAGTCTTTGATAATTCATAAGTGTTAATAAAAAGGCAGTGGTGAAATCATGAAAAAACAAACAAACAATTTAAGTAAAAAAACTGAGCATGTTGAAAATGTTCTGTATTTAGCGAATCAGAACGAAATTGAAAAGTTTTTTTCTGAATATGGTCAATATCATGGGCTTAGTCGGTATGATATCAACAGATTGGTTAACAATAATTTTCTTGGAATTCCATTAAATGAAGCTATTGAGTTGGGTGCAAAATTGGAACGGCCAGAATGGAAACAAGAATATTTTGATATTTTATTAAATAATCATATCTATTCAAAAAAACAAAATTTTTCAGTTATTGGTAATAGTATGCCTTTTGTGAAAAAATATTATTTGTTTGATTTATTGCTGTTGATGAAAACGAAGTTGAAATATGGTATTAAACGTTATTTGTTATTTGGCTTTTTGCCTTTGATTCGTATCAGGTATCAAGACAATAAATTAAAAGATATTTTATTGTTGTCTGTGATACCGTTTTTTTCCAATACATATGATAGTATTCGTTTGTTCGGTATACCGGTGTTTTTTAAACAAAAACTGAACGAAACTTATATTCCGATTAAACCGGGCTTTTACAGCACTGCTAGGATGTTAAAGTTTGTCTTGAAAGGGATGTTTGCTTGTGAAGCATGGGGTGCGTGGTCGCGTGGTGATTCGACATCTTTTTTATTAAAAACCGATGATAAATATATTGCAGAATTTGATGTGAAACCTTTTTGGGCCAAAGGTAAAGAAAAACAAATCGTGACAGTTTATCTGAATGGTCACAGAAAAAATAAATATGTTTTTGAAGCAGGACAAAAAATTCCAAAAATCAGTCTTGTTTTGCCTAAATCAGAAAGATTGCACATAATGTTTAAATATACAGATGTAAAATCACCAAAGGATTTAGGGTTATCTGCAGATGGACGCAAAATCACGATAGGGTTTAAATCGTTAGAAGTAAAAAATATCATGGACGAGAAACATAAATGTTAAAAAAACAAGAAACGCCATATTGTAAAAAATATTTTTTATTTGGAAAATGTATTTGGCAACACCGAAAGCCAATTAAAGAAATAGCAGAATATTTATTATCTGTGGTTTCAGATTCAATAAAATCTGAAATTGATAAATCAAATGCGGCTTTGCGGATGCTGTCTGATGCGATAGATAAAAAATTTTCAATTTTGAATGAATCTGATATTAAAAATGCAAATCAAATTGATAAAATAAATTCAAATTTAAAAAAATATACTTTGAATACGCAAACGGATAATTTAAACCGCGCTGTTCAATTGTTGTCTGAAACTGTTGATGCACGCTTTGATGTTTTGCAATCTGATGTTAAAGATTATATTAAAAATATATATGAAAAAGTCAGATATTTTAAAATATGCGACAATAAATTATTAATTGATGGTTTATACAACATAGAAGATTGGGGTGGATGGATAAATGAAACATGTAATATCTATTTGCGGTTTGATAAAAGTATAAAAAATGACGTTGATATTCAAATTGATATTTCTAGATTTAATACCAAATCAGAACAAGATCTAATTGTATTTATCAATGATGAGTTTTATCAAAAATTTGTAAATGTGTCTGGAAAGATTTTGGTACAAATACCATATCAAGATTTGATAAAACATGATTATAAAATTATTTTATCTTTTGTTGCCCCAAACCAAATTTCACCATTTGAATTAGGTGTTGGTAATGATACTAGAAAATTAAGTTATGGTATTATCAGTATTGAATCAAATGCAGATGTCATATTGTCTGGGTTTGATTCAAAAAGTTTTTATGATTTCAATAAATACACAACTTGTTTTATGCAAAATGAATGGTTGCAGTATATCTCAGAAGATTTAAATAATAACAAATTGCAAAATTTATATTGTGGTTTATCCAAAGACAGTGTTGATATATTGAATCTTTTAATGTATCGCAGACAAAATGAATATAAATTTTCTGGAATGGAATTATATCAAAAACATTTAGCGTGGACTAATGATGTTTCAAAATATAAAATTGTGAACAAAATTGGTTTTCAACCAGAAGTGTTCTTTTTCAAAAATGGTTTAAAATTTATTGACGATAAAATTATAGAAAGACATTTATCAAATGGATGTATCATAGACGGTGGTGCCTGTAGTGGTGATTCTGCGTTGATGTTCGCTGAATATGATTTTGTTAAAAAAATTTATGCGTTTGAACCAGTTAAAAATACATTTGCCGATATGGCAGAAACATTGACAATAAATAATTGTTCAAAAGCCGAAGCAATAAATGAGGGTTTGGGCGATAAAAACGGAATTACAGAAATTATGGGTGAAAAATGTAAAGTCACAACATTGGATAATTTTGCAAAAAATAAAACTATATCATGTATAAAGTTAGACGTAGAAGGTATGGAATATAAAGTAATTCAAGGGGCCTTAGAAACAATTAAACGTGATAAACCGTTGTTGTTGATTTGTATATATCATACACCAAAAGATTTTTTTGAAATAAAACCGCTTATTGAATCTTTAAATTTAGGTTATAAATTCAAAGTTGTTGATACAGAACCGTGTAATTATGCGGTTGGTATTCATGCAATGTTGATTGGGTATACGGAGTAAAAAATGGCAAAAAAACGAATATGTGTTATCGAAAGATGATAATCAAAAATATATTATTAAAAATATAGAAAAAGAATTTTTGAATGATTGGGTTACACCAATATTGCCGAGTGTCGAAAAAAAGTTAAAACTAGAAATAACAGATAGTTGGTACAATACAAAATATACAATTGATTTTATAAAAGCGACATATGCTTATTATGACAAACATCCAGAATTGGTAAGTTTAAATAAACACATTGTTGATAATATTTAAAAATTTTGTTTATTTTTTAACCAATTTGTGATATAATACCAAACATAGGCGGTGATTTGTATCATCGCTGTTTTTTTGTGCCTGGTTTTTTATCAGGCGTTTTTTTATTATTTAAGGAGAAATAATGTCTAGACAAATACAAATCCGGCGCGGCAGTGCCGCTGAACACGATAATTTTACCGGTGCAATTGGCGAAATTACTATGGATACAACAAACAAAACTCTGCGTGTACATGATGGGGTTACGGTTGGGGGTAATGAAATTATGTCAATGGATAAATTTTATTCAAATATAACGAATTGTATTACATGTATTCCACAAGATATAAATTTAAAATTATCTGATGGGACATTGACTTTAAAGGCTGGTAGTAAATGTTATCTGAAAACAGACACAACTACACCAAGTATTGCTGTTTCATCTGATTTAACAACTACACAAACAACGAATGGTAGTTATTTTGTGTTTTATGATGGAACTGGTTTGACGACAGCTTTGACTAATACGTATGATTATTCTAGTTTGCCAGATACATATTCATTGCCTTTGGCGATAGTGACTGTTTCAGGAAATACTATATCGTCCATTGATCAAATATTTAATGGTTTTGGGTTTATTGGTGCTAAGGTTTTTGTTTTACCTGGTGTCAAAGGGTTGGCTCCAAATGGAAAAAATTCAGATGGAACTTTGAAAAATACAACTATTTCTATATCATCTGTAAAAATATCAGATACATATAATTCAAAATATGTTATGAATTCAGACGGTATAGTTCCTGCCAGTTATACAACGTATGTTGAACAGGACACCAAACCAAGTTTTTCTAATGGTGATTGGTATAATCCAGACGAAAATATTATGTATCAAATAGTCAATGGGGTTGCCATACCAAAGGTTAGATTATACGCGTTCGATGTTTTTGCAGCTGGCAGTGGTGTTCAACCGGCTATAGGAATAAAACTAAAACAAACATTTCATTCGTTAAGTTATGGTGACAAAGGTGTTGTTGCAGGTTGGAGTATGCCATCAGGTAAAAAAATATCTTTGACATTAGGGGCGTCGGATTCAACATACAAAGCACCAGCAAATGGTTGGTTTTATTTAGAAGCAATTGTTCCAACTAATGGGTATGCAGTTCGACTTGTTGCAACAGATGGGACTGCAAAGAAATCCCAAGTTCGTTCTGGTGCAAATAACCAATATTGTATTGTTCCATTATATCCCACATATGCTGGTGAAATAGTTCAGGTTCACTATGATGGAACTTTATCAAGCGTATCATTTTTATTTATTTATGCGCAAGGCGAAAAATAGGAGAATAGAATGTTTAAAGCAATAAAAGATAATAAAATTATAGCAATCAGCGATACCGATTCAGAGTTTTTATGTATTGTGAAAGATACTGTGGAAGCAGATGATACCTGTGTTTGTGAAGATTTTGGGCAATATAATGGTGAATATTTATTAAAATCCAAAATCCCAATTCCGACAAAAGAAGAACAAAGAGAAAAACGTGCGATGGCATATCGTGATGAAATAGATCCAATAACTGCGCATATATCTCGGCTGCGTGATGAAGAACAATCAGAAGAAATTATTTCGGAAATATCAGATTTAATTTTAGAACGCGCACAAAAGGTTGCAGAAATAAAACAAACCTATCCGTATTAAAAATTTTTAACTGCATACGTTTGGCGTATGCAGTTTTTTTATATAAATCTTGATTGTATACATTTATTTTTGTATGCTAAATCTAAAGTTATAATTATTGGATAATGTAATTATGAAAAAAAAGTTATTATTTCTTGTTTTGGGGTTCATATTCGTTTTGACGATACTGTTATTTTTTGTGTTTGTCGAAACAAAACAAGCTGGTCCAGAAGATTTAATCATATATTTTAATAAAAATGGGAATATATCTGAATATAAAACAACAGGTTTTTCACATCCGGAAACAGACAGAACGTGGACCGATGGGCGAACAGCATCTATTGTTGTTCCATATAATAAAGTTCAAGATTATTTTGTGCGTGCCACGTTTGATATCAACCCATTTTTGACTAAGAAAATAAAAAAACAAACTGTTAATGTTTTGGTAAACGATAAATTTGTAACAAAGTGGAATATTAGTAAGGCCGGAACTTATGCATTTGATTTGCCTGTTGATTTTGAAACAGATGATAATAAGATGACTATTAAATTTGAAATTCCTGATGCAAAAAGCCCTAAAGAATTAAAACTATCGTCTGATGCCCGTAAATTAGGCTTGGGAATGAAAAGATTAGTTTTATCGCAAGTTAGTCAAGAAAATCCGAATAATTACAAACATTATCATATTGGCGACAGAATATATTTTAATGCTGGTGGAAATTCCAAACTTTATACTGGCACTGGTTGGTCATCGCAAGAAAAAGATTTTACTTGGACCGATGGAAATGATGCTTATTTGAATTTATTTATAGAAGATGCGTTGGATAAAAAATTACAACTGAATATTTTTGGATACGGAATTTTTGAACAATCAGATGAATGTCAAAAGGTAACAGTATATGCAAATAATTCAGAATTAACAACATGGTGTTTGTCATGCCAAGACGATAATTATGCGGTTGAAATACCAGAAACAGTAATTGGTTATGGAGCGGTTCAAATTAGATTACATATAGAAAAACCATTCGTTGCAAAACCAGATCCCAGACATTTAGGAGCGGCTGTGAAAAATGTTTATATTTCACAAGTGTTTGCAGCAAAAACAAAAGTTAAAATAGCGCGTTGGATAAAAAATAAAGTTTTGAAATCGTCTGATGCTAAGCCATCGCCCGATGCACCGATTGAATGAATTTTGGACAAATCAATTTGACAATTTATTAATAAAATGTAATATTATTCTTAAGCGGCAGGTGTTCTGTCGTTTGGGTATCACTAACCCTTGTGTACAGAAGTCAGCGATGACTGAAAAAATCTCCAACATTGGTTGGAGTGTGCGAATATATTGAATAAGCACAACAAATTCTGTACTTTGTTAGTGAACTCCAACCACCAGGTATTTTTATGGTGGTTTTATGTTTTATGGGGGTATAGATATGTCCGGAAAGGGTGGTTATATTACAGATACAGATAAAACCATCGGAAAACGTATTAAATTGCGCAGAATCATGCTTCGAATGACACAATCTGATTTGGCACAGATGTGTGGCATTTCTTTTCAGCAAATACAAAAATATGAATCTGGGGTGAATCGAATATCTTGTTCGCGATTGTTCAAAATAAGTCATGTATTAAATGTTCCAATTGAATTTTTCTTTGATAACATAAATGAAATGTACAGAACAGAAACGCTGGAATTAATCGTTTTGTATTGGGCTTTGTCGAAAGATATCAGAAAAAATCTTGTTTTAAATGTAATTAAACAGTTCAGGTAATCTTGCGGGAGATGGATTTATTTCGCTTCGCTTCATTGGCGGCGGATTTTTGCGTTTCACGCAAACCGGCATACTGTCGTCTGCCTAATCCTTGCACTGAACCACCTTATCTCGGTGGCTCAAATTCAACACAACACACATTAAATAAAAAATACACCACAGGGGTGTATTTTTCATTTAACTGGTTGCGGGAGATGGATTTGAACCACCGACCTTCAGGTTATGAGCCTGACGAGCTACCGGACTGCTCTATCCCGCGATGACAGTTGTGTATTATATCCATTTTTGTCAAGGTGTCAAATAAAAAGTTTTTATTCTTGTTTTTTACGTATTGCCAATGCTTGCATTGTGTTTGTTTTGTTGCTAGACTTTCCCCCGTGGGGTGTGTTCAATGAAAAAATCACACAAAAGAAAAATTAAAAAATTTTTTAGATTGCTTTATGGCTGGGGCGTCGTTCAATGGGCGGCTGCGCTGGTTTATTATGTGCTGATTTGGTTCGTGTTCATTACATCTAAAAAGCAAATGTCAGGACTGGAAATTTTGCATGAATACGCCAAAAAACCTGCGATTTTTGTGTTTTGGCATGGGCGGACGATGATGTTGTCGCCGGTTATATCTTTGGCGCGTGTTCGGGGGTATATTATTGCAGATAAACGCAAAGACGGTCGGGCGATTGCCAAAATGGAAAAATTATTCGGGTTAAAGACTATTTATGGATCATCGCGTGATGGTGGCGTTTCTGTGCTGCGTAAAGGGGTGGCTGCCCTGCGTGGGGGGAAAAATTGTTTAGCCTTTTCGCCTGATGGGCCAAATGGGCCGTCTATGCGGTTTCATGATGGGGCATTGTATTTTGCCAAGATGACTGGTGCGCCGATAATACCGGTTTGTTATTCGTGTTCGCGGCCGTGGTTTTTAAATCGTTGGGATCGGTATTTGCTGGCTAAACCTTTTTCGATTATCGCAGGAAATGTCGGAACGCCTATATTCATAGATGCCAAGACAAAGACAAATGAGTTTGAAAAAATTCGTAAAAATCTGGAAGATTTAATGGTCAAACAGGCGCGAGATTTGGACAGAAAATTTACTGATTTTACAGTAGAGCAAGATTTAACACCTGAGAATTTTAGCGAGAAAAAATGAAAACACCAAATTGGTTTTTAAAAAGAAATTTAATAAGTTTTTTACTTTACCCGCTTTCTGGGTTGTATTATGTTGCGTCCAGATGTGTTTTTGTTTTGCGGAAAAATCGTGAATATGTATCGCGTCGTCCTGTTATTTGTTTTGGCAATATTTTGGCTGGGGGGGTTGGTAAAACACCGTTAGTTCGTGAGATGGCTCGTTTTTTTGATGCGCCGGTGGTTATGCGCGGATACAAAAAGACAAAATATACTGATAATGTTGGGGACGAAGCCAAAATGTTGATGAATGATGGAATTTTAGTGCATGTTGGAAATCGTAAAAGCAATCTGGTTTTATTAAATAAACAAAAATCAAATACCCCGATTATAATGGATGATGGGTTTCAAAATTCGTCTATTAAAAAAGATATTTCTGTGTTGGTGTTTGATGAAAGTTTGGGGTTTGGAAACGGTTTTTTGTTGCCTGCGGGCCCATTGCGTGAAAAACCGACAGCTATAAACCGCGCAGATGCCATTATCGTTATAAAAAGAAAAAAAATCGCAAAAAATTTTTATTTGCCAACTGATGTTCCTATTTTTTATGCGACGACAAACGAAGATTGTCCGTATAATGCAAAAACTTCTGTGGTTGCTTTTGCAGGTATCGGATATCCAAAAAAATTTTTTGAAAATACACCATGTAAAATCGTGGCGCAACGTGTTTTCCCAGATCATTATCAATACACTGACCAAGATATTCACGATTTAATTAAATTGGCAGATGAAAAACATGCGCATTTATTGACGACTGAAAAAGATTGGGTTCGTTTACCAGATTGGGCAAAAGAAAAAATTGCTTTTTCGAAATTAAATATTCAAATTGAAAAAGATTTTTACGATTGGATAAAGGAAAGGATACATGACAACAATAACAAAAAAAGTTAAAATATCCGGGGTTGGTATTCATTCTGGGTTGCCAGTTGATTTGGTTGTTTTGCCATCTAAGAAAAATGGGATTTTTTTTAAACGTGTTGATATGCCGGGTGCTGATTTAATTCCTGCCAGATTTGATAATGTTGGTGATACGTTTATGCGTAATACTACGATTGGCAAAAAAGATGGCGCACATGTTCAAACAATTGAACATTTGATGGCGACATTGTTTTTATTAGGTGTGGACAGTGCTGTTATCGAAATCAATGGCCCCGAAACCCCGATTTTAGACGGCAGCGCCTATGAATTTTACAATGCGTTGAAAGACGCAGTCGGTAAAAAAACAAAAATGAAAAAAATCATTGTTAAAAAGACAGTTGTTGCACACAGAAATGAATTAGCAAAACAATTACCTTTTTGGCGCCGTTTAAAGACGATAATTTTAAACCATACAGTTGGTCGGCGCGGAAATGGTTTCGTTAAATTGTCGCCAAATGACAAAGGATTATTTATCAATGCGACGTTGGTTTATCCTGATAAAATTATCGGGACACAATCGTTTTCTTGTGTGTTGGACGGAACAAAAAAATCTGTTGATAATTTTGTGAAAAATATTTCGAAATCTAGAACGTTTGGAAAATATTCTGAATGGGAATGGTTAAAGGCACACGGTATGGCACGTGGCGCAAATGAAAACAATATTATCGCGTTAAATGATTCAGGAGACGGAACATTGAATAAATTGCTGTATCCTGATGAATTTGTGCGGCATAAGATAATAGATGCTGTTGGCGATATGTTTACCAGTTCTGGATTTGTTTACGGTACGTTGGAATCGGTTAAAGGTTCGCATGCGTTAAACAATTTGGTGTTAAGAAAATTATTCAGTGATAAATCTAATTATGAAATCATTGAAGAATAAAAAATTTTTTTAAGGAGGAAAGGCGATGAAAAAAATAATGTTTATTTGTTTTGGTGTTTTGTTGGCGTCTTGTGCACAATCAACAAAAGAAGGCACGGGTTTAATAAGGGTAAACCAAGAACCAACAAATTGTGAATTTTTGTATGCTATTAAATCTGATTTTTCGGGGTATTCTGAACAAGACGCGTTCGATTTTGTGGAAAAAAGAATCGTGGAAGAAAACGGTTTTGGGGATACTTATTACATCGAAAAACAAGATATTGCTGAAAATATCGGGGCGATATTTGGGCCAAAACATACCTATAAAATAAAAGCAAAAGTTTATAACTGTAAAAAATAAGTTTTTTATAGTGAGATAAGTGTGTTTTTATCTAATTTTCGTCTTTCTTTTTTTTTCGCGTTTATGTATAATAAATTTACATAGAGAGAGAATTGATGAAACAAGTCATAACCGTTCGTCGCAGAAAATATGCAACAGGTCTTTTTTGGCAGCCTGTAAATCCGGGCGTGACACCGTATCTTTATGCGCGACAATTGGTCGCAAAAAGCGATAAAAAATATACTCTGTTGACCGAATATAAATCGATGATCGGGTTGGCAGAATCGCGCGACGGTGTTCGGTCGGGAATGAATACTGCTGCGGCAGAGGTTATGAACGCATTTCCTGAATTTTCATCATTTTTGGGTGTTTTTCGTGTAGATAATCGGTTTTATCTGGTTGCGGTGCGTAATGGTGTTATTATTCGTGATGTTTTGGTGGAAAAAGAAAGCGATGCCCGAAAATTATACGCTGAATTATCAAATATGCCAGATTGGGGGGCGTTGTTTGCCCCGTCAAGTTGGGGTATGCCTCGTTCCCAGGAAAAATTTTTGCAAGATATTGTGAAAAATGAATCTGTGGCACGGTTGCGTCAAATCAGTATTGTAAAATCTGTCGCGCCGTCAATTGTTTTGTTTTTAATTTTATTGGGTGTTGGTTTGTATTTTCTTTATTCTCCGTTGTTTAAATCTATGTCTGCGCCAAAAAGCACAGGGTTGAATCCTGAATTGATGGCCGAATATCAAAAGCAATTGGAAGCGAAAAACCAAGAATTAGACAAAGAGTTTGAGATTGTAAAATCTGCATTGGTTTATCCATATGATAATTTGCCCGATGTCATGGAACGGGCGCGGCTTTGTTATAAAGCAACCGGGTTTGTGATGCAGCCTGTGATGGGTTGGGACCAGAAAAATACAATGTGTGACGAAGAACATGTATCTGTGGTCTTTACGCGTGATTTTGGAACATTAAATGATTTTTATTTGGTTGGTGGTGATGTTATGCCGGGCGGTATAGTGCACCAGGTATCTGATAATGAAATTCGTGTGCGTGCAAAATTGCCGGCATTAAAAACACATTCTTCGGTTGATGAACGTGACCAAGAAACGGCTATGCGTGACATAGTTTCTGTTTTTCAACAGGTAAATATGAAAGCGGGTATCAGGGCATCAAATGAAATTATTCGTAATAATAAAGAAAAAGCAACTGTGAATTTTATAGAAGTCAGCGCGAGTTCTAAATTAGTGCCGTCTGAATTTATGCAGATATTTAATGATTTTGATGGTGTTTATATGAAATCTGTTGGGTGGGATGCAAGAGATAGAATCTGGAATTACAACGTTGTTATTTATACAAAATAAAAAGGTGAAAAAATGTTAAAGAAAATCTGTTTTTATTTGTGCTTTGGTGTATTTTGTGTGTGCGTTGGTGTCAATGCGTATGCAGAAGAATTCGAAGAAGTTTTTATTGAAGAAAGAAGTCCAGATGAAATTTCTGCCCAGGCGTTGGAAGATTACCAGGTAGAAGGTTCTTTGTTTGAACGTATTACAAATCTGGAACAAGAAAAATTAGTTATGCAATTGGAAAAAGACCGTATCGAATTAGATTTGGCGTTGGACAGATTGAACAAAGAAAAAATCAAAATCCAACAAGAATTAGAAGATATGTCTGGGCGTGCAGACCGTCAACAGCAAGAATTAGAATTGGCCAAGGCTCAATTGGAAGAACAAACCATGGAATTGAAACGCAAAATGGAAGCGTTGGATAACAGGGTAGAAGAAGCACCTGTACAAAGAGAAACGCCAAAAAGACAAGAAGAGCCAGTCGATACATCTGTGCAGATTGTTGGTAAATATAAATTATTAAATGTTGTTGGTGTTGGTAATCAATTACAGGCTACAATTCAAGATATTGCAACGGGTCAAAATAAACGCATAGCAGTTGGTAAGCAATTAGATGGATATACTGTCAAATCTATTTCGTTAAACGACGGAATTGTGTTTGAAAAAGATGGTGTTTCAGAAAATTTGAATGTTGGAAAATAAAATATGGCGAACGAAGATAATTCTTTTGTAGAAATGTCAAATAAACCGTCTGTGCCAGCCGGGTTGGAGAACGCGGGCAGTAAAGACATTTTGGAATATTTGTTTTCAAATGATAATAAATTGCTGACGGCGACATCTGCGGAATATGCTTTGTCAAAAGACACCCAAGGATTGGTTGCGTATTTTTCTGGTGGTGAAATAATTATATCCAGAACACATCGATATGATGGTCGCGTGTTGGCTTTCTTAGATTTATTGCATCGTAATAATATTGTAACAAAACAGCCGTTTTATTCTGATTTGGCGTTGTTGTCAAATATTTATAAAACAAATGATCAACGTATTGGCGAAGCAGATGCATCACGTTTTGATTATGAAAACCAGATGCAGAAAGATTTTGTTGATATTATCGCGCGTGCGGCCGCTCAAAAGGTGTCTGATATTCACGTTGAAGTTGCAGACCAGACAACAATTTATTTCCGTATTGATGGAAGTATGCAACCGGTTTTGGAATATAATTCTCAATGGGGGGAATCTTTTGTTCGTGCGGCATTTGCGTCTGCGGATATATCTAATTCTTCGTATGCACAAAATGAATACCAGGCTGCCCAGAAAGACGGTCGAACCCCATTGCGTGGTACGCGTGATTTGTATTTGCCGTCGGCTGTGTTGGGGGTTCGTATGCAATTTAACCCGATTGCGTTCGGCAGTCAATATTTGGTTATGCGTTTGCTTTATGATAACCCCAGCGAAGGTATCAAAACCGAACAGGAATTTAATGATTATGAACAAAAATTATTGATGCGTTTGCGTTCGGCGCCAACAGGTTTGGTTGTGGTTGCAGGGCCTACATCTTCGGGTAAATCGACAACGCTGGTGCATAATATGGCGTTGATGTTGAAAGAACACAGATACGAAATCAATTTGATTACCGTGGAAGATCCGGCAGAACAGAAAATTTTCGGCGCGCATCAAATGCCTGTGGTGAACGCGTCTAATGAAGAACAACGTGATGCGAAATTTACAGAAGCGTTGGCAGCGGCATTGCGAAGCGACCCTGATACAATGATGGTCGGTGAGGTTCGTACTTTGTCTGCGGCGCAATTGACGGTCAAAGGCGCGTTGTCTGGGCATAATGTGTGGACAACGTTGCATGCGAACTCTGCAATGGGTGCGTTGACGCGTTTGTTGGATATGGGGGTAGAAGCGTTTAAATTAAAAGACGAAACCATGATGCGTGGATTGGTTTCAATGCGTTTGTTTAAAAAACTTTGTCCGTATTGTCGTGAACGTTTGATTGATAAACCTGATTTGCCGGTGTATCAACGTATGAAAGAAGCGTTCGGTGATTTGGGACTGCAACAGGCGTTTGTTCGTGGCGCAGGTTGTGAAAATTGCAAGGGCGCAGGAACAATCGGGCGTATCAAAGCAGGCGAAATCATTTTAACAAACAGTGAATTTTTAAGTTTCGCACTGGCCGGTGAAACTGAAGCGGCTTTGCGCTATTGGCTTGAAAAATTAGACGGCAGAACATTGAAAGAAGCCGCCATAGAATTGATGTTAAAAGGTATCATCGGCGTGGACGAAGTAGAACGTTGGGTTGGATTGTTGGACAGACCGTGGGTATATTAATATGACAAAATTAGATTATTGGTGGGCAAAATTTAGTTTCAGATTTGATACGCAAAAGCGTATGGCGGTCAGTAATAAAATCGCGTCATTGTTACGGAATGATTTTACTTTGATGGATGCGTTGCATCGTATTGAAATGATTGAATCTCAAAATGGTAAAAAACCAGATGAAGCCTTTGCCATAGCTATGCGTGAAATCCAAAAAAATATGGAACAGGGGATGAGTTTTTCTGAGGCTACGCGTGGGTGGGTACCCCCAGATGAAACGTTATTATTGATGTCTGGAAATATGTCCAGTTTGGTTATATCTTTGGAAAATGTTTCGCGCGTTGTCAACGGGGTCAGTCGCATTAAACGTGCCATGACATCTGCGCTGGCATATCCGTTATTTCTGTTGGTGTTGACAATCGGTATTATTGTTATGGTCGGTGTTTATTTGGTGCCACCATTGACAGAGGCAGCAGGCAGCAACATTGTTTGGCACGGGTCTGCACGATCTTTGATTTGGGCGTCTGATTTTTCAAATAAATATCTTTATCCTTTTTCCATAGGTTTGGGGGTTGCGATTCTTTTGATATGGATATCGCTTGCAAATTGGACTGGTAAATTGCGGACTGTGTTTGATAATTATCCGCCGTGGAATATATATAAACTGCAAATATCGGTCAGTTGGATGATGTCTTTGGCTGCTATGGTTTCTGCGGACGTTTCTGTCCCAGATGCAATGCGGTTGTTGGCTGATAATTCAAATCGGTATTTGGCGAATATTTTAAATGAAGCGCTGCATTATATTTCAAACGGTGATAATTTAGGAACTGCATTGGCCCAGACTGGTAAAAAATTCCCCAGTGAAGAAATCATAGGTGATTTGACGATTTATTCTGATATGAATGATTTTGATAAAAATATTAATAAAATCGCTAATGATTATATGGAAAATGCAGTGCGTCGTATGGAATCTTTGTCCAGTGCTATGAATGCAGCGGGGATGGCGTTGGTATCCGTTGTTATGGGTTGGGTCGTGTTGGGAACTTTTGCAATGCAAGAGCAAATTACGGCCGTATTGACAACCTAGGTGAAAAAAATACATATAAAAAAACAGGCATCGTTTTCGAGATGCCTGTTCTTTTTTATTATGCCATGAAAGGCAGGTTTTCAATCGTGCCTTCGGTCACACGGACATTCACGTCAATCAACATAAATACAGAATCGTTGCTGATTGAACCACGGTGTTTTATTACGTCTGGTGCCAAAAGGTGGCTGGTGTTCACGGTCAATTTTGTGACCAAATGATCATCATCCAATAATGTATAAATAGGCCCAATATCACGTGGTGTATTTTGACCAATTTCATGTTCGTTTTGTGGGCAACGCAGGCCGTCCAGAATTGTTTTAACGCGATTATCGATATCTGAATGTGGCATACCAACAATTTCAGGATGCATCAACAAGATATCCAATTCTGCAATCATTTTCAAATTTGGTGTGATGATTGGATTCCAGTCTATGCCACCAATATGACGGGTTATGCTGGGGCTTTTGTCTGCATCAGGGTCCATAAATTTGGTTAAATGATTCCATGGTTTGAAATCAACCAGTCTTTTTAATTGTGGATGGAATTGCATGCGAATGTCTGCGATATGTTGGGCCCGTTTTTTTGGGTTTGTTAAAATATCGCCAAAATATAATAATTTGAATTTCATTTGTGTTTAGCCTTTTTGATTTTCAAGTTGTTGTTGGAATATAGCTTGTGCCATTGGGTGCAAAAGCAGGCTGCCATTTCCTTTTGGTTTTAAAACAACCGGAGATTTGTGCCCGTTTAACACGAATGCAGTCTGGCGCATATAAAGTTTTTTCATCAATTTTTCTGCTTCGGCTGTGGTGATAGAGAATTTTTCACCGACTTTGCTGGGGCTTAAAAAATCATCCCTGGTAAACCCTTTTTCTGGTTTGAACGAAGAGCCAACATTTACCATGTTTTTTCTGGCTTCGGTTGTTGCAAATTTATCATGAACAGACTTCATAATTTTTTCCTTTGTTTTTTTAGTTTTTTTCTTATTTTTTCTTGATAATTATAACATAAATTGCTATGTTTTGCATAGCAAAAAGAAAGGAATTTTAAATGGCTGTAAATAATGAATATACTGGTGATTCAATCAAAGTATTAAAAGGACTGGAAGCGGTCAAAAAAAGACCGGGTATGTATATCGGCGACGTAGGCGAAGGTGGTGATGGTTTGCACCATATGATTTATGAGGTTGTAAATAACTCAATCGACGAAGCAATGGCGGGTTATGCTGATACGGTCTATGTTTCGTTGAATGCAGACGGGTCTGTGACAATTCGTGATAATGGGCGTGGTATGCCGTTCGATATCAATCACGAAACAGGTCGTTCTGCGCTGGAATTGATTATGTGCGAATTGCACGCTGGTGGTAAATTCGATAACGAAGGAAATGGCGCGTACAAAGTTTCTGGCGGTTTGCACGGTGTGGGCGTGTCGGTTGTGAATGCTTTGTCTACTTGGTTAGAAGTGCGTGTGTGGCGTGGTGAAAACGAAGCGCGTATGACGTTTGCAGACGGTGTGCCAACAATGGATTTGGTTGTGTCCAAGAATGAAACAACACACGAACACGGAACAGAAGTCACTTTCTTGCCATCTCCTGAAACATTTACAGGAACAAAATTCGATTTTGATACATTGGAAGTCTGGTTGCGTGAACAATCATACCTGAATGCGAATGTTCGTATTATATTGGAAGATTTACGCGGGGCTGAAAAGGTTGTGCGTGAATTCCATTCGGCAGACGGGTTAAAAGGTTTTGCAACATATCTGGATAAATCAAAAGAATTGTTGAATGCTGAACCTATTCAAATGATAAAAACAATTGATGATTCTTATATCGAAATTGTTTTGCAATGGACAACTGCTTATACTGAAACATCGCTTTGTTTTACTAATAATATTCCAAACCGTGATGGTGGAACGCATTTGGCGGGATTTCGTGCCGGTTTAACACGTGCGCTGAATAAATATATTTCTGAACAGAATTTAAAGAAAGATATCAATTTATCAGGTGAAGATTTCCGCGAAGGTTTAACCAGTATCATCAGTGTTAAAATCCCGGATCCTAAATTCGGTTCGCAAACCAAAGATAAATTGGTGTCCAGTGAAGTGCGTCCGTTGGTGGAAAACACTGTGAACGATTTGCTGTATCAATATCTGGAAGAAAACCCAGTTATTGCTAAAATGATTATTGATAAAATCATAGAGGCTGCAACCGCGCGCGAAGCGGCACGCAAAGCGCGCGAATTATCACGTAAAAAAGCAGGCCCAGAATTGGGCAGTTTGCCAGGTAAATTGGCAAATTGTTCAGAACGTGATCCTGCAAAATGTGAATTGTTTATTGTTGAGGGTGATTCTGCTGGCGGTACCGCAAAACAAGGGCGCGACCGTAAAACTCAGGCTATTTTACCATTGCGTGGAAAAATTTTGAATGTTGAACGTGTGCGTTTTGATAAAATGTTGGGGTCTGATACGATTGGTGCATTGATTACTACGTTGGGCGCGGGTATCGGCAAAGATGATTTCGATATCGAAAAATTCAGATATCACAAAGTTATCATTATGACCGATGCTGATGTGGACGGACAACATATTCAAACACTTTTGATGACGTTCTTTTATCGTCATATGAAAGAAGCAATTGAACGTGGGTATATTTATGTGGCCAAACCACCGCTATACGGCGTGACGCGCGGCAAACAGCAGATTTATATCCAAAACGAACGTGAAATGGATGATTATTTGTTGGATCAATTGTCAACCGATGGAATGATTGAAACCAGTGACGGACAACAATTGGCAGGCGCTGATTTAAAACGTTTGTTGGAATTGGTTGATGATATGAAAGGCAATCTGCAACCATTAAATCATATTATGCCGTTGCGTTTCACAGAAGCATTGGCTTTGAATCGTGTTTTTGAAAATGAATCGGCTGAAAATTTTGCTGCTGCTGAACATATGTTGGATATGGAAGAATTGGAATTTGAACGCGGCTGGAAAATATCTTCTGGTGCAGACGGTATTAAAATTACGCGTACTTTGCGCAGTGTGACTGAAACACATTTCTTGTCGCGCGATAAAATCAATTCGCCTGAAATTCGTGCGTGGTTGCGTATGAATGGTCGCGATGAATTGATTGAAACATTCGCAAAGCCTACAATTTTGCGTGTTAAATCAAAATCACAAAAAATTTGGGGTGCGATTGCACTTTTGAATACTGCGTTTGAATATGCGAAAAATGGTTTAAAGATTCAGCGCTACAAAGGTTTGGGTGAAATGAACGCCGAACAATTATGGGAAACAACAATGGATCCAAATCATCGTTCGTTATTCCAGGTCAAAGTGACCGATGCGTCCCAAGCAGATGAAGTTATTTCTATGTTGATGGGCGATGTTGTTGAACCACGTCGTGATTTCATCGTAGAAAATGCGTTGAATGCAAATCTGGATGTGTAAAATCATAAAACCAAAGGGGGGATTATGAGCGACGATTATATAATAAATGAAGCCGGCGAAATAATCTTCAAAGACGGTGTTGATAGGGTTGAACCTGAACAAAAAGACCCCCTTTGGGTAGAGTATATAAAACTGGAATACGAAGTTGTAAATAATCATCGTAATCTAACCAAAGACCCTGTAAAAATTGCAAGATATAAAGAATTAAAAAAATATTTCGATGACGAGAAAACTGATGTTGTGTCCGGCAAAAATCATGCTGATGGATACGCAGATGCATTAAACAAAGCCAGAGAAAAAATTAAACAAGAAATGATTGCGTCTGATGAATCGCCTGATAATTCTGTGTTATATACTGCGATAACCAATTTTAAAAAAAGAAATGAATAATCTGTTTTCGGCTTCTTGGTTTTTTGATTTAGAATCACGGCTTCGTAAAATGGGGCTGGACAGTGATGACAAAACTTTCGATGAAATTCGCGAAATGTTGTTGCATCCAAAAAAATTATCGATGGATGAATTTGCTTCTGCCGTTGCCTATGTAATTCTGGCGGGCGGTTTTTCTCAAAAGACTGCAAAAAAAATTCATCAGATAATAATGGAAAAAATGCCTGAAAACCCATGTGTAGACGATTTGTTAAAAATTTTTAATAATAAAAATAAAATCAATGCGATTAAAAAAGTTTGGGATAATCGAGAGATATATTGCACTGGGTTTTATAATTGTAAAACATTAGATGAAAAATTAAATTATCTGGTTAAATTGCCGCATATTGGAAAGATAACAGCAAATCATTTGGCGCGAAATCTGGGTGAAAATGTTGTTAAATACGATATTTGGATCCAGCGTTTGGGAGTGCTGTACGGCGGAAACAGCCGCATAGCGCAAAAAATAGATAACGGAAATTTAGATTTTGGTATAAAAAATTTATGCGATGATATGTTTGAACATTTGGCACATGAAACAAATTTACCAATCGGATATATAGACGTTGTTTTATGGAAAAGCGCACAAAATGGTTTAATCAAGGAATTAAAAAATGGATGTAAAGATTGAACAGTCTTGGAAAGACGCTCTGAACAAAGAATTTGAAAAAGATTATTTTAAAAATCTGACCAATTTTGTGCGGGGTGAATATTTATCTGGGAAAACAATTTATCCGGCGGCGAAAAATATTTTTAATGCGTTTAATTTGTGTCCATTGACGGATGTCAAAGTTGTTATTATCGGCCAAGACCCATATCATGAACCTGGCCAGGCACACGGGCTTTGTTTTTCAGTAGAATCAGGTGTAGATTTGCCGCCGTCTTTGATGAATATTTACAAAGAAATCGAATCTGATTTAGGACACAAAAGTATCACAAATGGTGATTTGACCGCCTGGGCAAATCAGGGTGTGTTGTTGTTGAATGCTACTTTGACTGTGCGGGCGCATGCGGCAGCATCACACGCAGGGCATGGTTGGGAAACATTTACAGATGCGGTTATCAAAACCGTTGCGGCAAACCAGAAAAATGTTGTTTATATGCTTTGGGGATCGTTCGCACAACAGAAAGCAGTCATGGTTGATAAAAATCAAAACTTGGTGTTGATGAGCGCACATCCATCACCATTGTCTGCGTATCGCGGATTTTTCGGTAATCATCATTTTTCACGTGCGAATGAATACCTGGTTCAACACGGCAAACAGCCGATAAATTGGTAGATTTTTGTGGATTTAATAATTGTATGTAAAGCCCAGACCGTAAAAAGCATATGAATGGTTTTCTTCGGCAGTGTTGGCATTCGAAAAATGTTGGATAAATAATTCCCCAGACCATTTGTCGTTAAAGTTGTATCCAAATAATACTTTGAATTCAAACAGTAATTTTGCACCCAGACGAGTGTTTTCTTTCGCCTGTAATCCCACGCCTGCACCCATTCCAGCATATATTTTTTCGTATTTAAAAAGGGCGATATCTTCCGTCACATATGCCATAGGAACAGTATAATCAGGCCAATCCCAGCCGTATTTTTTATATAACCCCAATGTTTCAGATATATTTATCGAACGACGCGCAGGAACGCGGAAAAATGTCGTCGGTTGAGAATATTGAAATGTGGCAATATAAAACGGAACAGGGCGTGTTGGGGGCGGTAACAAGATACCAGTGTCAAAACCCTGGCCAATGCCAAATGCAATTTGATTTTGGTATGTCCCCATGAATGGGTTGCGTTCAGGCAATATGCAAGAATCAGCCCAAGATATAATCGGACATATTACCATGAATAAAAATAAAATGGAGTGTTTCATGAGTAGTTATTTTACCATAAAAACAGTGGTAAAACAAATTGTTTTGCAATTATAGTTGCAAATCAGAAAAAGTTTGATATAATGCACCCTGCTGGCGGCGTAGCTCAGTGGTAGAGCAGAGGAATCATAATCCTTTGGTCAGGGGTCCGAATCCCTTCGCCGCTACCAAAATTCAAACCGGGTTTATCCCGGTTTTAATTTTGGTATTGGGATTTGGAGCACGATGAAGGGGTTCGACCCGCAGCAAAAAGGCGGGATAACGCCAGTTTGCCGTCAGGCAAATTTTGCAAGGGAGTGAAGCGCAGCGAAACAATCCCGAGCCGCATAGTATCAAAACCAAAAAACATGAATTTTGTTAAAACTGTCCAATCTTTACATAATTCTACACATCGACTATACGGCGGTTTACACGGTGTATATGTTGTAAATTAGACAGTTTTATGATATAATGCCGAAAAGAAAAACAAAGGTTTTTATAATGATTTATTACAATGAAAACGATATTTTAATCAGAGATTTGGTTGAATCTGATGCCGAAGTAATATCCCACGAAGAACATTTACAAGGGTTGCTAGACAAACAACCAGCTAGATATTTTCGTAGATTGAAAGACGTAGCAGACGGGAAATGTGTTTCCTTGGTTGCTGAATACAAAGGTAATCCTGCTGGTTATATCAATGTCTATTTTGATTCACAATGGGGTGCATTTGCTGGTAAAGGTTGGCCAGAAATTATTGATATGAGAGTGCTGGAGAAATATCAAAAAAATGGTGTTGGTAATATGTTAATGAATATTGCAGAAGATATATCGAAAAAATATTCTGATACTGTTTATTTGGGTGTTGGTGTAAATAGTAATTATGGTTCTGCATTCAGAATGTATGTTAAACACGGATTTGTCCCAGACGGTACTGGTTTGTGGAGAAATGATGAACATTTAGAAAATTATACAGATATAAAATATGACGACGACGTTATTATTTATATGTCAAAGAAATTCTAATGGGTTTGAATATGAATGATTATTTAGCAATTATCAAAGAAACATTTCCTGAATTAAATATTCAAGATTTTTCTATTCTGGGAAAAGGTAATTTGGCTGCAACTTGTTTGGTTAATAAAAACATTGTTTTTAAAATTACAGGTTCAAGTGAAAAAGCCCTTAAAGATACAGAACACGAAATATACCTTTTGAAACTGATAAACCACAATCTGTCATTTAATATCCCTAAAATTCTTTATGACGGTAAAATAAACAATGGTGGTTGGGTGTTTGGTGAAAGTTTGTTGCCAGGAATCACTTATTCAAAAAAATTACACGACAGTTTTGACAAAAACACCCAGGTAGATATTCTAAGACAAATTGGCAAAGTTATGCACAAATTACATTCTATCAAAGTCAATGACGACAAGAAATTGTTGTTTGTGGGTGATTATAAACAAAATATTGCTATGTTTAACAAATACTTTTCTGACGAAGTTAAACAATGTTTCAGCCAATCAGATATTGAACGAATAAATACTGTTCGTGAAAGATATGAATATCTCTCTATTCATTATCCTATTGAATTGGTTTTGGTGCACGCTGATATGCATTTTGGTAATTTTATGTTTGATACAGAACACAAAAAGATTACTGGTTTAATAGATTTTGGTGCAGCACATTTCTCAGAACCAGCACGTGATATGCATTATTACTATGGCGAAGATATAAAACATATTTTGGAGGGTTATGGTGAAACTAAAGATATTTATTTACCAGAACGTCAGAAATTCCATTCCGTAACAAACTTTCTGGAAAATATAGGTGGATATATACAAGAAAACCTATCACCAGATAATGAAATACAAAAATTGTTAAGTATTCTATAAAACAAAAAACCGGTCGAACGACCGGTTTTGTATTTCGTATTATACTTCCCAAGATTTGGTTTGGTATGTATTGATCGTCCCATCAGCAGAAACAGATGTTTTCCATTTTGGATAATCGTCACATTTAGAACGATTATTTTCCCACTGTAATGGTACCAAGTTGATAATATCATCTGTACCACCTTTTGATACCGGTTTTTGATGATCTATTTCCCAACCATATTGAGATTCACAATTACCGTATTCTGATTTTTTGATCCAAGCACCAGCATAGTCTTTGCGCCAAACATCAGCTTGTTCAGTGTTTACTATCTTTGCTTTCTTCCAAACATCATCAACAGTTTTTTCTTCAAAATATGCCATTTTTTACTCCTTGAGTTATGGCATCGGAAAAAACTTATTACAAATCTTATTTTTTTATGATACACTCATAAGCAAGTCGATATGTAGTCGGTTTTTTCCGATTATTTATTTTTCCACCGATTTTCATGGCAGTGAATTTCGGTGGGACTTTCAAAATCAACATGTGGACCATATTGATTTATCAAACACAATATATAGTATTTCCGGTTTATTAACAATATGTAAAATGTGAAAAAATATCATTTTATACTTGCATTTTTGTAAAGCCCGATAACAGCGCTTTGTAGGCACCGATTCGCTGCAGAAATCAGCAGTTTTTTTGTACAAAATACTCTGAAGTGTGGGATTTTTAAACAATTTTTGTTAAAAATAATTATTTTTGCCCGGAAAACCGATTCGTTTTATTGAATTTTTGGGTTCTTTTATGCAAATTATAGACATAAAAATCTCGTAATTCTAGTTTGGTGTTATTTGTGTTTAAAATCAAAATAAAATCCATAATTACAGTTTCGGTTTAATGTGCGATGGGGTATGATAAAACTATAAACGCATAGTGTCTTTTTGTATGCATGGTTCTACATATTGACTACACGGGAAATTTTGGCGTGGCAGAAAATCGGCCACAACCCGCATAAATGCGTGTTATTCGGTTTTGTGTGTCAAAACATCATAATCCTTTGGTCAGGGGTCCGAATCCCTTCGCCGCTACCAAAATTTAGACCGGGTTTATCCCGGTTTTAATTTTGGTATAGTCGCGAAAGATGAGGACCCTGGTCCGACAAAATAGCAGTTGAGAACAAGTGAAACGCCGTTCGAAACGTTGCGATTTGGAAAGGGGCCCGTTGCGAAGCAATGGGAATATACAATCCCTTCGCCGCTACCAAGATAACAAACGACCCTTGTGGTCGTTTTTTATTTTGATATAATCGCGACGGATACCAAGAAAATTTCGCGTTTTTTCTCTTTTTTGTTTTTATTTTTTGTTTGATTTGTGTATGATTTTAATCAGTTAAAGGTTTTAATAATGAAAAAGATTGTCTATTATTTATTCATTTCAATTATCTTTTCATTGATGTTCACATTGGTAGATGTTTTAAATCGCCGGGTTGTAATAAATAATAAAACTGGCGTTGTCAGTGATTTGATAAATGGTGGATTAGGTCTGGGCAGTACAGGGTTAGGCAGTATAGGTTTTGGTGATTTTAATGTAAAACAAAATATGGATGCTAATTCGGTATGTACGGATGATAAACCTTTGTTGTTGACCAATGGTGAATGTGTTGCGTGCGATTACATGTTGGATGAAAATACAGATGTTTTAATCGGATGTGAAAAATGTTCTGGGAATGCAAAATGTTTGTTGAAAATGGATGGTGAAGAAAAAAATAAAATTCAGCCGCGTATAAATAAACCGAGAATAGAAAGCAAACATAAATACAAATTGATAAAAATTACAGGTAGTGATGAAAATTTGCGCGGCGAAGTATTGGAAACTCAGTCAGGACGTAAAAAATTCGTTTTTATTGGCGGTCTGGTTGATGGGGCGGTTGTAAAATCTGTTTCTGGAGACGGTAAAATCGTAGTTGAAAAAGACGGCGAAAGCCAGAGTTTGGATATTGAAATGTAATATCGGCAATAATCTGTTTTTTATATTGCAACTTATATTTTTTAGGTTTAAAATATCGCGTATCAAAGGTTTTGTATGATGTGTTGATGCGATTAACGCCCGCGGAATGTCGTATAAAATTGAAAAAGCGAAAAAACTGGGGTGGCACCGCGCGAAAGAATCTTAGCGCCCCCGGGATGTAAGATTTGAATTGGTGCCGAAAAAATCTATTTTTTTTCAGGGCGCCACAAACAAGGGTGTAAAAATGCTTTCTTTGAAATCAAAATACAGAACGCATACATGTGGTGAATTGAATGCGTCAAATGTTGGTGAAACTGTCACTTTGTCAGGATGGGTGCATCGTAAACGTGATCATGGATCGCTGCTTTTTATTGATTTGCGTGATAATTACGGTATCACCCAGATTGTGATTGACGGCGGAAATGATGATTTGGAACGCGTACGGCCTGAATCTGTGTTGCAGATTACTGGTAAAGTCGTTGCACGTGATGCGTCCCAAAAAAACGATAAAATTCCAACCGGGGAAATAGAAGTCAGTGTTGAATCGTGGAAAGTTTTAACCGCTGCTGAAGTTTTACCATTCCAGGTCTTTGGCGATGATGACACTGTTGCGGAAGATTTACGTTTAAAATATCGCTATGTCGATTTGCGTCGTGACAGTCTGCACAACAATATTTTGACGCGTAATCGCATTATGAAATTTTTGCGCGATAAAATGTGGGATATGGGATTTTCAGAATTCCAAACACCTATTTTGACTGTGTCCAGTCCAGAAGGTGCGCGCGATTATATCGTCCCAAGTCGTAATCATCATGGAATGTTTTATGCATTGCCCCAGGCACCTCAGCAATTTAAACAGTTGATTCAAATCGCTGGGTTTGATAGATATTTTCAAATTGCACCATGTTTCCGTGATGAAGATTTGCGTGCAGACAGATTGCTGGAATTTTATCAATTAGATTTGGAAATGTCTTTTGTTGATTTAAAAGATATCCAGGCGGTTGGTAATGAATTGATGCCTGAATTGATTAAAACTTTTGTTCCAGATGCAATTGTTGCACCAGAAATTCCACATATCCCGTTTGATGAAGCGATGTTGAAATATGGGTCTGATAAACCTGATTTGCGCAATCCTATTTTAATCAGTGATGTGACGGAAATTTTCCGTGGCTCTGAATTCGGTATTTTCGCAAATGCAGTTGAAAATGGCAGTGTGGTTCGTGCGATTCCTGCACCAAACAGCGCAGATAAACCACGTTCTTGGTTCGATAAACTGGGTGAATATGCAACCAAAGAATTAGGATTGGGCGGTTTGGGTTATATTGTTTTTGCTGATGAAGCCAAGGGGCCAGTTGCAAAAAAATTAGATGCAGACCGTATTGCAAAACTGCGTGAAATTGCGGGGGATAATTCTTCGTTGTTCTTTGTTTGTGATACGCCAGAAAATGCAGCCAAAGCCGCAGGTAAATTGCGTATCAAATTGGGTGAAGATTTAAATCTGATAAATCCGCATGAATTTAAATTCTGTTGGATAGAAGATTTCCCAATGTATGAATTAAATGAAGAAACTGGCGCAATTGATTTTGGGCATAACCCGTTCAGTTTGCCAAAAGGTGAATTAGACGGTGATCCGTTGAAAATCAAAGCAAATCAATTTGATATGGTGTTAAATGGTGCTGAAATTTGCAGCGGCGGATTACGTAATTATAATCCTGAGACCATGGTCAAAGCGTTTGCCGTCGCGGGATATGGTCCAGAAGTTGTGAAAGAAAAATTCGGCGGAATGTATGCTGCGTTCCAATATGGTGCGCCACCACATGGCGGATGTGCTTTTGGAATTGACAGATTGGTGTCGATTATTTTAGGCACAACGAACCTGCGCGAAGTGGTTTTGTTCCCGACAAATCAACGTGGCCAAGATTTAATGTTAGGTGCACCACGTGAAGTCACAGAACAACAATTACGTGAAGTTCATATCCAGGTCAGAAAAAAGAATTAATGTAATTGTGAATGATAAATAAAAACGCCTGCATTTTTTATGCAGGTGTTTTTTATTAAAATTTGTCATGAGATTTTATAAAACTGCGCATATAATCGGGGTCAAAATTATTCATAATTTCATACAAATAATAATCACGATAATTGTCATCATACACAGTCAATTCGATTGGTTCTGGGTTTGGTGATGTTCCGCGCAATATCAATTTAAAAGATGCAAACATTTTATCGTCATTTATTTTTAAATCGCCGATTGCATCAATGTGTCGCATAGATAATGCAATTGGTTGTGTGTTATTTATATCGCCCATATTATATGTTCCAACAATTCTCATTTTTTTGATTGGCATAGTGCCGCCGTCCAGTGCGCGGGCCAAGGCATATTCTGCATTTAATATTGTTATGTTGTCTGCAGATGCATAAAATTCTTGGAACCCCAGGCCGTGTAAAATTCCGCCATTAAACGTTGCATCAAATGTTCCAGATAAATTTTCACGAAAATCATGTGCTATTTTCCCAGATGTTTTCAATTTTATTTCAGCAGTGATTGCGGAATTCGACAGATTTAACGGCATTTTATTTGGTAATAATTTTTCATCAATGACAAATTTATTTAATTGAATATTTATCGCGTAATTTGTGTTGTCTTTGTTGATAGTTGTTAATAAATTACCACGATTTGAATCAGATATTGAAAAAGTTTGAGTGTTTTTCTTTAACGAATAAACAAAATTATTATATTCATTGTCGCGGTAAATCAAAGCGTTCGCAGACAATGCTATATTTGTATCAAAATTAAACGGCACAACAACGGGGGACGGATAAAAGAATGAATTTTGTTCGAAATTATTCATATATTTTTGTGAAACAAAAGAATCAAGATTTAAAACATCTGTTTTTAATGTTATCGATTTATTCGATGCAGTGCCGATAAATTTATGTTTCGCGATTTCCAATGTTAAATCAGAAATTGTGCCTTTCTTGTAATTACCAGACAAAGTGTATGGTAAATCTGTCAAGAAATTCAGATTTGTGTCTGGAAACCAGACTTTGAAATTTTTGCCAACGATATGAAAGTTGTCTTTGGTCACAGATATATTCCAATCCCCAGATTTTGGGACAAACATCATTGTTTCGTTTTCCCAAACAAAATCGCCAGTTTCATTGTACATAGATTTTGGCAAAAATGGTAAATCTGCATTCAGCCAAGCCAGGTTTTTATTGTTGACAATATCGTATGTCACAGACGCTTTGTTGTTTTTAATTATCATGGTTCCAGATGCGTCAGAAAAATTGAATTTGATTATGCCACTGGTTCCGAATCTTTTCGACGCATCAATAATCGTTTTTGTGTCTGGTAATTTTATTTTGCCGTTCACAGTTGCCAAAAATCCGTCGCGATTCACATGTAAATCACCAAATATTTTATTGTCGTATGAAAATTTTACACATGACCAATCGTTCGGTGTGCCATTAAATATACAAGTTGTTTTTTTACCGTTTTCCGACATTTCAATAGACAGATTATGTGCGCCATTTTTATCAATCGTTCCACCACGAATGTCCAAATCGTCAGCAATCAATCTGTTTATTTTTACTTCATTATTTAACCCAACAATGTTTACATAAAGATGTTTGAATGTTTGTTTGATGAATTTTATTTTACCATAAAAATCTAAATCAAAACTGGCGTTTCTTAATATTTCATAATCTTTCACAACAAAAGACATATCGTAATCTGCATTTTTATTTTGCAATTTGATGATTTTATATCCGTCGTCTTGCAAAGTGGCACTGCCCGTGATGCCGTTTGCGTGTATGTTTGAAAATTCTATCCCGTATTCGCCGTCCCATTTGATGTCTGCGGTTATAGGAAATCGTGCAGATATTTTTGGCTTTTCAAATTCAAACCACCTGTTTATATCTTGGGCGTTTATATTTATATGTGCAGTTGCAGTACCGTCTGGGAATAATGTCCCGGTTAATGTTAATTCATTATTTTTATTTTTTATTAAAAATTCGTTATTGATACATGTTATTTGATATCTGTGTTGGTCGGTTTCAACATTTATCTTTGATGTGTTTTTTGAAAGTCTGGCGCGATTGACATAGTATTCTTTGTTTAAGAATTTGATTTTCGATTTTTTTATATTCACATTTGTATTCATATCAAATGGTGTGATTTTATCAAACATCAATGATGCACCCTTGATATTTATATCGCCAGAAATAGTCGCATTTTGCAGATTGAATATATTCCAAAATGGAATTGTGAATTCGCATGCCGATATGACGCCATTTGGAACAAAGATATCGTGTGCGACAATAGTGGTTTGTCCCAAAAGACTGAAATTCACGTTGCCTTGGATTTTTGCTGCAATACCTGTTTGTTTTAATATGATTTCTTCGATTTTAGGTTTAAGGGAATTCAAATGAATCATCGGGGGCACTGTTAAGATTAAAAGCAATAAAAACCCCAGCCCTGCAATCGTGGCCCATAAAATACGATGTTTATGTTTTGGTCTTAAATGAAACATTCTCTTTCCTTGTATTTTTATTATAATGAATTATATTAGATAAAGTGAATAAAAAAATAACATGAATAACAGAAAAAGTGTTTTTGAACTCGAATCTGATTTTGCGCCGATGGGGGACCAGCCAACGGCGATATCTGAATTGGTTAATGGGGTTCGTGAAGGCCGTAAATCTCAGGTTTTATTGGGGGTGACGGGGTCTGGGAAAACATTTACTATGGCTAACGTTATTCAAAAATTGTCGCGGCCGACGATGATAATGGCGCCTAATAAGATTTTGGCAGCGCAGTTATATACAGAAATGAAATCATTTTTTCCGCGCAATCATGTCGAATATTTTGTTTCTTTTTATGATTATTATCAACCCGAAGCCTATGTCCCCACAACAGATACATATATCGACAAAGATGCCGCTATCAATGAACAACTGGATCGTATGCGACACAGTGCGACACGCGCGATGTTGGAAGAAAAAGACGTTATTGTGGTTTCATCTGTGTCGTCTATTTATGGTATTGGGGCGCCTGAACAGTATGCCCAGATGAAATTGGCGTTAAATGTCGGGGATAAAGTTTCTGAGAAAGATGTTATGCGCGCATTGGTCGATATTCAATACAAAAGAAACGATATCGGTTTTGCGCGTGGTGATTTTCGTGTGCGTGGTGATACTTTGGATATATTCCCATCGCATTCGATGGATCGTGCTTGGAAAGTATCTTTCTTTGGCGATGAAATTGATGAAATTTGGGAATTTGATACGCTGACCGGTGGAAAATTATTTAAATTAGACCGAATTGTTATTTATCCAAATACACATTATGCAACGCCTATGCCGTCTGTGTTGCAGGCGATATCTCAAATCAGAATTGATTTAGAAGAACGTTTGAAATATTTTCACGACAATATGAAATTTGTTGAAGAACAAAGATTGCGTGAACGTGTGAATTTTGATATCGAAATGATGGAATCAACAGGGACGTGTCGTGGAATTGAAAATTATTCGCGATATATGACGGGACGTTTGCCGGGGCAACCACCACCAACACTGTTTGAATATCTACCGAAAGATGCGGTTTTGTTTGTGGACGAAAGCCATGTTTCTGTTCCCCAGATTGGCGCGATGTCGCGTGGCGATCGTGCGCGTAAAGAAACTTTGGCACAATACGGTTTTCGGTTGCCATCGTGTGTGGATAATCGACCGTTGACGTTTGAAGAATGGGATAATTTGCGGCCGCAAACTATATTCGTATCGGCTACGCCGGCACAATGGGAATTAGAACAATCAAATGGTATCGTTTCTGAACAATTAATTCGACCGACGGGATTATTAGACCCAATTTGTGATGTTCGGCCAACCGCACACCAAGTGGACGATTTATTGGGTGAAGTTAAAAAAACATCAGGTCGCGTGATTGTGACGACTTTGACCAAGAAAATGGCAGAACAATTGACTGATTATTTCGTCGAAAATGGCGTTCGGGCGCGGTATTTACATTCTGATATTGAAACGCTGGAACGTATAGATTTATTGCGTGATTTGCGTTTGGGAAAATATGATGTTTTGGTTGGAATAAATTTGCTGCGTGAAGGTTTGGATGTCCCGGAATGTGAATTGGTCGCGATTATGGACGCAGACAAAGAAGGTTTTTTGCGGTCTACGCGTTCGCTGATTCAAACAATCGGACGTGCGGCGCGTAATGCAAATGGACGCGTGATTTTGTATGCCGATAAAATAACAGATTCTATGCGGGTCGCGCTGGACGAGACTGCGCGTCGTCGTGAAAAGCAAGAAAAATACAATCGTGAACACAATATTACGCCGAAAACAGTTTCAAAGGCTGTGTTTGAAGAAGTGAAAATCAAAGAAGAAAAAACAGATAAAATAAAAAAGTTTGTTTACAGCAAAGATGGTGGTATTATGGACAAAGAATCTTTGCAACGCGAAATAAAGGTGTTAACCAAAAAGATGCATGCGTTTGCTGAAAATTTGGAATTTGAAGCGGCGGCCCAGTTGCGTGATACAATTCATAAAATGGAAGACGATTTATTATTATTGGAATAAAAAAATGAAAGAAAAAATTTATTATTTGAAAAATTTAGACGAAACACACGCGTGGGCGCGTGATTTTGCAAAAACACTGCATGCGCCGCAAACCGTGGCTTTGCACGGTGATTTGGGTATGGGAAAATCAGAGATTGCACGCGTTATAATTAAAACTTTGCGCGGGGAAGATACGGTTGTGCCATCGCCTACATTTACATTGGTGCAAAATTATGATGGTATTTCGCATTTTGATTTATACAGAATTGGCGATAAATCTGAATTGGAAGAAATCGGTTTGAAATACGCAATTGATAATGATATTACTTTGATTGAATGGCCAGAAATAGCAATGGACATTTTACCGTCAAATACAATACATGTTTATATCACACAAGATGGTGATGGGCGTAAATTAATGCTTCAATAAACTTTGCACCGCCAATGGGAAATCGGGCGCTTTGGCAAGGTATGAACCGCTGACCAATAAATTTGCACCTGCATCCCAACATAATTTTGCAGTTTCGGGATTTATTCCGCCGTCAACACTGATTAAATATTTCAATCCGTGTTTTTTTCGTGTGTAATCTAACATTTTTATTTTCTGTAAAACAGATGGATTGAATTCTTGACCTGCAGCCCCAGGTGTGACGGCCATTACCATTATTTCATCAATGTCTTTTAATATCGGAACCAATATTTCCAGATTTGATTCAGGATTGACAGCAATTCCACAACGTTTGCCAGAATTTTTTATAACATTTATTGCATCGCGAACCCCGGCAGTGTTCGTAGATATTATAATCGTGTCTGCACCAGCATTTATCGCGTCACGCGCCCAGACAGATGGGCTTTCTGTCATTAAATGGACATGCAGATGCGCGTTTGTGTTGGTGCGAATCATTGCCAATTCATCAATGCCGCCTGCGATTTTATCAACATAAAATCCATCCATAATATCAACGTGAATCATTGATATGCCGCCGCTGGCAAACAATGTATATGTCGATGGATCACGCATGTTAAAACAAAGCGTGCTGGGTAAAATAGGGATAAACTTCTTTTTCGGCTTTGTTTTTTTCTTGTGAAATATTTTTGTAATTTTTTTTGCAATATTTTGAATCTTTATTTGTTTTTGTAAATACGCGTTGCGTTCAGGCATACGTAATTGCCAAATGTATTCAGACAATGCGTTGATAGATGCAGATTCACTTTGATTATCAACAGGCATATTAAATGCGCGTTCAAAAACAGTGTTAATGTTTTCTATGGCGGTTCCGCCGCCGGATAAAACGATTTTTTCAGGTTTATATTGTGCAATATATTTTTTTGATTGTTCAAAGATTTCTTTGATTAATTCATAAAGTTTCGGAATAAAGATGTCGTTCACATCTGCCCGTGAAAATTTCGAAAATTTTTCATCTGATGATGCAGGTGTAAAACGGTCCATTTCATTTGGCATCGCGTTTGCAACCAACCTTTTTAATGTGTCCGCATCCATTGTTCCAATCTGTAATTGCAGTGCCAATGTGTTTGTAATATCGCGTTGGCCAAATTTTATTTTATTGAAATAAAGCGGACCGCGATTTGTCCATATCGATACAGTCGTGAATTCTTCGCCCAAATCTATAAATAAAATTTTTTCGTTTTCGTGTCTGAAAACCGCGTTTTGTAAAAATGCAGAATCAAAAAAACCCGCAGATTGAATGTGCGCGCGTCGCATTATGTCAGAAATATAACGGGTGCGTTCTTGTTCATATGAAATTACGCTGTATATAGATTTTAATTGTGTTGCAATATGTCCAACCGGTGTGTTTTTTATGTTTGATATTGTCGGTGTTCCGTAAAATACAGGTATCAAATGCATTAAATAAAAATCATCGGGTGGTGTTATTTTTGCAATTTGATGTTTCAGGTCTAATTCGGATATTTTATGTTCATCGTTCCATGTAATTGTATCGGACACGGTTTGAAAATCACAAACCCCGAAATTCCCAGTCACAAAAGTAGAATCAAAATGTGTGTTTAATTGTTTTTCCAGTTCATCAACAACATGGTTCAAAGCAAAAATCGTATTAGTATTTTTTACAAAATGCGTTGCAGATTGTATTATTTTCGCATTTTTTACAATATGTGCAAACCCACGGACACCATATGTGCCAATATCCAGACAAAGAAATGATGAATGTGTCAAATTCATTTTTTCGTTTTTACCAAAATTCTGGCATTATCACGCATGTCTATGATATCAATGTCGCGTGATAATATTTGATGTGTTTGATTTAATACGCTGATTTTATTCACCGCAGATGCAGGGGTGTTTTCGGGTAAATAAATTGTCGTGCCGTTTTTTGTGTGAATGTTCCAGCGGCGACCTTCGACCATGTTTATATAATCTATGTATTCAGACAATCCAGATACGTTTGCAATTATATCGGTTAAATTGTCGGGTAATTCACCACTGAATACAATCGTGTTTTCATTTGGTGTTTCAAACGGAGTGTCTATTTTTGTTCCGTCATCAGATAATGGATAATACATTGCGCCATCGGTCCACATAGCGATTGCGTTGTGTTGTTTTGTCTTGATAATCAAATTCCCATTAGGTAAACGGCGTGTTGCGGCATTTTTTATCCATGGAATAGATACCACGCGATTGTTTATTTGATGCAAATCCAGACCACGCAGTGGGGTCCCATGACGAATTCCAACCGCCATGCCAATTGGTTCCAAATCGGCGTCCCTGTGGTCAGATGTTATTTCAATATGTTTCACCGTAGATATCGGTCCGCGCCCAAGGTAAGAGGTTATAATACGCGTCGCAAAATATATTGCCAACAAAATAGACAACACAAAATACAGCCAAAACAGCAATGATTTTTTCATAAGATTGATTATATCACAATTTTATAAAATAGCCAACCAATACGATATTTTATTTTGCACGCAATAAATATCCGCGCTGTAACATGCATTTACGATAATATCCGGTTGTTTTTGATGCCTGGTTTGGCGGAACAGATAATAATGCGCGTTGGCCGACATCTTGGTATTCATTTGATTGGAATGTCACCCACAGACCGTCCCATTTTGGCATTTGTGCGCTTTGATTCGGGGACAATAACTTTGCAATTCGGGAACGCGGTTCATAATCTTTGCTTTTTATTCCCAGACAAGATTTATGGTCACGAACAAACTGTTCCGTCGTGACAGCGTCATTTTCCCAATTTAATATTGTTGCATCGTCAATCGAACCATGGTTGACAGACGCACATGCCACTAAAAAAATAGGCAATAAAAATAAATATTTCATTCTCATGTTATTATATTATAATTTAATTGCGTTCGGGGGGCAATAGTTTTTATAATGTAAAAAACAAAGGCAGGGAATATACCATGGCAATAAATATTCAAAACTATGTAAAACTGGCAAATTTCTATAATGAAATGACGCGCGTTTTGTCTGCAATTTGTGTAGAAAAAGGCGGAATTGCGCTGGAAAATTATGTTGGACGTTTTTTTGCTGCCGATTGTTTGGAATATATTGTTGAATATGGAAAAAGATTAAAAAAATCTGGTGCACAATTAACAAAAGAAACACTGGATGTGATGGATTTGTTCGAAAAAAGATTTGAAACGGTCAAAGATTTTGTCACGCCAAATCAAAAACCTGTTTATGAAATGACGCTTGAAGAATTTGAAAAAATCATGAATATTTAACACTGGCAAAGAAAGGAAAGAAATATGACATTAAAAAAATATATAATTTTTGGACTTTTTATATGTGTCGGCCTGGGTGGGTGCGTGAAAAACGATTCTTTGGACACTGGTTATGACACGGTAAATGTTGTTGAAAATTTGGTCATAGATGAACGTTCTGTTCCAATTTTTCCGAAAAAGGCTGCGCTGACAACCGATACGGCACAACATTTTTCATTAGATTTACCAAAAAGATGCCGCGTTGATTGGAATAACCAGAGTATTGTTTCGGTTGTCCCCGAAGAAAAAGTCGAAATTGTTCGTTTGAATACTGGCGATGCATTGCCTGATTTAATGGTGTCTGATTATGAATTTAAAAATCGCTCTGTGAAAGATGCGTTGGAAATTTTGTTGCAAGATACAGATATTTCTGTGTTGGAAGATTTGCCAATGTTGGAAAAAATAACAGGTACAATATCCAGTGGTTCCCTGCAAGATGCGGTTGATTTGATGACTAAATTGGGACGCGTGTATTATTCGTATGATGCAGAATTTGGCGAAATTCATTTAACTTCGCATGGTAAATGGATGATAAAAATGCCAAAAGACGAAACAATGATAATGGCTATGTTAGATGCAATGCGCGGTGGTGATGTGCGCAATTTGTTGGTCAACTGGCAAGATAAAACTGTTGTTTTCGAAGGTGATTATCAAACTGAACGCGAAGTAGCCAAATTGATAACAGATATTGCTGCAAAAAAATATGTTTTGGCGTGGGATATAGATGTATATCGCGTTTATCCGAAAACTGACAGTGCGATAGTTTGGATGGATATGTTGCCGGCATTCGGTGAAAAAAATATCAGAATGTCTATACCGGGGGTTGTTGGTCGGACTTTGGTGGTCAGTCCAGAGATAAATACAAAAACACTGCAAGAATTTTTGTCGCGCCAGGCCAGTGTCGTTTTGATTTCCCAGGGGACTTTTGCGATACCAAATGATTGGCAATCGCGATTTGATATCGGTCAATGCAGCAAAGAAGACAGATTAGAAACAGATTTAATAATTGGTGCGACGGGACATTACGGCGATTACGGTGGATATAAAAAAATTGATGCGAAAATAGTGTTGGCAACGTCTAATGGCGAATTGTCTTCGTTCAAAATACCAACGAATATCGGTGATAATTATGTAATTGTTGGTATCCCGACACATTCGTTTGTGACAACGCCGGAAACATTGATTTCTCCGTTTGCAGAATTAGTTGTGTTTATGTCGCCACGTTTGATATCTATCGTTGATGACAGGGCGCATGTGTCGCGTATGACACCTCTTTATGGTGATGATTTGCGAGATTTTTTAGATCAATAGGATTATAAAATGTTGTTTTCAAAACTGGAAAGAAAAGTTGCTTTTCGATATATGGCCGCGAAAAAACGTGGATTTGGTTCTGTGGTTTCGTGGGTTTCGTTTATTGGTATTATGTTAGGTGTGGCAACTTTGATTGTTGTGATGTCTGTGATGGGCGGGTTTCATGAAACACTGCTTTCGCGCATTATTGGTATGAATGGGCATGTTGTGGTTTATCATCAAAACGGAACAATTTCTGATTTCGATTTTTTAATTGAGAAAATGCGCCAAAACAAAGTCGTTGAAAAATATGCCACATCAATTGTCCCAATCGCAGAAGGACAAATTATGGCGTCCGCTAATGGTAATAATTCGGGCGCAATTGTGCGTGGAATTCGTATGCCTGATTTGATTGCGAAAACAAAGAATGGAACGCGTATCTATGGCAAAAGTTTGGATAAAATAAATGATGGCGAATTGATAATCGGTTCGTCGCTTTCGCGCGCTTTGCGGGTGTCTGCGGGGGATAAAGTATCTTTGATTTCTGCGAATTCTGGAACTGCAACACCATTTGGAACAATGCCACGAATTATGGCTTATCCGGTGGTTTCTTCGTTCTTTGTCGGAATGTATGAATATGACAGTGGGTATATTTTTATGCCACTTGATACCGCACAAAAATATTTAAATATTGAAAATTCTGTGACGCATATCGATTTGTTTTTAACAGATGCGGAACAAAGTGAAGTTGTAGTCAAAGCATTAGATAACTTGTTGCCAGATGGTTTTGTCATTCGTGATTGGCGTGATTTAAATCGTGGGTTTGTGGGTGCTTTGCAGGTCGAATCCAGTGTGATGTTTTTAATTTTATTGTTGATAGTTATTGTTGCTGCTTTCAATATTATTTCGTCGCTGGTTATGTTGGTCAAAGATAAAAATAAAGATATCGCAGTGTTGCGGACATTTGGTGTATCGCGTAAATCTATGATGAAAATATTCATTTTGTCTGGAACAACGATTGGAATCTTGGGTGCATTTTTTGGTACTGTCTTGGGTGTATTGGTGGCGATATACATCGAACCAATTCGAAAGTTTTTCCAATACGTGACAGGACGTGATTTGTTTCCTGCCCAGTTATATTCGTTATCTGAATTACCATCTAAATTGATTCCATCGACGGTCGTCAGTATCGCGGTTATCGCAATAGCGTTGGCTTTCTTGGCTACGCTTTATCCTGCGTGGCGTGCGGCAAATACGGATCCGGTTGAAACATTGAAAAACGAATAGGGGCGTGACGATGGCAAGTATATTAAATTCTTTATCAAAAATTTCAAAGCGCGATGTTGTGTTGTCTGTTCGTGATATCAAAAAGACTTTTGTAGAAGGCGGGCAACCCTTAAAAGTTTTGCGTGGCGGTGGTTTCGATTTATATCGTGGTGAAATAATCGCGTTGGTTGGACCAAGTGGCTCTGGAAAATCTACGCTGTTGCAATGTGTTGGGTTGCTGGATAAACCAACCAGTGGCGACATTTTTATTGATGGTTTGCCAATCGATAAAATCAGTGAAGAAACACGCACTGTATTGCGTCGGAAAAAAATTGGTTTTGTATATCAACGTCATAATTTGTTGTCTGATTTTACCGCGTTGGAAAATGTAGTTTTGCCGATGATGGCAAATGGTATAGATGAAGAAAACGGTAATATCCGTGCAATGAAACTATTGCGTGCGGCCAATGTAGCGCATCGTGCATCGCATTTGCCGGGCGAAATGTCGGGGGGTGAACAACAACGTGTTGCGTTGGCGCGTGCGTTGGCGAATAATCCCCAGATTTTATTAGCAGACGAACCAACAGGATCTTTGGATCCACAACATGCCACGGGTGTTTTTGATTTGCTGTTAGATTTAGTGCGTAAAAATAATATGTCTATGTTATTCGTCACGCATGATATGAATTTGGCAAAACGTGCGGACAGAACAATAACTATCCGTGACGGAATTGTAAAATAATAAAAAAAACAACAGGAGAGATAGAATGAAACAAACAATAAAAACAAATGATACTAAAAATCGTGTATACGGCGTGATTGGCATGATTGCGCTGTTTTTGATGGGTGCAATTTTCGGATATATTATCAATGGTTCAGATCGGGTGAATCATTCAATGATGTCTGAAAGACAGTGCATGGAATTACAAGATCAAATAATGAACATGGTCAGAAATGTACATGCTTATGATGCACAAAAAATTGCGCAACTGGATAAAATGTTTTCTGAAAATTGTAATAATCGTGATTTTGGAAAAAATGTTGTTCAGCCAAAGCCTCAGCCAAAACCAATTGAAGAAAAATTGCCAGATACAACATGTGAAGCAATTGAAAAGTTATTAAAAGATGAATTGTATGACGAATCTGCACCAGATTGGGAGGCGCACAGAGATAATTCAGATGTTTATAATAGATTAGCAGAAAATGGTTGCGAAAAAAATAAAGAAATGTATCAAAAAATGGCTCAACGTGAAATAGAAATCGCCAAAGCGTTAAATAAATATGATGAACCTTTTGATGTTGATGTTATAGATAATGATGCGCGGTCAACTTGTGAAGAAATAGAACACGTTTTGACAATGCAGTTGCAATGTCGTGGGAAAAATGAAACATGTTTTGATGTTGATGACCATGTCAGAAACGCGCAAATTTATGCGAATTTGTCTGAACGTGGATGTGCTGAAAATTCGACAAAATATAAAGATTTAGCAGCAAAAGAATTAGAAATCGCACGTGCGTTGACTGATGATAATATTGAACAAAATAAACACGAAGCAACCGAAATGGTTGAAACGTATAAACGTCTGCACATGCAACAGGAAGCAGCCAGAATGTTGGAAAAAGCAAAAAAATTGACCAATCCTGCGATTGATTTCATAATTGAATTAGAAAAAATCATAGAAGAATAGGGGACCACAGATGAAAATAGAACGTACCAGAAAAAATAACAAAAATATCATTAAATCGCGTCTTTGGTGGCTGGTGTTGTTTGCGTTTATTTTTGGTTTTGCGACCGGTTATGTGACGCATTATTTAATTGTAAATTGGCATGGTTTCTGGGCGGTCTGTTCGGATGGCAATCGGCCTGATAAAAACGGTTGTTGTATGGGTGAAGTTTATACCGATGCAGGTGACGGTTGGATGGTTTGTTGTCCAGACGGGGGTGATAACTGTTTCCCACCGATTAAATAAAAGGCTTAACAAGAAATCCGCCGTTTGTTGGCGGGTTTTTTGTTATTCAATTACAAAACTGCGCGGATAATAGTCACTGTAAAAACGACCGTCAATCGCTGTAAATTTCAGAACACAATAATTTGGATCTGTGGGGCCGCCGGGATAATATTCTGTATCCCCGTCACGCCAAATCATTTTTTTAGTTTCGATGTCTGTTAATACCTGCATCGTTCCGCGCAATAACATTCCTTTGAACCCGCGGTCGTCACAGAAATAAATACTAGCTTTTGCATTGTTTTTATAATGTGCGACGCGCAGGGAAAAAGTATTGGTCGTAAAATAGAATACTTTGATTCCTTCACGAACGCGCGGGGATAACATAGCCTTGGTACACGGAAAACCGTTTTCATCAACAGACGATATATATGTGATTGGCAATGTGTCTGCCATTGTCGAAATCATTTCTTTGATGCCAATCAACGCAGGATTTTCGATTTTTGTGTTCATGATATTCAGCCTATTGTGCCAACGTTTCAGATTTGGAAAATACATTTTCATTTGGCCGATATATTCTTCTTTGCTGATTGGTTGGGGCAGATTTTTGTTAACATCATTTATGAATTGCGCACAATGTTCAATCATTTCATCCATTGTAAAATCTTGTGTGAATTTGCCGTCTTTGTAGCAATAAATGCAATATTCTGAATTTTTTGTGCCATCAATATTTGTTCCAAACAAAGATTCTTCAACCATAGGCATTCCGCAACTTTGACATATGTTCATAATTATTTCCTTTCGTTATGTTGATGAATTGTAGCATTTAATATTTTTTATGTAAAATATAAATCTCTGTCAATTGGCAGAGTGTGTGTTTTGTGTGGGAGTATGCTTGCACAAATCGAGCAGAAAACAAGCAAGAATTTACTGATTTAATGTTGCAGATAAAATTGTTCAAAGAGAAGTGGCTGTAAATTATTTCTTCTTAAATTTTGCAAAACAGTTAGTGTCACGAAAACGATTTTCATATACTAACCATCTGTCTTGTTTCAAAACACCTTCTAATTCGTATCCTAATTTTTTTGCTACGTTTACAGAATTTTTATTTAACACATCGTTATGAATAATTATTTTATTAAAACCATTTCTAAACAATTCTTGTTCCAATAAACGCACAGATTCCATAACATAGCCGTTTCCACGATAGTCATTTGCCAACCAAAAACCTAATGCGACTTTTTTATTTTTTATATCAACTTCTACAGCACCGCAACTGCCTATAATCACATTATTTAATACAATTGCATACTCATAGGCATCGTTATTATCCCATTTTTTATCAGATTGAATTAAAAAATTATGTGTATCTTTTTCGGATTTTGTATCGTTTAACCACTGCATCCAAGGCAACAAGAAATTTCTATTTTGAACCAAAACTTCATACATCAATTTCGCATTATCTAATGTTGGTTCCAAATGCATCAATGTGATTCTTGGACCTTTTAATACATATTTCATAATATCTCCTTTTGATACGAATTGTATCATAATTTTATTTGTATTTGAAACTAAAACCGCCTTGGTGGATTCGAACGGAGCAAACACTTGGAAATCTAAAGAAAAACCGCACTTTTTAAGTTCGGTGTATCTTTTGGTGGGAGTGGGTGGATTGGCTCGGTCAAAGACCTGCACCGCATTCGTTAGCGCTCAAACTGCGTTTACACTTGTTTTCGCTTACTCATAGACGAACCAAATGAACTTCGTTTATATGGCCGAATACCATAAACCACATCACAGCAAAAACAAAAACCAACCGCAAGGGTTGGTTTGTGCTTTTGGTGGGATACCGCTTGCATTAATCGAGCAAAAAACAAACAACTATTCACCGATTTGATGCAACGGGTAAAAGAATTTAAAGAAAAATGGTTATGATTTCACCTGTGGGTGAAATTGAAAAAAATAGAAAGGTATGATACAATTATGATAAGAATAATAAAAAAGGTGATGTTTAATGGCTATTATACTTGGTGGTGGCGGCAGTGCAGAACAAACCATTATTACAAATAAGTTATTTGAGAGTTTGATAGATTCTAAGAAACCAATTTTGTATATTCCTTTGGCATGGAATCATTATGATGAAGGTTATCAAAATTGTAAGAAGTTTTTAATTGGAGAATTTTGCAATATTAAACATGGTGAAATAGAAGTTGTACAATCTGCCGATGAAATTTTAAATAAAAATTTGTTTGATTATTCTGCTATTTTTATAGGTGGTGGGAATACCTATAAATTATTAAAAGGATTGAAAGATAGTGGTGCGTTTGGAAAAATAAAACAGTATACTGATAACGGTGGTATAGTTTATGGTGGCAGTGCTGGTGCGGCAATATTTGGAAAAGATATTGATTCTATTTTGTATATGGATACAAATAATGTTGGATTAAAAGATACAAATGGCTTTAATTCTTTGTTCGGTTTTTCGCTTACTGTACATTATACAAATCAAAGTGAGGAGAAGCATAAAAAAGCCACAGAATATTTAATAGAATATTCTATGCGTGAACCGATAATCGCGTTACCAGAAGAAGATAGCCTTTATACAGATGGAAAAATTGTAAAAATTGTTGGAACAAGACCTTGGTATATTTTTAATAAAGGCAAAAGTATACAATTAAACCCAGGTGTTGAATATAAAAAGGCTAATTTTACCAACATTGTAAAGAATGTTGGTGTATTCGAACAGAGCAAAGTATTGGAAAACCGGAGCATTCGATAATCAGTAAAAATTAGTTGTTTTCAAAAACGCCATTATCGAACTCGTAAAATTATTAGAAATCCAACAAAAAACCGCACTTTTTAAGTTCGGTGTATCTTTTGGTGGGAGTGGGTGGATTGGCTCGGTCAAAGACCTGCACCGCATTCGTTAGCGCTCAAACTGCGTTTACACTTGTTTTCGCTTACTCATAGTCGAACCAAACAAACTGCGTTTGTATGGTCTAATACCACAAACCACGACCGACAAAATAAAAAATGCACCCGTTGGGTGCATTTTTTGTTTTGGTGGGAGTGGGTGGATTCGAACCACCTCAGTCGTAAGACAACAGATTTACAGTCTGCCCCGGCTCTCCAACTCCGGCGCACGCCCAGAACTCTTTGTCCGCCTTTGGCAAGACATTCTGTGGTGCGAGCAGCGGGAATCGAACCCGCATTTCAAGCTTGGAAGGCTTGCATTCTAGCCCTTGAACTATGCTCGCTATGAATTCAAAGCCCTGTAATTATATCTTATTTTTTTCTGAACGCAAGCATTTATTCAACCCAGATTATCTGGTTTAATCTCTTTCTTTGCTTTGGCTTTTCATGTGTTTTTTCATTTTCATTACACGATTATATGATTCACGAATTCTGGAACGTTTTATTTTCCCGTCACGAACCAATTTAGCAATCGTTTGGTTTACATCACGACCACGATTTTTATCGAAAGTCAAATTATTTCCGAAAACCAAAATGTCATTACCTGCATTGATTGCCATTTCAATGGCGGTCTCCGTTCCGTATTTATTTGATATTGCGCCCATGTCCATATCGTCTGAAACAATCACACCGTCAAAGCCCATATCACGAACCATTTGAATTGTTTTTTTAGAAAGTGATGCAGGCAAAGTATCAAAATTATTATTGATTACATGTGCAACCATAACCATTGTGTATGGGGAAGAATCTTTTAATAATTCACGATATGGTTCCAATTCATAATCTTGGTATGTGTTTGTTATGTCGGTCAATCCTTCGTGAGTGTCGCCGGCCGCGCTGCCATGTCCGGGGAAATGTTTAAAAGAATAGGCGATGTTTGCGTCGGCCAGGCCGTTTGCAAATGCGCGACCATGTTTTGTGACGATTTTTGGGTCGGCGGAAAAACTTCTTTCTTTTGCGCCAATGGCCGGAGATTGTGGGTTTACATCTACATCTAACAATGGTGCAAAATCAACATTTATACCCAAATCAGATAAACGTTTGCCCAAATCGTATGAAATTTCATAGGTTGTTTTTGCATCGCCCTGTGCTAATTGTTTATGTGACGGAATCGGTGCAAAACCATGTTCTGATTTTAAACGTTGAACATTGCCACCTTCTTGGTCTACTGCGATGAAAAGTTTTTGTGGTGCGATTGATTGCAGTTGCGTTGTCAACTGTTTTACCTGGGCCATGTCTTTGATGTTCGATGAAAATATTTGCTGTTTCGCTTCTGCCATGGTCATACCCTTGGCCAACAGACCAGAAACATCAATATCAAACAAAATTACACCACCAATTTGGCCGCGTTTGATTTGATTGCTGATTGCGGCAAATTCTTCGGCGTTTTCGCCCATGCCGTCACCGTGAAAGCCAGTGATTATCATTTGACCAGCCATTTTTTCAACAGATGGTCTGAGACAATAATATCCAGATAAACATCCCAAAAAAACCATTGCCAACAACATAGGAATAAATTTTTTCATATTATTTTTTTTTATGTTTTTTTGTTGCATAATTTGCACCTTTTCGTTTTTTATTATATGTCAATTCTGGGTTGTTGCAAGAATTTATTCTTCGATTTCAACACTGTCGATATATTTACGAGAAATGTTTTCCAGTTTCACAGGTTGATATTCGGGGTTGGATATAGTTTCATTGTCATCGTGTGAAACACTGATAACAGTTTCTGTTTTTGGTTCGTTTGTTGATGATGCAACATGTTTTGCACCGATGTTCTTTGTTTTATATTTTTGCTGTTTTGTTAAATCTTCGGGAATATTTATGTAATCACCCGGATTTATGCCATAGTCACTGATTTCGCGTTCAGGCACAGTTTTTGTCCCGTTTGTGTGAACGTTATAAAGCGGAACCAAGAAATTATTTGGAGCATTTTTGATTGTTTTTGGTGTTCCAGAACCGTCTAATTCCATTATGCGCAAAGCGCGTTCAGATTCCCCGGTTGGTTGGATTCTGAATGCACCAAATGCACCGATATATCCACTGGGGTCAAAGAAATAGGCCGGTCCAGATTTTTGTGAATATATCATGCCCAATGCCAGATTGGCAGCATCATATCCAAATGCAGAAAGATAATCAGGGCGCGTTCCCAATACCATATCTTGCAGTGCGATAAAACTGTCTGAGATTTCAGGCAATGTTGCATATTTTGCGCCTGCCATTGTGAAATCAGATGTGACAGCAGAATCGTGCCAAAGCGTTGTTCCATAGAATTTGATATCACGATTGCTGATTCCGTAATAGCGTAAAAATGATGCCAATTTTTTTGAATCATCGCCGTTGCCCAAGAATAAAATTGCGTCGTATGGAATCTTGCCTAATGTTTCAGAACGAGAAATATGTTCCAATTGATGTGATAAATTTGATTTTAATTCGCCGGATAATTCTTCGTTTGTTAAAATGTCAGATAAAACCTCACGCGCGCGGGTGTTGGCTGCGCTGCGGATTTTATACAAAGATGCGCGCATCGCGACGTCTTTGATAGAATCTGATTTGCCGGCATCATAGTAAAATATACCAATGGCTGGAATGTCGTATAAATTTGCCGCCATGTCTGCCAAAGAAACCATCTTTTCCCCAGACGCATCATTTGGTGCGAATATTATCATATTTTTGATTTTATCGTTTTGCATTTGGCGAATGATTGTTTCAATACTTTGTGTCGGAATTAAATTTACAGTCATAACGCCGTCGCCCAATGCATCTGTATCAGATGTGAAAGATATTACCGGCAGACTGGACGGTTTGATGTCGTGTAATAATTTTGCGTCTTCACCAAAAAGTGGGCCGATTATTACGTCCGGGTCTGTGGATAATGCTTTGTTCATTATTTCATATCGTTTGTCCATATCACCAGACAAATCAAAGAACGAAATTTTTACATTGTTTTTGGGTTTGCGCAAAAATGCGGTTTCAATTGATGTTTTTATTTCGTTGCCATGTGCTTTGGCAATACCACTGGATGGCAATAACACGGCGATATCTGCCCCAGGGCCAGCGTCGTCAGATCCATAAAGTGATGATGAATAAATAAAGCTGTCTTGGACATCGGTCGGATTTGATGTGCCGGTCGCGTTATATCGTCCGACCCCAGAATCAAATACATCGCCGCCACAGCCGGCTAATAAACCTGTTAACCCAATAAAAATTAAAAATTTATTCATAGACATTGAAAAACCCATTTTTTGTATGCTATTATTCTACTACAAAAGGATTAAAAATGCAATCAGGGCTTTATGTCGTTGGAACACCAATTGGAAATTTATCTGATATGTCGCCGCGTGCGATTGAAACACTGAAAAATGTTGATTTAATTGCAGCTGAAGATACGCGGGTGTTTTCTAAATTGGCAAAACATTTTGATATAAAAACACGCGTTGTTTCATGTCATGAACATAATGAACGTGATATAGTTGACGGTTTAATTGCAAAAATTCAAAGCGGAATGGCAATTGCAACCGTTTCTGATGCAGGAATGCCGGGCGTCAGTGATCCGGGATTTCGTATTATACATGCTGCGCGTCGTGGGGGTGTTGATGTGTTTATGGTGCCGGGGGCGACGGCTGCGATATCTGCGCTGGTGTTATCTGGTTTTCCAACGGACAGATTTACATTCTGTGGTTTTTTTGATGAAAAAAAAGTGCGCGAAGATAACAAAATTCGGCATACAATTATTTATTACGAAAGTCCAAATCGTATTATGGATACTATTAAATTGTTGGCCCAGGTTATGCCTGAACGGCAAATTGCGATTGTTCGTGAAATTACTAAAATTCACGAAGAAACAATTATTGGATATCCGGCTGATTTAATCAATATAGAATCGCCACGTGGCGAAATTGTTATTGTTGTAGGGCCGGCCCCAGATAAAAAAATGTCAGATGATGAAATATCACAAATTGTAAATGATATCGTTGCAAATTCTACAAAATCCGCAGCGGCTCAATTGGCCGCTGTGTCCGGAATTTCAAAGAAAGAAGCATATAAAAAATTGGTGAAAAATAAATGATAAAATTTGTTGGTTCTTTTTCAACAGTTAAATCTTTGCCGCGAACAATGTTTCCTGAATACGCATTCGTTGGGCGCAGTAATGTTGGTAAATCGTCGCTTATCAATGCGATTGTTGAAGAACATGTTGCGCGGACATCTAATACGCCAGGGCGTACGCAAAGTTTGAATTTATTTAATGTTGATGACAAAACGATGATTGTAGATTTGCCTGGTTATGGTTATGCCCGTGTGTCCAAAGTGGAATCAGTAAAATGGTTGGAAAGATTAGAAGAATATTTATTAAATCGTTCGCAATTACGTCGATTGTTCATTTTGATAGATTCGCGGGTTGGTGCAAAAGATTCTGATTTAGAATTGATGGAATTTTGTGATGCAAATGGAATTTGCTATCAGGTTGTTTATACAAAAAAAGACAAACGCGTGCGTGAAAAAAATCAGTTGAATTTATCGCATGAAAATCATCCCGCGATGATTGAAAATATTCTCGAAACATCGGCCGAGAAAAAAATCGGTCTGGATGAATTAAAGGAAATTATTGGTGTTAAATAAAAATGTTTTTAATGTTTCAGACCCAACGCATATTACAGATGCGCTTTGGTCCATGATTGAAAAACATAAAAATAATTTTTCAGATGTTTTGATTTTTCTGCCTTCGCGGCGCGCAGTGCGTGGCGTGGAACGTATGATTGTTGAAAAAATCGGGCATGCTGTTGTTCTCCCGAATTTAATACCGCTGGGGACAGGGGTTGAAGATGATGAATTTGATGATTGTGATTTTGATACTGTATCAAATCAAGAGCGCATAGTCGTTTTATCCGAATTATTATCGATGGATGCGAATATAAAAAATATGTCGTCTGGTTTGCCGATAGCCTGTGATTTTGTTCGTATGCAAGATTATTTGAATAACGAAGGTATTGATATTCGTGATATAAATTGGGCAACGCTGGTTGATGAAAAATATTCAAATCATTTTCAAAACAAAGCAAAAATCTTAGACATATTAAAACAATTACCAAATGACAGAAAAACAATTACTCAAAAGCGAAATGATGATATTCGTGCGTGGATAAAAAATTTAGATAAATATAAACTGGTTATTGTGTGTGGGTCAACTGGTTCTGTGCCTGCGACATGTGATTTAATGTGTGAGATTGTGCGTCGTGATAATGGTCGAATTATTTTGTCTGGGAAAATATCTGGAAATACATCTGATTTTACATTGGATACAAACCCATATAATTCAGAATATAAATTTTTACAGAAATTAAATTTATCAATTGATGATGTGCAAACGATTGATGTTGGTAAAAATGATGTTATTGATATTATGAATATCGCGTTTTCAAATTCTGGTACGCATATTGATAAAAATTTAGATAATTGTAAATTGATTGAATGTGCGCGCGAAAGTGAAGAGGCGCGTGTTGCGACCGAAATAACGCGTCGCGCGATAAAAGAAAATAAATCTGTGTTGATAATTACACCAGATGCGGCTGCAAATCAAAGAATGAAAATGGAAATGGCACGTCGTGGCGTGGATGCTGATTTTTCTTCGGGAATATCGGGAACCATGACTGATTTAGGTCGCGCGATATTAAATTTATTTGATGATTTTGCTCAAAATTTAAAATTTAAATTTGAAGATTTATATGCAGATGCAAATTACAATTTATTTGATATGTTGGTTAAATTTGTTGATGAAAACGAAAAAGATATTTTTCATCCACAATTTAAAATTGAAAATGATGATGATATCGCAATTTGGGAAAATATAAAAAACTTATCCAATATTTTATGCGAAAATAATATCAGATTAAATTTACAGGATGCTCGTGCGTTTGTTGCGGACGCCATTGGTACTGTGTCCGTACGTGATAAAAAAGTACAAGATTGTCGTGTTTGTGTTTTGGGGACGATTGAATCGCGTATGCAGACGGCTGATGTTGTTATATTGACGGGGTTGAACGAAGGAATGTTTCCGGCCCAGGGATATGAAAATTCATGGCTGCCGCGCGATGTTGCAAAGAAAATAGGTCTGCCGTCGCCAAATCGCAAAGTGTCTTTGATGGCGTTAGATTTTATGACTTTGTCGTGTGGCCCAGAAGTTTATTGGTTGCGTTCAAAGCAATCTGGGGGGGCGTTGACAACCGAATCCAGGTTTTTATCCCGTGTACGTGTGGCAATTGGCGATGTAAAAAACGATGATGAAATTTTAAATTTTGTTCGCAATCAAGATAATGTTGAATATAAACCATTGGATTATTCACCGCCAATTCCGCCGATTGATAAAAGTGATGTTTATGTGACGGAAATTGAATTGTTGATTCATAACCCATATGCGTTTTATGCAAAACATATTTTAAGATTGAAACATATGGATGATTATTGGGTTTTGCCAGATGCGCGTGATTTCGGAATTTTGGTGCATGATGTAATTGAAAACGCGACCGATTTTAATGCGGATAGTTTAATTCGTGAAATGGACGCACGTGCAAAAGACATATTAAAAGATAACCATGTTTTATTTTATTTTTGGCATAAACGTTTTTGTGAAATTGCGCCATTTGTTGAAAAATATTTTGAAAATAAAAAAATTGAACATATCGAAGTTTTGGGTAGCGTAAATATCGCCGGGCGTAATGTTCGTGCGCGGGCTGATTTGATTTGGGACGGTGTTGTTATGGATATTAAAACCGGGGGGGCACCATCTAAAAAACAATTACTGGATGGAACAATGCCACAAATTGCGCTGGAAGGATACATAATGCAATCTGGTGGTTTTCCAATAAAAATGCGTGATGTTTCGATAACCCCAGTTCTGCAATTTTTACAATTAAAAAATGGCGACGTTGGTTTGATTGAATATGATGGCGATATTGCGCAAGAGATGATAGATAACACAATTCAAAAAGTGAAAGAATTATTCGGACAATACAGTGGTGATATGCCGGTCGCATACGAATATCGTGACAGTGTCGGTGTTAAATATCATGAATGGGATGATTTAGCGCGCGCAGATGATTGATTAAATTTCAAGCATTAATCCACAATGGTCGGTCGGTTTGTTGGCCAGGCGGGGGTCTATATCTATTTCGCAATTTTTAACCATTTTTATTGCGGTTTTATTGCAAAGGAAATAGTCTAAACGAAGCCCCTGTTTGTTTTCAACTGTATCGCGGCCGCGATAACCATACCATGTGTAATCTATATCGTTCGGATGTTTGTTGCGCCATGCGTCGACCCATCCCATATCCAGCCATTGTTGCATTATTTCGCGGGCGGCAGGTGCGGAAATAGATGATCCAACATAACCACGTGGGTTCCAAATGTCGCGGTCTTTGATTGCGACATTAAAGTCCCCGCCGATAATAACCGGTTCTTCGGAATCTATATATTGTTCCAGGTATTTAGTAAATGCATTCATCCAATCAATTTTATATGGAAATTTTGGCGATTCAATACAATCGCCATTTGGCATATACACATTGATTATACGAATGCGTCCGTCAATTACACATTCGAGGAATCTCGCGTTTACATCTGGATATGTCGGCAGACCCATTGTGACATCTTCGATAGAATTTTTAGAGAAAGTTGCGACGCCATTCCATGATTTTTGTCCGAATACTTTGATATTATACCCAAATTCATCGAATATATTGTGCGGAAAATTTGCTGTTTCGACCTTTAATTCTTGGACCAATATAGTGTCATATTCGTTTTTGCGCAAAATATCCATAAAACTTTCGATATGGGCGCGTATAGAATTGATATTCAGTGTCAGTATTTTCATATTTGCAATCTTTATTTTGTAATACTATAATACACATTGTCCGATATAAAAACAACAAGGATTTTATGTTATGAATATGTATCAAGTGTTAAAGCAAGTGGCGCAAGAATCGCCAAATGCTTTGTTTTTGGTACGCGAAAAAATCAGTTTTAAACAGGCTATGACCCTGATTCATGCACGGGCAAATACGCTGCATAAACTGGGGGTAAAATTCGGTGATGTTGTTGGTTTGTTGGCACATAATATACCTGAATTTCCTTTGACTCTTTTTGCGTGCTGGTATTTGGGGGCAACTGTTTTGTTGCTGGACACAAATTTAACACCGTTTGAATATGATAATATGACGAAAACGGTCGGTTGCAAATTGGTGTGTGCTGAAAAATCTTTCTTTTATGATACTAAAAAATTTAAGTTTTTTGATATTCAAACGCCAGATGATGGTGTGGATAAAGATTTAAAGCCGGCCAAAGTAGATGAAAATGATATTGCAACTATGTCGTTTACATCTGGGTCAACCGGTACACCAAAGGTTGTTCCGTTGACGCACGGGAATTTGAAGACGTCGTCTGATTGTTATTCGGACATGGGGCAATGGATACATAAAAATGAAATTATGTATGGATTTTTGCCGCTTTATCATGTGTTTGGTTTTGCAGCGGGGATTTTAGCGCCTTTGCATTTCCATATGGGAATTTTATTACAGCCGACGGTGAATCCGAAAAATATTTTGGACGATTTTAAAACATATCGGCCACATTGTATTCCTGCGGTGCCACGCCTTTATGAGGTTTTTCGTAATAAAATAATCGAAGGTATCAAAGCGCAACACAAATGGTGGTTGGTTTCGTTTGTTTTGAAAAACCAAAAGTTTTTGAAAAAAATCGGCATGGGCTGGTTGGTGCGAATGATTCAAAAGCCTTTGTTGGCGATATTCGGTGGACGTGTGAATCTGATGATTGCAGGTGGTGCCGCTACAAAACCGGAAGTCGAAAGTTTCTATGAATCTTTGGGGTTGGCATTTGTCCAGGGATATGGAATGACTGAAACGGTTGGACCGTTTTGTTGTTCGCGTCCGGTCAAACACCGTGTACCGTTTGCGTTTGGAACGCCGGTCGGATGTTCAGAATGCACTATTCGTGATATGGATGAAAACGGTGTTGGAACACTTTGGGTGCGTGGACCGAATGTCTTTCGTGGATATTTGAATAATAAATCTGCGAACGATGAATCTTTTGATAAAGATGGTTGGTTCAACACTGGTGATTTGGTCTATATGGATAAAAACAAACAATATCATTTCGCAGGTCGTAAAAAACAAGTCATTGTTTTAGACAGTGGTAAAAATGTTTATCCTGATGAATTAGAAGGTTTGTTCATTGAAATCGAAGGCGTCAAAAATGTTGCGGTTTTTGAACACAAAGTGAATAATAAAACTGTCACATATGGCGTATTCCAGGTGGACGAAGATATGACCATGGAAAAGCTGGCTAAGGCCGTTGCAGAGGCAAACAAAAAAGTCGCGTCCTATAAATGGGTGACGCATTTTGCAATGACAACGGAAGATTTACCGATGACCAGTACTCAAAAGATTAAACATCATGTTGTTCGTCAGAATTTAATTGATGGAAAATATCCGAACAAACATGAATAAAAGATTTGGTTTTTATAAAAGGATGAAAAGATGAATATGTATGATTTATTACTTAAAAATGTAAAACGCAACCCGGATACTGTATTTCTGGTTCGCGAAAATGTGAATTTTAAAGATTTTGAAAAAATGGTGCGTGCGCGTGCGACAACTTTGCATAATGCGGGCGTGAAAGCTGGCGATGCGGTTGGTTTGTTGTCGCATAACATACCGCAATTTCCATTGACACTGTTTGCAATTTGGTATTTGGGGGCACGTGTGTTGCTGTTGGATACAAATTTAACTGCGACTGAATATGATAATATGACGCATTTAACAGATTGCAAATTGGTGTGTGCTGAAAAATCTTTCTTTTACGATGCCAAAGGTTTTAAATTTTTTGATATAGAAACAGAAGATAAAAAGACAGACGAAAAATTAAAACAATATCAATCAAAAGATGACGATATTGCAACTTTGTCTTTCACATCTGGATCAACCGGTGTGCCAAAGATTGTGCCGTTGACACATTTTAATTTGGTTTCGTGTTCTGATAATTTGGAATATTTAAATCAATGGTTAAAACCTGGTGAAATATTTTATGCGTTTTTGCCGCTTTATCATGTGTTTGGTTTCGCAGTTGGATTTTTAGCACCACTGCATTTCGGTATGGGAATATTGTTGCAATCGACAATCAATCCAAATGCGATATTGCAAGATTTTGCGCAATATAAACCACATGTTATTCCGGCTGTGCCGAAATTGTGGGAAATTTTCCGCAAAAAGATTATCGAAGGAATCAAAGCCAAAAAGAAGTGGGCGTTGGTTTCTTTCATTATGAATAATCAGAAATTATTGCGGGCAATCGGTTTGGGTAAATTGGTTGATAAAGTTTTAACCCAGATTCGTTCTGTGTTCGGTGGTCGTGCCAGATTGCTGGTGGCGGGTGGTGCCGCTACAAAACCGGAAGTGGAAAAATTCTATACTCAATTGGGTATGGCGTTCGTCCAGGGTTATGGTTTGACTGAAACCGTGGGACCAATCTGTTGTTCGAAACCATTGAAAAAACGTGTTGCATATGCGTTCGGTGCACCGATGGGTGATACAGAATGTCAAATTCGCAATAAAGACGAAAATGGTATTGGAATGCTTTGGGTGCGCGGTAACCAGATTTTGGGTGGTTATTTGAATAACGCAGATGCAAACAAAGACTGTTTCGACAAAGACGGATTTTTCTGCACTGGCGATTTGGTGTCTGTTGATAAAAACGGTGAATACCATTTTGCAGGTCGTAAAAAACAAGTTATTGTTTTGGACAGTGGTAAAAATGTTTATCCTGATGAACTGGAAGGTTTGTTCATTGAAATTCCAGGCGTGAAAAATGTTGCGGTCTTTGAACACGAAGTTGGTGGCAAAACTGTTGCATACGGTGTGTTCAGCGTCGAAGAGGGCATGACGATGGATAAATTGGCGGCGGCTGTGGCGGCCACGAACAAAAAGGTTGCGTCTTATAAGTGGGTGACGCATTTTGCGATGACGACCGATGATTTGCCAGTGACCAGCACTCAAAAGATTAAACATCACGTTGTGCGTCAATGGTTGATTGATGGTAAATATACACAAAGACATGAATAGTTTGATTTTGCGCCTGGGGGTATTTTTCCCCCAGACGCAATTTAAAAAAAGGTTTGTATTATGAATATGTATCAAAAATTGGAAAATGCAGCAAATCAATGGCCGGAAAATTTATTTCTGGTGCGCGAAGGTGTAACGTATTCTCAATTTATTCAACAGGTGCGTGCGCGTGCAGCAACTTTGAACGAATTAGGAATTAAACATGGTGATGTGGTTGGTGTTTTATCTCATAATTTACCACAATTTCCTTTGACGCTGTTTGCAATTTGGTATTTGGGTGGTGTTGTTTTAATGCTGGATACGAATTTGACGCCTTTTGAATATGATAATATGGCGCAAATTGCAAATTGCAAATATGTTTGTGCGGAACCATCGTTTTTCTATAAAACAGATAAATTCAAATTTATAGATATAACACGCAAAGACGGGGATATAGATTATGATTTGCGTCCATATCCATCTGAATCAACGGATATTGCGACTATGTCTTTCACATCGGGGTCAACCGGCACGCCAAAGGTTGTTCCGTTAACACATTTTAATTTAACAGAATGTGCAAATTCATTGGAAGATATGTCTGATTATTATCATTCTGGTGAAATAATGTATGGCTTTTTGCCACTTTATCATATCTTTGGTTTCGCGGTTTGCATATTGGGGACAATTCAATATGGGGGCGGTCTGGTATTACAGCCGGTTATAAACCCAAAATATATTTTGGACGATTTTCAAAAATTCAAACCACACGTTATCCCAATCGTGCCACGCGTTTTGGAATTGTTCCGTAATAAAATTATCGATGGAATGAAACAGCAAAAAAAATGGCGCGTTGCATCGTTCATTTTGAATAACCAAAAAACTTTGAAAGATATGGGGCTAGATTTCGTTGTTCGCAAAGTCCAAGAACCATTGTTGGCTATTTTCGGTGGACGTGTAAAATTGCTGATTGCGGGTGGTGCGGCCACAAAACCAGAGGTTGAAAATTTCTATGAATCACTTGGACTGGCGTTTATCCAGGGTTATGGTTTAACCGAAACTGTTGGGCCAATTTGTATTTCAAAACCGACAAACAAACGTATGCCATATTCTGTGGGTGCATCTACATCAAACAACGAATGCGAAATTCGTGACAAAGATGAAAATGGCGTCGGTGTTTTGTGGGTGCGTGGACACCAGGTGTTTAATGGATACCTGAATAATCCAGAAGTCAATGCGACAGTTTTTGATGAAAATGGCTTTTTCAATACTGGCGATATGATGTACATGGATAAAAACGGCGAATTGCATTTTGCAGGTCGTAAAAAACAAGTCATCGTTTTGGACAGTGGTAAAAATGTTTATCCTGATGAACTGGAAGGTTTATTCATGGAAATTCCAGGCGTTAAAAATGTTGCGGTCTTTGAACACAAAGTTGGCGATAAAACCGTTGCATACGGCGTATTCCAGGTTGATGAAAATATGACGCTGGAAAAATTGTCGGCCGAAGTTGCAAACGCAAACAAAAAGGTTGCATCCTATAAATGGGTGACGCATTTTGCGATGACAACGGATGATTTACCAATGACCAGCACGCAAAAGGTTAAACATCATCTGGTGCGACAAAATTTGATTGACGGTAAATATCCAGACAGAAAGGAATAAATAAAAACGGGCAAATCGCCCGTTTTTATTTTCCCAAACATAATCTGGAAAATGTCATATCCGCAATTTCGTTGGTTGTAATTACACCAAGTATTTTCCCAATCGCATCGGCGGCGTGACGAATGTATTCTGAAAATATATCGTAATTGCCGTTGTATTTATTTACTGCATTGGTCAATTCATTTATTGCGTCGGTCAATAATTCATATGTGCGTTCATTTATTGCCACACGTGATTCGCTGCCCGACATTAAATTATTCATTTTTTGTTTTATTGTGTTTAAGAGTATATCAAAACCTTCATCTTTTTTCACAGACGTATAAATCACGTTTTTATTGTTTTTGTTTTTTATCAAATCAGATTTATTTATAACCGTGATTTCATTCTTATTTATGTGTTTTGGAACATCGTTATAAACGTGAATAACCAGGTCTGAATTTTCGATTTCTTGATGGGTTCTTTCGATGCCTATTTTTTCAATAGTGTCCGTTGATTCGCGGATTCCTGCCGTATCCGACAAATTGACCAGATATCCATCGATGTCCAATTGTGTTGATACTACATCACGCGTAGTGCCCGCGATATCAGAAACAATTGCACGGTTATACCCAACCAGTTTATTAAATATAGATGATTTGCCAACGTTTGTTTCGCCAATCAAAGTTATATTAAAACCGTTACGCAATGCGCGATTTGCGCGAAAACCATCAATTGCAGATTTTAATTCATTCAATAAATTTTGTGTTTCAAATAATATCTTTTTATCAATGTCTTTTGGTAAATCGTCACTGTCGTAATCAAGAATGGCCGCCCCATACGCGGATATTTCAATCATTTTGTTGCGCCAATCGGCATAGATTCGTGAATCGCCGCCGGTCAACGATTTCAGCGCGCTTTGTCGTTGTTTGTCGGTTTGTGCGTCCAAAAGTGCGATTAAACCATCTACATCGGTTAAATCCATTTTGTTGTTATAAAATGCGCGTCTTGAAAATTCACCACGCGTTGCAATTCGTGCGCCATGTGCGCGCAAAAAATTAAAGATTTTATTTATTACTGCGGGTGAACCATGTGAATGAATTTCGATAATGTCTTCGCCAGTGAAAGAATGGGGCGCAGCAAAAAACACAACAACACATTGGTCAATTAAATCGCCATTATCATCGCGCAGGTTTGTAAAATATGCATGACGTGTATCGAATTTGTTTTTGTTTATAATGTGTCCAAAAAGTTCGGATAAATTATTACCGCTGATGCGGATGACTGCGACGCCTGATTTTCCTGGCGCAGATGATAATGCAAATATTGTGTCGTTATTCATTTTTGTTATTTCCCGCTGATTTCTTTCAGTGCCAATGGAACCAATTTTGAAATGTCCAGGTCTGGATTTTTGGATACCAATTTTTGCGCTATATCAATAATATCCATACGGCGATATCCCAAGCTTTCCAATGCAGCCAACAAATCGGGCAGGGCGCCACCACCATTGTCATCCCCAAAATCAAAGGATGCGCCGCCCATTTTGTTTTTTAATTCTACTATGATTTTTTCGGCAACTTTCTTACCGACGCCCGGTGCGGTCGCAATTGTTTTTGCATCCCCGGTTGCAATTGCGGTCATCAATGTATCGGTTTTTATAGTAGACATGATTGCCAATGCAACACGCGGTCCAACCCCAGATACAGTCGTCAATTGGTTGAATAAATTTTGGCCGGCCAATGTCCCAAACCCAAACAGACGTATTGAATCTTCGCGCACAATCGTTTCAATCCAAAGCGCGATATTCGATTTCAAAGTCAATATTTCCGGTGTATAGACTTTGTATCCAACCCCGCCAGTCATTAAAATCACAAAATCAGGTCCGATATAATCAATTACACCTTGCAATTTTCCAATCATTTGTTATCCTTTTGTTGTAATTTTAATATAATAAAATCAAAAGGTCAAATATGAGTGGACACAGCAAATGGCACAACATCCAACACAAAAAAGGATTGGTTGATGCGGCGCGCAGTGGTTTATTTACTAAATTAGCGCGTGAAATAACTATGGCGGCGAAATTGGGTGATAAAAATCCAGATAATAACCCAAGATTGCGTTTGGCGATTTTACAAGCACGTAAAAATTCTATGCCGAATGATAATATTAAACGTGCAATTGAAAAAGCATCGGGCGCAAATACTGATAATTTTGTGGCGGTGCGATACGAAGGATATGGCCCGAACGCTGTGCCGGTTATTGTGGAAGCGTTAACCGATAATCCGCGTCGGACGGTGCCTGAAATTCGTAATATCTTTGCCAAAAACGGTGGCAATATGGGCGAAGAAGGTTCGGTCGTGTTTATGTTTTCGCATGTGGGCCAGATTATGTATCCTGCATCAATCGGAAAGACCGAAGATGAAATGATGGAATTGGTTATGGAAGTTGACGCCGATAATTTGGAAACATCCGAAGAAGGCTTTATCATCACAACCAAAACCGATAATTTTATGAATGTTCAAAAAGCGTTGAGCGATAAATTGGGTGAACCAGAAAATGCAGAAATTACATGGGTTCCAAATATGCCGGTTGATTTAGACGACGAAAATTATGCGAAATTAGAAAAATTGGTCGATGCGCTGGATGAAAATGATGATGTGCAGAAAGTATTCACTGCCGCCGCATAAATTAAATATAATTATTCATCTGCTCGTTGTCGGCGCGTTTATGTAACGTTTGTACACTGCACTTGCCGATACTTCGCATCTAAACAATTCTATTTAATTTTGATATCGGCGCATCTGCGCCGTTTTAATTTATTTCAAAAAACCGGCAAATGCCGGTATTTTTTTATTGTAATAATGAAAATCGATTATTGATTTGCAGGTTTTTGTTCTGCTGATTTTGCTGCATTCATTCTTTGTTCGTACAGCGCTTCGAAATCAACCATTTGCAAAGTCAATGGTTGGAACCCAGATTCAGATGTTAAACGTGTGACCAATGCACGGACAGACGGGAACAAAATTGTTGGAACGTCAATCAATAATGTTCTGCGTTTGGTTTCTTCGTCTTGTTCTTCGTATTGGACCATTCCAGTATATGTCGATTCAATCATAAATATAGATTTGTTATCTTTGTCCAATTTAGAATGAACGCGTGTCACCAAATCAACCATGTATAAATTGTTTTCAGAACCTTTGATATTTATATCAATGTTGATTTCGATTTTTGCCTGGCCGTTGTCTTGTTTAAAGAATAATTCAGGCACATTTGGGCTTTCAAAAGAGATGTCTTTTAAGAATTGAGAGATAATATTAAACTTTGGCATAAGTTGCTCCTTTTTTTACGCTCGGTTTTATGATAATATAGCATTAAGAATTGTTTTTTACAAGTGGGGGGACGAAAAATGTTCGTTTTTAATAAATTTGTTCGGTTTTTGGGACTGCTGGGTCTGGTTATTACGGTTTCAGGATGTGATTTGTCTGGGCCACGGCATGTTGGAGACGATTCAAAAATACCGTCAAATTTGCGTGCTGTATCGTATTCTGCGTTGCCGGGATGGCGCGATGACGATGTTCGTTATGCGCTTCAGGCGTTCCGTAATACCTGTAAAGCAAAAATTCAATATAATGGTTCTGTTGTGCCAGATCCAGAATTATTGCGGGAAAAATGCAATACTTTGCCCAGTAGCTCTGCCGATGTAGCAACTGTGCGGGCGTGGTTTGAATCTAATTTCCAACCGTATCAGATTTATAATGAAAAAGGTGGCAAGACCGGAACCTATACCGGATATTATTCCCCGGTTATAAACGGATGTCGCAAAAAGACCGCACAATGTAATGAACCTATCTTAGGAGTGCCTATTAATGGCGCGAATTACAAAGGTGTTTCCAAAAAAGACATTATGAATAAAAAAATAGGGCGCGTTTTATATTGGGCAAATATTGTTGATGTCCAAAATCTGCAAATTCAAGGCAGTGGTATGTTAAAACTGGAAGATGGTAAAATGGTTAAACTGAATTTTGCAGCGGTCAATGATATGCCGTTTAAATCTATTGGGGGTCAATTGAAAGAACGCGGAATTAAACCAGATGGCGGATATTCTGCGGATGCAGTTTGGACTTATTTGAAAAAGAATCCAAAGTTGGCAAAAGAAGTTATTTACAATAACCCGCGTTATGTGTATTTTTATGAAACGCCAGAGCATAGTGTTATTGGAAAACTTGGAACGCCGCTGTCTAAGATTCGCAGTATCGCAATGGATGATACTATTTATACACTGGGATTGCCGGTGTATATCAATACATCACTGTCTGATGGTCGTTCATTCAATCGGTTGATGATTGCCCAAGATACAGGTGGCGCAATACGCGGTTGGATACGTGCTGATATATTCTTTGGTTCGGGAGACGAAGCGTATAATGTCGCACATGGTCAACACAGTCAGGGTCAAATGTTTATTTTAATGCCAAAAGAATACAGTTATGTTAAACCCAGATAAAAAAATGAAATTAGTTTTACGTAAATCGCGGCCACAAACGCTGGCGTCGTCGTTTGGTGGTCTGATGGATACATTTGGGGTGCGGGCATCTGATGCTGATTTGGCTGTGAAATGGCGTGAGATTGTTGGAAACGAAATTGCGAATATTTCAACTGTTATTGCAATAAAGACGTTGAAAAACAACAAATTTAATATTGTGTTGCGTCCTGTGTCTGTGGCGTTTGCGCTGGAATTGTCGTATAAGATTGATGAATGCGTGCAAAAAATCAATGCGTATTATGGTCGTGATGCAGTCTCAAAAATAACAATCAGGAAAAAATAAATATGAAACGAATTTTGGGAATTGATCCGGGGCTTTTGCATACAGGTTGGTCTATAATTGATGTTGCAGGTTCGTCGCGTCAATATGTTGCCAGCGGTGTTATTTTGCCACCAACCAAAATTTCTTTGGAAAAACGTTTAGCGTTCATATTTCAAAATGTTTCAAAAATCTGTGATGAATTTAAACCAAATGAATGCGCCATAGAGGTTATATTTGTGAATAAAAACGGTAAAACAACATTGTTATTGGCCCAGGCGCGTTCTGCGGCAATTACTGCGGTTGCGGTGAAAGATATACCAGTGTTTGAATATGAACCAAACAAAGTGAAAAAAGCATTGGCTTGTGCCGGGCATGCAGACAAAGAACAAATCTATAAAATGTTGTCTATTTTATTGCCGGCGGCACATCCAAAAACACCGGACGAAAGTGACGCGATTGCAATCGCGTTGACGCATGCAAATACTTCGCGGTTTGAATAGTAAAATTTTCGGTTTATAAAATATGTTTTTGTGATATCATTAAGTTCGCCAGGGGAAATATTTAGTGAGCAGAGAAAAATATCTTTCGATGAAAAAAAATGTGACCGGATTTTCATTTGCAAATCTGGGCCTGTTCGCTGGATTTGGCAGTGGTGTTGTAAATGCGGTTTATTCGCTGACACTGTTGGGCATTTTTGAATTGTTTTTTTCTGAAAAAATCGCGTCTGCAGCGGTTGGTGTGTATGCGGCACTGTACGCATTATTTGCGTGCATAGTCGGTGTTTTTTCGGCGGAAATTTTGCATTGGTTCACAAAAACAAGACTGCTTTATATCACAATGTTGGTTGTTGGTGCGTGTTATTCGATGATGAGTTTTTCTGTAAAACCTGGTACGTTCATTACATTAGATTATGTGTCCCAGGCGGCATTGACGTTGATAAATATTTTGTTGCCGCTTTTTATATCTGATTTTTCCAAAGGTATAGGGATGGAAAAATTAAATGCTCGTTTTCATTTGTGGACGAATGTCGGCGCATTGATTGCGCCTGTGTTCGCGATGAGTATTGTCAGTCATTTTGCAGGTAATTACAGAATGCCGTTCTTGGCAGCGGGTATGATTTATTTTTCAGGACTTTTGTTTTTCAAACATTTTGGGATAGTTCAACAAGAAAAAGTTTTAAAGCATGTGAATTTACGTAAAACGCTTCGTTTGTTGCGTATCGGAATGCGTGCGTTTTTTGCAAGGTCTGGGATGTTGCGCGCCTATTTGGTGAATTTTGGTTTTTATGCAGTTCGGTCTATGCGGTTGTTGTATGTGCCAATCGTGGTTATTGAAAATGGTTTTTCAAATGAAACGTTGGGTATTGTTTTGTCTGTTGGTATTTTGCCGTATATCATCGTTGATTGCTTTATTGGAAAGTGGATGAAAAAGTACGGAATAAAATTGTGGCTGACATTGGGGTTTGTGTTGTTCGCGCTTTGTTCGATGTTCGCTACATTTGCATCAGGATACGCTTTGTTGGTTTTGTTCGTTTTGTGGCAAATCCCGGGCGCGTTTATGGAAGCGTCGCACGATTTATTATTCTTTAATGGTATGCCAAAGAAAGATCAAGCGCGGTTTTATGGTATTTTCAGAACCAGTGTGAATTTTCCAAGCGTGATTGCTCCGATTTTTGGGACTATGTGTATTGCTGTTTTTGGAACAACGTCTGCAGTATGGCTGATTACCGCGGTTACAGGTGTTTTGTCAACAATTGTTTTGTGGTCTGGACGTAAATAATAGACCTTGCGTTATTATGGTTTTATTTGTATGATTTCCCATAGGAAACAAAAGGGGTTTTGTATGGCAAAAAAAGAAGTTGTAAAAGAAACGGTCGCGTCAAAAAATCCAGCATTGGAATCGGCGCTGGCCCAGATTCAAAAACAGTTTGGCAAAGAAGCCATTATGAAAATGGGTGATGGTTCCCAACAAAATATAGAGGCGATTTCATCTGGTTCTTTGGGATTGGATATCGCTTTGGGAATTGGTGGTTATCCGCGCGGTCGAATTGTCGAAATTTATGGACCTGAAAGTTCGGGTAAAACAACATTGGCGCTGCATGCGGTTGCCGAAGCGCAAAAGAAAGGTGGCACATGCGCGTACATTGATGCCGAAAACGCATTGGATCCATCATATGCTAAAAAATTAGGTGTTGATGTTGCAAATTTAATTATCTCACAACCTGATTCTGGGGAACAAGCGTTGGAAATCGCAGATACTTTGATTAAATCTGGTGCGGTTGATGTTGTTGTGATTGATTCTGTGGCTGCGTTGGTGCCCAAGGCAGAATTAGAAGGAAATATTGGTGATTCTTTCGTTGGAACGACTGCACGGTTGATGTCGCAAAGTTTGAAAAAATTAGCAGGCAGCGTTTCACGCAGTAATACGTTGTTGATATTTATTAATCAAATTCGTATGAAAATTGGTGTGATGTTTGGAAATCCTGAAACGACATCTGGGGGTAATGCGTTGAAATTTTATGCGTCTGTTCGTTTGGATATTCGCAGGACTGGTGCAATCAAAGACAAAGAAAATATCGTCGGAAATGAAACGCGGGTCAAAGTTGTTAAAAACAAAGTTGCACCACCATTCAGAACAGTTGATTTCAAAATCATGTACGGCGAAGGCATCTCTCGTATCAGTGAGATTTTAGATATGGGTGTTAAATATAATTTGATTGAAAAGGCCGGGTCTTTTTATTCATACAACAATGAACGTATCGGCCAAGGTGAAGCCAACGCGCGTCAATGGCTGAAAGATCATACCGATGTTCAACAAGAATTATTGGATAAAATTATGGCACGATCAAATGGTATTGCCGAAGAAATGACAACTGGGCCGATTGATGATGATGTGGATGCCAGTGTTGATGAATAATGTTTTCTTAGGCGGCGCGAAAGTGTCGCCTGAATTTTGATGTGTAAAAAACCAAAGGGGGTAAAAATGAATTTAGCGAGATTTATTGCTTTGACCGATGTTGCTTTGCGTGGGCATGTTTTGAATCCGTTTTGGTGGACGCGTGAACGCAGACGGCAAAGACGTTGTGATGTTATTTCGTCTGTGATACCAAATTATTTTAAACGATATCTGCCTGCGGCGGCTGCAATAAAAGAACGCAAAGTTATCAAAGATGATGAAAATGAAAAAATATGGACTATTTGGTTGCAAGGTGAAGACAAAGCGCCACCGTTGGTCAAAGCATGTTTTCGAAATATTCGTAAAAACTGTAAACAAGAACTGATTGTTTTGGATGAAAATACAATCTTTGATTATATTACTTTGCCGCCGGAAATAATCGAAAAACGCAAAGCAGGAAAAATCAAACATGCGCATTTTGCAGATATATGTCGTGTCGAATTGCTGTATGAACATGGCGGTATTTGGCTTGATTCTACTGGGTTTGCTACGTCCCAGATACCAGATTGGATAATCAAACAAGATTTCTTTGTCTATATGGCAGGACAACATGTTGGTTCGCCGTATTCATATATGCAAAATTGTTTTATACGCGCGCGTAAGGGTGCATATTTGCTGGATGCATGGCGTGCGATGATTCTTGATTATTGGATACATGAAAATCATAATTTTGATTATTTTATGCATCAATTGTTATTTAAAACTTTGGTTGAAAATGATGAACGGGCAAAAAAATATTTTGCGCAAATGCCACATGTTGACCAAGATCCAACACATGCGCTTTGGTGGGCATATGGTGATAAACCATTCAATCAAAAAATTTTTGATGAAATAACATCTGGGGCGTTCTTTCAAAAGACAACGTATAACAGTCCATGGGCTAAAAATATAGTTCAGGGGACATTTGCAGATGTTATGATAAATAAAATGTAAAAAAATATGGGGGTGAATATGCGTCCAAAAATATCAATAATTATTCCAATGTACAATGTCGAAAAATATTTACGACGTTGTCTGGACAGCGTGCAAAATCAAACTTTTCAAGATTGGCAGGCAATATGTGTCGACGATGGCAGTCCTGATAAATCCGGGGCGATTGCCGAAGAATATGCGGCGCGTGATAAACGTTTTGTTGTGCTGCACAAAGAAAACGGTGGATTGTCTGATGCACGAAATGCAGGTATGCCAAAAGCAACCGGTGAATATATTATGTATTTGGACAGTGATGATTTTATTCATCCCCAGACTATGGAAATTGCTTATAATTTAGCGCAAAAAAATAAATCTGATATTGTGTCTTTCACATACGATCGATTTTATCGTCCACAGTTGATGGTATATCATAAATTGGGTTTGAATACAGATAATGTCGTCCCAATCGGAATTAAAAAAAGATATAATGTTGATAAAATTCGTAATATCACAACCGATGATATTTTTGAATATGCAACAGACAGTGCGCATAACGCATTTAACAAAAATCGTCGTTTTTTGGTGAAACATTGTCAGGTTTGGAAAAACCTTTATCGCCGTGATTTAATCAAAGATATCGAATTTATCAAAGGTATTTTGTTTGAAGATTTTCCGTGGTGGTCGCGTGTAATGCTGCGCAATCCGCGTGTGACAATTGCCCCGGTGCCACTTTATTATTATATTCCAAATTTTGGTGGGATTGTTTTGTCTGCGAAACAATTACGGATAATGCAATCTTTGATTGCGGGGATAAAAGATTCTTTTGTTTTGTATCGCGACCAGGCGAATGAACACCAGATGAAATTATGGTCTGAAAATTTCCTTTGGTTTTTTGTGAATTGGGCATTCCGTAAAATTAAATATTTGAAAACAGACGAAGAATTAAACATTGCAAAACAATGTTTTAACGACTTATATAAATTGGGTGTGTTTAACAATGTGCCAAAATCACGTCAAAAATTATCTAAAAACATTTTGAATTTTATTGGGAAATAAAAATTTTGATGAAAAAAATTCGTGTCGCTTTTTGTTTGCGCGATATGCAATTGGGTGGTGTTGAATCTGTGTTGATTCGCACTTTGGATAAATTGCAGGCATATAAGAATATTGATATATCAATTATAACATATGTTAATATCACCGAACCGATTTATCGGGAATATTTTAAAACGCATCCGGATATAAAATGTTTTTCTTTGTATCCGTGTAAAAAACTGGGGACGAAATTACCGCATTTTGTGGTTTCCAGAATAATATTGCATATTTTGCGTGATGTTTATCGATTTGGACGGCGAACGATTTTCGGTATGCGTAAATTTAAAGATTTTGATGTATTTATTGACTATCATGATTTTGGTTTTTATAACGAATTTAAACATATTAAAAATGCACGAAAAATTGCATGGTTTCATTCGTCTGTGAATGTCTTTGTTAAACGCGCGTTTATAAATCAGGTAAATGGTTATGATAAAATTGTTGTGTTGACTGATGAATTTATAGATGATTTAAATTCAATATATCCAAATCAAAATAATAAATTTATTCGTATATATAACCCAATCGATATTGAAAATATAAAAGCATTGGCTAACCAAGGAACACTGAATATTGACGGTGATTATTTTTGCGCTGTGTCGCGATTGACACCAGACAAAGATGTAAAAACTTTGCTGGATGCGTTCGATATGTTTTGGAATGAAAACGGTAAACCGAATGTAAAGTTAGTTATTGTAGGGGACGGAAATAAAAAATCAGAATATCAAAATTATGCGCTGCATTTAACATCATCAAAAAATATTTTGTTTGTTGGCGCCCAGAAAAATCCATTTGTGTATATGAAAAATGCAATCGCAAATGTTTTATCCAGTTATGGTGAAGGGTTGCCGACAGTGTTGATTGAATCTGGGGCTGTTGGTACGTTGAATATATCTTCGGCTTGTAAATGTGGCCCGCGTGAGATTTTATTAGATGGGCGCGGCGGTTTGCTTTTTGAACCAGGAAATGTGAATCAACTGGCAAAATTATTCACTGATGTTTATAACAAAAAAGTCAATATTAAACCGATGATAAAAAAATCAAGCGACGCATTGAATCGTTTTGATGCAGACGAAATTATTAAACAAATTATATGCCTGATTTCTTAAAACGTTGCGGAATTTTTACAACAATTTTTAATCCCAACATTGCAGGTTTGCGCAACGCATAAATTGGTCGCATATATGTTTGTAAAATGCGTGCAATTCGCATCCAGCGTTCACCATGTGGTTTTGAACAACGTGTAATCGTATTGATAGTCCCATTGCCGCGGCGTTTCAAATGGTTTAACCAATCTGTGCCACGTTTTTTTGCTTTGGTTTCCAGCATGTCCATGTCAATTGCACCAAAATGCAAAAGATATAAATTTTTATCCAGATGAAAATTATGCCGTTTTATACTGTGAAAACCACTGCCCCAAAATACAGGTTTGTTTATTACAACCGGTTTTGTATAACGCGTAGAAAGCAGGGCGTATTCGCGTTGTTCCAGAAATGGCGCATGTTTGTCTAATATTGCTTCACTATATAAATGTTGGCCGACATCTAATCCTAATCCAGACAAAGATGTATGAATTTTTTTATTTGATAAATATTCAGATAATGTTTTGTTTGTTTTTGGATCGACTATTAAAAATTCATCTGAATCACAGCCAATAATGATGTCATAATCTTTTAACAATTCATGTGCCAGATTTGAAATTTTATTTATTCTGTATTTATCACCTGCCGCGCGTGACATTGGTGTATGTGGCAATTTTTGTATATGTGCGTTGCCGGCGTTTTCAGGAATTGATTGGTCGGTGCCGTCTAATAATATATATAAATTTTCAGTCCCAAGATTTTTGCCATAATATGCAATCCAACGCGACAAGAAAAAATCATCATCGCGTGCCATAGTGATTGCTGCAATACGTTTTATTTTTTTCATATTTCACCATTTTTTATTTTATGTGTTAAATATAGAATCTTTCGTGCATAAATTTTTACAGGATTATTTGTTAAAAATTTGTTCATGTATTTTTCGCCATAGACACGATTTGCAGTTTTACGAATTGAATCAATTGCGTTTTTATCTGAATGATTAAATATATAATTTATTTGTTTTCCGCAATCGCCAAAATGCCGTGTGAAAGAAGCCTTTTTCACAAAAGGACAACCTAATTTGAACAAAGATTTTGGTTTGTTATATGTAAAACGTCCATAACATTCATAAAGTCCAGACCATGAACAATCATTGTTTTTTATTAAATTTGTTAAACCGTGTTCGTATTTCACAGTTATAATATATTTATCGGGTTCTTTTTTTACACCGGACATAAATTTATCAAACCAATCGGATAAAAATATTTTTTTGTTTAATTGGACGAACCAGGATTCCATGAAAGAATGTGTTTTATGTTTTGAAATGACCATGCTAACTGCATCTGTTTTTTTTGCGTCCATTTTTTGAAACAAATCTGTCATATCAAACATCGGCCCAAACACAGAATCATTTAATAAATAAATAGTGTCATAATTCTTTAATATATTTTTATTTCGCGCATATTGGTATGCGCGTTTGTACGAGCCAAAATCGTATTCGCCGTGACGCTGTGCGCCTGTATATATAGTATGTTTTTTCAATTTATTGATTTCAGATTCGTTTGCGTCATTGTCCATAAAAACAATAATGTCCCCAAATTTAGCCAAATTTGACACGTAAAAAATCAAAGCGTCATCGATAATGCCGTTTTTGTCATATGCTGCAAATAAAAATAATCTTTTGTTGGTGGACATCAGATGTCTCTTTGATTATAATATACACGTTTTAGAAATGTTTTGCAACAAAGGAAAAGATTATGGGGTTAACGGTTTTTGGAGATAAAGATTTTGAAAAATATTTTAAAAAATCTGTTTCGCATCAGTATATGCGCGATGTCGTGGTTGAACAATATCCAAATGGAATTATTGTAAATGAACATAAACACGGCTTTGGAATTTTTGATAAAAATTTTAAATTTATAGAATCTTCGCGCCAGGTTCGTAAAAACAACGGACAATATATCCCAAAATTTAATCATGAAAATATTCCGTATGTAGATGAAGATGTTGTCTTTGTCGGGAACGTTTTTTCGCAATTTGGTCATTTTTTATTAGAACATATGAATCGCGCATGGGCGTTGTTGGATAAAAAATACAAAAACAAAAAGGTCGTTTTGATAAACAACAAAGACGTCAACCCTGTACCAAAATATATGTTTGAATTGTTAGAATTGTTAGGTGTTAAACATGATGATATAATTATTCTGGATAAAACGATGCGATTCAAAAATGTTTTTGTTCCGCAACAGTCTTTTAATATTCCGGTTTATTCATCGCTTGCTTTTGGGAAAACATATGACAAAATTGCAGACAATGTAAAATACACGGGTAAAAAATACGATAAAATATATGTTTCGCGGACGGCTATGTTGACACGGCGCACATTCGGTGAATGCGTGGTTCAAAAAATATTTGAAAAGAATGGATATAAAATCATTTGTCCTGAGACTTTGCCGTTGGTCAAACAAATTGGTTTGGTAAAAAATTGTAAATATCTGGCGGGGTGTGCAGGAACCGCGTTGCATCTGGCGTTGTTTATGAAACCGGGTGGGACTGTCATTCAAATCAAACGAAATCGTTTGCCAAAATGTAATGCAGATATTCAAAATTTAATCAATGATACTAAAAAATTAAATGGCATATTTATTTCTGGTTCAATTGAAAAGAACAGAACAGACCATTGTTCGTCTGTGCCGCAAATAATCGGTGTAAATAAATATATGCGTGAATTTTTTGATGCATATAATTTTAAATATAATGACCAAGATACAAAAATAGATGCGAAAGATTTTAATGAATATGAAATCGCTTTGGCAGAATATAATAAAAAATATGGTTCTGTGTTAATCAATAATGTGAAACATTTTATTATACATTATTCGGCGTGTTTTATTCCGGGACGTGAACGGCGTGGCAATTATCGTCGCTGGTTAAAACGCAAATTGAATTACGAAGGATAAAAAAATACCCGCTGGGTGTAGCGGGTGTTTTTTTGTTCGTTTAATCGGTTTCAGCAAAACGATAAGCCTTCTTGCGTTTGCCACTGTCTAGTTCTTTTTTGCGCAGGCGAATTGTAGCGGGCGTCACTTCGACCAATTCGTCATCTTGGATATAAGACAGGGCTTCTTCCAAAGACATTTTACGTGGCGGTGCCAAAAATAATTTTTCATCAGCCGTCACAGAACGCACATTTGTTAATTGTTTGCCGCGGACAGGGTTGACTTCTATATCATTTTCTTTGCTGTGTTCCCCGACAATCATACCGCTGTATACTTCCACTTGTGGTCCAACGAACAGGACACCGCGCGGTTCCAAATTATGCAATGCATATGTTGTAGTGGAGCCCGCTTCCATAGAAACCAGAACGCCAGGGCGATATTGTGTAATTGGTCCACGATATGAATCGTATTTATCAAATACGCGATTCATGATGCCGGTGCCACGTGTGTCTGTGCGGAATTCAGATAAATAACCAATCAAACCGCGTGATGGCGCAGAAAACACAATGCGTGTTTTTCCAATGCCTGATGGTTTCATTTCGGTAATTGTTGCTTTGCGTTTTGTCATTTTTTCAATGACAACACCACTGAATTCATCATCTACATCAATAACGACTTCTTCGATTGGTTCTAACTTTTCACCATTTTCATTTGTCTGCATAACAACGCGCGGGCGGGATACGGATAATTCGAATCCTTCGCGGCGCATCGTTTCAATCAAAATGCCCAGTTGTAATTCGCCACGACCAGAAACTTCAAAAGATTCATTGTTCGCACTTTGTGTGACGCGCAGGGCGATGTTTGTTTCTGCTTCGCGGAATAATCTTTCACCAATCATACGCGAAGTCAATTTTTTACCACTTTGTCCGGCCAAAGGTGATGTATTCACAAAAAATGTCATGGTCAAAGTTGGTGGGTCAATCGGCATTGCCGGAATAGGTTCATTGACCGATGGGTCACAAAGTGTGTCGGCCACAGTCGCTTTTGAAAATCCTGCGATAACAACAATGTCGCCTGCGGATGCACTGTCGCGAGAGACTTTGTTCACACCCTGGTGTTCAATGATTTTTGTGATTTTTGCGTTTTCTACAAATTCACCGCGCATATTGATTGCTTTGACACTTTGTCCAACACGGACAGTCCCAGATTCTATTTTCCCGGTTAAAATACGGCCAACATAGGGGTCCGCTTCCAATGTAGTGGCCAACATAGTGAATGGTGCGTCAATTTGACAGCGGGTCCCATTACAATCTGGTGCCGGTACATGGTCAACAATCAATTGAAAAAGCGGGGTTAAATCTTTGTTCGGATTATCAATATCTTTCAAATCACGAATTGCCCAACCGTCACGACCACATGCGTAAAGATATGGGAAATCCAGTTGTGAATCTGTTGCACCCAATTTATCAAACAAATCAAATGTTTCAGTTAAAACTTCGTCAGGGCGCGCATCGCTTCTGTCAATTTTATTGATACAAACAATCGGACGCAGGTTTAATTTTAACGCTTTGCTTAACACAAATTTAGTTTGGGGCAGGGGCCCTTCGGCACTGTCCACCAATAATACTACGCCGTCAACCATAGATAAAATACGTTCTACTTCGCCGCCAAAATCTGCGTGGCCCGGAGTATCAACAATGTTGATTTTATATTCACCCCATTGAATAGATGTCGGTTTTGCAGAAATAGTAATGCCGCGTTCGCGTTCGATATCGCCGCTGTCCATGACGCGGTCTTCGACATGTTCATTTTCGCGGAATGTTCCGGCCTGTTTTAACATATTGTCAACCAAAGTTGTTTTGCCGTGGTCAACGTGTGCGATAATTGCAATATTACGAATTTTCATGTTTGTATCTTTTTGTTAAATTTTTTTACAAAGCAATAGATTATACTATATTTTTTGAATTTCAACAAATTATATTAAAAAAATTGACAAAATGTAAAAATTGTTTATAATTTTCTGGGTAAATAAAAAGGTGATTTCATGAACGAACGTATTGAATCAACTATAAAAGCGTTTTTTCAGTCCGTGTATGGGTACATATCTGAAAATTCAAAATTATATACAAAAGTCGCTGATTTAAAGGCTATAGATGCCCAGGGCGAAATTATTAAAGACCAAGAAAGACAGATTATGTATATGATTATAGAAAAACAAAAAGATTGTGATGCTTATAAATTGCGAGAAATGCAATTTAATATTACAACTGTCAATTTCCCGGGATTCCAGGCATTTGTAAAACCAAACAGTGTGGATAATTCTGCGCTGGTTGCGTATCGCGATGTTATCAATGGCATAACAGAATATATATATTATGGCCTGCGTGAAGAAGTGTTTTTGAAACCGTTAAAACAATGGTATTATGTTATTTCAAATCGTCCGATGAAAGATTTGGTATATCCGTTTTTACCATTGAATCATTTCATGGTTAAAGACAGTAAACAGCGAGGATAAAAATATGACTAATAATTTAAGTCTGGGAAAAATTATATCAGATTGTTTTAATGATTTAAATGCGCATGGTGCATGGGTGTATAATTTACCTTTGACGCCACAATATGATGTGTATGTTGGAAATAAACATTGTTTTGAAATATATGCGTCACCTTTGGAAAACAATGTTTTTATGTTAAATATGACGGCATCAAATTTGATTCCAGAGATTATAATTTGGCCAGTTTAAATGGTATGAAAAGACTTTGGGTTGCGGCCAAACAGAAATCTGAAAATCAAAGATAATTAAATTGTTATAAAAAAACGCCCGAATGGGCGTTTTTTGTTTTTAATGTTTTCCGCCTATCTTGGTTCTGCCGCCCATCAGCGGTTGCAATTTTTTCGGTATATTTACAGAACCGTCAGCATTTTGGTGGTTTTCAATAACCGGAACCAATGCGCGCGGCAGGGCGATACCTGTATTATTTAATGTCGCAACGAATTTTACTTCGTTCGTGGCATTTTCGCGATAACGCGTGTTTGTTCGACGTGCCTGGAATTGTCCGATTGACGAACACGAACCCAATTCGCGATATGTGTTTTCAGATGGAAACCATGCTTCTACATCGTTCATTTTGACTTTGTTAAATCCCATGTCACCGGTTGAATTTGCAACTACGCGGTAGGGTAATTCCAAATCTTCCATAACTTCGCACAGGTTATTTAATATATGTTCGTGCATTTCATCGCTTTGTTCGGGTGTGCAGAATACATATTGTTCGACTTTGTTAAAATGGTGAAAACGAACCAGACCACGAGTGTCGCGACCTGCCGCGCCGGCTTCTTTTCTGAAACATGTGGAAAAGCCTGCGTATTTTATAGGCAAAGCGTTTTCTGGCAATATTTCGTCTGCATGTAATGAATTCAAAATGATTTCTGCAGTGCCCGCCAAACATCTGTCTGTATCGGTCAACATAAATACATCGTCATTCATAACAGATAAATCAGAGCCCATAAAATGCCCTGCATTAAATATAGTTTGTGGTTTCGTAACCGGTGGACATTCGATGTATTTGAATCCTTTGCCAATCAATTTTTGAATCACCAGTGTTTGAATTGCCAATGATAATTCTGCCAGTTCGCCCGCCAGAGCATAAGTGCGTGTGCCACAAATATTTGCGATTTTTTCAGGCATCCACCAACCATTCATTTCCAGCAATTCCCATTGCGGACGTGGTGTAAAATCAAAAGTGCGCGGTGTGCCAACACGACGAACCTCTACATTTGCAGAATCATCTTCGCCAATCGGGGCAGAGCTGTCCGGAATTTGTGGAACGCGATGTAATAAATCTGTTAAAGCGGCCTCTTTATCTGCCAATTCAGCCATATCAGCTGCAATTTCTTCGCTAATCTCTTTTGATTTTGCAATTAATGGTGCTTTGTCTGCGCTGGTTGGAATTTCGCGTGAGATTTTGTTCTTTTCAGCCGTTTTATTTTGTGTGATTGTTTTCAATTCACGAACACGTATATCCAAAGATAAAATGTCATCAACCACGTCTGGAAAATTTTTTACACGACATGCGTTTTTTACAATGTCTGGGTTTTCACGAATAAATTTTAAATCTAACATTTTTATCCCCTTGTTATTCCATAGCATTTAAATATTTTATTGCGTCCATGCCGGCACTGCACCCCGTTCCAACAGCAGTTGCAATTTGCATTTGAATATTACTTTTGACATCACCTGCAACAAACATGCCGCGTGGTAAACCATTTGAATCAATGCGCCCCATATCGTCGCGTTTGATGCTTTCTGATAAATAATCAGTGTTCGCTTCGTGCCCAATCGCAACAAAAATTCCGTCGCATTCGATTTTTTCGCCCGCGGTTGTTGTTGCAACCAATCGGTCAGAATCATCCTTTTTGGTAATAGATTTTAATTCTGTATTATAAATACATTCGATGTTTTGTCGTGCGAAAACACGTTCGCGAATGATTTCTTCTGCCCGGGTGAAAGACGATTTGCGATAAATAATTTTAACACTTTTAGCAACATCTGATAAATACAGTGCATCATTTAATGCCGCATTCCCGCCGCCAATAACCAACACGTCGCGTCCAGAATAAAAGAAACCATCACACGTTGCACAATATGAAACGCCATGTCCGAACAATTCGCGGGCACCATCGATTTCCAGTCGTCTTGCGCGCGCGCCGGTTGCCAATATAACCGTTTTTGTATCAAATGTTTTTTTGTTGTCGCAAACAACAGAATATGTTCCGTCGTCATTAAATTTTATATCTGTGGCGGAAGTGTATTCATATTTTGTCCCAAACGATTCTGCCTGTTTTTTCATAAACTGAATCAATTCCATACCAGAACCGTTCCATCCGGGGTAATTTTCAAGTTGCGCGATTTCTGCAGTTTGACCGCCAAAAGATTCACCAGCCAAAACCAATACACTTTTTTTTGCGCGACCGCAATATATAGCAGCGGTCAACCCAGCCGGGCCAGAGCCCAATATAACAACGTCGTACATATTCTTTCCTATTGTCTTTTTTCGCCAAAATCATAGCATAAAAAGCGATTGTTGCAAATATAAAATAGGTGTTTTTCTATTTTTTGAAATATTTCTTTAATGTTTCATATGCAGCAGCAATTCGCGTGAATTCATTGGCAGAGTTGGTTTTGTTCGCGGCGGTATCAGGGTGATATTTTTTCGCCAATGCACGATATTTTGCACCAATTTCTTTCCATGATGCAGTTATGGGTAATTCAAATGTTTGGAATGCAGATGTAATCGCTGAAGATACAGTCTTTTTAGGAGGCATTTTATCAAATGCAGCGCGACCGGATATGAAATCGTTCAGGAATTTTACATAATCTGCTTCGTTTTTATTTGCGGCGTCTTTGTCGCGGTCTGCGATTCCAAAGGTTTCGCGTTCCCATTCTGCGTCAATTTCATCAGGTGTCATATTGGCATAATAATTCCAATTTTTATTGTATTCGGCAGCGTGTTCTTTGCAGAACCACCAATAATCTTTTAAATCACGCGATTTCGGTGCGCGACAGGTGCCTGATTTAGTGCAACCAATATGATCACATTTTTTTATCATGATGTTTTATATATCCTTTATTTCATTGTGTGCCAATGGGTGTGCAGATTCAACAGTTTTACGTAATTGTTCCGGCATTATATGCGTATAAATTTGCGTTGTTGAAATATCTTCGTGACCCAACATTGTTTGTATTGCACGTAAATTTGCGCCCCCCGCCAGCAGATGTGATGCGAAAGAATGACGCAAAACGTGTGGCGATACGCGTGCAGGGTCTATGCCAGACAACACAGCGCATTTTTTTAATATCTTGAAAAACGCATCACGTGTTATATGACCTGATTGTGAATTTGTTGGAAATACGTATTTTGAATCAATATCTCCGCGATATTTTAACCAATTATGCAGGGCGTTTTGTGCGCCTTCGTGCATGGGAACTAATCTTTCTTTGGCGCCTTTGCCATGAATCAATAATCGGTCGCCCAGATTTGCCGACATAGGCAATTCGCATAATTCAGATACACGCAATCCAGACGCATAAAGCAATTCAATCATACAACGAAGCCGTGCAGATGTTTTTATATCGCCAGCCGATGATATCAATAATTCAATTTCTTTTTTGGATAAATATTTTGGTAAAGCGTGTGACTGCTTTGGTAATTCCAGATTATTCGTTGGATTTTTTGTTATTATTTTTTCCAACATTAAAAATTTATAAAATGTACGTAATGCGCTGGCTTTGCGAGAAATAGAAGATGTTTTTTCGTGTAAATTCGCAAGATATTTTTGAATATCGTCCGCAGTTGCGTTGGTTAAATCACCGATTTTTTCTTGGGCCAGATTCAAATCAGATTCATACGCTGTCAATGTTTTTTGACTGCGTCCCTTTTCTGCGGCCAATGCTTCTAAGAATCTGTCTATGTAATTCATGGGAATAATACAATTTCGTTCATTTCTGGGTTCGGCGCAAAAGATATCAACATCAGAACCAACACAACAATCAATATTGTCAGTACAAGGTATTTTTTATAATTTTTTTTATTTTTTCTGTGAAATGACATATCTTTTTCCTAGATTGTATCAAAACTGGTTATAAACATACATGCGCCCGCGATGATAATAATTTGTGGGGCGATAATCGCAATCAAAGGCGGCAAATTCCCCGTCGTCCCCAGCGCATTAAACAAATTCACAACAAAATAAAGCGCAAAACACGTTATGATGCCAAGACTGAATTTTATCCCAAAACTGTAATTGCGACGCTGTTTCGTTTGAGAAAATGCAATACCCAACATAACCATCGCCATCATTGTCAATGGTAAAAATAACAGTGTCCAAAATTGGACCAGATGTCCACGTATAACAACGCCAATCGATTGCATTTTATGAATGAATCGTGGCAGATTCCAAAATGAAATTTGGTCTGGTTGCAAATATCTTTCCAGCACTGTGCGTGGTGTCAATTTAGTAGTAATTTGCTTTTTCCCAACACTGGTTGTGGCATCAGGATGTGTGATTGTCGCTTTTTCTATATGTAAACTATTGTCAGATAATACGCCAGATTTTGCAGATATTCTTTCAACCAATTTGAAATCAGGTGCCTGGATAAATACAGTGATGTTTTTAAAATTTATATCTTTGTCATTTACCAAATTCATGCCTTCTGCACGCACGGTTAAAAAACCATCGTCCGAAGTTTCGCGTATCCAGACCGCATCATCAATCAATTTCAATTGATGGTTAGTTAAATTCCGTGTGGTTAAATTCACAGAATATGGATTCACGATTGTTGACGCAATTACACCAACAATAAACGCGCCAATTAAAAAAGGTCGTGCAATTTGATATGGTGATAACCCACCCCCAGAGATAATTACCAATTCAGATGATTTTGTTAAATTATAAAACGCAAGCAAAGTCCCCATAAACACAGCCAGTGGTAAAAACATAGGTATATATTCCAACAAACGTACCCATGCGTCGACCATCGTAGCATATGCAGTTGGATTTGCAGATAACCGTTCGACGAATGTCACGGCGTATATGATTCCGCACACCGTCAACATTACCAGAAAGAAACTGGAAAAAAAGCGGCGTATTAAAAATCTTGTCAAAACAGTCGGTTTTAAATTATGCATAATATCATAGTATAATAGTTTGAATTCATAATTGCAAAATTAAATTTTATGGTATATCGTATATTCAAAATATAACAGGGAATTTTAGTTATGGATAAAAAACCGATTTCACGTCAGGGCTTTGATGCGCTGATTAAAGAATTAAAAGATTTAAAAGAAAACCAAAGACCCGAGATATTGCGGGTCGTTCAATGGGCGCGATCATTGGGTGATTTGTCTGAAAATGCAGATTACAGCGCTGCCAAAGAAAAACAGCGTCAGATTGACAAACGTATTCAATTTATTGAATCGTTTATCAAAGATGCCCAAATTATAGATATAGACAGTTTATCTGGTGATCGTGTCGTTTTTGGGGCAAAGGTTATCACAGAAGATGAAGACGGTCACAAAATGGAATGTCGCATTTTGTCAGACATAGAATCTGATGGCCGTATGGTTATATCGTGCACTTCGCCGGTGGGGCGTGCATTGATTGGGCATTGTGTTGGGGATACCTGTACGGTTCGTCTGCCCAGCGGGGAAAAAGAATTTGAAATAATCGATGTGAAATTCAAAGATTAAAATGTCAATACGTGTGTTGCCTGATTTTTTAATCAATCAAATCGCCGCAGGCGAAGTTGTCGAACGTCCCAGCAGTGTTGTGAAAGAACTGGTTGAAAATGCGCTGGATGCCGGGGCAACCGATATAGTAATTGATGTTGTTGATGGTGGGCGCACATTGATATCTGTTATTGATAATGGTGGCGGGATGACGCGCCAAGATTTATCGAATTGTATTTTGCGGCATGCGACATCTAAATTACCGAACGACGATTTGTTGAATATAAATTATATGGGCTTTCGCGGGGAAGCGTTGCCGTCTATTGCGTCTGTGTCAGATATGGGGATTGATACAAATAATGGTGCAGATGTAAACGGGTGGCATTTGGACGCGCACAGTGGTGAAATTCGTCCGTCAGATTGGGAAAATGGTACACGTATACGCGTGGCAAATTTGTTTGCCAATACGCCTGCGCGGTTAAAGTTTTTACGTACTGATAAATCAGAAATGTTGGCGGTATTGGATACTGTTAAACGTTTAGCGCTGTCGCGAATTGATGTTGGTTTTACATTAAATAATAAATGGCGGTTCCCGCGTGGACAAAGTTTAATGGAACGAATTGTTGCGGTCATGGGGGAAGATGTTCGTGGCCAGATGCTGGAAATAGATGCAACTTCGTCGTCATCAGATATGCATTTACACGGATTTATATCAAATCCGATTTTGCGTCGTGCGTCATCTGTGGACCAGTATTTATTTGTGAACGGTCGTTCGGTTAAAGATAAAGTTTTGGTGACTGCGCTGCGGGCGGCGTATATGGATGTTATGCATGCGCGGGAATTTCCGCTGTGTGCGCTTTATTTGGATATGCCGTCGAAAAATGTAGATGTGAATGTATCGCCGTCTAAAACCGAAGTGCACTTTTTAGAGCCAACCCATGTGCGTGCTTTTTTTGTAAAGGTTTTACGTGATGCGTTGTCTGGGACTTTGAATAATCAAAATGTGCACAGACCGGCAGATGTGGCGATGACATCACATTCTGGGTTTGAAATTCCGCGTGTTCATGATTTTTCGGGTATGCGTCCGACGTTTGAAAAAATGTATGAAAACAGACGTGTTTGTGAACCAACTGGTTTTTTTGATAAAAAACCGATTGAAAAAAAGCCTGATGAAGATATTTCCCAGATATTTACAAATGAATTCGATTTGCCGTTGGGTCGCGTAATTGGCCAGTTGAATAATAAGTATATATTGGCTGAAAATGTTGATGGTTTTGTAATTATTGATCAACATGCTGCACATGAACGTATTACATATGAAAAATTGCGTACCCACGCTATAAAGGCTCAACCGTTATTGGCCCCAATAGTGGTCAATTTAAAAAGCGAAGATGTTATTGCGGTTTTGGAAATTGCGGATGAATTGCGTGCGTCGGGTTTGCATATTGATTCTTTTGGAGATTCTGCGCTTGCGATATTTGAAAAACCGGCAGATTGGGATTTGAATTGGGAAAAATGTTTGCATGAAATTGCAGACGAAGTGCGTGCAAATGGTCATTCATCAAAACTTGGCGAAAAATTGCATTTAAAATTGGCAAATTATGCGTGTCATCATTCTGTTCGGGCGGGTCGCAAATTGAATTACGAAGAAATGAATGCGCTGGTGCGCGAAATAGAACGAACAGAACGTGGTGGCGAATGCAATCATGGGCGGCCTGTATATAAAATTATTCCGATATCTGAATTAGATGTGATGTTTGAACGTGCATAATATTGTGTAAAAAACAGATTGTTATGATTTTTACCCTTGCGTTAATATTGTTAATTGTGTTAGAATTGCAAAGATGAGGAAGAGGGAAATTCAGAAATGAATGAAACCCACGGGGTGTGGGATATGCGGCGGGTGCGTTTGTGCGTTGGTTGTCGTGTGATGACCGGCGCGAGTGGGAAAACAAAAGGGAAAACAACCATGCTAAACAAAATGATGTTTTTGTTGACTGGTGCGTTTATAATGTCGAACGCGATGGCAGACGAAGCGCCATTGTTATTGGCAAATCAAAACATCGTTGGTGGTTGTAATATATTAAATCTGGGCGTATCTTCTGGAACTGCTGTTTTAATACCCCAATTTGTTATTTCAACATATAATTGTGCTGCGGGGACGTATTTGCCTGCGGATGGTGTTGAATGTGTCCAGTGTCCTAATAATTATTATTGTGTTGGTGGGGCGTATCAATATAATACCCAAATTGCCCAGGGTATAATGGAATGTCCAAATTCGTGGTATTCGCCTGCGGGCATGCATGAATTGGAATCTTGCGGTCGAATTTTGCATATTGGGGATCAATATATTTATTTGCGCAGCGCACCAAAGACTACACCTGCGTTGCGTGTTGATGTTGATAACGATGGTGTGGCTGATTTCTTTGGTAATGTGACGCTGTCTGATGTCAATATGAATGTCGAAACATCGCGTAAGTTAAAGGTTAATTTTGGTAACGCGACGTATTCGATTTACGACGACAGTGTTGATACAGGAAATTAAAACGGGGATTCCCCAGTAAAAAACTGGGGATAGGTTGCATTGCCATGACCCAATGGTCGCAGTGTTCGCTGGTATTTTTGTTGTCTGCTGCGTGGGTGTTCAACAACGACAACGAGGACGCGTCGAATTGCGCGAACAACTGTGCGAACAACTGCGCGAACAACGTGAACAACAATGCGGACTTCCGCTCTGCGCTGTTCGGGGTCGTTGGCTTCTTTGAGCAAAAGTTTTGCAAACCTGCTGGACAAAGTGTGTGATACACTTTTCAGATGGAAAACATCTGTTTTTGTGCCTTGAATGTTCTTTTGTGACCAAAGGCGGGGCAGTGCATCCTGTAATTTGGCGAAACGCCATTTACGAATACAAAACGCAGGGGATATCTGGGCCAGTAGTTTGATTTGTACCGTGACGAACACCCTGGATATCCGATTTAATTTATGGGGGTAAAAAATTCCCACTTGCACCCGATGTGCGAAATATGATAAAATGAAAAAAAGAAAAGTGTGAAAAAGCAAAAAAAGGAAAGGAAAAAAAGATGGAATCGGCTGGAACCCGCGGACAAGCAGTAGATTTTGCAAATGAAATGAAGCAAAATCGTCACGATTGCCGCGCAGGCGCAAGCCGAGCGAAACCTACACAAAGGTAAAAAAAAGGAAGGAAAAAAAGATGGAATCGGCTGGAACCCGCGGAAACCTACAC
>JAZROV010000003.1:0-70241 GCA_045648885.1 Candidatus Enterousia sp.
CCAACTTAACGTAATATTATTGGCCACACATTGTGACGACGCGCCAACGACCCCGAACAGCGCAGAGCGGAAGCCCGCAGCGTTGAGCACGTAGAACGCGCAGTCGCGCGCACAGCTGACCGCGCAATTCGACGCAGCCCCGTGGGCGCTGCGGAACACCCAACCGGCAGCCAAAGATTGCTCCCCACCACCAGATGGTGTCCATGATGTCGGTTTGCACCAACAATATTGTCCGGTACTGTTGCTGTTAAATGTATCCCCGGAACGTAACCAATTCGATGAATCGTTGTTCCATTGCCAGTTACCATTATCGCCCGCTGTGCTGTTACAACTGGCGATGCCATGCATAGTTCCCTGGGTGGCACCCGATGTCCATGATATCTTCCATTCACCGTTCGACAGGTCGTTAAAGTATGATAATTGGGCCGCTGTGTAATCGCTTTCTTCTAAACATTCGTTAGCAGAACAATATGATGTTCCGTTGTTTCCTTTGGCGACAATTGTATCTTCATTTGGTTCTACATTATTTGCTGGCAATGTTGGTGCTGCCGCCGCCGCTACATAATGATATCCGTCCACACACCCGTTCGATGTCGGTACACACTGGTTCACGTCACCGTAATAATATCGTCCATCTACAGCGTTCGAATGCGGAACATCACTGGTTGCACATGCACGATAACAGTCTGATTGTGCATCAGAACCGGCGTCTGATAATGCATATCCCGATGGACACGATTGTAAGCCCTTGGTCGCGGTTGGACTATATTGATATTTCCCGTTTGTGGCGTCGGATGATGATGCACTGCCGACACAATAATTGCCCGCCGTACATGCTGCGCAATTATTATCTGTGTATTGTGTATCCGTTGACCAACCATTACCCGCCGGCAGATATGTTCCCGCGGCACAGGTATATTTATTTATTTCAAATTGCGCCGTTGCGTTGGCGGTGCCGCTGCTGACGCCCAAATCGTTCAGTGTACACATTGCACCATCTGTCACCAATTGCCCTGCCGCTGGCGTTGCCATCGCCGGCGTGGCGATTACCAATGCCAACATGCTGGTTAATATTATATTTTGTTGTTTCATAACATTTTTCTCCTTTCCATTTATCAAAACAAAACCACCGAATCTGTGTTGGTGGTTGGAGGTTAGAAACAATTCAACATTAAAATTGCGTCGCTTATTCAAAATATTCGCAACCCTCCAACCTGATAATTGGTTGGAGATTTTAACGTCCAAATGTGGACGAATGTTGAAAAGAGGTTTCTAAGCCCCATCGGAAAAACACTTTCCGACACCGTTATTTTATCAAAAAAGCCCCCGACTATGCAAGGGCTTTTATTCAAAAAAAACAAATGCCTGCCCAATCGCAGGCAAAAAAATCAATGCTTTTTCATTCGTGAACCCGTTTTGCGGTCAACCCAAATTTGTTCTTTGGCGATGTTCATTATCGGTAAATCAGATTTGCTGTCTGAATACGCGCGAATCACATTCGGAATAATTTTATTTTTTTGCGCCCACGTGTCCAAAGCAATTACTTTGTTTGGCCCCCAGCATGAAAATGTATATTTCCACGGTTTACCCAGAACCATCGTTGAAAATAATACCGCGTCAAAATTCATGTCTTGCACCAATCCCGGTATTAAATAATCAGGCGACGCAGTTATCAAAACAACACGCGCACCACGCGCACGTTCTTGCTCTGTGCATTTTTTCGCCCATTTAAAACGATTATGTCTGTGTTCCCGAATAAAACCGGCCGAATATTTATCAATCATTGCCGGTGTCAAAAATCGGCGCATATTTTCACGCCACCAAAGCCCACCACGATTAAACAAACGAACAATCGCACAAATACCAATCAAAGGCAAAAACAGCCACGGCCGCAAAGAACGTTTAGAACAATACCGCCAAAACGCAGTATTACTGTCCGGCCACGACAATGTCCCGTCAAAATCAAAAACGACTATATCTTGTTTAACCAACATTTTATCTCTGCTTTCCCGTTTCGCGGACAGATTTATCAATTGCGCCAACCGTTTCATTTAATACGCGCAGGGAACATCTGGCCCGATAATTATTCAACAAATCAATACGTTTTGTGTTTTCAATGAATTCATGTTTCGCACGTGGGTTATCTATTACCCGGAAAAATTCAGCGTTTAATAATTGACCGTCTGTATATTTCCCAGACAAATATAACATCAAATCGTTAAACCACCGTTGGTTCTTTTCAATATTTTTCGAAAATACGTCGGTTATATATTCTGATTCTTCATAGTCCACCAAAGTATACGAAACATCATCGTTCATCATAAAATCCATATGTTCGTATTTAATCGCCCCCATCATGAATTTGAACAAACCGTGTTCCGCAATGTTCGCGCGAACGTATTTTTTTGCACAACTTTTTACGATTTTGCGATTTTCGATTTTGTATTCTTTCACAGAAGAATCAACGCGGGGTATAACCTGGGACTTTAAAATTTGAGGCGTGATTCGCGACCGAAAATTATCTGGTAAAAAATCAGATGCTGACAATTTTTTTTCTGAAACGGGTTCGTGTGTATGTTTGTTCATCATTTATCCTGTCAATTTTTCCAGTTTTTAACATAGCACACGTTCGCCCTTTGTCAAAGCGATTTTTCCAGTTTTTTGCGCAAACGTTCCATCACGAAAAACAATGCAGGCGTCAATGTAAATGTCCATATCAATGACGCAGACATACCACCAATCATTACTGCACCCATAGCCACTTTTAACCCGTCAGTCGACCATAATTGCGGTATCATACCTGCGACAACTGCTATCGTGGTCATCCAAATCATACGCTTTTTGTCCATCAATTCAGACCACAAAACTTTTTTGGCGTCTTCACCATTTTGCACACGCGCAACCGTCGGTTCCAAAACCAGAATATTATTATTCACAACCAAACCAACCAACATAATGAATGCTAACATCGCACCAACGTTGAACGACGCACCTGATAAAAACAGCATTACAAACACACCACTGAAACATGTGATGATTGATGTTGCAATTGTAAATGGATGAATAAATGAATTCATTATCGCTGCCAATAACATAAATGTCAAAATTGTCGCCAGTAAAAATGCCTGGGCTATTTCAGCCGTCGATTCAGATTGAATTTCAGACATACCTGCAAAAGATGCACTGTATCCCGGGGCCCAATCTATTTTATCTATTTGTTTTTGAATTTCATTTTGAACTGGGCCAACCGTAGATTTACCAATATTGATGTCTATTTCTGTCACGCGGTTTTTATTCAGACGATATATGTTCGATGTCGCAGGCGCACTTTCCAATATTCCCAATTGCGACAACGCAACCATACCTTTTTGAGAATTTACATAAACGCTGTCAAACATAGACTGGTTTTTGAATTGTTTTTCAAATTCCAAAATCATCGGATATTCGTCGCCGTTTTCTTTGTATTTATATGTGTCATTACCAAACAATGCTGTCCGCAAAGTCGATCCTGCAGACGCATTTTTCACACCCCAAAAATTCATTTTTTCTGTATCGGGGATAAAACGAATTTCATTCGCAGGCGTCTGTTGCGCCAAAACCGCGCTTTGCACCGCGTCTATTTGATTAACGATATCTAAAATTTGATTCGCGTATGCATTGCGTTTTGCATCATCTTCACCAAAAACATTCAATACCATATCTGAATTAAATCCAGAACCACTGATGTTTTCACCAGCGCGAATTTGAATTTCAGCATCCGTTATATCAGCCAAAGTCGGCAGCATTTTTTGCGCTAATTTTTTATCTGAAATTTTACGCTTTGAAACATCAACCAAAGATACTTTCACACTGATATTTTGCAGGCCTTTGTCACCAATTTTAATTGTGGTCGACGCAACCTCTGGGAATTGTGAAATACGTTGTTCGATTTGTTTTGCGATTGATTCTGATTTTGCGTAAACACTGCCCATCGGCGCACGCGCAGTTATCGTGATTTCATTTGCGTCTGTGGATGGCGAAAATTCGTTGCCGACGAATTTCATCAATTGCGCAGACAAAATCAATATCAATACTGCACCAAAAATTACTGTCCACGGATGACGCGATTGATATTCATACCAAATACGCAGACGCGATGAATTATCGTGCTTTTTGATTTCTTGTTTGTTCAACTGATTTTTTGGCAGCCGCAATAAATGCGCAATCATCATCGGCGTCAATGTGAATGAAAACAATAATGACAAAAGCGTTAAATAAACGACCGTCATACCGAATTGCAACATAAATTGACCGACTATGCCACCCATAAACGCCAACGGTAAAAACACTACTATATTCGTTCCGACACCCGCCAACACAGGAACTGCGACTTTGCGAGTACCTTCTTCTGCTGCGATTTCTGGTGTTTTACCTGCACGCAATTCATTTAATGCAGATTCAATCAAAATAATAGCATTCGACACCAATGTCCCCAATGCCGTCGCGTACGCTAACAAAGTCATCGTGTTGATTGTAAAACCAGAACCATTCATCAAAAAGAAACCTGATAATAACGATGCAGGAATCACGACGCCTGCGATAATGGTCGAACGCCAATTACGCGTGAATGCCAACAAAACAAGAATCGTAAATATAACACCCAAAATAATACCGTTTATAGTATTCGCAGTATCTTCTGAAATGTGCGTCGAAGAATCAGACACTATCTGCATCGTTGCATTTGGAAAATGATTTTGTAAATCTGATTCTAATTCTGGCAATTTTTTACGCAAAGCATTTGAAATTTTTATCGCGTTACCGTCAGACGCTTTGACCACAGAAATTATGACTGCATCTGAACCGTTATAACGCGCACCTTTCTCAATATCTCGCGCAGCGTCCGTCACATTGGCGACATCTGATAATTTAAACGTATCACCTTCGACCGTAGTAATTTCCAGATTTGCAATATCTTCTACATTTTTAAATTCGCCAATAAATCTGACATTTTCAGAATTTATATCTGTTTCGATTTTTCCACCTGGCACATTTAAATTATGCATCGCAATTGCAGAAACTATATCATTCACCGTAACGCCATGCGCCGCCATTAAATCAGGATCCATTGCAATACGAACCGCCCTTTGCCGTCCACCAAACGTATTCACAGACGCAACACCACGTACCGCCGTTATTTTATTAGACAATGTATCAGAAACATATTTTTCAACGTCCCTGGCATCTGCATCTTGGATAACAATATCCAACACTGGTGTTTGCAGCGGATTTAATTTTGCAATCACAGGTTGTTTCAAATCTGTTGGGAATTCATTTGCCAGACCATCAATTTTCGCTTTCACATCGTTTGCTTTGTCATCAACATTTACACCTAAATTGAACTCAGAAATTAAATAAGCCGAATTTTCATAAACCTGGGATGTAATTTTTTTAACGCCTGCAACTTCGGACACTGCGTTTTCAGCCTTTTTCACAACTTGAGTTTCTATTTCTGCACTGGATGCACCTGGATAAACAAAAGTCACTGTCACATACGGAAAATCAACAGACGGGGTCCGTTCTATATTCATTTTTGGGAAAGCCACAATACCCAATATAACGAAAAACAAAACAAAAGTTATTGTCGTAACCGGTCTTTTGATAAAGAATTTTAACATTTGATTTTCCCTTAGCTGTTTTTTTATTTGATTATTTTTATTTTCTGGTTGTCTTTGACATTTGATAAAACAACAATGTCGTTTTCGTCCAGGCCTGATTTAACCAATACATTTTGATAATCACGGTCTGAAATTTCTATATTACGTGCACGCGCAACATCATTTTCAACAACATAAACTATATTGCCATGAACCGCAGATGTCGGAACGTAAAACCCGTTTTTTCTGTTTTTCGCATATTTCAAACCATCTGTACATGATGAAGTTTTAATGACATGCATACCGGTATCTAAATCTATGCTATTTGATACAGAAACAATTTTGCAATCGCCCAGATCTTGGCCAGATTTGAAAGTATTTACACGCGCCCCAGTCACATATCCACGATTATTTTTTATTGTGATTGGTTCATATAAAATTCCGTCTGTTTTTGTCATAATTAAAACATCAACAGGTGTCCCATTTTTCAAATCATTACGAACGATATTGAACACATCAAAATTGTTTTCATTTGCGACACAATAAAAACGATACGCAAAACAGCCAAACACAGCAATCAACACGGACAAATAAATAATATTCTTTGATTTGCGTGTTTTTAATTTTTTAACAATCAATTCTATTTTTTCAGACGATATCATTTTATTCACCTAATTTTTTTATTGATTCAGCCGACATTAAAATATTGTATTTTGCATTTAATACTGCAATATCCATTTGATACAACGCCCCAGATACATCGGACAATTCAATCGCAGATGTTTGACCTGACGCAAAACGCGATGCAGATACATCATATGCTTTCTGGGCCAAATCATGCGCGTTATTTAATTTGCCTAAATCATCACAAAGATGTTTATATTTATTCACCGCAGTATTATATTCTTGGGTTTTTAATTTTTTCGATTTATCCAAATCTTGACGTGCAATCTCTGCATTCATCGCTTCAATAGTCGCATTTGCAGAATGCAAACCACCACTGAACAAAGGCATCTGTAATGCCAGCCCCCAATATGCAGACTGGTCGCCTGATTTTTCAAATAAATGTCCGGCGTCTTTACCCATAGAATAATAAGAATACGACCCAACCGCCGCCAAAGTTGGATATGCCCCAGCGCGTTTAGATTTCGCATTTGATTCATACATTTTAATTTGTTTTTGATAAATATCCCATTCAGGATTTGTTTTTAACTCTGTATTTTCCAGCGGTTCAAATTTATTTGGAAAATTGTCTGTTAAAACTATCTCTTCATTTTCATCAATGCCCGCCATAATTTTCAACATATTATATGCAGTATCACGATTAAATTGCGCATCTGATAAATTGACTTCTTTGGTAGCTATATCAGATTCTATTTTAATCAAATTGCTGCGATTAGCGCGTCCCGCCGCCGTCAATTTCTTTTTGGCAGCACGCGCGTTATCCAAATTTTTCTGGCTGGCATTCACGATTTCATCTGTCATTTTCGCAGTCCAATAAAGATTCGCAGCTGCATATCTGACTTCGCGATTTGTCAAATCTTTGGCAGACATCGACATATCAATCGCATCATGAACTGCATCAACCGCATGCCCTATTTTTCCGAATGTATAAATGGGCTGCGTGATTTTTATACCCGCTGAAAAGATATTATCAGGTATCGCATCAATTGGTAAAACACTGCCCAACATCGCACCTATTTCTGACGGAATTTTTATACCATCTGAATCTGTCGGTTTAACAGGATTTACTAAATTCATATAAGACACCGTCCCGTCAATTGACATCCACCGATTTGCATTCACTGCGCTTAATTGCGCTTTTGCTTTTTTAACATTTGCATCTGCAGTTTTTAAATCATTTGATGTCGCAACAATTTTTTCAACCGCAGAATTAAACGATAAATCCAGTGCATGCGCACCCGGCATCAATACAACCAAAGATAACACTGACAATAAAATTTTACGCATTTAATAACTCCATCTTTTTTAAAATTCTGTTGGTTTCACGAACCGTCTCCGCCAACGCATCTTCGTCTTCGGACGGCAAAACTTTGCACAATCCCTCCAAAGCAGTCATAAATTTATCAATCAATTTTTCTGCCAGATTTTTCCCACTGCGTGTCACTTCGTACCATGTATCACGATGATCATTTGGATCAATTGAACGAATGACCAATTTATCTTGCTCTAATTTTTTAAACACACTGCACAAATTAGCCGTCGATATAACCTCGCGATTGGCAAAATCTTTCAATTTTATTTTTCCTGCCAAATAAAGCCGAACCAGCACAGACATCTGTTGGCGTGAATTTTTCGAAAATTCTTCAAACGTCGGGTTTAAACGACTGGACAAACGGCCAATAATACGCATATTTTCAGCCATCAAACGTGTCACCTCTGCATGAGTCATAAGCACCCCCTTTTGATTATTTAAAAAATAAATCATTAAATTTTTTAACGATTATAGTTACAAATAAAATAAAAATCAAGTGTGAAAAACAAAAAAATATTGCAGCAAAAAATATTTTTGATTACTATTAAACCATCCAAAGGTGAATAAATGCCAAAAGAAATCAGATTCTGTCAACCCGTTGGCCAATGGTGGTTTTTATCGCCGCTGGCTAAATTCCCAATACAAATGTCCATAGATGGAACAAACTACACATTTCCTTCGGTTGAACACTATTACCAAGCAATGAAATTTTATACATCTGACCCGCGTTTTAATACGATTTTAAAAATGGAAGACGCGGATGCTGCACGTTTGATCACCAAAACCCCAGAATACAAAACAAACCGTCGGCCTGATTTTGATAAAAACAAATTTGATATTATGGAACGTGGTCTGCGTGCGAAATTCGCACAAAACCCTGTGGCAGCTGAAATGTTAAAGAATACGGGCGATGCGATATTGGTAAAATCTTGTCCTGTGTGTTATAAATGCGGTTTTGGCGAAGGCAGCGGCACAAATCGTATTGGTAAAATATTAATGGAAATCAGGAAAGAATTACAAAAATAGCACATCACTATTTTTTTATTGCAAAATCAAAGAATGTATATATAATGTTCTCAGTCATTGGAGCGTCGTCTAATGGTAGGACAAGAGATTTTGGTTCTCTTTATCATGGTTCGAATCCGTGCGCTCCAACCAGAATAAACAAAAACACCCTTTTGGGTGTTTTTATTTATTCCTGGGCGCACGGATACGCCAGAGCGAAGCGCATGGCGAATACGCAGATGAACAATTAGCAACCGCGCAAAAACGGATATTTTTAATAGAGTTTTTGCCCAGCGGTTGGTTATTGTTTATCAAGGTCTCGTGCGCATTCCAGAGAGCAAAAATATAAGACTTTGGCTAGTTCGAAAGTTTGGATTTGAATTTTTATGTCGTTATTAACACTTTCGAACTAGATACATTAGCAATTTTACATTCGAACTGGTAAAAAGGTTAAATTTATAATAATAAACCACCCCGTTTGACATTATAGTTCAATGTAGTTGTGGTGTGTGGGCAAAACAGAAATACGATTTCATCACCTTCCCGAATTTAATTCTTTTTCCATTACGCGCGAACCGAGCGTTTGAGATACCGTTCTTTCAATCTCAATTATTCGCTGTTTGGCTGCATCAACGTGAAGAGCATTCAATGGTGCTGAATCTACTAAAAATTCTTGCTGGACCTGGGACAACTTACGCAAATCACCCCCCGAGATGTATAATACTTCTGTTTTTTTATCATCTAAAGAAACTGTTTTTTTCAAAAATATCCCATGTTTAGCATACACTTCCATGACAAAGTCAATATTTGATATTGCTATTTCATCGTTAAACATACCTGGTTTGGGGTAAATATACCTATCTGTGCCTGCACCTAGCTTGCAATCAACAATCAAATAATGCAATATTTCCTTATCTAGCCATAAGTGTTCCACTTTTTGTCGGCCTCTAACAAAATTAAAAATTCCCATTTTGCGCTCCTTGTTTTTATTAATATGCTTGAATTATAACAAAAAAATGTCATTTATGCAACTCGCGTTTCGCCCGCACACCACAACCAATATTCAACCACCCCTTGTGGTGCGTTTTAATATTGGCTTTTGGAGCCACAGTTTGCAATCTGCAACGAAGTTGCCGGTTCGACTATGAGTAAGCGAAAACAAGCCTTGCGCAGTTTGAGCGCTAACGAATGCGGCGCAGTGTCGGCATAGCCGACCAAGCCAATCCGTGCGCAGTTATTGTGGTTGTTGTGTGTGGGCGAAAAAACAAACTTATAAACATTCCTGCATTGAATACGATTTACGGCCAACATAAATCTCATTTTTCTTGATTTGTAAATATATTGGCAAGTGCTCATATTCGCCGACATAATTAGAACTATTTGTATTTTCTGGTGTAAAAATTATGCTGCCACCACCCAGCAGTTGGATTTCTGCTATATCATCAAAAACCAATATAGATTTCGCAGTTATGAATTTATTATCAACTGTGCATCTAGCATTTAAGAGTTTATATTTTGATTTTTCACAGATATAAAAACCGTTGATTTTATGAATCAAGCTTGAATGTTTTGATTGGCATGCTGCAGAACAGTCAGCCAAACAATCTTGGATATTTTTTTCTTTTGCCTCTTTTTCTTTTTGTTTCGCTAAATCTTTTTTATTTTCATATTTGGTTTCATCAAATTCATATTTTTTATATTCTTTAACGTTTTTCCATTCAGATGACACATGATAATTATCAACCGATTCCACATTGCACCAACAATACGGACCAATATTGATATTCTTAAAATTCAAGATTTCTTCATCATCAATACAAATCGCCACACCCATAACATTCAAGTTATTATCTTTTTCGTTTTGTAATGACCATCGCCCGCTAGTATATGCCCCATCGGCACTTTTATAATCCCTTTTTTCAATTTTATCAGCAGAGATTTTTTGTTATACATATTTGTACCGAGCTTATCAGATTCCACTTTTATAAGTTTTTCATCCATACCATCTTGACAATCAATTGCGAATCCAGATGAAACAAAAAAAGATAAAAATACAAACAATAGAAATTTTCTCATTACTCTCTCTATCCACAAAGGAATTATATCATAAAAACTTCTATTTATAAACCATTTATGGTATAATTAGTTCGTTAACCAGGAGAAAAAAATGAAAAAATGGCAAGAAATTTTATTGTGGATTGTATGTTTTGCTTTTGTAGACATAACATTCGAATTCATAAAAACACTGATAGAAAATGGAACTTTGAACAAATGGATTTTCGCATTATTTGCACTGGCGATATTTGTTATTGGATGGACAATAGTATTTATAAGTGCCAAATCATTAAAAAGCAAAAAAACAGCAAAAAAGAATAGTTGGGTTGTTGGTTTTATATATTTTGTCATCATCTGGTCCGTTTGCATGATTTTTGATTTAATGAAATATTCGCTAGAAAATAACATACTAAACATATACTATTTCTTTGGTATAGGTTTTGCATTAATGTTTACCGGTTGGGCGTGTGGACATTTGGAATACGTACTGTCAAAGAACAAAAAACTCAAATAAAGAAAATATTTTACTTTAACTCGCGTTTTGCCAGCACCCCACAACCACACTTCGCGTCTGCGACGCTTCGTGTGGCGGGCCACACGGACGGAGCAGTTATCGCAAAGTAGTGCCGCGCCGTAGCCGACGCGTTTATCGGACAATATTAAAAATTCCTGATACTTTATTTTCGAAATTAAGCACTTGCGAAGGCGGGCCAGTTCTGCCACACAAGCCAATCTGGGCGATGTAATCAGTCTATTTGTTTCGCGGATCAGATAATAATGCAATAATATTTGCAATAGCTTTTTTTCGTGTTTTTATTTGCTGTTTCCAAGATTCAATGACTTTGTCGTCTATACCAACAATATCATCCAATTTATTTTCCATATAAATCGGAACAAAAGATTTGGCGTTTAATCGTGTATCGCGCAAATAAATTTTTCCATAAATATTACGCGGCATTCCATACAACGAAGTTAACGGATTGTTACTAAAACTGACATCGCGAATAATGGTACGTGGTGCACCATTTAAATTTTGCAATTCATTGCCACCGCAATAGAAAGAACCTCTGATTGTCACAGTATGCATATCTGGTAATTTGGTTAATTTCATACCATGTAAATCTAGATAGCTGTTTATCACAAAATTTTCTGGTAAATCAAATACATCATACAGTTGATCATTCTGTTTAAAATAAGCGATTGCTGGATTCCAGCCATTAACATCAGGAATATCCAATTTTTCTGCGCGCATAAGCATTCTGACCGCCGTTCTTAATTTTTCGTCTTTTGGTATAGTGTTTTTATAACCACGACATTGGACTATCTGACCATAATTTACCTCTATGGTTAAATGTGGGTAACCAGTTGCGTCACGTACAGAATAGATTTGACAATATTCTTCGTGAACCAGTTCATCCCAATATCCTTCGCCAACACAATGACTCATACACTGCGATTCAAAATCTAATGATTGTGGTGTAAATAATTGAACCGCGTAATATCCGTCGTTTAAATCCATTATTTTATATGCACCGCGTTCCGATTCACGATAAAAATTTTCCCTGTTTCTGGCTAAACCGATTTTATTTTTGTGCCATTGGCGCGCCAATTTCAGCGTCCCAGAAAAATTATTATATTCATTGCAACTTTTCAAATAATCAAATCGAACAATTACATTGTGTTTGGTTTTAACCGCATTTGATATTTGGGTATCAATATATTGTTCCGCGACAGAATATAAAAAATCACGAATTTGGTTTATGTTTTGTTTTAATTTGTCATCTAATTTATTTGCATCAAATTTTCTGGGAAAAGTTATGCGCGCCAAATGCGCACGAATTTTTTTATTAAAATATTGATATAAAATGCCGCGAATAATTATGTCTTTGTTTTTATAGATTTCATCCAAATTAAATTCTTGTTTAATTGTTTTGCGATATTCAGTTTTTTCTATTTTTCCACTGAATAAAATTTTATTAAAATAATCATCCATAGATTGCGGAAACGCTTTTTCAAACGCTATCAATTCACGCTTTAATTCAACAATCGCATTATTACGCAAAGAATTATCCAGACACTTTATTATTAATTGCATATTATTAGGCAATATAACAACATTATATCCACGCGCAACCAGCATATTATACATCTTCGTCACAATGTCAGCATCATAGAATGTTATCGTATATTGAATAAACTTTTGATTTTTATCCCAATCCAGGCCAATACGAATAAAATCAGACAAAGTTTTTTCGTCCAATATTTCTAACGGGATAACATAATGAAAACCGTTATTATCAACGTCTGTTATTGATAATTGGCGAAAATCTTGACGTAATTGACGACAAATTGTATCTGCACGCCCAGAATCACCACAAAACAGCACAAAACCCGTCAATTCTTCGAGATTTATGCTTTGAACGTTCGGTATAAAATTAACAAAATCGGTCGTCATAATATGTTTCTGGGTTCTGTTCGCCATAAAACATAATACAAATTATTCGTTTTGTCAAATATTGTGTTGTCAGGGTCCCACACACATTCCAAAGAGCAAAAAATAATTTTTTCACAAGTTCGAAAGTTTTATTTTGAATTTTTGCTGGTTTTATTTTTAATATTAATCAAACATTTCATTAAATATTTTATTACATTTTATTAAACTTTCACGCCAATCATCGCCATTTCCATTATCACTTATATACTTATAACAACTGAATTGCACATTATTTTCCGGTGCATTGCAAACTTTGGCTATTGCGAAAGATTCCATATCTACTATTTCATAATCATTGTTCCAATCAGTCACAAAACTGTCGCCGGTAAAACAAGTTTTTGATTCTGGACCGGCATCACCATTCGTTAAAACTGTCGTATAACCACTGTCTGGGAAACACCAATCTCTGTCAACAGTTGTCCCTATGTTATACACATGGCCCGCTTTAACTTTGTTCGGATTTCCACCCGCAGAGCCGACATTTATAATTTTTTTTACATCAAAATTATCAATCAGCCACTGTACAGACATTGCCGCATTTATTTTTCCCATACCTGTATATAAAACATTATGTTTATCCGAAGAAAATTCTTCTTCCAGTGCGACAACGAACCATGTTGAATCATTTTTATTTTTTACCGATACTTTCATTTTTGTTTTCCTTTGATATTTACCGACCAAGATTATAGTAAATAATATACAAAAAATAAAACTAAAAACATACGTTTTAATATTGGTTATGCCAGATGTGTAAATAGCCTTTATATTCTTTTACAAAGCACACAAATCAAAAATATTATGAACCCCAAAAAAGCGAAAACATTCTGACAAAAAAACATTGCTTTCCGTGAATTTTATCGTAGAATACGCACAAAAAAACAAAGGCCTGCAATGTTCACAATCAACCAAGATTATTATGTCTTAGATTCAAAAGTTCCCGTTTTAACACTCCAGACAAACGGGCAATTTGAACACAAAAATTCTTATTTTTTGGAATTTGTAGTCCAAGACGACAATAAAACATTGAAAAAAATCAAAACAGTTTGCGCGCCTTTTGATTACAGTACTGCTGTGGCGCAAGCGATTTCAAAACACAACCTTTTTCATCCTCAACGATTATTTTTGTTGACTGGGCCGGATGCCATCAAAAATTCTTTTAAAGAATCAGATGATTTTTTAGCAATGGCATTTTGCGCCGACGGCGAACACGCCACAACGATACAATATTTCGAAGTCAATTATCTTTTCAGACGCAGTTATGAACCAAATCAAAAATATAGACGCGTCGGAACCAGCGCGATAAACGCATTAAAACAAGTTTATCAAGACCGCGAATTAGGTGGTCGCAGTGCTTTAGATGCCCTGAATTTTTGGTTCAAAAATGGTTTTACGCGTATGGATGATAACGAACAACATGTGCATTGGTGCCAAAGATAATTTATTGGATATCACCACACGTAAAAAAACCTGAAAAATTGTCATTTTTGAACTTTTATGATATAATATTTAACAGAAATCAAAAGGAAGAAATAAATGTTTCGTTTTATTAAATCATTGTTTGTAAAGCCCGCGCCTCGACGTAATGGGGTTTCTGTAAAAGATTTTTACAATGAATCTGCAGAACAAGAATTTACACGGACAACGAAAGATGCTGCCCATATGTTGGAGTTTCAAACAACTGAATATTTTTACAAAAAATATCTTAAAAAGGGCATGAAAATTTTGGACGCAGGTGGCGGCCCAGGACGCTATACGATTGATTTGGCGAAACAGGGTTATTATATGACATTGTTGGATATATCTGACAAAGAATTAGAGGTTGCAAAACGTAAAATCAAAAAATATCGTGTCGGCAAATTTGTTGATTCTGTAGATTTAGGTTCTATCACAGATTTACCATACCAAGATAATTCTTTTGATATGGTGCTATGTATTGGTGGCCCGCTATCACATTTACGCACCGAAACGGAACGCAAAAAAGCAATAAAAGAATTAGTGCGTGTTGCCAAACCAGGTGCGCCTGTATTTATATCTGTTATGGCACGACCTGCGGTGTTAAATTTGTGCGTCAAAGATTTCAATAATTACATAAAAACGTACGGATACAAAAACGAACAAGAATTTTGGGATGAAACTTCTGTATTGGCTCACCAAGGCGACGATAATTGGTTTGTTGGTTGTTCCTATGCCCATTTTTATTGGCCCAGTGAATTAAAAGATTTAGTGTTGAACACAGCAAAAAATACAAAATTATTGCACCAGGTTGCATTAGAATGGCCCAACCAAAACGCACACAAAGAATTCAAAGAAATTGCAAAAACTAAACGACACTATAAAAAATGGTTAGATTTGCATTTTTCTGTTTGTGAACACCCGGATATGCTGTCGTTAAGTTCTCATATAATGATTGTTATTCAAAAGAAAAAATAGAGCCGGCGCACAACAAGAAAGGTTTTACAAATGACAGGTATTGAATATATCAAAAATGCGGTTTATGAATTACTGAAAAACAATTCTAATGGGCATGATGATAAACATGTATTTCGCGTTTATAATAATGCTATGAAATTTTGTGATGAAATTCCAAACGCAAATCGTGATTTGGTTGCAGCGGTTGCATTATTGCACGATTGCGATGATTATAAATTATTTGGCGAAGAATCAGAACGCGTGTTGACCAACACCAGACGAATATTATCACAATCTGGTGTTGATAATGATTTCTGTGAAAAATGTATCAATATTGTAAAAACTATTGGATACAGCAAACGGTTAAAGGGTATCAAAGCATACGGTATCGAAGGCGAAATTGTATCTGATGCAGACATGTGTGACGCATCTGGGGCGATTGGTATGCTGCGCTGTATTGAATATCGATCGGGTTCTGGCCAACCGTTTTTTGACCCAGATTGTTTGCCAACTGAAATGGACGCTGAAACATACAGAAAATCAAGTGTTGACCCATGTGTAAATCATTTTTTTACTAAAATATTCCATTTGCGCGACATGTGTTTAACTGAACCAGGCCGCAAATATGCAGCAAAAAAACATCAAACTATTGTAAATTTCTTGAACATGTATTTTGATGAAATCGATGTCCCACAAATTTGGCGTAATTTATTGAAAAAATACGAATAAAAATTATGTTGTGATGAATCTAAACAAAAGGCTTTGTTGTTATGACCGAAAAATCAGAAAAAATTCAAAAAGCATCACAAAATATAAAACAGAAAAAAATTGTTTTATATCATGTCATTGAACCAATCGACGAACAAAAAATCGCCCAGATTAAAAATGATGGGTATTTTGCACCGTCCCGCAGCGCGCTGGGCGGGCAAAGCAACGGATATTATTTTTTCACTACACGCACCGGGGCGACAAATCATATTGAAACGAACAAAGACTCTTGGGATTTTGGTGATAACAAACACGCATATATATTCGAATGCGAAATCGATTCAAACACGGTTAAATATCCAACCTGGAAATTAGATTACGAAGCAATGCAAGATTTTTTGTTTGATATGATTGTGGATGCCGCGCGTGATAAAAAAATAAAATTTGACAGCACAGAAATCACAACCACCGACGATGGTAAATTGACCATTCTCGAAAACAATAAATTTTCAAAGATATCTGCTTTTTCACCCGACCGACATTCGGGTTTAGTCGAAAAAATCGCCGACTTTCTATATAAACACAATTCGAAATTTAAAAACGATTATGATAAATTATTAAATGATGTGTTTTTTGGTATCGGCGAAAACCCTGAATTATATGCAGTAAAAACCACAGAAAAACATAAAATCACTAATATAACACAATTAGATAACATGGCCCAAAAATCGCCCGCCCAGACAAATTCACAAATCGATAAATTTTTTGCCCGTTACGGGAAACGCCGGTAATTTTTTGGCCCCTGATTATATTTTTATTGACAATTTATATTTTTTGTGTTAAATTTATTACAAAACAACACAATCAAAGGAGACAAATTATGTCAAACCAAGAAAATAACGCTGTTTTGAATGCATCTGGGTTGCCGCGCTGGTTAGCCGATATGTATCAATTTTCTATATCTGATATCATGGCGTATGGTTATGGTTACATCGCACGGTAAAAAACGATTATAAATTTTATAATTCATAAACAAATACCCGATGCGGGTATTTTTTATGGTTATAAAGTGTATAACCATGACCCAAATCTATTACGCGTGTTGGTTTCTTACCTTTTATCTCGAAATCTAACGATATAATAACGCATATTTTGTGTTTATATTTCAATAATTTTTTTGTAAAACTTGGCCCCAGATACGCCACCGCAACATCAATTTTTTTATCTGTATTGTTCAACCAATCGAAAGCATCACACCAGATTGTTTTACTGCACGCGCCCATCATAAAATCAAGAAATTTTGAAACACCCGCCGTGAACGGCATATTTTCAAGTGCCCATACATCTGCATTCGTATTATTTGCTATATCGCGTGCCAGACCACCAAACCCAGACCCAATTTCACATATATTTTTTGCATTGTCATAATACGTTTTAATCTGGTTTATAACCAAACGATGCAGGTCGCGACTGCTGCCGACCAGTGGTGGTTGATTTTTAACATGAACACAATAAATATATTCAATAAATTTTATCGCCAAAAAAACATAAAGAACTATTAAAAACACAACCAAAGAATACAAAAACACCTGCACTGTGGTTTTCCTTTTGGTTTTATTATTTCAAAATTTCTTGGATTTTATTGTAATTATCATTGTACAGTCTACGGTCTGCATCAGACATATTTGACGATTGAACAACACCATTTGTAAATTCAGAATTTATTATCGGTAACGCAGTCGCCGCAGCAGTTGGAAACGCAACCGCACCCGGAACCTGGCCATTATAGCGCGCAACTATCGCAGGATTAAACCCAGCATTTAACGCATTCGTTATCGCTGTCAATTTTGTATTATTCTGCAATTTTTCAGATGTTGGGTAAACATTGAAATAATTATTTTCATTCCCAATACCTAACAACGGCGCCCAAGAAATCCCATTCATATAAAACGGTATCTTTCGCGATTTATACAAAACCAGGACAACAGGATATCCATTTATCAAAACAATTGGCGCATTTGAATTTACAACCGTCGGCAAAGTTTTCAATCGCAATGGATTATTACCCACAGAACCAAATGAACCCTGGGTCCGTTGCATCAAATCTTCCAATTCAGAATCGATTTTTACATCGCCTGCCTTTGTTTTGTTATCGTTTTTATCAGACGCAACAACCAAACCGCCGATTATACCGCCAACTGCAACAGTTCCCAAAACCGCAGCCGTCGCAACCAAACCTGTATTTTTTGATTTTTGCGGTCTGAAACGTTGTGACGCATTCAATCCAGACGTATCAGGCTTAAACAAATCTGCGATACTTGTATTCGTGGCAGCAGTAGTAGCAGTCGTTGTTGTAGTGGGCGAAACAACATCTGTCACATCATCTGTGTCGGTTATTTCATCCGATATTGTTCCCGGCACAACACTGCCGCCACCAGATTGGTTTGTATTTGATGTTTTTTCATCATCGACCAAAGCGATATAAAATTCACCCTCGTCCCCGCCATGTCCAGGCATTACAGCAATAGCAGTTCCAAATATAGGCGCAAGATTTAATGAAGTCGTTGCAGCAACCCCCAACAATCTTTGTGCCTGTGCGATGGTTATACGATCGCCGACTTTGACACCTGCATTTAATAATTTTTGAACAACGTCTGCATTTGCACCCTTGCCAGCGATTGTAGTCAAACCAGCATTGTATAAATCTGCATTTGATACGATTGGGAACATTTCTTTCGTGGAACCTTCGATAGCCACAGGTTCTACCAGTTGCGTGACGCTCTTGCTTCTGCCCATTCCGTTTTTCAGCATTACACCTCTGTTTTGCAACGCGGCTAATGTATTTCTGTATGTTCCAATGGCAGATGCGATATGCAACAAACCACCCGCCAGCATCAATGCATCACCAACCTGACTGACATATTCCCATGTTTGATGTTTGGTTTTAAGCGTGCATCCTGTATCTGTACAATTCCATAAATCTTCATCATTTATAAAATCTTGCCAAAATTGGGAATCTTTTGGAATTCGTTCTATCAATTTTGCAAAAATTCCGTCCAGCGCGTGCGCTTCTTCTTTAAGGAAATGATCCCCATAACTCATCAGTGTTTGTAAATCTTCGCGCAATATACGTTCTGCACATTCTGTATCATTTGGCGATGCAAAACATTGATTAGCCTTTTTCACAAACGGTTCATATATTCCCCATGTCATTTTTGCCTGGGCGGCTTCTTTCACAACCGCACCCGTTATCATGGCACCGGTTCCAAAATGGGCAACAACAACCCAAACACCAGATGCACCACCACCAGTAACAACAGTCAGCGCAACAGCACCAATAACTATACCCGCTTCCAAAGCATATCTCGCAATTTTGTCGCGTTGGGCAGATGTTTTCGCATTCGGTAAAATGCACGCATCATCTTTCCATTCGACTTCTTTATCACAATTATCTGTACAGGTTGCGGCTAATTTAGCCTTTAAATTCATACATTGTTCTTCGGTAAATGTTTCACAGCGTGAACCGTCAAATGTTCCGTCTGCGGCCAAACAAACAACACCCTCGTAACCACCGGCACGACGTGTTTTATTTTTTTCATTCACATCATCAAAAACAAAATCAACTTTCTTGTCACCAATACTGCATTGTATAATATCATCTTTTGCGTTTATCCAACCGGTTCTGCAACCTTTGCCTGTATATGTTCTGAAACCTTTGACACAATCAATCTGGTGTTCAGGAACACCGACTTCAAAAGCCAAGTATTCTTTGATTGCATCATTAAACGACAAATTGTTCGTAACCTGAATTGCATTGGTACAAAAATAGAACGAATCAACACCATTTTCTGCAAAATCATTTGCCAAATCTTCTGCTTTCCCAACAGAAGATACATCTATTTCACATACCTTGGCATCCGCATTATATTTCCCAGAATACCCAAACACACGCGCTGTTTTATTTATTTCACCACATAATTTTTCATTATCTGTGCGACAACCATATACATAACACATTGAATTGTTGGTTCCCATTGCGACAGTGGTGTTATCACAATAATATGCCCCGGCACCATATTCTGATCCATGAATCTTACAAATACCTTTTTCTATACCGCTTTTGATTTTGTCATCGACAAATGCATCCAATGTATCAAAACGAAATTCATAAAATGCCTTGTTATTCGCGGACGCGCATTTTAAATAGTCATCTCGTTTTTCGGTGCGAATATTTTTACCATCACATCTTAAAGTATCATCGTTATGTTTTACACGAACATATTCTTGTGATAAACCAGCCCCAGGCGCCGCATTCACACGAATATCTTTGAACATTTCTTTTTCACAGACTTCTGCTCCGCCCGTTTTGCCGGCATCTTTGCCACAGACTTCTTTGTAATCAACGCCCAATGCTTTTATCAGTTGATATGCAAATTCTTCACATTTTTGTTTATAGGCAGCTTTTTTGATATCCAAACCACCCGCCACGCATACTTTCCACAAATCAGATGCAGACACAGTGCCATCGCCAGCCTCAGCCGCCTGGTTCAAAGTGGCGATTGCTGAGGCTTGTGCTTTTGGGGTTTTGAAATGCTGTTTAACCACACCATCAACAATTTTGGCATCTATTTTTATATTCGCAGACACTGGCAATACAAAACAAAAACACGACAAAATATAAAACAACAAACGTTTCATCATTTTAACACCTCCGTGCAATTTGATGCAACATTTGCAACATCTTTGATTGCCTTGATTTGCGTAGCATTAAACACAGTTGCCGTTGCAGACGCCGCCGTTGATGCGCCCGCCAAAACATTTGATGCAGTATTTAAATTTTTTTCTCTTTGTTTGCCACCCACAGTATTGTCGTTACGCGTCGCATCTGTATTCGCCACAGCCGACGTCACAGTTCCCGCCAATCCTGTTGTTGCACCAACAATCGATGATATCGTTGCACCCTTGCCACGAGTATTTATTTTTGATATATCAACATAATCAAATTCACGACAGGCGTCATATATCGTTTTTGCTTCATCAACATTTTGACCGGAAATGCGCGCCTGGGTAATAGATGCTGATAAATTTTTCACAGTCAATCTGCAATTATCTATTTGCGATTGCAAACTATCATCAACACGGTTTTTGTTTGCAATTATCGCACCGGCTACATTCGTTGCAGTGTTTCCTGCCAACAAACCAGTGCGCCAATTTCCTAAACTTTTTGATTTTTTATTTAACCTGTCTAATTCTGACTGATATTTTTCTATATCTTTTACAGCCGATTCATAAGACAAATCAAATTCTTTCTTAAAAGCTTCCGCTTCGGCCACACTTGTATCTGCCGCGTCAGATTTAGCCTGAATTTCGCGTAATTGTTCCAATAATTTTTCGTATTGTTCCGCTTCTTCATCTGTTGAATATTTAATAATACCAACAACCGTTGCACCCGCGCCAAGGCCCGTTCCAACCCCAGTAATCGCAGTATTTATACCCGCCATTTTCTTTAAATCAAGCAAAGCATCATCAATTCCAACACATGCAGTGTATGTCGCGCGCAACGCGTCGTCCAAAGACAACACATCACCCCATGCCAACATCGGAGAAAAGATTACAAAAAACAAAGCCAGTTTGGATAAAAACAATTTTTCCCCTCTTTCAGTGTAATTATTACATAAATCGACATTTAAAACAATAATTATATTGTTTTTCACAATGTCTTTTTGAAGCAAAAAATAGACCAGAAAACACCATTTTACAAAAACATTGAAATAACCAAAATAATCTGTAAAATACAATCTGTCGCGGTCCCATCGTCTAGCGGTCAGGACATCAGATTCTCATTCTGACGACATGGGTTCGATTCCCATTGGGACTGCCATAAAAATTAAATCCGATTTTATCGGGTTTTATTTTTATCTGGTGTTCTTGGGGATCGAACCCATGGGTTCGTGTACGAAGTTATTAAAAACAAGCGATATATCGCGCAGTTTTTGATTTACGAGTCGAAAGGGGCCCATCACGGCGCATTTATGCGCCGGATGGGAATTACATTCCCATTGGGACTGCCACAATGAGTAGCAGAGCGATTTTATCGCGATGCGTTACGAATGTCGCGCAGGCACAAAGTGCCGAGCGAAATGTTTCAAACGCCACGAAAGTGGCCTTTTTTGTTAGAATTTCAATAGTCATGCGATTTCGAAAATATGGTATTGAAAACCGATCCCTTTTCGCCAAATTTCGAACTTTTCTGCAGATAATGACAATTTTCTGTAGACATTGATGATTTTGTTGATACAATCAGCGCGACACAAAGGATAAAAAATGGCAGAAAATTATGATACTTTAAAAGAAAATAACTTGCGTCAAATGGTCGTAGAATATGAAAACGAAAGACAAATAGTGTCTGATACTTGTGCAAAATATAAACAATATTGTCATAACTTGATACAGGAAACGGCATTGCAAGAATTAGAAGACATCCGTGAAAAAGAAATTGACTTGTCGGAAGACCCGTTTTTGCGCGAGGGCGCATACGACCCCCGTAGTTTTCTTTGGCTCTATAGAAGCCATTTTTACGATAATGCGGAGGCAAACCTGGTCAGAAAATACGCCATGATATATGATGCAAAAAATATTGATAAGTATCCGGCACCAACACCATTACCACGAATGGAAGATTTATTAGACCCATACATGCCGTCTTCTTTTACTTATGAAACATTGAAGAGACTTGCGGCACATTGTTCAAAATGGCGTCAAAAATAAATGTTTATGTTTGAATCTGTAAGAAAGTTTTAATTTCTTTCCCGAACTGCAATAAATCTTTGGTTTCATCGATTCATGAATTGCACAGATGGCCCTGCCACAATTCAAACCGACCTTGTGGGTCGGTTTTTTCTTTGTTTTCCAATACTTTCACGAGTTCGAAAGTTGGGTGGTAAAATAGATATCATTTTGCAAATTTACGAACTTTTAAAAAGAAAAGGTTAGAAATCTAACCTTTTTCATAGTTCGTATTCATTGTGGGTGTTTTTATTATTTTTCTAATATTTTTTCCAATATGTACTCATCCACCCATTTACCATTTATGAATGCGGCATCGTGATGAATACCGGTTATAACAAAACCATTTTTAATACAATTCGCAATAGAGGCTATATTAACATGACGAATCTCACACTCTATTTTATGAACGCTATTTTCACGTGCCCATTTTTCCAAAATATGCAACATTTTGTTACCAATACCATTATGTGTATATTTATCCAACATTGATATACCAATACTGGCACTTTTACCCATGTAGTAAGGATGATTTGGACGAATTTTATCTATGGAAGAAACGCTAATAACATTATCTCCGTCCCAAGCACCGATGTATAAACTATCTTTATTTTCATAAGCTTTAAGTGATTTTTCTTTATCTTTCTTTGGTTGACCGGCATATTGACAGGTTTGAAATGCACCAATACCACGAGAAAATTTATCAAAGAATTTCATTACTGCATCATAATCACTTCCGCGAATACGACGAATAGTGACAACTTTACCGTTTTTTAATTTGAATTTAATAGCGCGATTCATGATATTTCCTTTTTTATCATTCATGGATAATTATATCACAAATTTTGCAAAAAAGTTTTAATTTCTTTCCCGAACGACAACAAATCGTGTATTTCATTAGCTCGTGAATTGCACAGGATGTTTAGGCATTGCTTTTTTATGCGATTTATGATATAATACAACCAATTCGACAGACGGCATTTTGCCGTCTTTTTTTGTTTTTATTGCCCGCCTTTCGCGGGCTTTTTTTATTTAACAAAGGGAGATTTAATATGAGCGATATGTGGGAAGGTGCCACTTGGAATGAAAATGGTGAATTAGTTATAGATGTTTATGCTAATCCACCGGATGTGGGACCAAATGAGTTTGATGAAACCGATGAGGATTTTGAATATGAAACTGATGAAGAATTAGATGAGAACGAACCGAAACATACCTATGCTACAATTGATTGTGGTGGTGAATGTGGCGGATGCGTTGCTTTGGTTGTTGATGACGAAGTTGTGTCTGGACCACCATTTCATCCAAATTGTCAATGTTCATTAAATTTATCTGATATAGAAAACGCGAATTATCATGATTCTCATTTGCATCAAGATGTCGCAAGCGATAGAAGTGTGGATACTCGCGATATCAAATGGTTAAAAATGGCTTTGGTCAAACTTGGCTACTATACCCCTGATTCCAGAGCGGGAGAATCCAATAAAAGACTAAATCAATACCCAAATCAAAGATTATTTGATGCAATAGAAAATTTTAGAAAAGAAAATAAAATCAAAGAAACCGGTGCTGTAAAACCAGGTCATTGGACAGAAGTAAAAATAAATGAAGCATTAAAAAAGGAACGCATGGATAAAATGAAAATAAGCAGCGAAGGCATTTCTTGGTTAAAAGGTAAAGAAGATAAAGTATTAGATAAGCAAGGCAACCATATTATTTACGATGACCAAACAGGCAGACCTGTTAATACAAACGAACCTTTGCCGCGTGGTGCAACAATTGGATATGGGCATTTAATAAAATCTGACGAAGATTTTAGAAATGGAATAAATGAAACAACCGCAACCGAATTATTACGCACCGATATCACAACCGCAGAACATGCAGTAAAAAATAATATATCTGTTCCGTTAAAACAAAATCAATACGATGCGTTGGTGTCTTTGGCTTATAACATAGGTGCCAAGAATTTTGCAAATTCAACAGTTGTTAAATATATAAACAATCCGAATTTTCATAGTTCTGTATATCCAAATTTAGAATCTGCATGGAAAGCATGGAACCGTTCACAAGGTGAGATATCAAACGGTTTAATTAACCGCAGACAAAACGAATGGGATTTATATAATCGTGGTATATATTGATTTGATTTCTGTTATTATATGATTTAAAATAATGCGTATGAAAAAAATTATTGCGTTTTTTGCGTTCTTGATTGGCTGTAGTTCTGCTAACAGCCAGTCATGTGATTTATGTGGTAACTGGTCTTTTGATAAATTTGAATATGTCGGGCATATAACCACAGATTGTGAAAGTACTGCTCAGCATTTTTATGCAAACACTTATATTAAAATAGATGTTCGCAATTTTACTGTTGGCGAATATGATTTGGATGAGAAAGCTCAAGAACTTTTTGTAAAAACTGAAGACAATTTAACAGAAAAGTTTTACGTATCAAGTAAAGATTCTATTTATATTTTTTTAGACGGATGTCGTTTTTATTTTAAACGCGAATAATTCTGTTTGTGTTTTATATAATTATAAAGTTTCCAAAAACACTTTAACATCTTTCCCGAACTGCAACAATTCTTTGATTTTATCAGTTCGTGAATTGCACAGATGGCCCTGCCAAAGTTCAAACCGACCTTTTGGGTCGGTTTTTTCTTTGTTTTCCAATACTTTCACGAGTTCGAAAGTTAGGCACTAAAAACAGACACCATTTTACCGATTTACGAACTATTAAAAAGAAAAGGTTAGAAATCTAACCTTTTTCATAGTTCGTATTTATTGTGGGTATTATCATAACATATTTGTGCTATCAATTAACTTCTTGATAAATCTTTTACAGGAACATGTGGTATTGACTGTTCTTTCTCAAATACCATATCTTCCAAAACATTAGCGCCATCACCGTAACCATAAAAATATTTACGATTTGTTATAATATCCCGAGTCTCAAAGAATGCCACTTTTCTTTTATTTGTTAAAAGACGCGCTTGTAATTTTACTTTTTGTTCGGGACTTAATTCAATAACAGAAATATTCGGTTTGGCACCAGCATTATTGTTCGCTGGGTCAAAAACATAATCAATATCATTTTCATGAATGATAACAAACGAATGCTGTTTGCCGAATTCCCAATTTTTATTACCAATGTATTCACCACCAACATATTCGGAAGCAACACCGACACTTTGTAAATACAGTTGTGCAATAGTTGCATATTCTGCACATTGGAATAAATGCTTATCAAACAATTCAGACAGTTTGGCAGTTGGATTCTTAGCGTAAAAAGATTGGCGTTTATTATCTTTGCAACCTAAATCAGGAAACGTTTCAGCAATAACCCTAGCAAATACAAATAAATGTGTAAACAAAAGCTGTGACATTGTGATATTTTGTTGTTTCAACAACTTTGCATTATCCGGATTATTAGCCTGCCGATTCACAATTTCACGCATATTTTCAAATGCCTTTTGTAATTTTTCTGGAATTTTATCAATTATCAAATTGGCTGTTGAACCAACTTTAATAATGTCACCAATATTGATATCTGTTGCTGTTAAAGACACTTCGTTTATTTTTCTAAGTTTCACAGTTTTTCCTTTTTTATCGTTCAGAAATCATTATATCACAAATTTTGCAAAAAAGTTTTAATTTCTTTCCCAAACTTCAACAAATCACGCATCTCATTAGCTCGTAAATTGCACAGATGGCCCTGCCATCCGCTTTCGCTTACGCTACAGCGAGATTTGAGTATCGTGCCGTAGCCAGCTCGTTTTTCAAACAAATTTTTTATCTGGGTTCTTATAATCTGGATACACATGCTTTAACGGCAACCAACAATCCAATCCATATAAGGTCTGATATCAAAGTGCTGAACATCGGGTATTCCGACACAACCCTTATACGGTAACATACAAAACACTTCCCCTTTTGGGTTTGTTCTTATACCTGAAATACATGTTAAATCTGCGTCACTTAAATCAACATAATCTACATTACTAAAATCAAGATACCCATGCAGTCCCACAGAACTTGCTAAATTAATCAATTTAGCATCAGGATTCCACTTTATATTTGCATCATAAGAATCTTTGCACCCATAGCGAAAAACGGCATCCATGAACCAGACGTTTTCCACAGTTTGCAAATTCCATGTTCCGCGGATAACAGTTCCTGCGATAACTTGTCGTACATTTACAAAATTTATATTTCTAAATTTTGTTCCCCCCATACAACTATCAATACTTACACTATCGATATTTTTAAATTCTAAATCGATTCCTTTTTTTGCGTTTAAATTTTTGTTTACAATAAGGTATTCCAGGTCTGTAATATGAATTTCCATACCTTTAATGAAACGCGGCGCATCACTTTTGATGTTTTTTGGTGTAACTATGTACGGATTTGCCTCTTTACCAACAACAGTTATCTTTACAGTCGGCACTAAGTTGACTTTCATATTTTTACCTTTTATATCTTGCTTCAAGATACAAAATATTTTCAATTTGTCAAATTTTTGATTATATTTGTGCCAGAAAAGCAAATGTTACAACAAATCGCTTGCTTGGTTTAACAAATCAATAACAGCATCAATTTCGTCGGAATCAATTTTTTTAGAATTTTTTTCGATTTTTTGAGGCACCACATCCTGAACTTCAATTTCTGAAAATTCGCCGCTGTGCATCATTTTTTTAACACCGGCAATTGTCATTCCACGGTCATAAAGCAATGTTTTAATCGTTGCAATTTTTTCAACGACTTCAGGACGATAATAACGTCGACCCGCTGCACCAGTTGTTGGCTTTATCAGTCCACCAAATTGTTTTTCCCAATACCGCAAAGTATGCGCAGGTATGTCCAAACGTTTTGCGACTTCGTTTATCGGAACAAAATACAAATCGTTATTTTCCATGACCTGCGCATTCCTTTGTTTTTATTCATTCATTCCGTTGTCAACGGCGGAATCTGTCGTTGACACGGTTTCAGTATTTTCTGTTGTTGTTTCAATTTCATCACTTTCTTCTTCGTGATCAATTGAAATAGCAGATACAACTTTTTCCCCATCAGCAGTGCGGAACAATGTCACACCAGCGGTCGAACGACCTGCGATGCGAACATCCCGAACCGGCGTACGAATAATTTTTCCACCGTTTGTCACCATCATAACATCCTGGGTGTCGCGCACAGGGAATGAACCTGCGACCGCAGTATTTTTTCCGCCCAATTTGATATTAGTGAATCCGCCGCCACCACGATGTGTCAAACGATATTCATACGAAGATGTCCGTTTGCCAAACCCATTTTCAGAAATTGTTAAAATGAATTCTTCGCGCAAAGCCATTTTCGCCATTTGTTCATCGCTTAATACCAACGTGGTATTTTCTTCTTCGGCGTCGGCTTCTTCTTCTATACCGGTCATTGCGCGGCGCAATGCACGACTTTGTTTAACATATGCCGCACGCACCACAGAATCAGATTCACCATGATTTAACATCGCCATACCGATTACATAATCATCTTTCTGTAAAGTAATTCCGCGAACACCGGTTGAATTGCGGCCTGCAAAGATACGAATTTCAGGAACTGCGAAACGTATGCAGCGACCACGATATGTTGACAAGAATACATCTTGGTCTTCGTTACATGGCATCACAGAAATCAAAGTGTCACCTTCGTCTAATTTCATCGCGATTTTTCCGTTGCTGCGTATTGAATCAAAATCAGACATACGATTACGACGCACCGTTCCAGACGCAGTCGCAAACATCAAGAAATGTTCTTTGCCAGATTCTTGGGCGCGTTTAACTTCGTCTTCTGGCACTGGCAAAATCGCAGTTATTGTTTCGCCATCTGTCAATGGCAACAAATTCACCAGTGGACGGCCCTTGCCTGCTGCGGATGCTTCTGGTAATTTATAGGTTTTTAATTTATAGCACAACCCCTTAGACGAAAAGAACAACAATGGTGTATGAGTATTTGCAACAAATACGTTCACAACATAATCATCATCTTTTGTTGTCATCGCATTGCGTCCCTTTCCGCCACGTTTTTGTGCGCGGTATGTATCCAGGCTTACGCGTTTGATATAGCCTGTATTTGATACAGTGACGACCATATCTTCACGTGCGATTAAATCTTCGATATCGATATCAATTTCTGCATCAGAAATTTCTGTGCGACGTGGTTGTGACCAATTATCACGCACCGCAGTCGTTTCATCGCGAATGATTTGAACAATGCGTTCATGACTACCCAATATCGCCAATAAATCTTTAATTGTTGCGCCTAATTCAGTTAAATCATTATGAATTTTATCGCGTTCCAGACCGGTTAAACGATGCAATTGCAATTCCAAGATTGCTTTGGCCTGGTCTTCAGACATATAAAACATACCATCTTTGTATTCTGTATTCGGGTCATCAATTAAATTGATATAAGATTCAATATCAGACGCCGCCCAACCACGCGCAACCAATGCAGCACGCGCATCGTCTGGGTTTGCAGATTCTTTTATCAATTTGATAACTTCGTCTAAATTACCGCACGCAACCGACAACCCCAACAAAGTATGTGCACGATTACGCGCTTTGTTCAAATCAAAAATAGTACGGCGACGAATGACTTCTTCACGGAATTCAATGAATGCGTCCAATACAGTCCGCACAGTGAACAACATAGGACGTCCACGATTCAACGCCATCATATTCACCGGGAAATTAGATTGCATTTCTGTATCTTGGAACAAATGATTTAATACAACATCTGATATCGCATCACGTTTCAATTCTATGACAACACGCAAACCTTCTTTGGATGATTCATCACGGATATCAGAGATTCCTTCGATGCGTTTATCTTTCACCATTTCGGCAATTTTTATAATCAATTGCGCTTTGTTCACCTGGTACGGTAATTCATCGATAATTATCGCAGGATGATCATGTATTGTTTCGAAATGCGTTTTAGAACGAACTATGATAGAACCACGACCTGTTGTGTGCGCTTTATATGCACCGGCATGCCCCATGATAATTCCACCTGTTGGAAAATCGGGCCCTGGGATAATAGAAAACAATTCATCGTCTGAAATTTCTTTGTTATCCAAAATAGCCAAAATACCGTTGCACACTTCACCCAAATTATATGTCGGAACATTTGTCGCCATACCAACCGCAATACCCGAACCACCATTCACCAAAAAGTTTGGAAATTTAGTTGGCAATACAATTGGTTCCTGTAATGTGCCGTCAAAATTCGGTTGCCAATCAACAGTGTCTTTGTCCAAATCTTCCATCAATGATGCACCAAGTTTAGACAAACGTGCCTCTGTATAACGCATAGCCGCCGGTTTATCACCATCGCGCGACCCGAAATTACCCTGGCCCTGGACCAACATTTCACCCATTGAAAAATCCTGGGCCATGCGGGCCATCGCTTCGTAAATAGAAGAATCACCGTGTGGATGATAACGCCCCATAACATCACCAACAATACGCGCAGATTTCACAGTTGATTTTGTCGCCGGCGCAACATCATTCATAACATACAAAATACGACGATGCACAGGTTTACAACCATCACGAACATCCGGCAACGCGCGGTCAACAATAACCGACATCGCATAGTCCAAAAAGCTGGTGCGCATTTCGTGTTCAATCGGAGAAGTTGGCACCCGAATTTCGTTTATTTCATTATTTGTTTCATTGATTTCAGACATTACTTTTTCCCTTAGTTTTTCAATACCTAAACCCTAGCAATTTTTACTATTTTGGTCAAGGGATAAAGCACAAAAACATCAACATTTTTTCAATAAAATTCAACCTATACAAAAACTTGACAAACATTCATTGCGTGCTAAAATATTTTCAAACAAAAAAGGTAAGAAAAACATGACAGCAACATCAACCAGTGGAACATCTGGAATATTTTTACCACTTTGGAAATTGATGGGGGCGATTTTCGTCTGGTATTTATTCGTAGAATTCTTGAAATCTGTGGGTTTGGTAAAAAGTAAATAAAATATTTGCTTTTTCATAAAACGTATGGTTAAATGTAGGGGCAAAAGGATTTAATTATGGCAACGAAAAGAACATATCAACCATCTAAAACTCGTCGTGTGAAAACACATGGTTTTCGTGAAAAGATGGCAACCAAGAGCGGACGCGATGTTTTGAATCGTCGTCGCGCAGCGGGCCGCAAACGTTTGGCGGTTTCGGCAAAGAATTAAAAAAATCGCCGTTTGGCGATTTTTTTTATTCCCTTTTTTCCCAATAACAAACTATCTTTGCGTGTTCTATTTCATCGGTCATTATTTTATGATGCGTTTCAGTGTTACCCATTGCAACCTCTATACGCACAGTCGGTGTATTCGGGTTGATTTCATGTTCGAAATAAATCGCCATTCCACGTAATTTATGTTCATTTCGGAAATTAAAGCCGACCGATTCGGTTGCCCATACCGCATAGACCGCATTATTTATATGTTGGTTCACATCGATATCATCAAAACGACATCCAATAACACTGGATTTAGTCGGAACAAAATCTGGACATTTATCAAAATCGCGTTCCCAGACACGTTCTGGTAATCCGGTCCATTCTGGGAACCAATCGGAAATACGAACCGGACGACGCGTACGCAAATCTATCAGCACCCATTGACTGATTGCGCGAATTTTTAATTTACCGTTTTCGTCGCGCACTTCAAAATCACGTTCAGATTTCACAGCCCCTGATACAGATGGCCATGTTGAATACGTCAATTGATCACCAGTGCGTGGCATTTCAATAATATCTATGAAATAATGCGTGACAACCCAAGCAATGCTGTTTTCCAAACAATATTCACGACCTGCCCCCAACATAGTCGCATGTTTATCAGCCAAACCCTGCAATTCATTCATCAACATAATTGGCCGCATAAAACCATAGCGATCACATTGATATGCTTTTAACGCATGCGTTTCAACTAATTTTGATACCATCTCCATTCCCTCCTTGTTAACAGGTTGGTTTATTTTTCACTGTTATCTTGCATGACAACAAAATCAATTTCTTTGCCCAATACCAATTCATTTGCGCGCGCCGCAGATTTAATCAGGCCGTGCAAAATTTCAGGTGTATCATCTGGAATCGTCAAAGATTCTAATTTTGCACCATTTCCGATTTTGCGTTCTGTGCGCAAACCGCGAACTGTTTTCAAAATATTCAGCGCGATTCCCATTTGTGAAACATCTGTATCGTATTCAGCACGCACAGACGGGTATTGCGTCAAATGCAGAGTTTCGCCACCCTCTATATCTTTGTAAATCTTTTGCCATAATTCTTCGGTGACAAATGGAATAAATGGCGCATATAAACCAATTATCGCACGCAACACAGTGAACAATGTCCATTGTGCAGACAATTTTGATTCAGCACTGTATTTTTCAGGCGACCAAAATCTGTCTTTGATAAATTCAATATATTGGTCGCAGAAGATATCCCAGAAAAACGTATCTATTGCACTGCGCGCGTTATAGTTATCATATTTGTCCAGGTTTTTCCGTGTATCTGCAATCGTTTTGTTTAATTCAGATAACACCCATCTGTCTTCGACGAAACGTTTTTCAACAGGGATGTCTTTGGCTGTTTTTGAATCAAAATCAGTCAAATTCATCAAAACAAATTTTGCCACATTCCATAATTTTGTTAAAAGTTTTGAACCGCGTTTTACTTCGTCATCACTGTATCTTAAATTCGTTCCAATCGGGGCGGTTGCAATCCAATAACGCACTGCATCAGAACCAAATTTAGCAATCGCATCCAATGGATCTGTACCGTTGCCTTTGGTTTTAGACATTTTTTGTCCTTTGGAATCTAAAACTAATCCGTGGAAATTCACCGTATGGAACGGGACATCACCCATCACATACATCCCCATCATAACCATACGCGCAACCCAGAAAAATATAATGTCAGCAGCAGTGTACAACAAATCTGTTGGATAATATTTTTTCAATTCCAAAGTATCATCTGGCCAACCCAGCGTTGAAAACGGCCACAATCCAGACGAAAACCAAGTATCCAAAACATCTGTATCTTGTGTTAATTTTTTACCGCCAGATTGTTTGATTGCTTCATCTTCGGTTTCGGCAACATAGACGTTCCCTTTGTCGTCATACCACGCAGGTATATGATGTCCCCACCACAACTGACGAGAAATAGTCCACGGACGAATTTCACGCATCCATGCCATAAATAAATTATATCTGTGTTCTGGTAAAAACTTTATTTTGCCGGATTCGACCGCTTTGATTGCAGGCTGGGCAAGTTTTTCAGCATCCACAAACCATTGCGTAGTCAACATTGGTTCGACCGGCACACCACCACGTTGAGAATATGGTGTTGGAATGATTTTATCTTCGATTTTTGTCATTAAACCTGCGGCTTCGATATCTTCGACAATTGCTTTGCGAGCGACATATCGATCCATACCACGATATTTTTCAGGCACCACTTCATTATCATTCAATTTTGCATCTGGTGTTAAAATGCAAAGCGGTTCCAGATTATGACGCAAACCAACTTCATAGTCATCAAAATCGTGTGCAGGTGTAATTTTCACCGCACCTGTTCCTTTTTCAGGGTCTGCATGAACATCGCCAACAATTGGAATTTCGATATTTGTCAATGGAATAATCGCATGTTTACCAATTAAATGTTTTAATTTTTCATTTTCTGGATGAATTGCAATTGCTTTATCCCCAAATAAAGTTTCAGGACGTGTTGTTGCAATTTCAACAAAACCACCATCAACCAATGGATAATTGAAATAATAAAATTTACCATGTTCTTCACGCGTTTCAATTTCCAAATCTGAAACAGATGTTTGTTGTTTCGGACACCAATTAACCAGACGTTTTGCGCGATAAATCAAACCTTCGTTGTACATCTTTACAAACAATTTAGTGACTGCGCGCGATAAACCTTCGTCCATTGTGAAACGTTCGCGTTTCCAAACAGGCGTCACACCTAAAATATGCAATTGATTTAAAATTTGACCACCTTTGTCCGCTTTCCACTTCCACGCATAATCTAATTTTTCAGCCAACGACAACGAATGCGGATTTATTCCACGTTTAGACAAATCGCGTTCAACCAACAACTGGGTCGCAATTGAAGCATGGTCAGTTCCCGGCTGCCATAACACATCGAAACCGTCCATACGTTTATATCTGCAAATGATATCAGTCAAAACATTATCCAACGCGTGTCCCATATGCAAATTGCCCGTCACATTTGGTGGTGGCATCATGATACAGAACGGTTTTTTAGACGATTTTACATCATTTTTCCAAAAATCGTTTGAATCCCAAAAATTCTGGATTTTTGTTTCTAATTCGCGAGTGTCTATATTTTTACCTAAATCGATATTCATTTGTATATTCCTTAAGTGTTTCAATATGCTGAGAATCTTACACGATAAAAATCGCAAAATCAAGTTATTGCATCTGTTCCTAGTGAAAAATAGATAAAAAACAAATATCATTATGTCGACATGAAAAAGGGGAAAAATATGAACAAAGTTATCAAAATGTTGATTAAAGAAATCATTCATAATAACCTTTTGGCTCATATAAAAACAGCCAGTGGCGACCGTTATGTAATTTTTGCGCCAAATGGGACTGAAATATTATCCATAGATAATGGCTGGGCAAAAAATAATTACAGTATATCTGTGAATAATAAAATTATTTTATCTGTCCGTTGGGACGAATCAAATTCAAGACCTTTGAACCATGACCAAAAAGATATGTTAGATATCATCAACACTTCCAAAGAAAAAATGGATTTGCAAGAAACTGCACAAACTATGAATGGTTCAGAACTTGAAACCGCTAATTTTTTACAAAAATTTTTGTGCGATATAAAAAAATAAAAAATTAAATCGAATGAACAACACGACAAAAAGAAACCGCGTATACGGCGGATGCGCCGGCTTTGCGCAAAATACGATTTAATTCATAAAATGTTGCGCCCGATGTCATAACATCATCAACCAATAAAATTTTTTTATTCTTTATTTTATCTTTATCAATAATTTTAAACACACCACGAACATTTTCACGACGCTGTTTTGTAGTTTTATGCCCCATGTCTGGTTTATATTTTCGACGCAAAGAATTAACGTCTAAAACCGCATTAAAATGTTTAGCAATTGGACGTGCCAAAAGGGTCGCCTGGTTATATCCACGTTTAAATAAACGTTGCCACGCTAATGGCACAGGCATCACAACATCAACATCTAAATCGATGTCGCGCAACGCATTTATCATCGCACGTGACATCATTGTCTGGTATTTTAATTGAGACGCATGTTTAAACGGCAACATTATATTTTTCGAAACATCATCATATACACATGCAGACCGAATAAAATCTAAATCACATTCACCGGCTGCACAATGCGGACACATTGGTTTTGGACCTAAATCTAAATCGGCAGGAAACGGATATCCACATTTAAAGCATTTTGGATTTGATATCCAATTAAATAAATTCCAACACCGCGCACAAATCGTTCCGTGCGAATCAACATAATCTCCACAAATCGGACAAATTGGCGGATATAAAAAATTTAAAAAACGATTAAAGATTTTTACCACGACATACTTTTGTATGTTTTCTTTGATACACTGTCACCAAAAACATTGCGTTTTTGTTGTGTCAAAGTTTCAAATACATCACCAGAAATAACGCGCAGCACAAAAACATCATCATCGCGCTGTGACAAAACCGGAATTATACGTTGTTCAGAAACACCAGTATCGCGCAAAACCTGTTCTACTATCGCCAAACGGCGCGCAGCCAATTTCCGCGCATCCCGCGTATATGTCGCAGATTCAGGTATCGCAATTTGAATCGCACGTTTTGGATTATTTACAACAATCGACGCAGTCTCACTGAGCAGCGAATAATTATCACGTGATAACCCAGAATCGCCATTTAAAAACGATATTTTAACCTCTAGGGGGCGAACGCCACTGGATATCTCAGACAAATCACGTTGCGCAGAAAAACCCTCTATTTCCGAAGTCATATCACTGGCCACATCATAACGGTCATCAATTTGATATGTTGATAAATGTTTATTTTCGGATAAATAAGTTTTCTTGAAAGCCTTTTTCAATTCATTCGGCGACATATTTGTCATAGCATTATCACGCGAAACAATGCGTGGTTCAACATCAGATGTTTTAACACTGCGCATGACAACTTCATTCGTTGTTTCCATCGGGACGATTTCACGACGAACATTTACATTACGCGCAACATCACGACGAACAACATCTTTTTCAACAGCGTCATTTTTCGCGATATTTACAATTTCTGATTTTTTATTATTTTCAACAACATCACGTTGCGCAACACTGCGAACAATGGCGATATTTTCTTCTGTCTTTTTTTGACGTTCATTCAAACGCGCGATTTCTTTGCGCAGCGCATCCAATTCAGCCAACGATTCCCGCACAGAAATCGGTGTTTCATTTTTTGTTTGTGCAACCACACGTGGGTTATCATTCAATGTTTCTTCGGGTAAAATCGCATCAGAACGCACAATTGATATTTCGTCCATCCGCGGCATACGTAATGGTGCATCATTATTCGCCCACAAATCAGCACTGGGGCGCAAAGGTTTTAAAAAATCCCCCGACGAAGAATTATTGCGCGCAACGGTGGTTGGCGTGGTCTTTTTTGCATTACGTGCGACAACTTTTTTTGGTGCGGTCTTTTCAATTTTTTTCGGCAATGGTGCCACCGAAACATTTTCGTTTTTCACGATTTCTTCACCAAACGCAGCGCGCGCCGACACCGAACCATTTGACACATCAACGACCGGCAAATACGCGCCCGCCATGGCATTCGCACATAACAACAAACCAACGAAAGACAATGAGAAACGTTGCATAATCCTTTCCTTCCTGATTGAATCATAGAACAAATCAGGAAAGCGGTGCAAGCAAAAAAAATACATTTATTTTTACGAATTAAAACAGCGCCCATCTGGGCGCCATTTTTATTTCGTAACTACGTCCGATATTTTTGTGACGGCCAGGTTTTCTACATATGATTTTTTTGCCATTTTATCCAGGCGCGACGGATTATCAAACAATTCATCCAATGTCGCAGCCAACCATTTCGCGGAAAATTTACCCTGTTCAATTGCAAAACCACCGCCCAATTTAGCAAACGATGCCGCATTTGCCGCCTGGTCAGGGTTGATATTCAACGGAACCAAAATCGCAGGACGTCCGATTGTTTCTAATTCAATAACTGTGCTGGCACCACTGCGCCCGATTATTAAATCTGCATCAATAATCGCGCCCGCCATGTCGTGAATGAAAGACAATACATTTGCACGAATTTTATGTTCTGCATAAAAATGTTGTAATTTTTCAACATTCTCGGGCCGCGTTTGATGTGTGATAAATATTTTTTTATTTTTCATTTCGCTGACTGCTATCGGCACAATTTCATCCAGAATTTGCGCACCCAACGAACCGCCCGTCACCAATAATTTATTTTCATGTTTTAATGGTGATTTTGATGCATTTAAAAAATCACTGCGCACTGGCAGACCAGTATAAACGACTTTTGCATTGGTTTTCTTTGGCATGCCAGATACGGTTTCAAAACTGGTCATCAAAGTTTTAACCCAGCGCATTGTGAATTTATTCGCGCGTCCAATTGCTGCATTTTGTTCATGCAAAAATGTCGGTATTTTCCAAAAATGTGCAGCAAATACCGCCGGCACAGACGCATATCCGCCAAACGCAACCAGTCGGTCTGGTCTGAAAAACATAAAACGAAATACCAACGCGATTGCAGATAAACCAATCTTTGACAACGCGAACATTTGTTTGATTTTTGATTTCGCCCCAACGCCCGACGCCCAAACAAATGCCATTTTTGCATTTTCGGGTTTACCATCACGCACCATCTTCAAAACACGACCATCAGTTGAAATTGTTATCTTATGACCACGTGCCGCCAATTCGTTTGCCACACTGAGCGCGGGAAAAACATGTCCGCCGGTTCCGCCTGTTGCAATCCAGATTTTCATTTTTTACCCCTTTTATTTATTCCATGTATCTTCACGAATTATTGCTAATAACATACCAAATAAAACGCAATAAGTAATGAAAGACACACCACCATACGATACAAATGGCAAAGTCATACCTTTGTTTATAAACAAATGCAGGGCCGTCATTAAATTAAAACATATCTGGCCCCCGAACAGTGCCGCCGCCCCTGTAATCGCATAGATAACAAAATCATCTTTGGCATAGGTCGCATGTTTAATCAATTTATTTAAAATCAAAAATAATAAAACCACCAATAAACACGCGCCAATCGCACCCCAATCTTCTGCGATTGCAGAATACACAAAATCGTTCGTTGATTCAGGCAACACGTCTTTCACATATGATTCATCACCACTGCCAAACAGCCCACCATGTTTAATAGAATTCAACGAATACCAAACCTGGGTTCGTGGGGCAACAGTGAACATTTGAGCAGCACGCGCACGAACGTGTGGCATAACTGCAAATGCGGCGGCGGCCATCAAAGCCAACACCCCCAACATAGCCGGTATCAATTTCCATGGCAAACCTGCGACAAACAACATCACAAACAACACGCAAACATAAAGCAATGAATTACCAACGTCTGGATGTCTGAATATAATAAATATACAAATTGCAAATAATATTAAATACGGCCACCAACTGATTTTATTTATTTTCCATGCGTTTTTATTTAAGAAAATATCACCACCATATACTTTGTGCATTTTCGCCAAAAACCACGCAGTCAGCATGATAAACGCAGGCTTTAAAATATCCGCCGGCATGAAAGTTAAACCGCCCAGATTCGCCCAACGACGCGAACCTTTGACAACCATTGGATGTGCAATCGTCAACACCAGCCCAATTAAACCAATGACCAACCCAACAACAGATACGCGTATAACCTGTTTTTTATTCAGCATACCGAACCCAAATAAACACACCAGTCCCAACAGATATGCCGGCATAGCCTTTTGAATAAAATAAAACCATGGTTGTGGCGGAATCATACGTGCCGCCTGGGCAGAACCCGCCGATATCATCGTTATCGCACCGATAAACACCAAAATCAACACATAGCCCAGAAGTCTGCGATCTATTTCAAAATACCAACTGGTTAATTTGCTTTCTTCGCCACGTGTGATTCTTAACATTTTCTGCCCCACCTACAATTTTATGCAAATTTTAACAGCACCAACGCCAATCCCGAAAACAGCACAGACAGAACAAAAAATCTGTCTACGATTTTCGTTTCAGGCCAACCTAATTCTTCAAAATGATGATGTAATGGCGCACGCAGAAAAATGCGTTTTCCTTCACCTGTCATTTTACGGGTAATTTTGAAATACATTATCTGGGTAAATGAAGATAATAAAATCAGAACCATCATGCCTGCGGCAACACCCATTATGATTTCAGATTTTAACAACATCGCTACCGTTCCCATAAATCCGCCCAACGCCAATGACCCAACATCACCCATGAATATTGATGCAGGTTTTGCGTTAAACCATAAAAATCCCAATACTGCACCGAATGCGGCACCCAACAGAGCATAAAGTGCGCTGGCTTCTGGTAAAAACATAACCGCATCCATAAAACCTATACGTGTTGCACCATATAACGCAACAGTCAAAACAATCAATACTGGCAAATACAATTTTGCCAACATCCCGTCCAGACCGTCTGTGATATTTGTAGTATTTGCAGAACCACAAATCACAAAATACGCAAACACATAATATAAAAATCCCAATGTCAATGGAATACCGAACAAGAAGCCCAATTCTATATTATCCAATGGCAATACTATACTGGACCCCAATACAATAGATAAATTCGGCACATATCCCGGCATAGTTTTATTTATAAAATATGCCAACACGATAACACAAACCAATTCCAATCCCAACCGCATCGCGGGTGACAGACCATTTGACGCTTTCTTTGATTGGCTTTTGATTTTCTTGTAATCGTCTGCAAAACCAATTGCTGCAAACGATAACAGCGCAAACAATGCTATCCATCCTGTTGCATTACGCATCGGCATGAAAAGCAATACCGACACCAACATTGCAATAATAATTAAAATACCACCCATTGATGGGGTACCGGCTTTCTTGCGATGTTCGGCAGGGACATTTTCACTGATTGGTTGGCCCTGACCCTGAATTTTTCGCATAAAACGAATAAAACTGTTTCCGAAAATCAACATTATTGCAAAAGACATACCAAACGCAGCAGCAAATTGAACCCAACCGCTTACGAAAAATTGATATCCGTGATTTATCATAAAATCTGTCAGCATAAAAACTCCTTTTCTTCCATACGAAACATTTTATCACAAAAACCAGACCAAATAAACGAATATGAAAAAGATAATTTAAAATATACCGCCCAATGTAGGTTTCAGATTATCGTTTTCTGATACTTTCCCTGGATTCGGTTTTTGCCCAGGTTTGAACGCTTCGTTTATAATTGTACCATTTGGATCTTGGACCGCAGAAACACCACTGTTGCGATTCACACGAACAAATGTCAAACCATCAGGCACAGGGAATGGCTGATTACTTTCGCCGTCTAATGCAACTTTCATAAAATCAGCAAACACACGTGCCGCCATGTGCGAACCTGCACCTTTGCCCAATGGCTGGGGCGTATCATAACCTAAATAAACCCCGGCAATTAAATTTTTTGAAAAACCGACAAACCAAACATCTTTGACATCATTTGTAGTTCCTGTTTTACCTGCAATCGTATGTCCAGGAACACGTGCCTGCTTTCCTGTTCCACGTTCAACTGCACCCTGTAAGATTGAAACCAATTGATATAAACTTTGCGGATCAGATAACGGTTCGCCGTCTTCGTCTGATGTCGGCGGCAACAAACCAGGATCCCATTCTATTTGCACACTGGGTTTGCCCCCCAAAACATTTCCATATCTGTCTTCGATATAATCGACCATTTGTGGTTTTATAACATGACCACCATTTACGAACGCAGAATAACCAGACACTAATTTTTCCAGCGTTGTTTCACCCGATCCCAACGCCAAAGATTCATTTAATTTCCCAGCACTTAAATTTTTTGGATAAACCCCAAATCGTTGCGCTGTTTCAATAGCGTCTCCTACACCAATTTCTTCAACCAAACGAACCGTCGGGACATTCCGTGATGTTTCCAACGAAAAACGCAATGTGATATCACCTAAAAATTTTCGGTCGTAATTTTCAGGTTTCCATTCACGATTATTTTCACGCCACCCAACCACTGGCGCGTCTAAAATCAAAGACTGGGGTCCATAACCTTTTTCCAGCGCAGACAAATACACAAACGGTTTTATCGTAGAACCAATTTGACGATACGCCTGGGTCGCACGATTAAAAGAACTTTCTATGAACGAACGACCGCCCACCATGGCCAATATACGCCCGGTATGTGGATTCATGGCAATTATCGCCCCTTGAAGTTTTGGTTCGCCATTTTGTTTGTTTTTGTTAAAATCATCTAATTCTTTGGATAATGCCGCCGCCGCCGCACGTTGATATTCTGGGATAATAGTGGTTTTGATGTACAAACCTTCGTTATACAAAGTTTCACGACCGATTTTTTCCAACAATTTACGACGAACATCTTCTGCAAAATATTGAAAATCCATTTCCATTTGTTCTGTGAATCCAGAATTTATATTTAATGGCTGGGCAGCTGCAATTTGTGCCTCTTCTTTTGTCACAAAACCATCTTGGACCATACGACGCAAAACATAATTACGACGTTCAACCGCACGATTTCTGTCGTTTGGCGCTTTCGGCAATGATGCTAAAAAAGCACATTCTGCCAAAGTTAAATCTTTCACAGGTTTGTTAAAATACATCAACGCAGCAGACCCAACCCCATATGCACGCGCACCCAAAAATATCTGATTCAGATAAAGCGTCATTATGTGTTGCTTTGAAAAACTGCGTTCCAGACGCAGGGCCAAAATGACCTCTTTAATTTTACGAGACATCGTCCGGTCAGATGTTAAAAAGAAATTTTTTGCCACCTGTTGTGTGATTGTCGATGCACCTGTGAATTTAGCATTAAACCCCAGCAATCGCACAGTATTATTCAATGACGCACGAATAATTCCACGCAAATCAATCCCAGGATGTGTCCAGAAATTTTGATCTTCGGCTGCAACAAATGCGTTCACCAGTTGTTTCGGCATATCTTCGAAATCAATAAACACGCGCCGTTCAGCCGCATATTCAATCAACAAAGAACCATCGGCCGCATACAAACGCGTTGCCACAGGTGGCGCGTATGTCGCCAAATTTTTATAATCTGGCAAATCATTACCATACACCAAAACCAAAGTCGCCAAACCCGCAATACCGGCGACAACACACCAAAATATTGCACCTATGAAATAATGAAAGGCCTTTCTGAATTTCATAAGATTGATTGTATTTTAAATATTTATATTTTGCAAGTAATGTTTAATAAAAAAACCGGTTTGATACCGGTTTAAATCTTATATTTCAACACTGGCATTCGTGGCGATTATATCGCCCCCACGCTCAAACACGCGACCACCCGCTTCGCGTACTAATAATTCGCCTGCGGCCATTTCTGCATAATCTAATGGGTCAGAAACAAACGCGTCCATTTTACCCGCGGCAACCCACGCCAAATCCAGCGCAGGGCAACCCGTTTCACGCGCAACACCACTGACAATCGGGCGCACCCCAGTTGTATTATAACCAATTGTCAAATCAGCCGGTTCTTTCAACGCAGATACACGAATTTTTTCAGAATGGTATGCGCTGAACACATATGCGCCGTTTTCAGATTCTGCGTAATACAAACGTTCGTCAATCGGCGAATAAACCAATGCGATTTTTGTTTCACCATTCGTCCGCAGCGCCAAAGATATTGCAAAATGCGGATTTCCACGAACAAAATTCGCAGCCCCAGATAATGCCAACACAAATTCGTCACGACCATCGCCAACCTTTGACACATCGGGGGTCAACAAACCCGCACTGGGACGAACCAATTGCAAATCTGATAAAATACTTTCTTCGATTCGTGCAGACGCCTTTGCAACAAAATCGCGCGCACTGGGCAAAGATTGCTGAAGATTTTCAACTTCACCAAAATCATGCCGCAAACCCATTGCAGTATTCTGCAACGCTGCGAACATTTTGTTTAATTCCGTTGAACCTTTAATCAGCAATTCCATATCAAACCGCCCGAAATATTAGAATTTAAAGCCTGCAAATTTGCTTTTGAATTCAGCAGCGCGTTTACCCTTTACGCCTTCGTTATTGCGTTGACCAGTCCACGCAGGATGATTCAAATTATCTGTAGACAACACCAAATCTTTTTTAACCGAAGAATACATTTTCACGGTTTTTCCATCAGTAGTTGTGACATTTATTTCATGATATTCTGGATGAATTCCTTGTTTCATCGTTTTGTCCTTTTTTTATAAATTACCCGTAATAGCGCAAAGATTATACCTGGTTTTTTCGTAAAATCAAGATAAAGTTGTTCAAACAGACTTGTTTTAATATTGTCCGATGCAGCCCAAATAAGAATTACCCGTAGATTCCAATATATTTATAAATTGATTCTGATTTTTCCCAGAAAACAGCGCCAACACAGTCCCTGCATCCGTTGCCAACATATCTGCAACCGTTGCAATCGAAGAATTCATTTTTTTGAAAAAACCACTGGTTGGATGAATTTCAGCCGCCAATAATTGATTCCGACCATGCAATTTTGCGTTTTCTTCGGCAACAATGACCATCAATTGACATTCCGGGGATACAATCATTTTTTCAACAATAACACCGCCACCACCCAGCAATTCACCCCACCAACCCGTCGATTCGCAAAATACAGGATAATAAACCGTCGCCTGGGGGTTTTTATCAAAAATTTCCACGATATCCAAATTATCCGTTATCACATCAGGCATCATACCGGTATCGGCATTTATAACCTTGCGCGACAACTGGTAATCAGTATCGCCATTCGTTTTTTTTGGCCAATAAAGAATCGGAAACTTTCTCATCAGTGAGAATTATATCAGATTCGGTTGTGATAAAAAAGGGGGGGTAAGTTAAATAAAGCACTTGATTTTTTATTTTTTTATGGCTTCGCCCCATTTTTTAAGGTTTTTCCACATTGTATCTAAGTCTTTTTTAGCAGTCTGATAGTATTTATCAGAGATTTTTATCTTGAATAACATATCTGTCAATTGCGGAATCATCGTCATAAACATCGCAATAAATATCCCCATCAAAATCGTGGTTATAATGCTGTTATTCTGCAACAGCAAGCCATCCAGGAATATTTTCGAATCGTTTTGCGCAATCGATTGAGCAATAACATTTGCACCCGACCAATCTCCGAATGCTGCATTTAAAAACATTATTGAAAAAGTCAAAAATATAACCGTCAACGCGATTCCTACGACTGCTTTGATTACATCATCTATCATTTTGCGAATCGTTTGACCACCCTGGGGGAATATTTTGAATTCATCTTCGTCAAACATCCACGCCATCAACATCAAAGGCAACATTATCAAATCCATAGATAATTTCACAAATATTTCCAAAAAATACAGTGGTATCGGCAACAACGCATAAAAATACAACACCAATATCAATATTCCACCCAACAACAATGGTATATTCGGAAATATCGGCACATTGAATAAAATTTTATGTTGATACTCTGCATTAAACGCCATATTCATCATTGTCCAACCGACCGTCATGCCCAGACCAGTTATTTGATGCACATTTGCAATCTGGCACGCCAATTGATGCCGCAATTTTGGAGAAAACGCACCGTACGCCGCCGCCCCACCAGACACAGAAACAGGATCAGCAATCGCCGTAGCAACCATACATTCTGCAAAATTATCATTGTTTGAAACCATATAATCAAACGAAGTCCCCAATGTCAGCGCAGGTTCAATAAACACGCCCGTTATCAATCGTGGCAGTGGCATCAACAACAACCCCGCCAACACCGCCAATTTCACAACGTATGTGTTGAAATTGCCAATCAGTTTTGACCCAGATTCCATTTTTCCATTTATCTGATTTGAAAACAAACGCCACGCAACCAATACCGCCAACAGCGTCGCAGACATCGGTATTACTACAAAACCCAAACCACGATATACCCCCGGCAACAAATTAGACATCGCAATCATAACATCTGAAAATATTTGGCATGTCCAACACGAAGAAAAAAAATCAAACGCATCCGCCATATTTACCGGTGCCAAACTGCGCCAAATTGAAACACCCAATATTCCGACACCCGCTGCAATACCACCGATTGCCAACGGCGCCAGCGCCCATGCACCCCCCGGTACCAATGCCACCAACACCAACCAAATTTTTTTTAGCGTTTTCATAATTTTAATTATACCACAAATTATTTTAAATGTGATATAATTCAATAGATAAATAATATAAAAGAGAGAATGTTCATTAAAAACACGCGAATTTCACGGTTTTTTAGATATATCCCAAAAATCTTTGGGATTGTGTGTGTTGCTTTTTTGTTTGGGGCAACACCTGCACGGGCTGATATTCTGGACGCATATAATCTGGCACCGTTTGTTCCATTGGTTTTGGAAAGCATGATGAACATCGCAACATCGCTTTATAAATTTTTTGTTGGTAATGGAACAGGCCTGATTTACATTTTGATTTACGTGTTCTTGGGATTTTATATCAGTTTATATCTGGCAAAAATGTTTTTACCAAAAGATTGGCTGTCGTTTTTTGGTTTTTCAAATGGTGGCGAAATATGGTCCGGGGCATCGGGTTGGTCAATTGCAGAAAATGTTGCGAAACCATGTGTCCGTGTTATTTTTGCGTGTATAATATTGTTGCAAATAAAACCTGTATATGTGACAAAATGGTTGGTAGATCCATTTTTAGAGTTCGGTTCAATCTACACAGAACAGATTTTAAAAACAATCAATCGTTCTTCGATATCCGCATCTGATGCACCGGTTTGCCCTGTATCAATTCAAGAATCGGGGTGGATATCAAAGCGTAGTTGTGATTTTTTGGTTAAACCTGTTTATATAATTTCCAAAGAAAACAATCGCGTTATAAAATATGGTCTGAATTTTTTAAAAACCGGTCTGGCAGGTTTGATGACTTTGATTCCACATGGCGGAGAAAATATTTTAAACATTATTTCGGGTTTAACTTTGTTGACTGCGTTTATATCTGCGAATTTATTTATGGCACTGCTGATTATCCAGGCGATATTTGATTTTTGTTTATCATTGATACTGTATCCGTTTAATGTGTTGATGTGGGTCGGAAAAAAATCAGACAAATGGTTGGATTTTTTACCTGTGTTCAATCAAATCATTGATGCATTAAAGAAATTGATTATCACTATGATTGCATGCGCGTTTATTTTGTGTATAAATCTGGCGATTGTTCGTGCACTGTTTAATTGGACTTCGTCAGTTTTTGTTGTGGCAACAAGTGGCGTCGCATCATCAAATGTGCCGTCAATTACAAATACAGCCATGAATTTTGGTCAACATTCTATTTTATGGATATCGTCAATTTTGACATTCTTTTTGATGCAAAATATTTTCAAAATGACACGCGAGAGATTAGATTTATACACCAACAGAAAACCACACGACCTGGACCTTTACAACAATGTGTCTGGGGATATAAAAACCGTGTGGGGCAAAGTGAAATCAACACCAAAGACGATAGAAACTATCTGGCATGGTGGCAAAAAACTGGCAGGCAAATAAACATATGGAACAAATTGGTAATTTCTTTATAGATACTACTATGAAATGTTGGGCATGTCCCATCTTTGACAATTTGTTTGTGATTATTTCTGATGCTGCGGGCAAAATGTACAAACAATTGACTGTGTTTGGGGTTATCATATTCTGCATTTTATTTTCTTTCTTTGTAATAAACGCAGTATGGGAAAATATCAAAAGCAAAGAACCTGATAATTTTTTCAAAAAATCAATAAAGCCTGTTGTAATAAAAGCGTTGATTGCATTGTCTTTGTTGGGTATGGGGCTTCAAGTGCCGCGGCTTATTTCTAAAATTACATTCGAACCTGTTGCTGCGGTTACATTGGAATTTTCAAAAGTGATGATTCCGACCGATTATCCGATAACCAAAGATTATCAAAAAATAGAATTAAAAAATGATGGTTTTTTTACACCAAAATTACGTGACACAATTCTTGATTTGATACAAACCAGCATCGCAAATTTCCAAGTCTATGTAAAAATTGGCTTAAACATTATGGACAGTGCTTTTTCGCTTAAAAGCCTGATTTATATTGGTTCATTGGTGAAACATATTATAGTGTTTTTCATAGGTGCACTTTTGACATATAATTTTGTTCGATTGTTTATAAAATATTCATTTTGTTTTATGGATATCATTATTGCGATGGCAATGTTCGCGTTCTTTTTCCCATTGTCGATAATATTTTTCATATTCAAAGGTGCAGATAATTTACCCGGATGGATGAAAAGTTTTGGCGGCGATTTAGGTTCAGGTCAAATCAAATCATTGATAAATGCGATTGTATCTGTGGCGGCTGCGATATTGGGATATACAATTATTATGATGATTATCCGTGGATATTTAAATTCAAATGGGGTTGATATAAATGCTTTCCATGCGAACATAGAAACTTTGTTTGATTTTGATTTAGAAAATTCGAATGCAATGCAAATAACATTCGCAGGCGCAATCGTTTTGGTTTATGTTATTCGATATATCGCAGACGAAATTCCAAAAATAACCAATAAAATTTTGGAAACTTTCAATTTATCAATGAACGATTCTGCATCCAAAGAGATGGGCGAAAATATGTTAAAATTGACAACTGTGGTTGCAAAAGAAGCAAAAGAAATTGCATCTGCGATTATAAATCCAGAGGCAGCGTCTAAGAAAGAAGAAAAGAAAAAATGATAAAAAAGTGGTTGATAGAAAAAGGTTTTAAAATCGTTATCGGCGCAATTTTGTTGGGCGTTGGTATATGGTATTTATCTTCGTCTATTGGTGGTGCTTCTTTGTCATACACATCGATGGATACATTTATGCATCAAATTGATAATGGCACCGATGCATATGGTGTCCCGGGCTGTTTCTTGTGCAAATATATTGGCGATTTGTTTGCGACATTGGGCCGCGCAACAGAAATGTTCTGGAATGGCATAGTTCATAATTTATGGATATTGATGGCCATTGGTTTTGGTATTTTCTTAATATTTCATACTTTGAAATTTTTGCGCGAACAGGCCACATCCAAAGATATCAAAGATTTAACCGACGCGGAACCCAAATTAGATTTCAAAAAATGGTTTGATCAAGTCTGGAAAACAGGCGTTCGTGTTTTAATGGTCGGTGCGCTAATTGGTGCGTTGAATTGGTCTGGGACCGGGGCATTGCGAACAATGACAAATATAACTGTGACGCCGGTTATGTATATGGGGTCTGCGCTTTCTATGGGCGCGACCGGCGTAATCAGCGATGCACAATGCGAAATAACAACTACTGCGCAAAACCCTGATGACATTTTAAATCCAGTATTAAAACCGTTTATGTGTGTTATTGGTAATTTGAATACGGTTATGTTGGCAGGCGCAGGTGGTGGTTTTGCACTGATGAATTACGCATGGATGGGCATGGGCGGTGGTGTCTTTACCTGGGTTGCAGGGTTGGCATTGGTTATTATGTTTTTAATTATCGGTTTTGATTTATTGTTCCAGGTTTTAACTGTGATTTTCAAATTGATATTCATAATAATATTTATGCCGATTTTATTAGCTGCTGTCGCATTTGAACAGGTCTGGGCATTGGCCAAAGGTTTAATGAATTCTGCAATAAATATGCTGGTAAATTCTGCGGTCAGTATATTGAGAATCAGTTTGAAAATTTGTATTGTTTATGCTGTTGTTTATTTTTCTGCATCACAATATGGTTTCACAACTATTTTACCACCATTGTTGGGAAATGTCAGGAACGAAACATTCACTGAAAAATCACAAATGGTATTCGATGCATTTTCAACCTGTGAAAAGACAGCATTGGTTGATGGCGAAATAAACAAAGAGAAATTTAAAATATGTTTTGAACAACAACGCAGTTCCATTGTCGCACAATATCCAGATGCTTTTGATTTCATGTCAGACGGTCTGGGATTTTTATTATTTATGATTGGTGTGGCGTTCCTTTATTTCTGGATAATATCACCAAAGATAGATGGATTGTTGGGCAAAGATGGCAAAGAAACATTTGATTATGGTCAATGGGTAAAAGATTTTGGCAAAGCGTCTGTGAATGCGCCGCATACTGTGTACACCAAAGTCAAAGAAATTATGGACAAAGGAAAATAAAAAATGCAATTAAAAACATTTTTTAAACGTTTGTTTATCGCCATTGTATGTGTGGTTGGTGTATATGGTGCATCATATGCGGCTGGAAACATGCCTTTGGGCGAAGTTGGCGAATATGGCGCATGGATAAATGAAGACAATATGTCAGAATACAAACAAAATATTTCTGATGATTTTACAAAATTCCAACAAAATTTTGAAACGGATGTCAAAGCGCCAAACTTTGTCCCAATCGAAGTAAAATTAGGTTTAGCATTTATGAAATCTTTGTATGCGATTGATGCAGTGCTGCAAATCTCTTTGGTTCGATTCACAATTATATTTTTGTTTATTATGTATGCTTTCTGGATAGCATTAGAAGCATATAAAATGATTCGTGATTCTAATGATTATAAATCGGCTTTTTATGACATATTTAAGAAAGGAATAACTATTGCAGTATGGGTTATGATTTTAAATTATGGGCCTGCAAAAATATTTACCATGATTATCGGACCAATTATGTCAATCGGAACATATCTATCGAATTTCATTTTGGATACAATCGCATCAAATTATGATGTAAATATTCCAGACACATGCGCGACTATCCACCAATATGTTGACGCTAATACAAATGGAAAATTGTTAATAGACGCCGATGCTGCTGCAAATATTATGTGTTTGCCCGGACGTATATCAACCTATTTTTATTACGCAACATCAACTGGTTTTAAATGGATGATTTACGGATTCACCCAGGGTATCACTGCGATAGTTATTGGTGCGGTCTGTGTGTTTGTTTTTGTAAAATGTGTTTTCAAATATGCGTTTATGACTTTGGGTGTGGTTGCAGATTTATTTTTAACATTATTGATGTTGCCGTTCACTGCGATTGCAGAATCTATGCCATCCACCAAAGAATCAAATTATATCGGTCAAATATTCAGTGGCTTATTAAAAATATTCAGCACAAAAAAATTATCAGATGTAATTTCTGTTTTCGTAAATGCGACAATATATTTCGTCAGTTTATCTATTATCATCGCAATTTGTGCATTGTTGTTGTCTAATGCAATCGGTTTGAACGCGGATAATTCTTATTCTGTGGCATCTGGAATGACATCTTTGTTAACAGGGTGTTTGATATTATATCTGGCGAACAAATCTGATGAATTAGCCAAAAAAATCGGCGGTAAAATCGATAATTCATTTGGAAAAACATTACAAAGCGATGCAAAAAATTTGGTCAAACAAACAAAAGATTTGGGTGGTAAATTGGTTAAAGCATGGGTAAAAAAATAATTAAACAAATTTTACAAAATCACGCGCTACATTTTTGATACCTGTCTTTTTAAATGCAACTGTCAATATATTTTCATTTTGCGCAATCACAACACCCGTCCCCATTTCACAATGCGACACCATTTTACCCACAACAGATTGTATTTTTTCACGCTTTGGCTTACATGTTTCTGGTGTTGCGCGGTTTTGTGTGTATTGATGCTTTTGTTCACCCTGGTTACAGATAAATTTTTCATCAATTTCTCCGATAAAACGCGACTGCGTTTGATATAAACGTTGTCCGAACAGCGACCGCACCATTGCATTAGTTATAATTAAACGAACGCGCGCACGTGTGATTGCAACATATGCCAAACGACGTTCTTCTTCTAAATCGCCTTCTTTGGTGGTTTTATCGTTCGGGAATATACCCTCTTCCCAACCTGGTAAAAACACAGTATTAAATTCCAAACCTTTGGCGGCATGAATCGTCATAATTGAAACAACGTTTTTATCTTCGTTTTCGTTGTCATTATCATCTGTCATCATTAATGCTGCATGTTCCAAAAATTCCGGCAGTGTGTCATATTTAGCAACAACTACGTTTATCAATTCACGAATATGTTCTATGCGTTCGTTTGCGTCAGTATCCTTTGATTGGCGCCACATATTTATATAGCCTGATTTTTCCAGCAATTGTTGCGTGGCATCTTTCGGAGACATATTTTGCCAATCAAAATCAAATGCGTTTAAAAATTCATCTGCGTTTATACGTTGAACACTTGAAAGTTTTGCGTTTTTTAACCCGTCCATTAAACAGGTTCCACTTTCACGCAATTTTGCAATCGCCGCTGGTCCAATTTTACGCGATGGTTTTGAAATAATTCTTTCGAATGATATATTATCAAATGGATATACCAATAAACGTATATATGCAATTGCATCACGAATTTCTGCACGGTCGTAAAATTTAGTCGCACCAATCAATTTATATGGAATTTGTTTTGATGTAAATTCTTCTTCGAATGTGCGCGAAAGAGAACCCGCCCGAATCAATATCGCAAAATCAGAATAATTATTATGTGCATTTCGAATAATTGTATCGGCGACAAAGCGCGCTTCGTCCCAATCAGACGGCACAGTGAACACATATATCAATTCACCCATATTTACATTTGGGGCGACTTTTAATTCTTTGCCCAAACGCCCCATATTATTTTTTATCAATGAATTAGCCGCCCCCAATATATTACCTGTGCTGCGATAATTAGTTTCCAAACGAATTATTTTTGCCCCAGGATACGTTTTTTCAAATTCCAAAATATTTCTTATTTCTGCACCGCGCCAAGAATAAATCGATTGATCATCATCCCCCACACAACAAATATTTGGTTTTTCAATGCCACGCGTCAACATTTTTAACAACATCATTTGGGATGCGTTTGTATCCTGGAATTCATCAACCAATATATATTTAAATTGACGTTGATATTTACTTAAAATTTCAGGGTTTGATTCAAATAAACGTAAAACATCCAATATAATATCGCCAAAATCAATCGCACCCGCATCCAATAACGCTGAATTATATGCCATCAAAATTTTTCGAGCGATATCCGACATAGGTATTTTGGTAAAATCTGTGATTCCTTTGTCTTTAAAGCCCGAAATTCGTTCCACCCAATCAGACGGGTTATATTCTTTGACATCCAAACCTAAATCAGCAATAGTGCGTTTTAATATAGCCTTTTGATCATCTTCGCCATAAATCAAAAAATCACGACGCAAACCGGCAGCCATATAATTAGACCGCAAAATACGCAAACAAATTGAATGAAATGTCCCCATCCATAAATCACCACATAAATGTGCGATTTGTTGGTATTGTGCCACACGAAAACGCATTTCGTTGGCCGCTTTGTTAGTAAAAGTTAACGCTAATATTTGCCACGGCAAAGCAGCGTTTGTATATAAAATATGCGCAATTCGCGATGTTAAAACCCGGGTCTTTCCTGTTCCTGCCCCGGACAACACCAACAAAGGCCCGTCCAGTGTCGTGACAGCCAGTTTTTGTTCATCATTCAAATCTGACATATAATCCATAGCGTTTTTCTATTTTCTGTATTGTAATTTATAAAAGTTTTCTATACAATCGTTTTGTTAAAACCGAACGAGATTTTATGACACGTATTATATGTTTCGATATTGAAACCACAGGATTTGAATATATGCGGGGCGATCGCTGTATTGAAATCGGTGCAGTAGAATTGGTTGACGGCAAATTGACCGACAATAATTTCCACGAATATATCAACCCAGAAGGTAAAATCATTCCGCCTGAAACATATATGGTCCACAAAATATCAAACGCTTTTTTGGAAGACAAACCGACTATGGCGGTTATTGCGCCGAAATTTCTGGAATTTATCGGCGATTCACAAATTGTTGCACATAATGGGCTGGATTTCGACTTTCCATTTATCAATTATGAATTATCAAAATTGAATTTACCAAATATACCACGTTCCCAGATGCTGGATTCCATCGTAATCGCACGCAATCGTGTTTTTGGACCAAAAGCGTACACTTTGGACGCATTGGCAAAATGGTTTGGTGTTTCGTTGACTGCACGTGCAGATGCACACGGCGCGTTGATTGACGCTGAAATTCTGGCACACGTTTATCTGGAACTGGAAAACACTGCGCCGGCCATAGATATAAACGAATTGATGAAAAAACAACATGATGCGTTTTTAAAAACGCCTAAGATTGGAAATGATTTTCCACGGCGTAATTTTACTGTGCCAGACGAAGAATTAAAAATTCATAACGAATTTATGGATAAAATTTTAAACGCGTAAAAATATATTACGACCCGGAACAGGTATTATTTTCAATTTTCTGAACCGTCACACTGTGTTGTGGTTCCAATACACCACCGGTTGCAGTCCCAGTTTCACACGATACGCATGCGCCCAGATTATTACGATATTCATTTATTGAACACGATGCCAAACACGCACCACCCCAAACAGTATAACCATCATCACATTTACAACGTGCATTTGCATATCCACCGACGGTTCTGTTTGCCGATACAGTTTGCGCAGACGCAACAAATGTCGAATTAGTCGGACACAGCAACGATTGATAGAACAAATCAGAAACAGCCTGAATTAAATACGCCTTTTGCAAAGTATCTATAGTTTTCAATTCCGCCGCTGATGGTTGATTTCCAGATGTATTATCAGATGCGATTCTTTCCATTTCGGCTGCAACATTTGCATCATACGCAAACACAGCGTATCCACACGTCAATGCAACATTGTAACATGCACCCGTCATGACGCTGTAAATGCTGTTTGCGTTCGCAGTTGTGCTTAACGAAGAAATCTGGGTCATCTGTTGATTATAGCAATCAGAAATATCAGACATACATGTTGATGCATAATCAGATATTACACGCGATTGGGCCGCTTTGATATTCACCATCGCACGTTGAATGTAATTCACAACAATATCGTTATACGGTTTGTACGACGCGGTTTTACCGGTTGCAGAATACGTATAATCTTGGCATTTATCCAAAACAGCACGACACAAACCACCATCTTTGGCAGATTGACCAGTTCCAATTTTATTCATCAAATAATTCACTATGCACGCACCATCGTGATTGCTGCACGTTGTATCCGCACTGGCCGCTTTGATAAAATCAGCAGTTATATTCGCATTGTTATAATTTTCTGTGATACCTGCAATGGCAGCGATATTGCGACCCAAAACCACATTACCATTTTCATCAATATAATTTTTAGTTGGATCCAAACATTTAACATAATCTTCACCACAAACCATATCATCCAACATGCAATTTTCGAGTGCTCCTACACACCCACGCGCATCATATTGATTTTTATTTTGCAGAACGGTTAAACGACCTTTTTGCAACATCAAATTCGCACTGCGCACATTAGACAATAATGTCTGATTTAATTTTTCCAATCCCTGTTCATATGCAGCGCAATCTTTTACGATAGCCAAATCATAATTACCAGTAATTTGAGATTCGGTTGCACCCGCATCTTTGCATTGATTCAAAACAACTTTGCAACGTTTTGTTGCCTCTTTATACAAATCTTTGCCACGTTTTGAAGATATATCATTCGAAGAAGATGTAAATAAATCCAGCCCAAACAAATCAGATGCGTCGGACGAAAAATCAAATTCCATATCCAACAAAGAATTTCCATTCGCAGAATATGAATATGCAGATGACGATGTCGGATCTTTTATCATTTCTGCAATATCGTCCAACATAGAGCGTGTTTGCGTATTATCTTTGGTTTTAGATAATTCTAATTCCGCCTCAGTCGCGTTCATAATCGCACGAATTTCATCAGCCGACAACCCCAAATATCTGATATTTTGCGCAACTTCGTTTAATTCAACATTCGCGTCTTCGACCGCCGCCTGGACCCGCGCATATTTCGCCAGATTTTCAGAACACGAACAACGCTTTTGATTTGCATCAACGACCGCACAGAATTGATCCATGCATTCATTGTATTGCTCTTGACATGTATTATTCAAATCAGCCGTTTTTTCCAAAACATCTTTGGCCGCAGAAATAGATTCCGCAGTCGGCGTCACACTTTTCCGCGTATTTCCCAACAACGATGCACGCCCCTGGATATTGCGAATTTCTTGGTTTATGTTAGACCCAGTCTGGGTATCAGTGCCAGTAATTTTTGCACGTCCGCCCACTTCCGCAGTTGTGGCACGCAAAACAACGCCTGCGCGACGAACCGACGGATCTGAATTGATACTGGCCGCATCAGTGCGCGCATTACGACCAACCGTATTCACTGCCGTATCCAAAGAATTGCGCGTCACAGTATTTCTTTGCGCACCACGCGAAACGACATTTACATCTGGTTTTTGATTATTTGTTCGGGCAATTGCACGTGCAACATTACGCGAAATTGCCGCTTTGTCATCTGATTTTTTTCCTGTTTCACCGTCATAAACATTTGAATTTGTTCCGACACTTGTGCGCCGCGCGCCACGATTTGTGGACGTGTCAGACACCGCCGCAAAACCATTCGCAGCAAACAAAACAGTCATGAAAAAACATAAAACTATATTTTTCATCTCTCGCGTTTATTATATCACAAAGAAGGCGCGAAAAAAAGATGTTTATATTATAAAAACGCCTGTGGGAATCCACAGGCGCAAATAAATAAATGTCTTATTTATTATTTTGATTCTTCAGGAATGACCGAAACAGTTTTACGATCACCATTTCCGCGTTTAAAAGAAACAATTCCTGCAATTTTGGCGAACAAAGTATGATCTTTGCCCATACCGACATTCAAACCTGGATGAACAGATGTTCCGCGTTGACGGATAATGATATTTCCAGGAATTACGCGGCTGCCGCCACTTTTCTTTACACCTAATCTGCGTCCGGCCGAATCGCGTCCGTTTGTTGATGCAGAACCAGCTTTCTTATGTGCCATGATTAAACTCCTTACGTTCTAGATACGGGCGTTAGGCCTTGATTGATTTAATTTTCAACACAGTAATAAACTGACGATGACCGGCAGTTCTGCGATAATTTTGGCGACGTTTTTTCTTGAACACCAAAACTTTGTCACTGCGTTTTTGTTCGATTACATCGGCAACAATTTTCGCACCGTCAATATATGGTGTGCCAACTTTGTCACCAACCATTAAAACCTTGTCAAATTCGACAGACCCTGTGGCGTTCAGTTTTTCAACCTTGATAATATCGCCCTCAGAGACACGATATTGTTTGCCACCGGTTTGAAATATAGCAAATGTAGACATATTCGTTTTTCCTACTTTGGTTTGTTATTTTTGTTATTCAAATTTCGCTTTTGCACAAAATTTTATGCAAATTATACACACAAAACACCAAAAGTCAACCATTTTGTAGAAAAATTTATGCAAATTACACAATTCCCTTTCCGCCACATTTATTAAACACAAAAAACCGCCTAAACGGCGGCGAATCTGACATCAACAAATTATTTATCCCGATAGGAACGATTTCTGTCACGTTCAACCGCGGTTTTGGCAGTAGAAATATTCAAAGTCAACCCATTAACACAATCGCGAATTTGAGATTCTTTGACAGAACCTTTGTCACAAGTTTCTTGTTTTCTAAAATCTGGACTAGTGCATTTGCTAGAAAGCGTTACAGCATTACCCGCATTTCCGTCTTTGTCTGGAATACTTCCAAATATGTCTTCGGCAGCACCGACCGTCGAAACCAATTGCTGGCAAGCTTTTTTCTTCTGACTTTTTATTGAACCTTGGACAACGCTGAGATTCGAACGCAAACAATTCAACATAGTGTCTGTATCGCCCGTATAACAATTTGCGGCACCAGACAGATAAATTCCTTCTTCCCGGTCGGCACGTGATGTTGACCAAGATGAACCAGTTGAATCATCGTCTTTTTTGGCACCAGATGCTTCCAAAGTCGCTTGGAACACTGCTTTTTCCAGATGTGTTTTCAACCGACGCAATGTTGCCGCCAGATATTCATATTGTTTATACATTTGTTGCGCAACGACAGTCGTTTTCAAACCAACTATTTCTGCGATTTTGTCACGATTTGTTGTTGAATTTGTTGTTTCGCCGATATTATACGCATGTGTATCGCACATTGCATAAATCGGATTCACGAACGGACAACTTGCGTCTTCGGTCGTGCTGCCCAGTTCATCAACACAAAGTTTTTGACCACCTTTCGTTGAAATAGATTTGCTTAACCGCGCAGTTTCCAATACAGTCTGGGCTTCAGCATTATAACAAGAATCATACATATGTTTATTGGCATCAGACGGTTTAACATTCGGTTCTGTTTGTGTCAACCAAGTACTTAAAAATTCAATATCAACCAAACCTGCGCCATTTTTACGTTTTGCACGACGCCCCAGAAAACCACTACGTTCTACCATTTTTGAAGCGCACCCAACGACAACAGAATTTCTGGATCTGTCAACTTCACCACCTTCTTCGACCCAACTGCCATAGATTTCATCATCATTGGTCAGTTTTTTATTTACAGTGCACATTGTACAATATGATTTTATGCAATTTCTGAAACCTGTTTCATCATTTTGATGGGCAGATTTACAGGCCTGATAATTTGAACCATATGCGTCTTTACCATCCACAGTTGGTCCAACAACCGAACGGTCGCAAACCATTGGCACACCGTCATCATAGACTAATTCGCCATTAACCTTGTACGGACAAAGGAAATTCGCCCATTCTTTGCAGGAATCACTAAGCATCATATAAATCGGTGTAATGTCAACCCCGACCAATGACGCATCGTCCAGCGCATCATAAATTTTATCCGCTACATTATCGTATGGGTCGATAAAATCAAGCGCCAATTCGCGGAATTTTTTCACACGTTTTGGGCCACTGCAATTATTTCCATGTGAATCACAGCCCGCATATTCAAACGCCGCAGACATAGATTTTTTCACTTCGGCCAACGACACATCGGCATCTTCGATTTCGGTCATTATTTTACCCGTCGCCTGTTGCCGCAATAAAATTTCTGCAGATATACCATCATCAATTGCATTCGTTTGGGTCGCGGTTAAATCCATTGTTGATACAGGTATTGTATTTACAGTGTTCACTGTATTCGCCGCACTGGTCAAATTTTCAATTGCAGCCGCATTTTGTTCGCGCTGTTCTGCCAATGCGTCCTGTAATTGACGTTGAGTCTGGGCATTTTGTGCAGCCATCTGTTGTTGCATTTGCGCCATTTGTTGCGTCATATTTGATTGCATTTGTGCGATTTGCGCAGCCATTTGTTCAGACTGTGCGTTTTGTGCCGCCATATTGGCCATAGCCTGTTGTTCGTTCGCCCGCGCCGTAGAATTTGCAACCAATTGAGCCGCCATATACGACACCAATTCATTGCCATATTGTTTGCAAGACGCATTTGATTCCACACAGCCCGCCACAATCGCAGTCGCCACATTCGCGTCAACACAACCACCATTCGCGCATTTTGGCGATGCACAGCGCATAACAATTGCATTACAATTTCCAAAATCCGCCCGCGCATTAGGTTGTGCCAAATCTGAACGACCATTGACCAAAGTGTTCCATTGATTGTTATAAGTGTTGCTGGGGTTATATGCAGTCAGATTATGTCCGGCATTTGTTGCAACGACAGCATGCGCCCCGAAATTAAGCAAAGGCGCAGAACACAAACACACTGTCAAAACACGCGATAATTTTTTCATCTCTCTTAAAGACAATTTTATCATAAAAAACATTTGGTGTAAAGCAGAACATAGGTTTTATTCACAAAAAAACACCGCCCAGACGGGCGGCGTTTTGATTCAGATTTTTAATCTTCGGTTTTCACGGTCTTTTTCCATCCGCGCAAACATGTCTGATTTGATGTATCACAATAACCTTCTGATTGTAATGCAGATTGCAAACATCTTTCACGTACCGCCGCAGAATTCAAATTGGTTGTTCCAAATGTCAACGGTTGCGAGATTGCATTAACCTCTAATTGCGACGCACCTGTGCCGTACAAGATTTCACTTATCGTCACAATATTACGGCATGTGTTTGTTTTATAATCATCTGTGTAATCGCATCTGGTCGAATCTTCTTTATCAACGACAGCAACCAACGGCGATTGCAACGGTGAACAAATCATCGTTTCATAGCAATGTGGAACCTGGGAAACCTGGCTGCAATATGCTTTGATACGTGCAGTTGTCCATTTGTCTTCGTCTTCATAATCTTCATAACAATCCCAGATTTCAGATATACACTGGTTGAAATTATCAATTGCAGTGGTCGCGTCAGCAAATACAGCATCGTCTTCTTCTTGTTTGAATTCCAGACGTTTTTGTTGTAATGCCTGTTCCGCAGCAATTTTTTGATAATTGATGTTCTGGGCAGTTTGTTTCAACGCCGCGCCATATGTATCACATGCAGAATTTGCGTCCAACAAATATTTTTGCATAATGCTGCGACGCGCATCCGCAACCGGACCACGAATCGTCACATACGGATCGTTCGATGTCGATGTAGTCGTTCTGGTCCCCGTGGTTGTTGTGGTAGTTGTTGAATAACCAAAGCAACTGGCCGCGGACGCAACCGTCGCGCTGGTTGAGCCACGTTCATTCAAAACAACATCACCCGTTGAAGAATCAACAGAAATATAACTGTTGTAATTAAACGGACAATTTGATGTCGCAGATGTTGCGCATTTTGAATGAGTTTTACCATCCGAATCTGTCAGTGTTCCCGGATTTCCGCAACTTTCATAAATTCCGTTAAAGCAAGAATCTAAGACACGACCACAAACATTGTTATGGGCATATTCAAACAATTTATATCCCCATTTATTTGCCAAAGAATCCAGCGCAGCCGAATCTTCATCCACAGAATCTGTAACCCCAGACAACGCATTCACAACACCCGACACAGTTGTATATTGTGCAATCAAATTATTAGAATCATCAGATGTGTATTGTTTTGCCAAATCTTTTGCATCTGCCCAGGCTTTTAATTGCGCCAAAATATCAGATGACGAACCATCAATCGACGAAACATCAAATCCGAAATTATTGTTGCTTGATGTGCAATAAGACGGTTGAGAACAACTGGACACTTTGCCACCGTTGCTGCCATAAATATTATGACTTGAACACCATTCAATTGCTTCATCCGAACTGGCGCCATATTGCGCGATTGTTTCTTTCCATGATACGCAATTCATAACTTTTTCAGCATCGGTCAGCGAAAACGCATAGGATAAATCGTCGCCTTTGCCTTTGGTGGCAATCAAAAGTGACAATTGACCCGACAATTTTATCAATTCTTCGTTTGCCGCTTCCAATGCATCTTCGGCCGCCAAGAAATTAGTTGCACGACCCGCACATGAACAGCGACCCTTGGTATCACTGCGCGCGGTGCAGATTTCGTCCATACAGGTATAATACGAAGACAAACAATTCGAATACGCATCGGCAGAAATCAATCCAGTTGAAGAATCAATAATGTCTGAATATCCACCCGAATATAATTTACTGGTTAAATACGCATATGTCGTCGTCCCAGCACGTGTTCCGGCTATTGGTGTATTTGCAACACTTAAACGAGCCGGTGTCCCGGTTGTACGCGCACGAACGGCACGATTATCAGAACTGCGCGAAGATGCGGTTTGCGCACGTGATGTCACATTACGCGATGCATTTGTTGTCCGTGACGCAGTATTTGCGCGCGACGCCACAGAACGCGATGCAGTTCCCCGCGAAACCGTTGTTGTTGGACGCCCCCCGGTTGTCCGCGAAACCGTAGAACGCGACACAGTCCGATTAGATGTAGTCGTGTTTGAACGCGGGCTTTGCCGTCCAGAACGAACAACATTTTGATTATCTGGAACAATCGGATCTGCGAACACAGACCGCATGGATATAAATGTGGAACAAACAAAAAATGCCGTCGCCAAAAGGAACATAGTCCCCAATGCATTTTTACAAGAATCCATATTCATACGAATTTTCATGAAAATCTCCTGCCTATTGTTGCACACAAACAACGCCAGATTTCTGACATGATTTGCGAACAATTCCTTCACTTAAAGAAAATTATAACATTTTTAGACGAATGTGTAAATAACAAAAATCGTATTTTATATATAAAAACAACTTTATTTTATTAGACATAAAAACAAAAAAATTTGTAGTATTATTTTAAAGAAACATACTTTTATGAACAAAGGTGGATATGATGAAAAAAATTTTAATTTCTTTGATTGCTTTGACGCTGACGCTGCCTGCCGTTGCAGAAACAAACATTATGTTTGGTGATAAAATAAATTCAATGACTTTTTACGCAGCCCAAGGCGTAGGTTCTGGCTCTTTATTAAAAGTTGTTCAACCTGGGCTGTGGGATTTTAATCCACAAACATTTGTTATGCTGCAATACAGTCAACCTATTCAATTCTTTCGTCTGGATTCACGTTTGAATTTGAATGTCGGGCAAAATTTTGCCTATAATTCCAGCCAGGGTCTTTATTTCATGGGCATCGGGATTTCAGTAGATACCGCTTTGTTGCAATATAATGATTGGTATATGGGAATCGGTATTGGGCCATTTATGCGCGAAAGACGCGATCGTTGGGTCGAAAGTCGTCTGGTATTTGGCGAAAAAGTTTTTATCGGAAAAAATATTTCAGAAAATTGGCATATTGAATTATTTACTATACATTTTTCAAATGGCAATTTCACCACGAAAAACGAAGGATTTAATTTCGCAGGTCTGGGTTTTGGGTATAAATTCTGACGATTTAAGAAATCATACCTGTGGAACAAATATATAAAAAAACACATAATATAAACGTTCACATTTCGACAGCCCCATAAAAAAAACAAACAAACGGGTAAATGTGAACAACAAGGTGCCCCTTAACGTGGTTGGTGGCATCAAAGGCCCCTGTCTTTTGACGGGGGTTTCGTGTTTTTACCCCCAACAATTATTTAAGAAATCATACCTGTGGAAAACACATTAAAAATAACACATAATCATATTGTCTATGATACACGGCAACCCCAAAGAATTTATTTCGACGGCGGGTTGAGGCATAGACCATCAATGCCCCATTCACCGTGGTTCGGGGCGTTGAAAACAAGACCCCGCGTCACCATATCCGCGACGAAAGTCAACGACACATGGTGGGCGGGGTTTTTATTTTATATTTTTTCTCGTGATTAACAACCGCGATTACATGTACGTCTTACGCGAGTATATGTACCCGATGGAACATATCTGATAACCGGTTTGTATTGTTGAACAGTTTCACGAACAAAATATTCACGACGAACAACCGCTTCAACATCACGTGGTTGATATACGCGCGCTTCATATGTATCAACATATGCTGGTGCAACATTATAAACCTGGGTTTGAGTTGTTGTTTGGGTTGTTTGTGTTTCGTCTGCCATTTCGCATTCAACAACAGTAATAACTGTGCGATTGTCGGCTGCCGCTTCGTCCAGCACCGCACGCATGTGCGATTCATCACAATTTGAAACAGACATTTTGTAATAATCGGCCATCGCAGATACAGATGCCAAAGCAGCAACAAAAGAAACCAGAACAATTTTTTTCATGTTTTTAACTCTTTTTGTTTTGTTCTCTCTGCCTCTTAACGGCAATTTTATAATATATTTTTTTGTCTGCAAGAAAAAAACTTAATGGTTGACAAAATAAATAAACGTATTATATTTATATAAAAGAAAAAAAAGGAAACCATGTTGAAAGACAAAATAAATGAAATTCAACAAATTATAAAATACAATCCGTATCGCGAATACGTTGGGGAATGGTCACCAAAAAAAATCCAAAACATATATCGTGAAATTTACGAAAATCCTTTTCGCCCATGGGTTTTTGTTTCTGTTGGTGGATTGTCGATAAAAATGGTTATTGATGCAATATGGAACGAAATGTCATATAACCCATTGCGTTTTGGCATTCAAAACCCATTTGCAAAAAACGACATTCAATCTGTCAGACAATTTTGTAAAAAATATGATGACCATAACCCTGAAACCAAAGACATTATGTCAAACATTGCACATAAATTATCATCATTTTTGTATTTCATAGGAAAATCAAATCCTGAATTTAATACAAACGAAAAAATCAATGGTTCCAGCATACTGATAAAATGCAATTACAATCGCAAACCAAACGATGGATATATTGCTTTGTCGTGTTTGGTTGGCGCAATACATTTAATTGCATCTCAAAATTTAAAAGATTATAAAATCAAAGCGTTCCGCAAACAAATCAACGAGATTGCCATGTCACGTCATCCAAACCTGCAACGCTCTAGACAATATCTGAATTTTATAAACATGGCCAGAATTGGTGAAAAGAAAGATTCTTTGTATGACAATATAATGAAAAAAACAAACGAAATATCAGAAACCCAGACACGCATACAAACACTGAACGATTATGATCCGCCCGTTGACACATCAGACGAATACAGACAATTGGCACGTCAACAATCTGAATTACAAAGTCTGGAAGAACAATATGAAAATGTAAAAATAAAATATGATAAAATGGTCGTGCAACAAAACGGTATTGAAAAATAAAAAACGCCTGTCGGCGTTTTTTTATTTACGAAAAAATACTTGTAAAAAAATTCGCATAATTTAATATAATTATATTCATGAACAAAGACTTTAACTACACAGGTTCTATTATTTTGGGAATGCACGACGCAATTGTATCTTTGACAGGATTGATTGTGGGGTTAAGTTTTGCATTCACAGACTCAAATATTATCGTTTTATCATGCATAATATCATCAATAACTGCGTCACTGTCCATGGGGGCAGCAAATTATCTTGCAACTAAAACAACACATAAACAGCACGCTATTCGGGCCGCATTATACACATGTGCTGCATATATAATAACTTGTATTATTTTGATTTTGCCTTTCGTTATATTTTACAATCGAATAACTGCGCTTTTATCTGTATTTATTTTAGTTATACTTATAATTTACACATTTAACCGTATTGTATATCGACGAATCAACAAACATTTTTATGAAATGTTGACTATATGTTTTATTGTTTCACTGGTTGCATTTTTAATCGGCGAAGGCGCCAAGATTATCTTTGGTATATAAAAAAAACGCCCATACGGGCGTGAATGTTTGTTTACCTTTTGCATGAACGTTTTTGTTCTTCGTACCATTGGCTTTGTAAATCTGCATAATTGACTTTTTTGCCACCGTGCAACGTAACCGTTTTATCAAATCCTGTAAACCCCAAAGAATCGCCCAATTTGCGTCTTAATTTTTCATCTGCTTGACGCATTTTCTCTTCACGTTTTTTGTAAACATAAAATCCAATTCCCGGAGAAAATTTGCCATCATCAAAAATACTATTGTATAATTTGGCCAATTGTTTTTCATATTTATCTGCAAAATCAGTCATCTGTTTAATAGTCCAACCTTTAAAAACCTCATCAAAAAGCATTTTTTGATTTTCTGAAAATTCATCTATTGGCAATCTGCCTAAAACAACTTTTCGTATTTTTTCACGCTGAGCAGGGTCATGTTGCCAATTTGGATATTTTGCTTCCATTTCTTGGTTGACTTGAGTTCTGCTTTTCAATTTCACATTATTATATTTACGATAAAAATTATTTATACGTTCAAACGCATGTTGTTCAGATAATCTTGTCATTTTTATTTTTCCTTTATTCTTCGTCGACCAAAGCCATATTCAAACCATATTTACCGGCCGGACCAATAATACTGTATTTCTTTTTATTTACAAACCCCATCAAACCGGCATTACCATGGAACAAATACACATGCGACGCGTCGTTTTCCAGCGCTTTTTGATCAATATCAAAACCGTTTGTATAAACCAGATTGTGAACCGTATGGTCTTTTTCTTTATCACGTTGTTTCACCAGCCACGCATTCAACGGACAACGATAAACCAAATTTTCTTGTTCTATCTTGGCATTTTGTTCCGCGATATATTTTTCACATTGTTCAGGCGTTTTCGCGCGTTTCAAACAAATCTGTAAATCTTCGGGGAACCGCGCAAAATCTGTATTACAACTTTCAACCGTATTACAATCTTTTTCGTTCATAGTCCCCTTTTGATGACCAATAACTTCACAATCAGAAACATCAATCGCTGCAAAACCCAACGCTGGCGCAAAACAGAACAAAACAAAAAACAATTTACGCATAAAAACATCCTTTCTTTTCGGACATATTATATCACATTTTTACCAAAATAGATAATAAAAAAACCGCCCTATCGGACGGGATTTATTAACGACAATTTTTAGCCAGAGCCTGTTGTATCATCATGTCTTTCACGCATTGGCGTGCCACAGCAATCTGTTCGGGACTCATACAATCTTCATCACACGAATTCATCGCATTGATAATATATGCGGCACGATCACTGGCAGACATTTCAATCAAAGAATTAAATTCCTTTTCTTGGCCATTGTCTACAACAATTCTGCGTTTTTGTAATTTTGGACCTATTGAACGTAAAAATTTTTTCATTTTTTTAACCTTTGTATTTATTTATGCACCGCGCACACGACGCCAAGAATTCAACAAACCCGTATAATACGCGAAACGATCACTGGCAGACATCATTTCAGGCGAAGAATAAAAACGATGCACAATTTGGTTATTTTTCTTTTCAACAACCTCTATATTCATTGGGTTGTACGATTGCATAAAAGTTTTTTTGCCTTTTATTATAATATTCATTTCAATCTCCATTTTTATATATCCCATTTTGGGCAAAAAAACCGCCGAAATCGGCGGTTAAAACTCGGTTTTTATGCGTTCTGGATTTAATTCTGGCGACGACCTACTCTTCCGTGGCTTAAGCCAAAGTACCATCGGCGATACGGCTTTTCCCTGTCTGGTTCGGAATGGAACAGAGGGTTGCATCCGCTCTATAATCACCAGAATTAAATCCAGCGAACAGTATTATAATCTCTTCTTTCTTGATGTCAAGAATCTTTCAACGTTCTCTTCAAGCATTCGTTTGATAAAAATCAAACGATAAGATAAAAAGTCAATGGTTCGATTAGTATTGTTAAGCTAAACCCCTCGCAGGGCTTACACACACAACCTATCAATGTCCTAGTCTAGAACTGAACTCATGGGGATATCTTATCTTGCGACCAGCTTCCCGCTTAGATGCTTTCAGCGGTTATCTGTTCCGAACATAGCTACCCTGCGGTGCCGCTGGCGCGACAACAGGTACACCAGAGGTTCGTTCGACCCGGTCCTCTCGTACTAAGGTCAAGTTCGCTCAAATATCCAACGCCCACAGTAGATAGGGACCTAACTGTCTCACGACGTTATTAACCCAACTCACGTACCGCTTTAAATGGCGAACAGCCATACCCTTGGGACCTGCTCCAGCCCCAGGATGCGATGAGTCGACATCGAGGTGCCAAACACTACCGTCGCTATGGACGCTTGGGTAGCATCAGCCTGTTATCCCTAGAGTAGCTTTTATCCGTGTGCGATGGCCCTTCCATGTGGAGCCACCGGGTCACTATGACCGACTTTCGTCTCTGCTCGGAGTGTCCTCCTTGCAGTCAGGCTTGCTTTTGCCATTGCACTCACCGGCTGATTTCCGACCAGCCTGAGCAAACCTTCGCGCGCCTCCGGTACACTTTGGGAGGCGACCACCCCAGTCAAACTGCCCATCACGCACTGTCCCCCGCCCTGCTTCAAGAACGCGGGTTAGACACTAAAACACATCAGGGTGGTATTTCACCAACCGCTCCAGGCGAACCAAAATCCGCCCTTCAAAGCGTCCCACCTATCCTACGCAAATGAGTCCTAGTGCCAGTACGAAACTGCAGTAAAGCTTCATAGGGTCTTTCCGTCTAGCTGCGGGTACCCGGCATTTTCACCGAGAATTCAATTTCGCTGAGTCTATGTTGGAGACAGTGTGGAGATCGTTACGCCATTCATGCGGGTCGGAACTTACCCGACAAGGAATTTCGCTACCTTAGGACCGTTAGAGTTACGGCCGCCGTTTACTGGGGCTTCACATCAATGCTTGCACACCTCTGCTTAACCTTCCAGCACTGGGCAGGCGTCAGTCCCTATACATCATCTTATACGATTTAGCAGAGACCTGGGTTTTAAGTAAACAGTCGCCCCCACCTGGTTTGTGTCACCTGATTAAAGTTGCCTTGAAACAGGTCATCCTTATCCCGAAGTTACGGATGCATTTTGCCTAGTTCCTTCAACATAGTTCTCTCAACCGCCTTAGTCTACTCGACTCGAGCACCTGTGTTGGTTCTGGGTACGATCTATACGCTGGGGCTATTTCCTGGAACTGCTTCACTGCATCACCAATCCGATAAGGTAAAACAATTTACGCAATTCGTCACTCACCAGCAGGTCACGGAATATTAACCGTGTTCCCATCGACTACGCCTTTCGGCCTCGCCTTAGGGGTCGACTCACCCTACCCTGATTAACATTGGATAGGAACCCTTGCTCTTACGGCGTCAAGGTTTCTCACCTTGATTAGCTGCTACTCATGCCAACATTCGCGCTTCTGATACCTCCAGGTCGCCTCGCGGCTTGCCCTTCACAGGCTTACAGAATGCTCCGCTACCGCACGTCTTACGACGCACCCGCAACTTCGGTAGATGATTTTAGCCCCGTTACATTTTCGTTGCCGAAACTCTAATAGACCAGTGAGCTATTACGCTTTCTTTAAACGATGGCTGCTTCCAAGCCAACATCCTGGTTGTTTTGGAATCTCGACTCACTTTCCCACTTAATCATCATTTGGGGACCTTAGTTGGCGGTCTGGGCTGTTGCCCTCTCGTCCATCGACCTTAGCACCGATGGACTGTTTCCCATGCTATTTATTTGTTGGTATTCAGAGTTTGATATGGGTTGGTAAGATTTTACTCCCCCTAGCCATTTCAGTGCTTTACCCCCAACAACGAACACATGAGACACTACCTCTATAGTTTTCGCGGAGAACCAGCTATAACGGGGTTCGATTGGCTTTTCACCCCTAGACACAGGTCATCGCCTAGTGTTGCCATACTAGTGCGTTCGGCCCTCCAGCGACTGTTACGCCGCCTTCAGCCTGCCCATACCTAGATCACCCCGCTTCGGGTCTATTACTGCATACTCAAATCGCCCTATTCAGACTCGGTTTCCCTACGCTTACACCTAGCGGCTTAGGCTTGCATGCAATAATAACTCGTTGGCTCATTATACAAAAGGTACGCCATCACCGGAAAACCGGCTCTGACAGCTTGTAGGTATTCAGTTTCAGTGTCTATTTCACTCCCCCTTCGGGGTTCTTTTCACCTTTCCCTCACGGTACTTGTTCACTATCGGTCAATCAGGAGTATTTAGCCTTAGGAGAAGGTCCTCCTATATTCAAACCGGATTTCACGTGTCCGGCTCTACTCTTGAACCAAGAAACTAGTTTTCGCATACAGGGCTATCACCTATTATTGCTGTGCTTTCCATCACATTTTGCTAACTAAAATCTCGGCTACTGGGCTGGTCCCGTTTCGCTCGCCACTACTAAGGGAATCGCTGTTGCTTTCTTTTCCTGCAGGTACTGAGATGTTTCACTTCTCTGCGTTTGCTTCTTTGACCTATGTATTCAGTCAAAGATAATCCATACGGATTGGGTTTCCCCATTCGGAAATCCCGGGGTCAAAGGATATTGACGCCTCACCCGGGCTTATCGCAGTCTTTCACGTCCTTCGTCGCCTCTGATTGCCAAGGCATCCACTAAACACCCTTTGTTACTTTTTATCTTATGCTTGAAGAGAAAGTCTTCAGGCATAAAACCCAAAAAATAACTTGAATGAGCAGACGTTTTCACGTCTTTTAAGCATTTAAGTTGATTCTTGCTTTCTTTTAAATTGAATTATCACTTTCGTGATTACTCTTTCAGAAAGAATATTTTGAGATTACGATGTTCAACAAATCAAACTTTCATTTGATTTGCGACATAAAAACCGATTAACAATATATTGCATAAAAGCAGATTCCATTGGATATTCCGTTGTGGAATATTTGGAATCAAAAATGACTTTTTCATTTTTGATTCCAACCTCATCATAAAATTCGTGGTGGGTCAGGAAGAACTCGAATCTTCGACCTTCGCTGTATCAGAGCGACATTCTAACCAACTGAACTACTGACCCATTATTCATATTCTGATTTCAGAGCCATAGTTCTGCTGATACCAGAATTCATCAAAAAGAGATATTCAGACAGTCGCATTCGGATGACCACTTTCGTGTAAGTGGTTTTCTCTATAAAGGAGGTGATCCAGCCGCACCTTCCGGTACTGCTACCTTGTTATGACTTAACCCCAATCACCAATCCCACCGTAGGCGGCGTTCTCTTGCGTTAAACTACCGACTTCGGGTGAAATCGACTCTCATGGTTTGACAGGCGGTGTGTACAATCCCCGGGACCGTATTCACCGCTGCATTCTGATCAGCGATTACTAGCAATTCCAGCTTCATGCCCTCGAGTTGCAGAGGACAATCCGAACTAGGATGGTTTTTCAGGATTGGCTTTGCCTTGCGACATTGCGACCCATTGTTACCACCATTGTAGTACGTTTGTAGCCCGACCCGTAAGAACCATGATGACTTGACGTCATCCACACCTTCCTCCCGCTTGACGCGGGCAGTCCCCTAAGAGTTCCCGGCATTACCCGCTGGCAAC
>JAZROV010000004.1:0-3947 GCA_045648885.1 Candidatus Enterousia sp.
GATTCGTGGTATGATTCTTATTTGGGTGTGGTTGTGTTGGTTCGTGTTGTAGATGGTGTTTTATCCCGTGGACAAAAAATTAAATTCATTGCAACGGGCGCAGAATACGTTGTTGAAAAGGTTGGTTTCTTTACCCCGAAAATGGAAAATGTAGATAAATTAAATACTGGGGAAATTGGTTTTATCATCACGGGTATGAAGACTATCCATGATTGCAAGGTAGGCGATACGATTTGTGATGCAAAATTCGCAGTTGAACCGTTGCCGGGATTTAAACCGTCTGTGCCTGTGGTGTTTTCAAGTTTCTTTCCAGTTGAAGCGAATGATTATCCTGACCTGCGCGAAGGGGCAGAAAAACTGGCATTAAACGATGCTTCGTTTGTGTTCACAACTGAAAAATCATCTGCGTTGGGGTTTGGTTTGCGTTGTGGTTTTTTGGGATTGTTGCATATGGAAATTATCAGTGAACGATTGAACCGTGAATTTAATTTGTCGTTGATAAATACTGTCCCCAGTGTGCTTTATAAAATTCATTTGCGCGACGGTTCAACGGTTGATTTAGAAAATCCAGCCGATATGCCCGATGTGACGCGCATAGAATCTATCGAAGAACCATGGGTGCGTGCGACGATAATGATGCCTGATAAATATATGGGATCTATAATGGAATTGTGCGCGGCACGTCGCGGGGTCCAAGAAAATATTTCATACGTCGGTAATCGTGCGGTGTTGGTATATCAATTACCATTGTCTGAAATAGTGTTTGATTTTTATGACAGGGTAAAATCTTTGTCATCAGGATATGCGTCGTTTGATTATGTACTGTATGATTATCGGGTTTCTGATTTGGTAAAGGTTTCTATTTTGGTGAACGATGAAAATGTAGAACCATTATCATTTTTGTGTCATCGGTCTGCGGCTGAAAAACGCGGTCGTCAGATTGTTGAAAAATTGAAAGATTTAATTCCGCGACATCAATTCAAAATACCATTGCAAGCGGCAATTGGTGGAAAAATTATTGCGCGTGAAACGATTGCTGCGTATCGCAAAGATGTGACTGCGAAATGTTATGGCGGCGATATCACCCGCAAAAGAAAATTATTAGAGAAACAGAAAGAGGGCAAAAAACGTATGCGGACATTTGGAAATGTAGAAATTCCGCAGACTGCGTTTATCAACGCGTTAAAGGTTGGTGAATAAAAATGACAACATTGATACAAGATTATAAAAATTTATGGTCTGCGCGCAAAGGGGTTAAAAAAGCGCGCACAAATCTAGATTCATATTATAAATCTATAATTAAAGATGTTTTATATGGTGAATTTATGTGGAATCTTGGAATGAAGGAATTGTTCGCTGCATCTTTGCCAAAAGATGAAGGTCAGCCAGATTTCAAAGAAAAATTTGTTGAAGCCTATGAATCTTATAGTCGTATATGTCGTGCGACAACTTGCTTTTTCAGATTGTGTCACATAATGTATAAGGATACGATTTTTGAACAAAAACTGACAATCAAAGAAATAGGCAGATGTATAAATAACAATGAAGATGGCACGATTCATGAGCAATTTTGCGATGAATGTAAACATTTTGCCGAATTGGTGCAATATCAGTCTTTGCGTGGTTTGGTGGCTGCTGCGGAACGAAAGAGAAAGGATGCAAAAAAACAACTGTTTTCACATTTTTGGAAACAACAAACCAAAGGAAAATAAAATGAAAGTAAATGTAATACAAGATTATGACGGATTAACGGGACAACTTAATCAGGCGCGTGCTGAATTAAAAACAGCTGAAGAAAAAATTACTGCAAATCAAGATACATTAGATTTGTTTTCTGATAAACCTGTTACGATTTTGAATTGTAAAAATGTTTTCAACAAAGTCAAAGTGGGCGCAACCACGGAAGATATTCAATTCACTGTAAATTGTGAATGTTTCAATGAAAATGAAGATTGTTGCCACAGAAAATGTGACCACCATGCGGATAATTTAAATTATTTGGATGCACGTGGTAGATTTTTGCGTGCCAAAGACAGATTGTCCGCTTTTAAACAATCTGGCAAATCTGAAAATGTGAGATAAAAAATTTTGACAGGATAAAAAATGGCGCATCAATTTTTCTTTAATACGTATATTTTGGATAATCTGCCGTCGCCAGAACGTGGTTTTGATGTCGTCCAAGATTTATCTGAACCGCGTTTGCGTATGTATATAACGCAGCGCGGTGTCAAAAGTTTTTTTGTTCGTAAACGTATAAACGGTCGTGACAGACGTATCATCATCGGAAATTATCCAGAAACAGATATTGAAGATGCGCGCGCAAAAGTGCATGAGATTTTGGAATCTGAAAATAAAAAAATTCCTGTGCGTCGCAAAAAAATTTCTTTTAAAGATTTTATCGATTTATATTTGCAAAACAAAGTGCGCCGCGGTGAAGATTCTTTGAATAAATTAAAACGTGCTATCAATTTACATTTCCAAGATTTATATCAAAAAAATATCCAAGATATTTCATCAGATGATGTGTCAATCGTGTTGGATAAAATTGATGGACGTGCGATGGCTGCCCGAATGCAAGAATTATTGCAAAGTGTGTTTAAATACGCGATTGATAACGGGTACAGAAAAAATAATCCAATGGAAAATATCGCACGAATAAATGTCGTTCGTCGGACCAGAAAATTAAATAAATATGGCCTGCGTAAATTGATTGAAGCAATCAATCGTGAACAAGATTTAAATTTGCGGGCTGTGTTTTTAATGCTGGTATACGGGTTTGTGCCGAAAAGCAAAGTATTCAAAATGCGCTGGGAAGATTTAGATTTTAATCATGATTTGTGGGGGGATATGCCGTTGTCTGGACGTGCGGTGTTATTGTTGCAAGATTTACCCCAAGACGGTGAATGGGTTTTTATGGGACGTGGAAAATTTCATTTAACTGACCCGCGGGTTGCATGGCATCGTATTGTGAATAATGCAGGTTTACCTGATGTGACAATGGATGATGTACATAAATTTTTAATGCGTTCATTGGTGTGGAATTCTGACAAAGATATGCTGCGCGAAAATATGAATGATTTATTGGATGATTTATTGGCGTTTGACGCATAATACTTTTTTTTCAAAAGTCAATGTTTTGTTATCATTTGTTATAATATCTTGACAGTTTTGTCATAAAATGATATTTTGTAGGGAAAGGCGCCTGTTGTAACAATGGGCCACACGATTAACATAAACAAAGGATAAAAAATGAATACTTTTGAAAAAGTAAAAGAAATTGTAAGCGAAAAATTGGGCGTTGATAAAGCCCGTGTGACTGAAAATGCTGTGTTCACAACTGATTTGGGTGCAGACTCTTTGGACGTTGTAGAATTTGTTATGGAAGTTGAAAAACAATTCAATATCACTATCCCAGATGAAGAAGCAACAAAACTGACAACTGTTGGTGATGCGGTGAAATATATTGAATCCCAGATGAAAAAAACGGCACCTGCAAAGAAATAATTTTTATTTGTTCTTAGATTTTAATGTCGCCATGTTGGCGGCATTATTTTTTTATTGTATTGCCCATCCGTTTTTTGATAAAATGATTGCGTCGGAAAGAATTTTTCCGATGGGGTGTCGTAACCCGTTTTCAAACTGCGTCCATGGTGACGTTAAATACTCCAACCGAAACAGGTTGGAGGGTTGCTGAATATATTGAATAAAGCACACAATCTCAGTTTGAATTGTTACGAACCTCCAACCGCCTGAATTTTCCGGTGGTTTTTTTGCGTTTGATAAACGCGAACAAGATTTTTGGGGTTACCCCCCACGGCGCGGCGCGCCACTCCCCCTGTGGGGGAGAATAACAAGCAGTGCACCCAGCCCTAAATTCCGCCCCACGGGGGCGGGGGACCCGCAGGGTGGTGGGGGTGACCGAAAGAAATAACAAGAACAGGAAGCAA
>JAZROV010000005.1:0-22157 GCA_045648885.1 Candidatus Enterousia sp.
TATACATTCACGGGATGGAAATTCGTCAGCCCTTCCCAGAATTAGTTCTCGGTTCTGGGGTGTTTTCGTAGGTTGGGATATTATCCCCATCTACTCCTTTCCCCCACCGCGTGGCGGTGGGGTTTTCGTTACCCCCCACGCCACTGACGTGGCCCTCTCCCCCGTGGGGGAGAACTTAGGCTCCGTCGCAGAATAAATTCCGCCCCATGGGGGCGGGGGGCCGCTTGCGGTGGTGGGGGTGACCCCCCTCCGGCTGGCGCCGCACTCCCCCCGTGGGGGAGAATCTTTGCACTTGTCGCGGAATAAATAAACCCCGCCCTTGCGGCGGGGTCGCAGAGAACCATCGGTTCGATGCGGGGGCGGGTAAAAATATATTTTTCTTGATTATTTATCTGTCTGAGATTTTTTTCTGACCCGCCCCCGACTCGATTTACGCTGACGCTTTATCTCGTCGGCCCCTCCGCAGGGGTGGGGCATACCTCCCGTCGCTTCGCGCCACCCCTCTAACCAGAGGGGAACTTTTTTCCGCGACGAAGCCTAAGTTCTCCTCCGCCGGAGGAGTACGGCGCCAGCCGGGAGGTGGGAGTATTTGAACATACTTATTCTTTTTCACCCCCACCCCGCCCGTTGGGCACCCCTCCGTGGGAGGGGAACTTAGTACTCGTCGTGGAATAAAAAAATTCTTTATTTTTTACTTGCATGGGATGAATAAATTTTTCTACAATCATATATAAATAATGTGGGGGATATAGTGTCTAAAATAATAACACCGCCGGTTTTGATATCAAAAACGCTGACTTTTGTGCTGGCTGCGTCTGTTGTTGTTTTGGCAACACTGGTTGTGACGCTGGTAAAAATGACACCGCTGGAACGGCCAGAGGTATTTTTCCTGCGCACACCAACGCGTTCACCATATATTGTTATTATTCCTATGACACCAGATTCATCTGATTCTAAAGTCTTGGACTTTTATCGCGACGGTTTCATTCGGGAATATATAATCGCACGTAATACTCTTTATTCTGGCGTAGATGCTGCGATAACACGGAATAATTGGGCAAATATTGTAAAACCGTGGTCATCTGATGCTGTGTTTTCAGATTTTACAAAAACTCGCATTTACCAAGAATATTCATTCAATAATTTGCCACCGCGAATTCAATGTTCTGTGAATTTCGACAACGTCAATAAACGCGCGGTTCTCGATTTGCATAACGGCCGATACGAAGTCAATTTTGTTTGGGTCTGCAAAGATGAAAATATTGGTGGACAGACCATACAAAAAAATTATAAGATACAGTTAAGAATAAAATCTGAAATACAAGGAACCGTGTCTGGAACATTGGAAGATTTGGAAAAATTACGCCAAAATCCGCTGGGTATCCAGGTGACAGAATACGTCGTGAAAGACGCCACTGACCCATTAGATTCAAATACGAAATCTTGGTAATGTGGCAACGAAAAGAAAGGAAGAACAAAAATGAAATCCATAGCACGTTTTAATTTAATGCTTTTGGCGATTTGCACTGCGCCTGCGGTTGCTGATGTCACATACCAGGCTGCATGGGACAACCCACGTGCAAATATGGCGTCTGGGTCGTCTCAGCCGGGCTATGCGAATTTGGTTTGGTCTACGGGGACTGTGTTGCCGATAAAGACTCGTTCAGGAATGGCGACATTGGTGTCTTTGCCAAATGGCGAAAAAATTGACGATTATGTTATTGGAAATGATGGGCTGTTCGAAATTGAAACATCTCGCGGGTCCCAGACGATGTATATTAAACCTGATGATGCGAACAAGGGAAACGATACTAATTTAATCGTGACCGGACAATCTGGCAACAAATACATTTTCTATCTGCGTGCGTATCCGATAAATTCAAATGAAATTTCTTATTCCCAGGTTGATGTATCACTGGGCAACGGCGCGGCAATCGCTGGCGCTGGGGCACCCACGGCAACTGGAAATATGCGAACATTGTCTTCGAAAACCACGACGACCACAAAATCTACAATTGGTGTTGACGGCGAAGATTATGGTTGGATAAAAACTATGAAAATCGATCCGTCTGAATTCCGTTTCGATTTGGATATATTTGTTCCAAATCCTGATGATTATGTGATTGCACCTGAACGCGTATGGCGCGACAGAATATTTACTTACATCGATTTCGGCGACAAAGTAATTTCTATGACCCAACGTCCAGTTGTGTCGTTATTGGTCGAAGGTGGCGAAAGCCCTGTCAGTTTCCGCACCGATGGTGAAGACGGTCGTTTATTGATTGTCGAAGCGGTCGGCGATATGGTATTGCGCAGTGGACAACGCATTGTATGCATCAAAAAACGCGAAAAACCATTCTTGATTGCTGATACTGCGTCGGTTATGGCATTGGCAGAAGCGAACGTCGCGCAATCTTTGGCTGCGAACCAGTCTTTGAACGCGATTGCGTATGGCGATGAAATGTATGCTATTAATGCGAATATAAACGATTACACAACAACACCAACCTATGTATATAACCAACCGAATATGGGTTATGCAATGAACGGCGCGACAACTTACGGTTCGGTTGCCACAGGTGGTTCTGTCATGATTCCAAAAGAACACACGACTGCGGGTTCGTTTTTGCCACAAACAAATATCCCGTTGATTTCCAGCAATCAAATGGGTGTGGCTGTGGAATTAAAATCTGATACGTCGGTTAAGGCATTAAATGATTATTGGACCGATTTGTTGGCTAAATTCAGCGGCGATGACGGCGTCGGTATTTTAAGCCCATACAAAAACAGTGTATTTTTCGCAGTTGACGAACAAGGTGTCGGTGATTTGGGGTCTGAATCTGTTGCGGCACGTTTGTATCGTCTGCGTATTGGACCGTTGTCTGATATAGAAACAGCCCAGAAACTTTGCGATCAATTGTTGAAATTCAGCGGTGCCAGCTGCCACGTGGTCAGAATACAGTAAATAAAAAATGAAAAGCATAAAACAACAATTCATTGAATTTCGCTCTAATACGCCGCGGCGCGTTCAGTGGTTGCTGTTGGGCGCGGCATTTGTCGTCGTCATAATTTTGTTGGTGTTGCTGTTAAGCAATTCTTCAAATGATAACGAAAAAATAGAATCTGATGATGTGTCGGTCGAATTTATTGCTGTCCCAGATGAAATAAATTTAACCGATGTCATCGTCGGTCAACAAAAAAACAAAGAAGTAAATATAACTGTGAATACGCCGGTCGTTGTTGATAGTATAACAATTGATGCGCCAGATATTACAACAATGAATAACTGTGCGAATTTAACAGATTCTTGTTTAATCAATGTTATTTATAAACCAACGTCCGCAATCAATAACACAAATTCTGTGTTAAAGATTTCTTGGCATGTTGCATCTCAAAACGACATCGTCAAAGACTATGAAATTCCGGTTGTGTACGGCGCAATCAAAGAAACTGTTGTTGAACCAGAACCGATTATTGATATACATGATGAACCGGTCGTTGAATACCAAGAACCAGATTATGTTGAAGATTGGGAACCGGTCAATACTACAATTGAAATTCCAGAAGTTGACGAAGATGACTATTTTTCAGATGACGACGTAATGGGTGAAATTCGTACGATTTCCAGCCCGAACGTTTTTCAAGAAATCGAAGATGAACCAGAATTTGTTTTGCCACCTGAAAAATGTTCTGATTTTGCAATACCGGGTTATGATCAATCAGGTGTTCAAATTGGTTGGATAAAACCAGAACGTGGTGCGAATTATTTTCATCCTTTTTCTGATACAGATTGTTCAACCCCCACAGGCCGTTATGATTTTGCAACCGGTGTTATTACATCTCTGAAAGATGGATCACGCATGGGTACAGATGCAAATCATATTGGATACAGAAATGTTCGTGGAACGGGGTTGAATTTACCACGTCTGTCTGACCCAACGGAAAGCCAACAAACCGGGGGTTCTTTCGGGAATGATGCAGTCTGGGCCAGCGACGTCACATTTGGTGGCAATGGCGAAGGAAAAATGTTTTTAGCCAGTTCCAATGAAGATTGGAATAACGAAGCAGATAAAGATAAATACAGAGGTTCTGCAAATGAAGCTGAATTTGTCCTGTCGTCTCAACCTTATGACAGAACATTTATATTGCGCCAATTTAAACCAATTCCTGCAACAATCGTATCAGAGGTACGTGCAGACCCCAGTGTGTATGGGTGCACCAGTGTTGAAGGCAGTGGTAAATGCGATAAAAATGAAAATCACAGTATTCCTGTTCGCGCAACAGTGGACAGAAACGTTTTCTCGGATGACGGCCGCACAATTATCATCCCAACAGGAACATTGCTGATGGGTTATTTATCGGGTGAATTGCCAGGTCCATATCAAGCGGTTGGTCGCATGAATATAAAATGGTATCAATTTATTCGTCCAGACGGTGTTGAATTTAATTTCGCCAACAGTGATCAAGATCCCTATTCTGCCGATGCTCAGGGTCGTGTCGGTGTTCCCGGCCATGGCAGCACTGATTACATTGAACAAATGGTAATGCCTATTTTGACATCGTTGGTTCCTGCGGCGGTGAATATGATTGCACCAATTGCGGATACTGTGATAAACCAAATTGATTTGGACAATAATACAATTGTTCAATCGGGGACTGTTCGTTCATCTGAAATGGCAAAACAGGAAGTTATCAGCACATGGAACAAAGTCGCACAGAAATTATTGGTCGATGTGATGTCTAATACAACGCCGCCGTTTTCTATTGCTGCGGGCACACGTATAAATGTTTATTCACCGGTTGATTTGGCCGTCACATGCGGTGATGCAGATAATAAAAAATGTTATCTGGGCCCATATAATTCAGCAAACAAACGCAGAAAATGGGATACTTTGAAAGAAAAAGTAAGTATAGATAAAAAAGACCCTTCGTGGATTGGCCAGGTTCGTTCATTTGATTTGCAACAATATTGCACATATGATAATTCCAAGAAAAAATGGCAGATTGATAACAGTAAAAACTGGATGGAATATGGATATGATTATCGGACTGTGTATGCGTATTGTGAAGCGATGAATTATGAAGCAATCAATAACGCAAAACAAAACGCACTTTATAAAAACCAGCAAGAAACATTCCAGGAAAAGTCTGGTGGATCCAGTTATAACCAGACAACAAATACATTGACTACATCGAAAGAATATAATGAAAATGTTCTGGGATTGACATATAACGAAGACGGCACAATACAAAATCCGTTTTCCAAGAAATCATCTGCGGCCGAAGAAATCACACCGGTCGATGAAATTATCACCTGTGACGACGGGGGCGCACCTGATATGAACGGTTGTTGTCTTGGTGAAACATTTACCGATATGGGGGCAGCAGGTTGGAATTGTTGTCCTGATACCGGCGGCGATTGTTTCCCCCCGATAACAGTTGAATAAAAAAAACCGCTTCGGCGGTTTTTTTATTGCCGAAAAAAACAAAAACCGATTCGACAAGACAAGATTTAATTCTTATTTCGAATCGGTTTTCTGATTCGGTTTTCTATTGAAAGTTGAATGATTTAACATCGTTCCAATTTAATTGTAGGTTAAAACCATAAAATAAAACAAAAGGAGAAAAAACATATGTTAAACACTATGGTGAACCAAGATGTAAATATAACTGAAAAATTCCAAAGCGGTGAACGTCTGTGGTTTTGGTTTCTTTATACAAAATCAATTCAAAACGGATTCAATCGTAATCATGCAACTATTCGGCGTCCATGTGAAATTTTGGATGTTGAAACATTGATTACTAAATTATATTTATCGGGCAAATTATCAGAAGAACAATTGAACGTTATGAAAAAATTTGGTGATAAAAAACGCGCACCACATCAATATATTTATTCTGAAAATCGTGCTGCTGCATTGTGGAATTCGGCTATGCAGACATTGGAAAACGCAGCAAAAGACAAAGGTTGGATAATAAAATAAAAATATGTGTTCTGATTTATGGATGGTGGGGATAAATCAGAATCAAAAAAAATCAGGATTTTATTATGATATATATTGGATTTTCAACACGTTCTCATAAAATATTTGCACGAATATTGTGCAGAAAATATCGTCACTGTGCGCCAATATTGATAATGAAAGATAAATGTATCATGTATCAATTTATTGCGCGTGGCAAAATATCTTTGATTGCTTTGCGATTAAAAGATTTAAATATATTAAAACATTATGGTTGGGAATTTATAAAATACGACAGAAAATTTATACCCAGGGTTAAAACAAAATCATATACATGCGTGCAATTTACAAAACAATCAATCGGAATAAATAAAATCACAATACAAACCCCGAATGCGCTATTAAAATATTTAAAAAGAAAAAGCCTTTAAAAGGCTTTTTCTTTCATCTTATTTCATATTCTTTTTTATTATGTGCATTTGGAAAATGCTGAAAATATTAGACACAGTCCAATAAAGCACCAAACCAGACGGCATCCACGCAAACATTACTGTGAATATTACCGGCATCCATTTCATAGCCCGCTGGGTTGATGCCATAACATCATTTTTATTTGAATTTGATGTTTTTGGTGACTGTAAATATTGTTGCAACCACATTGTCGCCCCCATTAAAACAGGCAATATGAAATATGGATCCATCGCAGCCAAATCTGATATCCACAGGAAATGTGCAGCCCGCATCGGAACCGATATCAATAATGCTTTGTACAACGCAAAGAATATAGGTATTTGAACCAATATCGGCAAACATCCAGACATCGGCGATGTTTTATGCGATTGATATATTTTCATCATTTCGATTTGCAGGCGCGCTTTGTCATTCGCGTACAATTTTTGAACACGTTGCATTTCAGGCTGCATCTTTTGCATCGCCATTGTTGATGCGTACGATTTGCGTGTCAAAGGCCACATCAAAAACCGCAAAATCAATGTCATCAAAATAATCGCGACACCATAATTTCCAACCAAAGTGTAAAGCCAATTTATCATCCACAACATCGGCTGGGCAAAAAACCAGAACCAACCGTAATCTATTGTTTTTGACAAACCAGGGATATTATCAGACGAACTGTCCAGCACTTTTGCAATACGTGGGCCCGCAAAAATATATGTATCCAAAATCTGAGATTGTCCCGCAGCAATTTTCACAGGCGCCGCGATTGTGTCTGCGAAATATAAATCGCCATTTTTCTTTAAACTGATTGTTTGGTCGTTTGTATCAATTGCGACAATTGTTTCCCAATATTGTTCTGCAAAACCAAACGAGCCACGAACCGTAGAATATGCGTACGATTTTTTATTCAATTTCATCCAATTTTCATAATCCAGATTTGAATTTGCATACACTACCCCACCGGTTTCCACAGATGCACTTTGTGATTCACCTGCCCCAGATATAATGCGCGCGTACGGTGTCATGCTGATTTCACGGGACGAATTATTTTTAATTGTGTCTGATATTTTTATCACATAATTTTGAACAGAAATATTGCGGTTAAATATAACACGCGAATTGTTGTTCCAGACCATATTATCCGCGTCTTTCTTCCATTTTGTATTGATGTTCGGCACAACCGTATCAGACGACATAAAACCAATTTCTATGAAATTATTTTCAGAATTTAATAATGCAACCGGTTCAGATGATTTTGGCGATTGTTTGTGCTCTTTCAATGCGATGTTTGAAATACGCAAGCCTTGGACATCAACAGAAATTTTATCTGAATCTATTTTCTCAGATTCCAAAACTGATGTTTCAATAACAACCGGTTGTGGTGTTTCAATTTGTGCTTTCTTTGATTGAACCAGCGCCCCGATTGCCCACCACGCAATTAAAAACAGCGCCAACCAGCCCCAAAAACCAATCGAAGATTTTGATTTTTTTTGCGTCTGACGCATTGCATTCCAATTATTAAAACCTGAATTATTATCAAGATATTGAACCATTGTTTATTCCTTTTATAATTTACTGATGCACCGACGGCGTGCTAGAAACATATTTACAAAATAAAAAATCACGCCAAATGTTATGAATATATCCCCAACATTAAATATTGCAGGAAATGTCCACATTCCACCAATGTGCCATTGAATAAAATCAATAACCGCCCCGAAACGAATTCTATCTATTAAATTACCCAGCGCACCCCCAATAATCATCGCGATTGGCATACGTTCGTAATCGCCAGATTTTTTGAATAAATAATATATTAAATACGCGATTATAATTGATGTTATACAACTTATCACCACAGGCATCACATTATTCAGCGCAGAAAAAGACACACCGCGATTCCAAACAAATTGTATATTGAATAAATTTGATATTCCAAAATCGCCACCAATTATATATTTCCATGGGATAAAGATACCTTCGATATGACATTTAGCGCAAACTGCATTTGGATTGTACACCATATCGCCATATTTCGCAGCCAGAAACGACAAAATATACGCCTTGGAAAGAAAGTCGGCAACAAAAACCACAAAGATAACCGCCATGTATTTGAAAAATTTTTTCATATATTTTTCACCCTTGCTTTTCTTTAAAAGAACATAGCAGTTATATCACACAAAATCAAATAGAAATAAACTATTTCACTTCGATTGGTTTTTTGACATTTGCGTAATTATTTTCACGCAAATTTTCTACCAGTGCATTTATTTTTGCCTGGGACAGTCCCAACGAAGCCATCAAATTTTCGCCAACAATAAACGAAGATTCTATGATTTCAGGTGTCGCACTTTTCACACCCATTGCCAATAACTCTTTGGACGTTTCCAGATTGTGGGCACGTGCGAATATCTTTACCCGTGGGGCCATTAAACGCAATGTATGAACAATGTCTTCTGTACAGGCTGCATCATTCACAGCAATCACCACTGCGCGTGTTTTACGAGATTTAAACCCAGCGTCCAATAAAATCGTTTTTTTTCTGCAATCGCCATAAATCACATTATATCCTGATTCACGCGCCATAATGACATTATCCACATTTCCATCAACTGCGATATACGAAATATTTTCAGAATTCAACATTTCTGCAACAATTTGCCCCATACGACCAAAACCACATATAATAACAGTCGGGATATCTGTTTTAACAGGCTGATATAATTTTTTATCAGATGCACCTTTGAATATCCAGCCATGTTTTACAAAGAAATCATAAAAGAATATTACTACTGGTGTCACCATAATAGATACAGCAATTATCGCGATTAAAAGTTCTTGGTGAGCGGTGGGAATCGCTTCTATACCGTTTGTTTTCATTGTCTGTAAAATCAACAGACCAAATTCGCCGCCTTGGGCCAAAATCAAAGACATCAGCGTTGCATCACGAACCGATACATTGCGCACACGCGCAACGATATAAAGCGCGAAAAATTTAACCAACACCAAACCCGCACACCCAACCAAAACCATTTCCCAATTACTGCGCAAGAACGGTAAATCTATGCCCATACCTAAAACGATGAAAAAGAACGCCAAAAACAAAGTTGCATACGGTTCGACTAACGCGTTCACCTGGTGCCGATAAACCGTTTCAGACATCAACATACCCGCCAAAAACGCCCCCAACGCAGGTGGCAGTCCCATCAATTTCAACACTGCCGCCCATACTGCGATATTCACCATAATCGCTAAAACAAAAGCTTCGTTTGATTCTATTTTCGCAACAACATGCATCAACGGATTGATAATGAATTTTGAAACGATTATAACCCCCAATATCAACCCAATTGACATAACCATAATATCAATTGCCGAAGCCCCCAAATTTATCGATTTACCCGTCATAACCGGCAACATAGCCAACAATGGAATCGACAATAAATCTTGGAATAATAAAATAGAAAATGTTTGTCGTCCCATATCTGTTTGCAATTGATTTTTATCAATTAAAATTTGCAAATCTTCAGATGTGCTGGACATCGCCAAAATCAAAGCAATCATTATTGTTCCCATCAAAGACCATGGACCAATACCCACCAATAATGGGAATAACATTACCGCCACCATTAAAACCTGGGATGCGCCAAGGCCAAATATCGTTCGACGCAATTGCCATAAACGCCGCATATTGATTTGCAGACCAATATTAAACCATAAAAACATGATGCCTAAATCACCCAAGAAAGTCCACGCACCAGACAATTCAAACAAACCAAAAACATGCTGGCCAGCCAAAATCCCCGTCAATAAAAACGCCAACAAAGTCCCCATTTTAAACAAACGCATAAAAAATACTGCAATGAAAGCAATCACAAAAAACACCAGTGTAGCCGTTGACATTTTTTCTCTCTCCGTTTTTTATTCTTTTACATTATATCAAATTCGAATCAATATTGCGCGATATTTTTAAAAATATTTCAGGGCTTAAATCTTCCGCACGTTCTGTCCCGTCCAACCCATATTGCGCCCAATCTGTTTTGATAATTCCACGTATCATTTTGCGACGCTGGCCGAACAGACGGGCAGTCAATTTTTCCAATTTTGTTATATCGTTTATTTTTTCTATTTTATTTTTGTTTGGAATCAACTGGACAACGGCAGATTGCACTTTGGGCCGCGGAACAAATGCAGTGTTCGGAACATCAAATAAAATTTTTGTATCACAAATTAAATTTGCCAATACTGACAATCGCCCATATTGTGTATCCCCAGATTCTGCGACGATGCGCATTGCAACTTCACGTTGGAACATTAATGTCAAAGATTTTATATTTACCCCATTCACAATATCATGCAACCAATTTATCAATAATTCAGTCCCAACATTGTACGGTAAATTTGAACAAATTGAAAAACCATCAGGGGCCAAATCAGACAAAGATGTTTTCAACGCATCACCATAAATAACAGCCAATCGCCCCCCTGACACATCGACAATTTGCGACAATATATTTTGTGTTGTTTTGTCTTTTTCAATTGCAATTACTTTTTTTGCACCTGCCAATAATAATGCACGTGTTAAACCGCCGGGGCCCGGACCAACTTCGACAACAACTGTATTTTCTATATCCGGCACAGCGCGCGCAATACGGCCCGTCAAATTCAAATCAAACAAAAAATTTTGCCCGAATTGTTTTTTGGGTTCCAATCCGCAATCACGCATCATTTCAGATACAGGTGGCAAAGAAATTATTTTATCAATCATAATTTTTTGCGTCCCCCAAATGCAATCGTCAAAGTGCCATCATCTATGTAATCTAAATCACCGCCCAATGGAACGCCAGATGCTAATTCTGAAAAAGTAATATTATTATCATCAATTATCGATATGATATATTGTTGGGTGGTTTTACCTTCGATAGTATTAGGCAAAGCGAAAATTATTTCATTTATGTTTTCATTTTTTATCCGCGTCGGTATATTTGCAATATTCAAATCATCAGGCGTAACCCCAGATACCCCTGACAAATTGCCACCCAACACATGATAACGTCCATTAAACACACCTGATTTTTCCAACACCAACACATCAGACAAATCACGCACCACGCACAATTGTCCATTTTGACGCGATGTATCTGCACAATATTCGCAAATTTCACCATCGGTCAAAACACCACAAATTGGACACGGATGAATTGTTTTCGCAACATCGGCCAACAATGCCGCCAGATTTTCTGCACGCCCATTTGTATCTTGTAATAAATTTAAAACTATACGCGTTGCAGCACGATTTCCAACGCGTGGCAATCTGGCAAATTGTTTAATCAGTTTTTCTATTTTTATATTCATACTGTTTTTCTTTGATTGATTTTAATGAAATATATAACAATCTATGCCTTTTGCAACTGCTAAATCTTTAATACGGGCTGCTTCTGATTCAGACACCCCCGTCACACGAACACGATATAACCCGGAATCATTTCTTTCAATTTTTGCATCAATACCAATCGCATTTTTTACACGCGTTGCCTGATTTTTCGCAGATTCCATCGTTGAAAACGCACCAAATTGAACACCCGCATTTCCAGATTTATATGAAGTCTGTTTATATTCACTATAATCTTGGGCATATTTCGCCAACGGGTTATTTTGATTCACACTTTCAGTTTTCACATTCACTGCGTTTGGCACGTTTCCCATTTTATTAAATCCCAGATTTAACATCTTTGTTGCGACATTTGCACGAACATCTTTGTTTTCTGCGCCCAACACCACCGCCATTAAATGTTTTCCATCGCGCACCGCAGTTGCCACCAACGAATATTTAGATTTATTTGTGAACCCTGTTTTCATACCGTCGCATCCCGGATATGTCCCCAACAGACGATTTCCGTTTGTATATGTTTTACCGTTATATGTCCACGATTTAATACCAAAATATTTCCAATATTGCGGAAAATGTTTATACACAGCCATCGACAGCAACGCGATATCCCGCGCAGTTGACATATGATCATCATTTGGCAGACCTGATGAATTTTCAAAATTGGTATTCTGCAACCCAATTTCATTTGCAACACGCGTCATTAAATCTGCGAAATTGCCTTCTTTCCCGCCTTTTAAATTTTCAGCCAACACACGTGCGACATCGTTTGCAGAATGAACCGCCACCGCTTTTATCGCGTCTTCTACTTTGATTTTACTGCCCGCGGTCAGACCCAATTTCACAGGCTGGGCATCGGCAGCATATTGCGATACAATCAAATAATCATCCAACCGCAATCTTTTATGTTCCAACGCATCAAACGTCAAATATAAAGTCATTATTTTTGTTAATGATGCAGGATAATTTAATTGATTTGCATTTTCTTGGTATAAAACGCGTCCCGAATCCATATCCGCAACCAACACAGCACGATAATCGGCACCAAATGCAACATTAAAAGACATTAAACAGACTGCAAAAAAAGATAAGACTCTCTTCATAACAGAACAATGATAATAAAAATATCATTTGCCGGTCAACAGTAAAAAATATTTATTTTAATCAAGTGTTCTTAAACTGACCTTGTCTTCGTCAACGATTACTAATTTGCCGGTTCCTATACCGAATTGCCGAACCGAATTAAATGCGTCACGTTGTCCAAATAAATATCCATCACAAATTGGAAAAACACCGCGTGATAAACATAACTGATTTGCCACAATATCATCAGAACAAACTGCGATAATCGGAATTTCTGGCCGACGACATGAAATTTGAATTGTTGAATCTGAATCACGCGCAAAAACAACAATTGCAGCAACTTTGTTCAATGTTGCCATAGATACCACCGATTTAGACCAATCGTTTTCAGGTATATTATCAACACGCGCCCAATCGTACGGGTTCGCAATTGTATCAGCATCTGCAAACGATAAAATTTTATCCATCGTTTTGATAACATTTTCAGGATTATCACCTATGGTGGTTTCTTCGGATGTCATAGTGGAATCTGCACGCAAATATGCCGCGGTCGCAACATCTGATATTTCTGCACGCGTTGGGAATTCGCTGTGCACCATCGACGATAACATTTGCGTTGCCATGATAACCGGACGATTTAATTTCCGACATTCACGAATTATATGACGCGATATCGCAGGCACCTGTTCAAACGGCACTTCGACTGCTAAATCACCACGTGCAATCATAACCGCATCGGCGGCATTTGCAATATCAGTTATTCGTTCGACCGCATTTGGACGCTCTATCTTTGCGACTATTTTTATTGGTGATGAAGTTCGCGCAGTTATAAAATCACGCACAGACGATATATCTTCTGCGCGCTGAACAAACGAAACCGCCACAAATTCAGGATTTTTCGTCAACGCGTATTCCAAATCATTTTTGTCTTTTGCTGTTAAAATATCAGTATTTATATCTGTATCTGGCAAATTAAACCCACGACGCGACCAAATTTCATCCCCGCGAATAACAGTCGTTTCAATCTTGTCATCAAAAACAGCGTCAACCCGTAATTCTATTTTTCCATCGTTTAACAACACGCGATTTCCCACCGCCAAAGATTGCATAACGTCTTTATCCGGCAAATAAACACGGTGTTCGTTGCCTGGTTTTGGGTCAGAATCCAGAACAAATTTTTGTCCCACACGCAGTGGATAATGATTTTCAGTTGCGAAATCGCCAATTCTGTGTTTTGGTCCTTGGATATCAACCATTATAGCCACAGGCTTTTTTTGTTTTTCTGCGATTTTGCGTATCATGTCAATCTTGGCACCCTGGACATCACCAGTGTCATGACTGAAATTCAGACGGAAAACGTTCACACCACATGAAATCATACGTGTTATCATATTTTCATTTTCACTGGCCGGACCAATAGAAGCCGTTATTTTAGTAAATCGAGTCATGTTTTTTCTCTCTCTGATTTTTTTAAATTAAAATTATTTGATTTTTATAATTGTTAATATATCATTATTGTATGTAAAAAACAAGAGGAAGGCCAATGAAAAACGCAAATCACGGTGCAATAGATAACGCCCAATTAATAAGTATCATTGAACGCATTGAAAAATTAAACGAAGACACTGCCGCTATTGCTGCTGATATCAAAGAAGTATTCAGCGAAGCAAAATCCGCAGGTTATGATCCAAAATATATTCGTCAAATGATACGCCTGCGCAAATTAGACCCAGATGAACTGGACGAAGCAGACGAATTAACAAAAATGTATCGCGATGCGTTGGGTTTATAAATGAAAACATTCACAAAACGCGTTGAAGATTTTGTTTGCGCCCATTGTGGCGCAAAAGTTTTGGGTAATGGATATACTAACCATTGCCCAAAATGTTTATGGTCACGGCACGTTGATAACAATCCGGGGGACCGCGCTTCTGATTGTGGTGGCATGATGCGACCGATTGCTGTTAAAACAGTTGTGAACGGTTTTATTATCACCCACAAATGCGAAAAATGCGGTAAAACAATCAATCAACATTCATCAGAATCTGACGATATAGATGCAATCATCGCTATATCATCAAATTCTGATTTTATTTTCGGTAAATAAATCATTTATCTTTCGCAGCCGCAATAAATGCGTTAAACATCGGATGACCGGTGAATGGATTGCTTTGAAATTCAGGATGAAATTGTCCCGCGATAAAAAACCTGTGCGATGGAATTTCAATCATTTCTGGTAATTTTCCATTTGGTGAAATACCCGATATAATCATACCAGCCTTTTCCAAATCGTCTTTGTATTTTATATCGACTTCGTATCGATGGCGATGACGTTCAGATATATGGTGCGCGCCGTAAATTTTTTCTGCCAAAGTGCCCGGTTTTATATCACACGGATATGCCCCCAACCTCAGCGTTCCGCCCATATTCCCCGTATCACAATCGGACATTATATCAATAACAGGTGTGCAATTTTTTGAAAATTCAGACGAATTCGCATCCGCTTTGCCAACAACATTACGCATAAATTCTATGACAGAAACCTGCATCCCCAAACAAATTCCCATAAAAGGAACATTATTTTTCCGTGCATATCCGGCAGCAGCAATTTTACCCTCTATGCCGCGCGTTCCGAAACCACCTGGTATTAAAATACCATCGACATCTGCACAATCATCGTTTGAGAATTTTTCTGCATTTATCTTTTTGATTTTTACATGCACATTATTTTGAATTCCGGCATGGAATAATGCTTCGTTTAACGATTTATATGCATCTGCAACATCAAAATATTTTCCAACAACCCCGATAGTGCATGTCGGCAAATCAGCGGTTAAATAATCTTCTATTTTTTTAAATTTAGACATATCACCCGGCACATCAGGCAACCCAAAATGCGCCGCCATTATATCAAATACATTTTGCGAATCATACACCAATGGAATCTTGTAGATATTATCCACATCCATACTGGTTATCACATTATCCGCAGGCAAATTACAGAACATGCCAATTTTAGCGCGTTCTTCGGCCGTCAGCATACGAGGCGAACGAACGAACAACATATCTGCCTGGATACCAGATTCTAATAATCGGCGCACAGACATCTGGGTTGGCTTAGTTTTCAATTCGCCACTTTGTTCCAAATAGGGCGCCAATGTCAAATGCGCAAACATAACATTTCTTCGGCCGATATCATTTGCGAATTGGCGAATTGATTCTAAAAAGATTGTTCCTTCGATATCGCCAACTGTGCCGCCAATTTCACAGATTACAAAATCAGTATTCGTTGGGCGACCAATGTATTCTTTGATTTTATTTGTGACATGCGGAATCATCTGGACAGTTGCCCCCAGATAATCGCCATGACGTTCAGCATTCAAAACATCCCAATAAATGCGGCCGCCTGAAACAGAATCAGTTTTGGATAATTTCACACCTAAAAATCGTTCGTAATATCCCAAATCTAAATCTGTTTCAAAACCGTCATTTGTGACATAAACTTCCCCGTGTTGCAGTGGCGACATAGTCCCCGGGTCAACATTTAAATATGGGTCAAATTTACGAACATGAACACTGTATCCTCGCGATTGAAGAAGGGCGCCCAGCGATGCAGCTGAAACGCCCTTACCTAAACTTGATACGACACCACCGGTGACAAAGATATATCTGGACATAAGTTTTTTCTCCTTATGTAAAATCATAATAAAAAATAATCAGTTGCGATGCAACAAAATAAAATTTTATAATTCGAATATGAAAGAATTCTTATACAACCAATATAAAAACCTTTATTTATGGGCCGCATTTCTGGTGGTGTTTGGTGGGGCATGGTATTTTTCATTGGATACAGAACCAAACTTTCATTTCCCAATTTTAATAACTTTGTTATCCGCATTGATTATATTCAAAAATAAAAACATTATGATTCGCGCGGTTGCATTGTTTCTATTTGGATTTTTTTATTCTATGTCTTTCACACATATAATAAATACACCGCAAATCAAAGATTCTTTTGGTGATGTCCATATTTCTGGCACAATAACAGACATCGATTTTCGCGATAATTCAACACGTCTGTTTTTAAAAATACCTATCAATCAAATAAATTCGACCAAGCAAGATGACCGCGATGTATTTGTTCGTTTTTCTGTGAAAGATACAAATCAAGATTTTGAAATCGGTGATAATGTAGTGGGCACTGCTATTATATTCAGGCCATCCAGTAAATATGCCCCAGAATCTTTTGATTTTGCACGTTGGGCGTATTTTTCAAATTTTTCAGGTATGGGATTTTTCAAAGATTATGAAATTATTCACAACATCAAACAAAGCAATAATATTCGAACAAAAATACACGAAAACACAAAATCAGTTTTAACAGACGCTTTGGTTTTGGGATACAAACAATCAATACCAGAAACACATCGAAAAATTTGGCAATCAATTGGTCTGGGACATGTGTGGTCAATCAGTGGTTTCCATATGACTTTGATTGGTGGATGGTTGTTTGCATTATTTTATTTTTTATTCAGATTGATTGCGCCAATCACGCGGCGAATACCAGCTAAATATCCCGCAATGATTTGTGCGTGGTGTGGGTTATTGGGGTATGTATGTTTGTCTGGAATCAGTGTCACCACAATTCGCGCATTTTTAATGACAACTTTGATTTTTTTGGCTGCAATAATTGGGCGTGGTGCATTATCTTTGCGAAATGCTTGCATGGTTTTCATATTGTTATTTTTAATAAAACCGTTTTATGTAATGACACCTGGGTTTCAATTATCTTTTGCAGCAATATTCGGTCTGTTGGCATTTTTCAAAGATAAACAATATCAAAAAAGAATTTTTTTACAACGTTTCACGCATGCGATATATTTAACTTTGGCAATGACGATAATTGCAACATTATCCACTTTGCCGTTTATGATTGCGCATTTTGGTTTTATACCACTTTATGGTTTGGTTGGAAATTTAATCATATTACCAATATTTTCTTTTGCAATTATGCCATTGGTGATATTGGGAACAGGATTGGCGTTGCTGGGTAATTATTCTTTTCTAGATTTATCAGATAAAATTTATTCTTGGGCTTTGAACATCGGGCAACATATTGCAAACCTGCCGTATTCAGACATTCCAATGCCCCATATTTCAAATCTGGCATTATTGTTGGCGGTGTTTGGAATGATGTGTTTAATATCGATTGTAAATCAAAAAGATTCTGAAAACGTATTTTTCAGACACGCAAATAAATTCGTCGGTGGCGTGTTTATATTTTCTGCAATTGTATTTTTTATCGCAACACCACGACCATTAGTATATGTGGCCCCAGATCATAATCTGATTGGGTTTGTAGTGGACGGCAAAATACAATTTAACAAATCGAAATCTAGTAAACATTATTTTGCTTTCAACACATGGCGCAAATTTAATCATGAAATCGAAAGCGATAAAAATGAACGCTATAAATGTGACAAAGGCCTGTGCATTTACAAAACGAAAAAATGGAATTTGGCATATATGAAAGATTTCACAACTATTATGGAAAACATTGATAAAATCTGTGGCGATGAATCTTTTGATTATATAATTACGCCATTTGAACTGGACGCCAAAAATTGTCATGCAAAAGTTTTAGATGGTGGAATTTTGATATATCCGTCAAATCGCGTCAGACAATTTTTTAATCACCGTCCGTGGCATAATCAGCACTGACGAAATACAAACCTGACGCCGGCGCATTCACACCCGCTGCAGCGCGCGTTTTTTGCGCAAAAATTTCATCTATGTCGTACGGTTTGCCCAAACCTATTTCAATCAAAGTGCCAACCATATTTCGCACCTGGTGATGCAAGAAAGAACGTGCAGAAAATTCAAACACTATCTCGTCGCCATTTTGTGTAATATTTACCGAATCAAGTGTTTTTATCGGGCTTTTTGCCTGACACTGGGCAGCGCGAAACGAAGTAAAATCATGTTTGCCAATCAATTTTTTGGCCGCCGATTTCATTTTCTCAACATCTAATTTTTGTGGCACCCACCAGACACGATTTTTTTTCAACACAACCGGCGCAGAACGATTTATCACAACATATTTATAGTGCCGCGCAACGCAATCAAAACGCGCATGAAAATCGTCCGCAACGCGTTCACACGACAGCACCGATACGGGTTCGTTTATCAAATAAAAATTCAGCGCGCGCATAATTGTATTTTCATCTTGCGGTTTTTCTAAATCAAAATGTGCAGTCATACAAATTGCATGAACCCCTGCGTCAGTGCGACCTGCAGAAACTACATTTGTTTTTTCACCACAAAATTTATAGATTGCGTCCGTCACCAAAGACTGCACAGATGGGCCGTCCAGGTTTTCCTGCCAGCCAATTAAATTCGTTCCATCGTATTCAAGATTTATTTTATATCGCGCCATGTTTTCATCTCTGGTTTAAACAATTTATACAACGTTCCAGTCTGATTTCATTCTTTTTTAAAGATTCATCCAATAATGCTTTGTATTGTGTACAGGTTTGGCAAAAATTACCGGTACAAGATAAACATCTGCATTGTCCTTGGTTATTAAATTCAGACATTTTAACATTTGCACTATGCAAACCACAAAACGTATTAAACATTGTTATTCCCCGTATTTGATTTCACCGCCGCGCAGACCATTTACAAACGCACGCCATTCCATAGGATTTTTACCACTTGGCTGAATTTTTACAATTTTCAATTCGCCGTTTTCAATTCGTGTTTCCAGAATTTTAACATCTGCGCCATTTATCTTTGTGCGACCGCACCCCAGTGCACGAATTTGATTATGAATTTGTTGTGGCGTTTTTTTCCAGTCTATGATTTCATCATCGCCAACAAATTTACGAGTGAAAGACACCGTACCCATTTGCGGTTGCGCAACATAATTGTTGGGCGACGTTAAATATTCATTTAATATTTCAATCGCAACATTGGCAACTTTGTTTTCCATATCGGCGTTTGTATCGTTTTCACCAATTGAAATATTTTTGCGTAATAAAATATCGCCTGCGTCCAATTCAGGCGTCATTTTCATCAAACACACATCCATATCTTTATCACCATTTAAAATCGCAGTTTTAATAGGTGACGGCCCGCGATATTTCGGAAGTGCGGACGGGTGAATATTCAAACACGGCGCAGCATTCAAAACATTATCGCGCAAAATCACACCATACGATATCACGATAATAAAATCAGGTTTATCTTTAATTGTATCAAAATCTTTGATTGAATTGAACACAGACAACCCACGCGATTGCGCCCAAACATGCACCGGTGATGGGGTTAAAACATGTTTTCGTCCCATTGGTTTTGGCGCACGCGTAAAAACCGCGATAACATCGTGTTTATTCGCCAGATTATCGAAAATCGGAACGACGAAATCATTAGTCCCCATTAACACCAGTTTCATTTAATGTCTCCGATTTACTTTACGCATTAACATTTCGCGTTTAACACCTGATAAATAATCGATAAATAAAACCCCGTCCAGATGGTCTGTTTCATGTTGCACAATGCGCGCCGCAGTTCCCGACATATGAGCATTCATTTCGCGGCCGTTTTCATCCATCCATTTTACATCGACAGATTCTGGACGTCGCACATTAGAATACACTGGCAAACCATCAGAGCCCAGAACGGACAAACAGCCCTCTTCCATAACACATGTTTCATCACTGCGCGCTGTTATTTGCGGGTTTATCATGCGATAAACGACATTGGTTTCAGGATCCATCATCACCAAGAATCTTTGTGTAATACCAACCTGGGGCGCGGCCAGGCCGACCCCACTTTGCGCATTCATCATCTGGACCATTTCGTCCATTGTCGCCAGCAATTCCGGTGTAATACCGTCCACAGGCGCACATTTTTCACGCAAAACCAAATCACCACAAAGTTTCATTTGCAACATTTATAAAACCTTTTATAATTTCATATAAGATTGTAGCAAAGGATTTTCAAATGACAACCTATATTTTAATGCTTTTAATCTTGATAGTCGTATTGTTGTGCGTGCTGATATTTCGCAAACCGACATTTGATATATCTGCGTTACGCGAAGATAATGCGCGGTTGCGCGAACGATTGGCTGAACGGTTGGGGACTTTGTCTCAAAACGCGCTGGAATTGAAAAACATTAGTTCAGATATCGCAAATTTCAAAGACATTTTAATGGGCAACAAACAGGCGCGTGGCACATTTGGCGAACGGCGATTGGCTGATTTAGTGGCTGATATCTTGCCACCCGATGGATATGCGCTGCAATGCGTCCTGTCGACAGGTGTGCGTCCCGATTGTGTAATACGTCTGCCGTATCCACCGGGGGACATGGTCATCGACAGCAAATTTCCATTGGAAAGTTATAACCGAATTTTGCAAGACAAAAACGACACTGGCGCGCGTAAGCAATTTGAACTGGACGTCCGCAAACACATCGACGCGATTGCTGAAAAATACATTATCGCGGGCGTGACAGCGGAAAGCGCATTGATGTTTATCGCGTCTGAATCGATATTCGAAGAAATACATGAACAATTCCCAGATACAATTGAATACGCTGCGCGCAAGAAAGTATTTTTAGTATCGCCATCAACATTATGGGCAACATTAAACACGGTGCGCGCGGTATTATCAGACATCAAAATAAAAAGGGTTGCAGGTAAAATAAAACGTGAACTTGATTTATTACTGACCGATTTGTCGCGTTTGAATGATCGGGCGGAAAATTTAGGGCGGCATTTTGCACAAACCACATCTGATATTGAACAAATTCAAACATCGGTTTCGAAAATCACGCCGCGCGCAGAAAAATTACGCGACATGAATTTCGGGGATGAATAAAAAATCGCAAGAAAATTTTCTTGGTCTGCCTGTAATTTTTTAACCCACACACACCGCTTTCGCCCCACCCCTGCGGAGGGGCCGACGAGATAAAGCGTCAGCGCAAATCGAGTCGGGGGCGGGTCAGACAAAAATTTCAGACAAATAAATAATCAAGAAAAATATATTTTTACCCGCCCCCGCATCGAACCAATGGTTCTCTGCGACCCCGCCGCAAGGGCGGGGTTTACAATTTTTGCCCCACCCACCACCGCAAGCGGTCCCCCGCCCCCGTGGGGCGGAATTTATTCCGCGACGGAGCCTAAGTTCTCCTCCGCCGGAGGAGTACGGCGCCAGCCGGGAGGTGGGGGTATTTGAACATACTTATTCTTTTTCACCCCCAC
>JAZROV010000006.1:0-17233 GCA_045648885.1 Candidatus Enterousia sp.
TGCCTATGTCGCCACGTATGGCAGAAAAAGTTATTGAAAAATTGCGACATTTTCTGCATTTGCCTGATTATGTGACACCGCTCGCATTGCGACATACTTTTGCGACCGCTCTTTTGGCAGGTGGTGCAGATTTGCGCAGCATCCAAGAATTATTAGGACATTCTTCGTTATCAACCACACAAATATACACACGTGTAAATATGGCGGAAATTATGGACATTTACCGTCACGCACATCCAATGTCGGATACAGAATAAAAATTTCTTGCATATAAATATAAAACAAGGTATTATTGTCGCGTCGCAAGGTTTTCTTTGCGATAGGGTTTCAAGACCCGATTTAACAGGCGTCTGGCGTTTTCATGACCCAGATGAAAAAAACTCCAACCAACCACGGGGTTGGAGGGTTGCTGAATAAATTGAATAAAGCACACAATTTCCTGTTAAATTGTCTTGAACCTCCAACCGCCCGATAAAATCGGTGGTTTTTGTTTGTTCGCCCCGATTTATTGGTGCGGACAAAGGCCTGCAGGGCTTTTGGGATACAACGGAAAATAAAATCTGGTACCCATCCCTTTGGAACTGCTGATACTGGCGCTGCAGTTAGGCCACTTCTTCGCTGGGGCAAGATTATTTCCACCCCATGCGACAGAACAAACAGCGAAATGGTTTTACCTGTTTGCGGGTTTCGTTATACCCCGCAATTCTCCGCCCCCACTGGACCCAAACGGTGGGGGATATGTTTTTTCTTGTGATTTTACATCAAACAAAAAAAACCGCCGTTTTGGCGGTTCTTTTTATATTTAATAAAAAACTATTTTTTCCAGAATGCAAAACCAGAACGTTTTTCTTTGTGTTTTTCCTGTTTTTTGCGTTCTTCACGCGCACGACGACGTTCCGCGCGACGTTCGTGATAACGACGTGCAGATTCTTCATCGCGTTGAATCAATTTCAATGTTGTCACAGACAATTTATCATTGCGGATTTCTTCTTCAAATTCGACGATGTCGTTTTCATTTAAAAAGCGAATATCTGCCGCCTTTAATGCAGTGGAATGAACAAACACATCGTCTGTATTTCCGTTTTCGTTTGGTGTGTCCGGCGTAATAAAGCCAAAACATTTTTTACCGTTATACCATTTTACTTTACCCTGACGCATAATATAACCTTCCTTTGGTATTTTTACTTGTTACGATTGTTGCGTTAACCTATCAACAACCTTTATTCAAATTTTACATTAAAAACGCACATCAAAGCAAGCAAATAAAAAAGGTATCAATTGCCAAAACTATTTCCGGTAAAGCCGATATAATTCGTTCATGATAAAATTAAAAAATTTCCCAGCCATTGTGTCTGTATTGATGTCAAATTCAGAATAACTGTACGGCATCGCAGTCACCAATATAAACCGTGCCATCCATCTGAAAATGCGGATTTCTTGGTCTTTGGTCAATTCCACAGGCGCATTTTCAACAAAGAAAACTTCGTTTTCAACAGCACTGGTCACTTTCTTTAAAATTAAATCTGTTATTTTTGAATCATAATGTATGGTTGATAACACCGGAAAACCGTCAAACAATTTGTCTTCATCCCCAGGGTTATATAATATATTCCAACCTATTCTGTCGAACAAATCTGCGACACAATAATTTATCATGTGATTGTATTTTTTTGTTCCAGCATTATGAAAGATTTCAGTCCGTTCAACCGCAGCCATTTCAGAATCTGTTTTATTGCGTGCCAATTCATAGGCCGAATGTGTTTGATGTTCAAAATCAAAAAATGTTCGAACCTGGCAAATTATTTCCATAGGAACAATATTGTCTTTGGTTCCGATATTCAAGAATAACTTCGCATCGCGATATCCGCGTGGATTTGATATATCAAAAAATGTGTCGCGCACTTCCAAAATCTTGTCAGGCCAAAGATTACAAACACAATCGATAAATGCACGTGCCTGGGGCACCAGGTCAAACAAACATTTTGCACGCCAGACATCTTTCAAGCGTTTATGCGGTTGCCGAATTTTATCAATTGCACGGACTAAATCTGTCGCTAACGCTTGATTTTTTGTCCCGACAATTTCCAAGACAGTTGCAGAAGCGTCCGAAATAAAATTAGACTTTAATTTTTCACGAATTTTATCAGACAATATTTCAGCGGTTTTTGAATCTTGGTATTTCGTGATTACATTGCGCGCAGCGTCTGAAACGCCATCAATATACATCGGATAATATTTATTTGTGATTTTATCAATCGCACGATACACGTTTTTTTGTGCCCCAACAATAACCGTCACAATCGACGAAACCGCCAAATTTATGTTATGACCGTTTGTAGTCTTAAAAAACTGGTTCCGCATTGGATCTAAATCTAGACGATGATTGACTAAATATGGCGATAATGGGTTTATTTCTGAAATAGTAATCGGTTTGGTTATAATAGAATCTGTGGCGAAATCATACGCACGAACAGGCGCTTTGGGTGCGCCAAAACATTTACCAATATGCAAAAAAACTTCGCGGAAATGCGACATAGAATCTGAATACAACAAATTCATGTATTTGCATGTCGCATCATCAATGCGCCCAGATTCTTTGGCGTCACGGATGATTTCCAGATTTTTTTCTTCGTTACGGTTCGTTGCCAAAATCGCGTCTGACCCGTATGTCAGATTTTTCATCAAAGATTCCTTTGGTTTGTTATAGATATATTATACTAAAATTTTCTTTTCGCAAATATATTACAACAAGATTATTTTCTTTATTTCATTATCGGGAACAAAATCACATCGCGCGCACTGGGTTGATTGAACACAATCATTGCCAAACGGTCGATGCCGACACCTACCCCTGAAATTGGCGGGAAACCATGTTCCATTGCGCGAACAAAATCGTTATCCGGATTAAAAGCTTCTTCGTCACCATTTTCTATATTTTTTGCCTGGTCTTCAAAAGCGGCCAATTGTTGAACCGGATTGACCAATTCAGAATATCCTTTGCATAATTCGCCGCCTGCGACCAACAACTGGTACATATCCAAGCGTCTGTCATCGTTATCATTATGACGCGCCAGCGGCACCATATATGTCGGATAATTGTAAAGAAATGTTGGCTGGATAATTGTATTGCGGATTTTACGTTTATAAACATAATCTACCAATGCAGGCAACGATTTCAAATCTTCCAGTTCAGACATCGGGAACATACCTTCGTCTACCAGTTTTTGACGCAACACATTAACATCATCAAAATCCAGAATATCACACCCAAACAATTCGTTCATTTTGGCGGTATAATCTATCATTTCATATTTAGAAAAATCTAACATTGTGCCTTGGAATTCTATCTGCAGTGTTCCGCGTGCATTTTTTATCAATTCTTGAACCATTTCCCAAGTAAATTGGATGTTCCGTTTGTAATCCCAATATGCAGCATACCATTCAATCATAGTAAATTCTTGAAGATGCATAGCATCCATACCTTCGTTACGAAAATCTTTAGCAATTTCGTACACACGGTCAAAGCCGGCACCTATGGCCATTTTTAAAAATAATTCCGGGGAAATACGCAACTGGAAATCTGTATTTAATGCGTTATGATGCGTAGTAAATGGACGCGCAGCCGCACCAGACGCAATATTTTGCATTATTGGTGTTTCTATCTCCAAAAAACCATGTCTGTTCATAAAATCACGCAAATTTTGCGTCATTTTAAAACGCCCATATAATGCATTTCGTGCATCAGAATTAGAAATTATGTCCAAATATCTTTGGCGATAACGTGTTTCCATATCTGTTAAACCATGAAATTTTTCAGGCAAAGGACGCAACGCTTTGGATAAAATTTCATATTTTGATACTTTGACCGTCAATTCCCCCGCAGTAGTATGATATAAAACACCTTCAATTCCTATAAAATCACCCATATCGACGTTTGCTTTCATAAACTTATAGTCTTCTTCGCCGATTTCTTCGCGCGACATAGAAAATTGAATTTCGCCTTCGATATCATAAATGCGTCCAAACATCAATTTACCCAACCAACGCAATGCAGTTATGCGCCCACATAAATTTACGTGTGTATCATCTGGCAATTCTCGTGCCTGGCTGATTTTATGAGAACGTTCATATTTGTCTTTCCAAACAACACCATCACGCACACGAATATTTTCTGATTTTTGCATACGGGCTTCTAATTCGTTCGTAGATATAGCCATGTTTTCTGACATATTTGTTTCCTTTTGGTTGATATTAAATAAAAAAAACGAACGCACAAAAGTGCGTCCGTCGTGTTTTTGATGGTCGCACAGTTTAATTTAAAATGCGTTTAATAAATCTCATTATTTTTACCTTCTTTTCGCTGTGCACCTAAAACTTGGTGCGAGCAAAGGGGCTCGAACCCTCGACCTCAACCTTGGCAAGGTTGCGCTCTAGCCAACTGAGCTACGCTCGCATTGCCCGTGTATTCTGACATAAAAAAATACACAATGCAAGTGTTTTTTAAAAAAATTGCCATCTGTCGCAGATGGCAAAAAATATTATTATCTTTCGTCCCTGTTAAACAAATTATGTTCTATCTGTTGCATAAACGCTTTCGGGTCTTTTTTAAAAATTTGAGACAATTCTTGACTTAAATCCACTTTCTGTTTTTTCATTTTTTTACCTTTTTTGCTTTATAATTGCCAAGATAACACGCGAACATATGAACGTCAATAAAAAAACGCCAATTTTGGCGTTTTTTTCGTTTATTAGAACCATTTCCACGGTTGAAATGCCCGCAATAAACCCATTGCAGTACGTTTATCTGCAAACGTATGGCCACAGCGCGGACATACAATGAACGGAGATATTATCATTTTCACCCGCTTGCGCGCAACCAGCCACACCAAAAGCCCCAATATCCAGGTTGCAAAAACCAATGTCCACGCAACAAAATCGAAATTTTGATTCACTGTATTGGTCAAAGATTTGATTACATGAACATCTGATTTTTCCAAATCATTGTAAATTTTAACCGCCACTGGCCACGAAGATGGACGCCATGGATAAACATGTTTAATTCCGTAATTGGTCAATAATGTAGTTCCCAAACCGCCCGATGATTTATCCAATTGCTCTTTAATCGCAGCATCTATCATTTTATCAAATTCCATTTGAGACACACGCACCAATTCAGATTTAATTGAATCTAATTTTTTATTCACCATTTCGGCGGTGGCATCAACTTTGGCTATGTTCTTGTCTGCCGTCGCAACCACATTGTTTGCTTTATCAACAACTTTATCTACCCCAGATGTATTTACACCGAATTTATTTGCCAAACCCGTCAAAGCGGACACTTTGCCTGTTTCTTGTTTCGCTTTGTTTGTTTGTTCTTTGGCTTTGGCGGTGGTATCAGTCACTTTGCCGACAGCATTTTCAGCAATTTTCACTTTTTCAATCGCAACACCGATTGGTTTATCCAGATTGATAGCGTCTTTGATACCTGCCAACATTTTTTCATATTGCGCCGCGATATTGCGTTGCAAATCAAAAAACATTGACACAACCATAGATTTTTTTATTGGGCCTGCATATGTTTTTTTCACATAAAGCGGGAACCACGCAATAAACACAATCCACAATACAGATGCGATTGCAAATATGCGTTTTGTCCATGTAATCACAGACTGTTTTTTTGCGACAGTTTTTGCACCGTGCATATCAATAACTTCGATTTGTTTTTTTGGCATTTTATGATTCCTCCTGGTTCTGTTGTAATGATATAAAAATGATTATGTCTGTTGCAATATATTTTTATCTGACGTTTTCATTGTTTGATATAACAAAGGCGGCAGCCAAATCAGCATACTCTTTTCCCATAGTGGATGCTAAATTTAATTTTGCCATGTTGTCTATGGTTTCACGATAAACAACTGCCGATAAAGCATCATCAAATGCAGCAACTTCAGTGCATGGATTTAACGGCACAAAACCTTTGGTTATTGGTAAAAACAAAGACGCAATAAAAAACAATCCTTAGGCACTGTCATATTCTAATTCTTTTGTTGCCAAATACAATTTTGTGGCGTTATTCAGAACCAATTTCGGTTTTTTTATATTGTTGTTATTTGTTTCTTTGTTTGTTTTCTTGCCAGCCATAAATCAGTCCTTTGTTTCAGTATAATTTTTTATAAATTCGTTTTTGAATTCTTGGAATTTGCCTGCTTCTATGGATGCACGAATATCACGCATTAAATCTTGATAGAACCAAAGGTTATGTTGCGTCAGTAATGTTGCACCCAATATTTCATTACATTTAATCAAATGATGTATATATGCCCGTGATAATTTGCATGCCGGACATCCACATTTTTCATCAATTGGGTTTTTGTCATCTGTGAATTTTGCATTACGCATATTTAATGTGCCATGTCTGGTGAATGCCTGGGCCGTGCGACCGGCGCGCGTAGGCATAACACAATCGAACATATCAACACCGCGTTCCACCGCACCCAATATGTCGAGTGGTGTTCCAACCCCCATTAAATAGCGCGGTTTGTTCGCCGGCAAATGCGGTGTGACGGTTGCAATCATATCAAACATCACAGATTGTGGTTCACCAACCGCCAATCCACCGATTGCATATCCATCAAATCCAATTTCAGTCAGCGCGCGTGCTGATTTTTCACGCAAATCGGGGAAATCTGCACCCTGGACAATACCAAATATCCCGTATCCATCACGGTCAACAAACGCGTCTTTACTGCGTTGCGCCCAACGTGTCACCATATAAACGTTTTTTTCAGCACGTTCGCGAGTCGTCGGCAAATGCAAACATTCATCCAACACCATCGTAATATTGGAATCAAGTTGATGTTGAATATGCACAGAATCTTCAGGCCGCAAAAAATGTTTTATTCCGCCATCAATGTGCGACGTGAATTCGACGCCTTCTTCTTTCATTTTAACCAGATTCGACAAAGACATAACCTGAAAACCGCCAGAATCAGTCAAAATCGGCCCGTGCCAGCCGCTGAATTCATGCAAACCACCCATTTTTTCGACTAAATCACCGCCAGGGCGCATCATCAAATGATATGTATTTCCCAAAATCACCTGGGTTCCAGTTGCGGCAACCTGTTCCATGGTAAGCGCTTTCACCGTGGCCGCCGTGCCGACCGCCATAAACGCAGGCGTTTCAAAATCACCATGTGCAGTGTGCACACGTCCGCGCCGCGCAGTGCCATCTGTTTTTAACAAATCAAATTTTAACGACATGTTTCAAACCACCTTTGTACTAGAAATTCATGTTTAATGCTGTTTTCGTATTTATGGGTTCCACAAAATTTATCGTTTATTTTCATTGTTGCTTGTTCGTGTCCAATATAATAGTGTATGAAAGCCCGCACACCAATCGGCATATCTGAATCATATAAAAAACTGGTCAACCAAGCACGTTGAAAATCAAATAATTTTAAGTCTTCTCTGGGGTAGATACCCGCAACGTTTCCGTTAACTAAACGATACAATTTATGCGTTTGCATTTTTGTTTCAATATATTTTATTTCTTTGTCATCAAACCATATTCCAAGAAACGGGGCCAGTGAAAACATAGTCCCTATAAAACGTTCTAATATATCACGTATTTGTTTGTCTGTAAGGTTTTTGTTATCTATCATTATTCATCCTTTTTGAACAACAGACAGCAATCGCCATAACTGAAAAAGCGGTATTTTTCGGATACTGCGTGGGCATAGGCCGCTTTCATTTCGTCCAGTCCTGCGAACGCCGACACCAACATAAAAAGTGTACTTTTGGGCAAATGAAAATTGGTCAACAATACATCCACCGCCCCGAATTTATAGCCCGGTGTGATAAAGATGTCGGTTGTCTGACATATAGGCAGAACACGAGGAACTTTACCCCGCCCTTGCGGCGGGGTCGAAACTGCATCGGCAGTTTCGGGGGCGGGTTTTAAAGATTTTATAAATCGTTCTAACCTCTGTTCAAAAGAATCATTTGTTAAAATGTCGCCTATGATTTGCAAACAACCGTCCAGATTATTATCAATATCCCAATTCCAAAATCTTATTACATTAAAACCAAATTTTTGTAAATATTGAGTTCTGGTTTTGTCGTTTTTGTTATTAAAATGTTGACTGCCGTCTACTTCTATTATCAATTTTTTTTCCAAGCACACAAAATCGGCAATATATTTGTTATCTATGATGTATTGTCTTCGAAATTGAAATCCCAGTCGTTTTTTATTTATTGCGTACCATAATTTTTTCTCTGAATCTGTCATGTTTTTGCGCATCTGTGAAGCAAAATTTTTAATATTTTGCGAATAAACTTTGTGATGCAAAGAACCCTCCACCGCATCACACAATGCAGTTGCTTGTGTTCTGCGACTCCCCCGCAAAGGGGGAGTAATAATATTATCTTTTTGTTTCAACGCTAATCGATGTGCAGATTCAAGCGTGCGCATTGATGTTGTGCCGACCGCTATGACACGGGTTGCGTTGTTGATTATATCGGCCTGTTCAGGTGTGATACAGCACCATTCGCTGTGCATTTTATGTTGCGACAAATCTTCGGTTTTAACCGGCATCCAAGTTCCCGCCCCGACATGCAAGGTCACTTTGACTATCTTTGCGCCACGTTCTTCAATTTGTTTCATCAATTCGTCTGTGAAATGCAGACCCGCAGTTGGCGCCGCCATAGACCCCAAAGGTTCAGCGTACACCGTTTGATAACGTTCGCGATCTGCGGTTTCTTCTTCGCGTTTCATATATGGTGGCAGCGGCATTTTACCAATTTTATCCAATACCGAAAAAACATTGTCACAATCAAAGTGCAACAAAAGACCGCTTTCTATATTGTTCTTTAATACCTTGATTTTTGTGCCGTCCGTCGCAGTCAAAATATCACCAATTTTGATTTTATTAAATTTCCTGCAAAGTCCCCACCAATCTTTATCTGTCACGGCAGTATGCAAAGTTATTTCATGACCGTCTGCCATAAAACGCGCAGGAATAACACGTGAATTATTAAAAACGACTACATCCCCAGGTTCCAAATAATCAAGAAAATCACGAATGTGTTTGTCGGCAAGAACAACACCCCGCCCGTTGGGCACCCCTCCGATGGAGGGGAACTTGCAACCAACCACCAACATACGTGAAGCATCGCGTTTTTCCAGCGGATGAGACGCTATCAATTCAGGTGGCAATTCAAAATCAAAATCTGATGTATGATACATGTTATCGTGTAATCGTTTTTATTTCTGATTTCATTTTGTTTAATATTTCACGTTGCTGTCTGGCATAAATACTGTCTGAATTGTAACGCATACCAACAAAATCGTTATCCAATATTAAATTTTTTGTATAATGAGAATCTGAATATCTCATCACACCAATGGTAAAAATTACAGTATCACCTGTTTGCAAATACTCTAAAACATCAGGATGTTTTTGTTCATATTCGCGGGATATTGGATAAATTCGTTCTTGATTTGTGTTGACATCGTTTACCAATAAAATTTTCTGTTCGTCAATTGTCCCAACGCCTGTTATAACATTTTTGTGTTCATATTTGCAGCCAACCAGCGCCATCAACGGAACCATTGCTAATATTTTATATTTTGTTTTCATTGTTTACCCTTTATTTAAATTCCAGTCCCTGGTCAGTGTAATTTTCTGATTCATTTTCCCAATTTTCTTCTACACGAACGAACAAATGTAATCGCGCGTTCACACCCCATTGATCTTGGATGTCATGACGCGCAGCAGTCCCAATTCGTTTTAATTGTTCACCACCACGACCAATAACTATTTTTTTGTGAGCCTCATTTTGAACGACTATTTTTTGATATATGTCCAAAACACCTTCGTCGTCAGTATCAACCTTTTCTGTGACGACATTGATATGATACGGTAATTCTTGGTGAATATACTTATACACTTTTTCCCGTGTCAATTCAGATAAATATAACATATCCGGCACATCAGACGCATCATTTGGGTCAAATAAATACGGAGATTCAGGTATAACCGCTGCCAGAGCATCCAACATTTGTTTAACGCCGTCATTTTTCAAGGCAGATATCATAAATATTTCACGAAATTGTGCCATTTCTGATATGGTCGCCACCATTGGCAACAAATCATTTTTAGAAACGGCGTCAACTTTGTTCAATGCGACAAATAAATTTTTGCTGTCTTTGATTTTTTCGCACAAATCACGAACGGTCTGGGTTATACCCTTTTGCGCATCAATCAATAACAAAACCGCGTCCGCTTCATCCATAGCAGACATTGCAGCCGACACCATCGCCCGATCCAGACGACGCGTTGGTTTGAATACACCCGGTGTATCAACAAAAATCAATTGTTTTTCGCCGACCATTTTAATCGCGCGCAAACGCGTCCGAGTAGTTTGCACTTTGTGTGAAACAATAGACACTTTGCGCCCCATAATTTGGTTCAGCAAAGTTGATTTACCGGCATTTGTTGGACCGATAATTGCTATAAAGCCTGAATATGTTTTTGTCATGAGTAAAACCATAGCACACCATTTTGAAAAATAAACAAAAATCTTGCAAAAGCGCAAAAATATTCTATTCTGGTAAATGACAAACACAAAAAAGGTCAACAAAATGCAAGAACAACCTATTTTTTCAGATAAATGGAATTATCGCTATATGGAAATCGCTTTGCATATGTCAACATGGTCCAAAGATACCAGTACAAAAGTCGGCTGTGTAGTCGTGGGGCCGGACAAAGAAATTCGTTCCCAAGGATACAATGGTTTTCCACGTGGCGTAGACGAAACAAAAGCATACAGACAAACACGTCCAACAAAATACGCTTTTTATGAACACGCAGAAAGAAATTCAATTTATAATGCCTGTTCGTTTGGCGCATCGTTACGGGGATGCACATTATATGTGACGATGCCACCGTGCGCAGATTGTGCGCGAGCGATTATTCAATCTGGAATCAAACAGGTTTATTTTATGGCACCACCAGTTAATGCCAAGAAAGTAGATTCGCCGAATAATTGGCGCGATACGGTTGTGAATTCTTTTGAAATGTTTGATGAAGCCGGTGTAAAATATCGAGAATTAAATCGTGAGATAGTAATTACAAATATAAAAAATAAATTTGCCAATACGTTATAAAAAAAACGCCGATTTGGCGTTTTTTTATTTCAATTTTTTCGTCCATTCGTTATCTGGGAAATTTTTACGCAACATTTCGCCATAACCCGTCGCCTGTTCCGGCAATCCAATCGCATTATAACATTCAGTTAAACGAAACATCGCTTCGGGTGTCATGACGGTTTCTTGGGCGCCAGACACCACAGATTGCAGACGCGTTATTGCCGATGTCCAATTTTGATTTTGCATATCATTACGCGCAGCATACATTATTTTGCCTGCAATATAATTTTTCAAAATCATAACTTTGTTTTTCGCGTTTTCAGCATATTCAGACCGCGGGAAACGTTCTATCAATTGCTGGAACGATTGCAGTGCATATGCAGACATTTCAGGATCACGACGAACATCACTGACCTGGCGATAATAATTCATGCCACGCAGATACATCATATATGGCACATCACGATGCCCAGGATGAAAACGCATATACCGATCGATTACCAATACAGAACCCGCAAAATCATTGTCCATATAACGCGAATACGCCATCATAACCAGCGCATCCGCAGCCCACGGATTGGCAGGATATTGAGATTCAGCCGTTTGAAATAAATCTGCCGCAGATTCATAATCTTTTTTATTAATTTTTTGATATGCGTCCTGGTAAATATTTTCCAATGGGCGATCCACAACAATTTCTTCGCCACCGCCACATGCAGATAATGCCAAAGCCAATAACAACAAAACGATTTTTTTCATACTTGAAATTCCCTGTTCGAACGCAGTATAATGAAATAGTCAAAAAAATAAAAGCAAAAAATAGGTTTTTATCATGAAACTAGGAAGAAATATCTTTGGCGTTGGCGCTATGACAGGGATAAGCCGTATTTTTGGGTTTGTACGCGATATGTTGATTGCGCGTTTTTTGGGGGCCGGCCGTTTATCCGATATATTTTTAGCCGCTTTTAAATTACCGAATTTATTCCGTGACCTGTTGGGCGAAGGCGCCCTGTCCGCAATATTTATCCCTATGTACACAGATATGAAGAAAGACGAAGGTTTTGCTAAAAACGTTTTTTCATGGCTGATGGTGGTTTTATTGGGGCTGACAATTATTTTTGAAATATTTATGCCGTTGGTTATTTGGGCGCTGGCCCCTGGGTTTTCAGAAGACCCTGGAAAAATGCAGTTAACCGTCACAATTGCAAGAATTATGTTTTTTTATGTCATTTTCATTTGCGGGGCGGCGTTTTTGTCTGCTGTGTTAAATGCACATTCGCGGTTTTTGTTGGCTGCGTTTATGCCTGTGATGTTGAATATTATGTTGATTATGGCGCTGATTGCATCGATTTGGTACGGACACGCAATTATTCTTTACGTCATGGCAAGCACAGTCGTTTTGTCTGGCATTATACAATTTTGCGTTCTGTGGCGGCGAATAAGGGCTAAACATTTTGGTCTGCGTTTAATTGTGCCACATTGGAATAATCAGATAAAAAATATGTTCAAAAGATTCGGGGTCAGTTTGATTGGCTCTGGTTTTTATCAAATTACTATTATTGTCGGGACTTTGGTCGCCAGTTTTGAAAGTGGTGCGGTTTCGTGGCTTTATTATTCCGACAGAATTGTTCAATTACCATTCGCGATGATTGGATTGGCGGTCGGAACTGTGTTGATGTCGTCTATATCAAATGCATTGGCCGATAAAAATATGCGCAGTGTTTACATTCAACAAAATTCGTCTATGCGGCGATCAATGATGTTGATTGTGCCATGTGTGGTTGGCCTGTTTGTGTTGGCCGAACCTATTATTCGGTTTTTGTTTCAATATGGGGCCTGGACCCCAGAATCTACGCACGCGGTTGCATTGGCAATAAAAATTCAATGTCTGGTGTTGCCTGCAATGTTGATAAGCCAGATTTACAGCAAAACTCTTTATGCATCCCAGGATGTAAATACGCCTGTGCGGACCAGTATTATATCTTTGGGGGTTGCGACAGTGTTTTATTTAGCACTGTTCCCGTTTGTTGGATATTTATCAATTCCAATTGGCGTGGTTATCAGCGGATATGTTAAAAACTATCTTTTGCGTCGTGTATGCAAAAAACGCGCTTTGATAAAACAAGACAGAAAGACTTTCGTCTCTGGGGCGGTATTCACAGTCATTTCTGGCGCATTGGGGTTGGTATTATATGCCATAGATTTTACCAGTATATGGATGTTGGGGCTGGCAATTTGCGGATTCGCGATTGTATATTTGCCAACGGCATACATAATCGACAGACGTATAATAAAATAACGTTTGCAAGATTGGTTTTATTGTGATAAAATATAGCTATGAGAATAACCGCGGGGTATTCCCGCACAAAGGAGTGAGAATATGAAAAAATTTGTATCTTTGGCGGTATTGTCCGCTTTGATTTCCGGATGCATGCTGGAAGACGGTCAAAAAACTGATGTTTCTTCGTACGGTGCTTTTGATGAAGAACAATTGGCGCCGGCTGAAAATAATCTGAATAATGATGCATATTTGATGGCTGCGGCACCAAAATATTACATTGGTTCTGCATATAAAATCGAAGATGTTCAATACATCCCAACCGAAGATTTAACATATAACCAAACCGGTATTGCGGGTATTATTCCGACTGAATTAAATGGTTCAAAAACCAGTGACGGTGAAACATTTGATTCAAATCAATTGGTCGCGACCAGTAAAACGTTGCCTTTGCCATCTATTGTAAAGGTGACAAATTTGGACAATGGTAATGCGGTCGTGGTTCGTGTAAATAATCGTGGTCCATTTGTGAATACTCGTATCATAGATTTGTCTGCAGCAGCGGCACAACAAATTGGTTTGAATAACACTGCGAAAGTCCAGGTCCAAGTTTTGGGTCCACAATCGGTTGCTGTAAAGAATGCTACATTGGGTGTTCCAGAAACCCCAGCAGTGGTAGAAGAAACAGAAACTGTTGTTGAAAAAACTACTGTGACAGCGGCACCGGCTGTACCGGCTGGAGAATACAGTGTCCAAGTGGCGGCAGTCTACAGCGAAGATAACGCCAATGCGTTGGCCAAAGAATTGGCACCATACGGAAATGCAGTTGTTGCCCACGAAGGCGACATGTACAAAGTTCGCATCATCGATTTAGACGCCGCAAAGGCACGTCGCGTGATTGATGCGTTGCGCGCTGACAAAGGTATGGCCCCAGGTTTATTGAAAGCCGGCAAATGGGTCAACCCTGACAGCATTTAAATTTAAATATTTTGTGTTTTATATCATTATCTCCTACCGCCTGAAAAGGCGGTTTTTTTGGTAATTATGTATTGACAAATATATTTTTTATGATATTTTTTGTCAAAAGAGGTTTTATATGCAACACAATAAATTTGAAAAATACATTGTAGAAGGCGTAAAAAATGTTTTGAATAATCCGCAGAATTACACGATAGATGGCGGATACGATACCAATGGCAGTAAATTTTATCAAACAGAATACTATGTTTTTTCAAACAAAGATAATCGTATCGTTTTTTCTGTGAAACCAGATCGACTGGGTGGCATTTTGTTTATTGCAAATAATAGAGTTATCCTTTCAATAGAAGGTTTCAACAAGATATTTGATTTAACCCATTCTGCTTTCTTGAACCGCCCAGAAAAAACACCAAACAATATTAACAAAAACATAAACAATTCAGATTCACTGATGTTTCTGGCAGATTTTTCTGATAAAATCGATTATAAATGGCTGAACAATGAAAACCGCGAACAAAACCTGGTAAATATCGTCAACGGTGTTTTGAACAACAAAAAAACTATTATTTACAGTGGAACAACAGCCCCATGGTTTTGTGCGAACAATGAAGCTTTTTATGTTTATTCTGGTATCACAAATCAAAGATTATATTGCATAGAACATTCGCCACTTTTGCACGATTTATATGCTATGGATATAGATTTTCAAAAACAAACATTATCGGTCCCAACGTTGAAAAGCGTGTTTAGTGCGACTAAACAACAATATGAAAAGACACAAAAAGCGCTCAGCTTTGAAGAACATCAAGAATTTACACTGAAATATTTATCTGATTATTCGATTGAACGATAAACATAAACCGCCGACATCGGCGGTTTTTTTTGTGCTTGATTTGTTTTTCATGCATAGGCTAGAATCACAATATTGGGAATTTATTCTTATGCGTGCGTTTGTTTTGATTTTGTCGTGTTTAACTCTGGCGGGTTGCAACAGTATTTATCTGAAACCCGGCACATTGGATACAAACGCGATGATTTATACACCCCGCGGCGGTTATTCTATGCAACGGTCAATTAAACAGGTTATGGATGAACGCGGATACAAAACGCACGTGGGGAAATTGGTAACAGAACGCGGCGACAGTTTCGGGGATATTGAAACTTTTGAAATTCCAAAGAAAGTAAGATATGTTGCGTACGTAAAAGAACGCACAGAAATTTTGCGTCCAATTTGGTGTATGTTTAATGGGTTCTGGTGGTGGAATTTTAATGTATCTATCACAGATAAAACAACCGGGACAGAGATTATGTCGTGGCGGGGACGCGGTTGCCAGAACAGTTCGCTGCGCAAATTAAATGAAGTCTTGGACGAATTAGAAATCAAAAAAGACAAATAAAAACCCCCACCAGACAAACATAGCGGGGGCGCTCACAGGAAAAAAACATTAAAGAAAGAAACCTATGAGCAAGAGACCGTGATTATACCCATACTAATTCTGTGGCGCAACGAATTTCCACCCAGTGAATGTATATCCACGTTTTGTCGGCTGATCTGCCGCCGCAGGTGTGGACAGCGATTCGTCGTATGTACATGATGTTGGTTCGACACCATTTAATGTTGTTCCGTCTTCGTCGTGCCAACGCAATTGAATTGTATTGGCCACACATTGTGACATCGCGCCAACGACCCCGAACAGCGCAGAGCGGAAGGCCGCATTGTTGTTCACGTGGGACGCGCAGCGGAACGCACAGTTGCTCGCGCAATACGACGCGTCCCCGCTGGCGGAGTTGAACACCCACGCAGCAGACAACTCTGTAGTGGTTCCACCAGATGCCGTCCAAGATGTCGGTTTGCACCAACAATATCTGCGATTCGAATCGTTCGCGTCTGCACTGTTGCTGATTAAATCTGTTCCCGATGGTAATGTACTGGCGTTCGCCCAACTGTTCGAACTATCACCCGGGACCGCATTACAACTTGCGATTCCCTTCATCGTGCCAGATCCATTCCATGTCACTTTCCATTCACCTGCACTTAAATCATTATCATTGTTGCTATTATTTTGGCCGTTATGCGAACGATATTGATAACCATTCCCCCTCGTTGATGTCGACGGTAATGTTGGTGCATCTATTGATTGTGATGTGTATCCCTGGGCACAGCTGTATGTTAAACCACAATTCGCAGTCAAACTGCCGTCCGCGTATATGTTCCCACTGGTCGCATTTGGGTTCGTGTATGCACACCCCGTTGTATGTGGTCCACATGCTGAATTGCCCGTTATTGTTGGACATGATACAGCCATATAACACGCATTGTATGATGTTGCACCGGCACCAGATGATGTATATCCTTCCGGTGCAAAACCTTCACATGAAATCAAACCCTGGTCATCATCTTCGTTAAATGTGTAAAACGGGTCGTCACATTCGCCCCAATCGTCAGCACAAGATACCGCGCCAGGGCAGAAATTACCATCGGTACACGCCGTACATGCTATACCATTTGCCGGTAAATATGTTCCCGCAGGACACACATATGTGTTTGGTTCAAATTGTGCGGTTGCGTTGGCGGTGCCGCTGGAAACGCCTAAATCACCGATTGTACATGATGCACCGGTTGTGATTACATCACCAACCGCCGCCATTGCCGGCGTGGCAATTACCAATGCCAAAACACTGGTCATTATTATATTTTGTGTTTTCATTATTTCTCCTTTTGCTTCCTGTTCTTGTTATTTCTTTCGGTCACCCCCACCACCCTGCGGGTCCCCCGCCCCCGTGGGGCGGAATTTAGGGCTGGGTGCACTGCTTGTTATTCTCCCCCA
>JAZROV010000007.1:0-38192 GCA_045648885.1 Candidatus Enterousia sp.
TTTACCGTGTCTCTATTCCCGGGATAGTGAGGACTGTCTGCCCGTTTCCTCCCATCTTGTCTCAGCTGGTACCCACGGTGGGACTTGAACCCACACGTCTCTCGACACTACACTCTGAATGTAGCATGTCTGCCTATTCCATCACGAGGGCATATTTTGGCAAAGCGGAGAATATTTTATCGCAACAGTTTGCAACCCATCTTGAGAACTTCTCTTTGGCTATCCGGTACCAAGGCCTATGACCGGCGCTTCTGGTGGGGATAGTGGGACTTGAACCCACACGATCGCAATGATCAAAGGATTTTAAGTCCTCAGCGTCTACCATTCCGCCATATCCCCAGGACTCTTTTAGCAATCGTGCGCATTGCGCGCGATAACTAAAATCGGTGGTGGAGCTGATGGGACTCAAACCCACGACCTCTACGATGCGAACGTAGCGCTCTATCAACTGAGCTACAACCCCAGAACTTTTCAATGTTTTTTACATATGGTGGGCATAAGAAGACTCGAACTTCCAAGGTATCGCTACCACTAGTACCTGAAACTAGCGCGTCTACCAATTCCGCCATATGCCCGTCAAAGCACGACAAATAATAACCTATATCATTCAATTTTGCAACAAGAAAAAATTTAATTTTTTTAATTATTTTTATGCAAAAAATGTGTAATTTTACTTGCCTTAGATTTCATAAATTTGCTACCATTCATACCAGAGATGAAGAAATTTTTTACATTCGTGTTTATGGGTTTATTTTGCATAACGGGCGCAACGGCCGCTGTGCGTGGTGAACGTGCCGTAAATCGGGAAAAAAACACGACAACGACATCACGAATTCAAACCAATCGCACGGCGAAAAATATTTCAACAAATAATGTGAATGCGCGTTCTGGGCAAATAACCACACGCAAAAACACTGCACAAAATCAATCTGTGATTTCGCGCGACGTATCGCGCGCATCGCGCACACCAACATCTCGCGCTGGAACGACCACAAAACGCCAGAATGTGACACCGCGCGTGGCAACAAATACCGCACAAACAACGATTTCTGAAACACGAACAGGAACAGAATACGAACAATGTAAAACGGCATTTTTCACATGTATGGACCAATTTTGTACATTAAAAAACGATGCTTTTCAGCGTTGTTCATGCAGTAATCGTGTCTATGATTTTCAAGAAATTGCAGAAACATACCAAAAAGCCAGCGAAAATCTGACTGAATTTGCTGAAAATCTGGATGTCGTGGGAATGACCGCGGCCCAGGCAACGGCTATGAAAACCGCATCAGAAGGCGAAGATGCGCTGAGCGAAGATAAATCTGCATCAAAACAATTATTACAAGCAATCATGAATGCTATCCAGGGCAAAGATTCATCTGTGGGCGGTAAATACAAAGATTTAAACAAAATCACCGTTTCATCAGACATATCCAACGCGTTTGGTTTGGATGATTCTGGTCAAATAATCGCATCTTATAATGGTACAACATTGTACAAGGCTGTCTATCCAAAATGCCGCTCGATTGTCCAAGATGATTGCAATAATGCGTCATTGCAACGTGCAATCAATGCGTATTTAATGGCGATTGAACAAGATTGTAATACTGTGGAATCCGCGTTGAAGAAACAGCAAAAAACATTGAAAAATGCGACGCACGAAAACAGCGCGTTATTAGATTTGGCGCGCGTTGAAAATCGGCAAAAACATAATTCTGATGATATTGCGGCATGCGTATCCAATCTCGAAACCGCGATAACCAGCGAAGAAGTTTGTGGTGAAAATTATCATAAATGTCTAGATTACGGTCAATTCATAGACGTCACGACGGGCGCACCATTGACAGGCGTAATAGATTTTTTCCAATTGGGCGAATTGTTGACATTTAAAACGGCTGAAAATTTACAAAACCAGAAACTTTCATCAATATCAAACAATCGCGATTTTGTGAATTTCTTTGAAAACAAAACAAAAAAATTTGCGTCAAGTGTATTAGATAAATGCCACGATGATGCTGATACTGTATGGCAAGAATATCTGGATATGGCGTTGATTGACATATACTATGCACAACAATCGAAAGTGGACGAAATTGAACAAAGTTGCTTTGATTTGGTAACCGCGTGTTATAACAACCAAACCGCTGCGATAACCAGCGCAATGGCGAATTTAACCGGCGATGTATCAATTTTGTTAAAACCTGCGGAAATAAATCTGACGGGCCAACTTTGCGATAATTACATTGAATCATGCAATAATATGTTCAGTGGTAATATCGTGAAAACATATTTGGCGAACAAAGATTCTTTTGATTCAGAAAACGCGTGTCGCGCAATCGCACAACAATGTTTTGATAAATTTGGCGGTTTGGGGTATGAAAATTTCTATTTACCGCAAAGTGGTCTGTTTAATATTGGCGAAGCAATTGATTGGTTTTCTCTTTACGATGGTAAAAACAATATCGTATCGCCATGCGCACAAGAATTGGCCGCAACAGAGGGTTGCGGGAAACCTGAATTATTAGAAAAAGTATTTGGCGGATTTGATAAAAAAACTATCGATGGGAAAACAGTCTATACCATTGATGATACCGAAGACCGTAAAATTCGTCCACGCGGGGTTGCATCTGAAACATATGCAAAAATCATCAACAATCTTTCAAATCAATGCGCCGGATTGGATGGATATTTCATAGAACATCAATATGCAACACTTTATGGATATAATGAAGATAATTTCTGCCAGATAAACACATCTTCACAAACCAGCGTCTTTTATATAAATGAATTATATAATTCACCGCGTGATTTACATTATTGGTATCATTTTGTCCCAAATGAAAATGTGTGTCCTGCTGGGTACATTGCAAAAACAGATGTTCAATCATGGGGTGCATGTTCTTGTTGGGAAAATGGTGGATACCGCAGCAAAAACGGAACTGTTGAAATTTGCCGTCCATTATTACCAATTGCGAACACAAACGGAAATGATGATCAAATGTGTACTGCCGATTTGTTGTCTGGAACGCTGTCTGTAAACCCAGATGAAAACCAATGGTGCCAGCAACCATTAAAATCATCTCTGGAACAGGTCTGCCCAGACATGTATATTCTGACAAAACCCAATGCACAATACGCATTATGCGCATACAGAAATGGCGACACCAAAGAAGTCATTGATGTAGTATTGGAATCGGTTCCTCAACACAAAGTGACCGAAACAGTTTTGTCTGAAATCACGACATGGGCACAACAAAATAAAACAGAAGAAATCACCCAAGCGGAAAGATAACCAAATATTATTATATTATTTATTTGTTCGACAATATATCGTTTGCAATAACACGCGCAGGCTTTTCCGAACCGGACATCCATTTATCATCAGCATCTGTTAAATCTTTTAACATTTTTTTACGAACCGACGGCAAAGTCAGTTGCTGTACACAATCCATTATTGCACATGGTGCAGCGCGTTTCCCCAGTAATTCTGGGAATATAGTTTTATTCATCAAAATATTCACCAATGACGCCCATTTTACACGCAACAAAATATGCGCCAGCATTGATGTCAACAGATTCATTTTATAAACAACGATGGTCGGAATATGCATTATTGCCAATTCTGCCGAAACAGTCCCACTGGCAACAATCGCAATATAAGAATTCGCATAAATATCGTACCGTTCAGACGCACCAACTATCTGGGGCTCAACAGTCCAATTTTTTACATGATTCCGTATATATTCATCAGTTGTTTCAACCGTCGGTATGACAAATTTATAATTTTTATATCCACACCGAACCAGCATATCAACAGTCTTTTGAAACACAGGCAATAATTTTTTAACTTCACTCATACGACTGCCCGGGACCAATGATATTATCTTTTCATTTCCGCAATTCGATTTATATTTTTCCAAACCATCTGCAATCGGATGTCCAACCGCAACCGTTTTCAAACCATATTTGGTAAAATAGGGCACTTCGAAATCAAAAAACGCATATAATTTATCAAAAATTTTAGCATATTTTTTTGCACGTCGCGCACCCCATGCCCAAACCTGGGGGGCAACAACATGGTAAAATTTTGTTTTGTGTAATAAACTGCGTTTCCGAACACCACCAACAACCGCTTTGGCAAAACCTGGCGAATCAATAGTTAAAACAATATCCGGTTTTTCTATCAATATTGATTCTATTGTTTGGGCTATTCGTGCCTTCAAAGTTTTCGCATGTGCCAATACTTCAAACACACCCATAACCGACAAATCAGACATAGGAAACAACGGCGACAACCCCGCATCAATCATATTTTTACCACCGATACCTATAAATTCAGCGTTTGGCATTTCACGCATTATCTTGGCACCTAAAACATCGCCGGAAACTTCACCTGCGATTATAAAAACTTTCAATTTTTTTTCAGAATTAATGTTCTTCATTTTTCGAAGTTCCAATGCCACGTTTCGAACGATTTTCAATAAAATCTATGGCATCCATTGCATATTTATTGTGTTTAACTTCTTTACGAACTTTGTTCAATCGTTCTGCAACAGTTCCTTCTTGGTTATTAAACACTGCGGAATACACAGTATGAATTGCATGTAAATCTTCGTTTGTAAAGCCATGACGCATCAAACCAACGCGATTGATAGTCCGATAAACCGCACGCGCCCCATCATAAATTGCATAGGGCAAAACATCGTTTCCAACGCCACTCATTCCGCCGATAAAGGCATTGCGCCCAATACGTGCAAATTGCAACACCATAACACCACCAGATAATATCGCGAAATCTTCCACTTCTACGTGGCCTGCAACCTGGACCAGATTAGACATAACAACACTGTTTCCAATTTTGCAATCATGTCCAACATGGGCATTCACCATAATCTGGCAATCATCACCAATTTCGGTTCCATCTGATGCAGGTGTCCCAGAATGAATCGTCACATATTCGCGAATTTTACAACGTTTACCAATACGCAATCCGGTCATCGCAGATTCATCCTGCCATTTTAAATCTTGGCTCATAACACCCAACACAGCAAACGGATACACAATAGAATCATCACCAATTGACGTTTTTCCACCAATCACAACATTAGAAATCAATTCTACACGGTCGCCCAAAACTACATTCGACCCCACAATACAAAAAGGGCCAATTTTGCAATCATTACCAATTACTGCACCGGGTTGTATAACCGCACTGGGATCTATAACTGTTGCCATTCTTTTATTCCTATGGTTTTTTATTTATTATTTCGGGAATAATATACACAAAAATTCCAAAAAATCATATTCAATAAATATAACAAATTATAACAATCTCAGAAATTCAGCCACTTTTGCTTTATTTTTGATTGTTGCTAAATATAAAATGCCCAATGCAGAAACCACAGGACAAATCAATATAGTCCCCACACAAATCAATAACACTGCAAATGACTGTTTTGTTATTTCTGGGTTCATACTTTTGCTGTGATATATCGTCAGCGCCTGCAACAGCCCCATAGACAACGTCAACCCGATAAATACAGGAACAGACTCAGTTGAAACAAACAATACGAACGCCAACAATAACATTATGCGAAAAAGCCATTTTAATTTGATATATGCACTGTGGTGAATTCTGGCACGTGCATTGATATATTTATTTGTAAAAACACCAATTGCAAAAAAGCCGGAAATAACCATAGCCAACAGATGAACAATTGTTAAATTACCCAATTGACCGAATCGGAAAAATTCAGGTTGCATTAAAACCAATATCAAAACTAAATCTAACATTAACGCAAAAACAGGCACCAACGGCAAATCGCGCTGTTCACGCGACCCAACGATTATCCCACACAAAACAGCGCTGATTTGTAATAAAATTCCCCACCATGTATTCAGCCCCGAAAAACCCGCCATTAAAACCAGCGCGACAAACACAAAAAATTGAAGTTTTTTATTACGCAATTTATTGACATATCCCAATTGAACAAATTTTTGCGCAGCAATCGCCATAAAAACAAACAAAATCAGCCCAATCATTATTGGAACCAGCGATATACCGTCGCGTATTACCGCATAATTTCCCCCAAACAGCATCAAATATAACGCTAAAAATAACGATGCAAAAAATCCAATATGAGCATTCGGATTATGCGTAAAACCGAATTTTTCTGCAAAATTATCCGCATATAAATACACAACAAATAACAAAGGCATCGTGAACAGACCTGCAACCAAGAAAAACGGCCCGTACAAAGCGGCATTATTAAAAGAACTTATCGCGGTAGTCGCAACAACAGCGTCATTAAACATGTGCTTGCCTTTTTGTTTTTTTCGATTATTATATAGGTATGACAAAAAAACAAGAAAATTTTACATTGCTGGGTGGTCGAATTGTTATGGCGCCCAGTTTATATAATCCTACATCTGATGCAGTTTGGCTAGCGGCGTTCGCACCGATGGGGGTAAAGACTGTTTTGGATGTCGGAATTGGAACTGGGGCTGTATCGCTTTGTCTGTTGAATCATATACCAGACGCCCAAATCACAGGTATTGATGTTTCTCCGGAAATGTTAGATGCGTGCAAAAAAAATATAGAATTGAACAACAAACAAATCAAATTATTGAATGAAGATATCACAAAATGGTCAACACCTGAAAATTATGATTTGGTCATCACAAACCCACCATATTTCCAGGGAACACCGGCACAGCATAATGCGCATCACAATGCAGACATTTCCCAATGGACGAAAAAAAGTCTGGCACGCGTAAAACCGAACGGATATTTTTGCACAATTATCGATGCACAATTGGTTGATCGTGTTATTGCTGTTTTATACGACAAACATATGGGCGATGTAAAAATATTACCATTATTCAGCGGCAAAAACACCGCAGAACGCATACTGGTGCGCGCAAAAAAATGTGTTCGCTCTGGCGCGACATATTATAAAGGACTGTCCATGAACGATGATGCAATTTTGCGTTCTGGATTGACAGTTGAAGCGTTGCTAAATTCATTGGAAAAAACATTATGATTGATTTCATAGCGCGATATTTTTCTTCCTTTTGGGAAATTTTGACGTTGCCTTTTCGGGTCATATGGCGCGGCATAGTCAAAATTTTTCCGGCACGCGATTGCACTGTTATGAACATTGCGAATGGGAATGTTGACACGTACCAGCAATCTACTTTTTGGCGGTTTGCAAAATTTTGTTTTACAATAACTATGTGTATGTGGGCTGGCTGGGCAACATACGTTTATATTTACCATCGACCACTTTTGCAAAAACGCACTCAACAATTAGAGCAAATGCGTGAAAAGCACGATCGTCAGTTAAACGATTTGAAAACATATCTTAAAAAATACAATGATTTGGCGCGCGATTTGAATGTAGTAGATGATAAAATATTAAAATCTGACGCAAAAAAATTATCAGCAAAAGACAAAGAAGATTTAATCAATTCAAAATCAAAGACTATTGGGGAACTGGATTTTCTGCACACGCGTATTTCAGAAATGATGGACACCGAAGAATACGCGCCAGAATTTGATAAACTTTCTGAAATGTCTTTGCAATTAGAGTTAGTGCGCAATGAAAATGCGTCTATTAAAATTCAGCAACAAAAGATTTTAGACGCAACAAATGAAATCGCGGATGCAGACCGACAAATCGTTGAAATTGTGACTAAATTGACAACCGATAATATATCTGAATTACAGACAAATATTAAACGCGTCAGTGCGAATATTATTAAACTGGGGTTGAATGAACAAAAATTGATTGATGCTGCGAATAAATATTCTTCAAATTTAATCGGCAAAGCCTATAACCCGATACAATTGAATAAAAATTCTGATCCACGATACAAAAAAATCGCCCAAGAAATTGAAAAATGGCATGGCTTGAAACGTCTGACAACCATATTGCCGTTGGGTACACCAATTGAAAACCCACGTATTACTTCGAATTTTGGAACACGCAAAGATCCATTCACTGGAAAAAACAAACAACACAAAGGTATTGATTTCGCAGGTAAAATCGGCACAGAATTATATGCTGTGGCACCTGGACGCGTAATTTCAGCAGGCGACCGCGTTGGTTATGGCACAACCGTAGAAATCGACCATGGTTTGGGCTTCACAACACTTTATGCACATTTATCGAAAATTATGGTTTCACGCGGAGATTGGATACGTCCTGGAACTGTGGTCGGTCTGGGCGGTTCATCTGGTCGTTCGACCGGTCCACATTTACACTATGAAATACGATACAAAGGAACACCATTCAACCCAACGAATTTTATAAAAGAATAAGGAAAGGAAAAAACTATGCTGGCATTTACAAATTCAGACGAAAAACAATCGCCAACCATTATCGGAGCAGGCTGCCATCTGGATGGCAATATAAAAACAGATCACACAGTCCAAATTCATGGCATTGTGCGTGGTGATGTTGTCGCGACTACATTGGTAATCGGGCGGGGCGGCAAAGTGACTGGAAACATTCATGCACAAACACTTTTTCTGCACGGCAGTTTGGACGGTGACGCGGAAGTGAACGTCGCGAATATCTTGTCCAATGCAAAAATGACAGGCACATTGTCTTACAAAACTTTGAATATTACTGCAAATACAGGATTGGAATGCAAATTGTCAAAAAAAAGGGATGAAAAGAAATGAACAAAAACGATATCTCTAATGTCTTTATCGCCGCAGATCACCGCGGGGTAGGTTTAAAATTATATCTTTGCGAAATGCTGTCCGCGGCGGGTTATAATGTGAAAAATCTGGGGACAGACGATTTAAATACCCCTGTTGATTTTCCTGATATTGCTGCAAAATTGGCAGATGCTATGTTAGACGATGAAAAATCGCGCGGAATTTTAATTTGTGGCACTGGGGCCGGCATGGAAATCGCCGCTAACCGGTATAAACATCTTCGCGCATCACGTTGCGAACGTCCAGAACAGGCACGCGACGACCGTTTCCATGATGACATTAACGTGTTGGCACTGGCGGCCGATGATATAGATATCGAAATGGCGTTTTTATGTGTCCAGGCTTTTTTGGAAAGTCCTTTTGACAACTGTGAAAAACGTATCCGCAGATTACAAAAAATATCATAAAAAAAACGAACCGCCGAAATGGCGGTTTGTTTTTTTATCTGACATTCATTTTTTTCATGATTTCGTGCATTTTCTGGTTGATTTGTGGGTTATATTTAAAATATTTGTTTGAACCTGGAATTATATAATCTCGCAAAGATTCCGGACCTATCTCGGTTTCTGAAACAGTATTTTCCCAATCTATATTTGGACGCTTTTTTGCTTTTTTAACGACCGGGTTAGTGCAGAATTTTTGCGCATACGGACAAAAAGAAGGGACCGTATAATCATTATTTAATGTGAATCTGGTCACGCACGCGCCATCCAACGCAGAACAATTAAATCCATTTTTATCACGGTTTGCTAAATCGGCCGCATAACATGCACATTTACGAGTTTTTTTATCCAACGCAGCGCACCGAACCCGGGTTAAATAAATATTCCCCAGATTATCACAATATTTCATCAAACAACACATACCGCATTGTTCGCAAATTTGTTCCCATTCCGGCGTTCCTTCGACTATGAATTTATCAGACATTATTTCATCCTTTTGCACACTTGTAATATAGTATAAAAATAAAAATTGTCAACATATACAAATAAAAAAATATCCGTCCATTAAACCCAGGACGGATACAGAAAAGCAGGGCATTTCGTATTATTTTTTCACCACAAAATTGACCAATTTTTTCGGAACAACTATGGTTTTTATAATTGTAGCATCTGTCAATTGACGGGCCGCCGCAGATTTAGCCAATTCAACCAAATCGTTTTCAGCAATATCGACCGGCACAACAAAATCATTTGCGCGTTTTCCATTGACCGACACTACAATCGTCATGTCTGTTTGCACCAATTTAGTCGCATCAAATGTCGGCCATGGTTCAAAGACCAACATATCTTTGTGTCCTAATTTTTCCCACATTTCTTCAGTCAAATGCGGTGCGAATGGGTTTAACAATTGAACCAGCACTTCGTACGCAGCACGTGGCATTTTACCACCCGGGAATTCATTGATAAATTCCATCATCGCCGAAATCGAAGTATTAAAGCCCATGTTATTAATACGATCTGTCACATCTGAAACCAATTTGTTGACCAATCTTTCCTGGGCCGGCGTTAACGCATCATCGGTTAAATTATCAGAAATTCCCTCTATGCGTTTCAAAAACCTTTGCACCCCGGCCAGCGCACCATCTGACCACATAGTATTATTTTTCCACGGTCCCAACGACAAAATCGTCACACGCGCAACATCTGCACCCACAGAATCTAATAATTCAGTCACCTGGAAACCATTTCCGCGCGATTTAGATATTTTGTACCCGTCGCTGCCCAATACCAGACCCTGGGCCGTGCGTTTTGCATACGGTTCGGGCGTATTCACCAACCCCAAATCAAACAGTGCATGATGCCAAAAACGCGAATAAATCAAATGACGCGTGTTATGTTCATGACCACCGTTATAGTGCGTCACCGGCATCCAATTTTCCATTTTTTCACGCGAACAAAATTCTTTGTCATTTTTCGGGTCCAAATACCGCAGGAAATACCACGACGACCCCGCCCAACCCGGCATAGTATCTGTTTCGCGCTTGGCCGGACCACCACATACGGGGCATTTAGTATTCACCCAATCTGTCGCACGCGCCAACGGACTTTCACCATCATCAGTTGGACGATAATCTGTCATATACGGTTGCATAACCGGCAATTCATCGTCTGGCACAGCCTGCCAACCGCATTTTTCACAATGCACCAACGGAATAGGTTCACCCCAATACATCTGGCGCGAAAAGCCCCAATCTTTCAGTTTATATTTAACTGTCCCACGGGCAAAGCCGTGTTCAGAACCAAATTCTATCGCGGCCGCGATAGCATCTTCTTTGCCCATACCATTCAGAAAATCAGAATTGATATGCTTTCCATCCCCGGTCCAAACTTTGTCTGGTTCGCCACCGTCCAACACAGGAATTATTTGCAAACCAAATTTTTTCGCAAAATCCCAGTCGCGTTCATCATGCGCCGGCACCGCCATAATCGTTCCATACGCATAATCAACCAAGACATAATCTGATGTGAACACTGGGATTTCAGCACCATTAAATGGATTGATTGCTTTGATACCGCGCAATTCGACACCTGTTTTTTCTTTGGTCGCATCCGTGCGTTCGATTTCGGTTTTCGCATTTGATTCTTTGATATAGGCTTCCACTTCGTCTTTGTTTTCTATGCGTCCTTCATCTAACCATTTACGCAGCAATTTATGTTCTGGGGCAATAACACAAAACGTGACCCCAAATATAGTATCTACGCGCGTAGTATAAATTGTCATTACATCGTCGCCAACGCGGAAATCAACATCTGCGCCACGCGATTTACCAATCAAATTGATTTCGTCTTTTTTGACACGTTCGTCGAAATCAAGGTCCGCTAAACCGTTCAACAATTTATCTGCATATCTGGACAGCGCCAAATTCCATTGTAATTTTTCTTTTTTTTCAATATCACCATGACAGCGCGGACATTTGTTATCTTCTAATTCTTCGTTGGTCAGCGTAGTGCGACAATTCGGGCACCAATTCATGGGCAGGGCAGATTTATATGCCAAACCCGCTTTGAAAAATTGAATAAACATCCATTGCGTCCATTTGACATAGTCTGGATCAGATGTCGCCACACGCGTTTCAGGATTCACGGACCAACCCGCCTGGTCTATGACGCGGGCATAGGTTTCTTTTAATTCAGCTGCCACATCCGCCGGATGTTTGCCAATTTTCGTAGCATAATGTTCGGCCGCAATTCCCATCGCATCAAACCCCATAGGATATTGCACATCATAACCCAAATGACGACGAAAACGTGATAAAACATCCATACCTGTATAAATCAGCAAATGCCCAGCATGCAAACCTGCGCCTGACAAAAACGGAAATTCAACCAGATTATAAAAACGCGGTTTTGAACCATCATCAACCGGAACAAAAGAGCGCGCATCGCGCCAACGTTTTTGCCATTTTGCTTCACGTTCTAAAACTTTTTTCACATCGTCTGCCATGATAAAACCTTTTTGTAATAGACCAGGGAAATTCTATCTTGCCAGCCCTGAAAAATCAAGTTTTTTATATATAAAACTATCAGAACCTGTTTGTTGTCGAAAATATTTTTGTCAACTTTTGGGGAGTGGGGCGGTGTGGTAAAAATATGGCACTTTTGCATATGTTTTTCGGCATGATATGCAACACGCGTTCACTGAGAACTCGCCACAAATTCATAAAAATAAAAAAAAACAGCCAGAAAAGGGCGCCAATGCAAAAAAATTTGAAAAATTTATAAAAATCACATTACCAATATCAAAAAGCATAAAAAAAGCGCAGAAAACCGGGAATTCCGGCCAACACACAGAGTATCAAACACCTTAAAAAAACCGCGAAAAACCGGCCTTTTCATGGTTTTTGATATAAAAAAACAATAAAAATAACATCATCCCCAAACCACCCGACCGCCAGCCCGCATTTTTACCCAATCGATTCTCAGCGATGCGAACATATAAATATATGCCGCGCCACGCTCAGCGCGCCGAGAATCGATTGAATAAATTAGAGCGAACTAAACAAATTATGCTTAAATTCTTGAAAAGAAAAAAACAAATTCTTGGGATGAATATTATGTATATGTTTGGGTTCTTAAAAAGAAACCAAACATATTTCGCACAAAAAACATATTTTCCTGGGACGAATATTATGTATACGTTTGCAAGGCAGATTTATATAAGCACCGGATATTATGTATACGTTTGCAAAGCAGATTTATAAGCACCGGATATTATGTATACGTTTGCAAAGCAAACTATACATAATATATATTATGCGCCTTTTGAATATCGTCTTTAAACCACTGCCCCGGCGGTCATTCAAAATAAAATATAAATTCATAAAAAACGCCCAGGAAAAAAAATTCCACAGGCGTTTTAAATTTTATCCCGTCAAAAAAAATTATTTTATTTTTGCGACGCGTTTGGCGACTTTTGCAACGCCTTTGACGCGGCTGGTTAAATTCTTGATGCCCCGCCCCAGGTCGCTTTCTGCTGGTGCCGCGATTTCTTCGGTTTTTACCGACGAACAGCAATACGGGCATTTTGTCGCCAATTTACTGATTGATTGTTGGCAATATGGACATGTACGCGTTGTGACTGGTGCCTTTGCCCGCGCAGAATTTACGATTTTCACGAATATAAATATTGCAAACATAGTAATCAAGAAACTGATTACCGTGTTCAAAAATGTCCCCAGATTCAATGTAGTCGCACCTGCTGCGGTTGCCGCTTCCATTGTCGCATAATGTGCCCCAGGTTCACCGCCACCAATAACATAAAACCACTGGGAAAAATCAATCCCCCCGACCAGCATCCCGACCGGCGGCATAATAATATCTTTGACCAAAGAATTCACTACACTGGTCATCACAGACCCAACGATGATACCGACAGCCATATCGATAGCACTGCCGCGACTGATAAATGTTTTAAATTCGTTAAATATTTTACTTTTCATTTTGCTTTCCTTTTGTTTGTTCATGTTGTTCGATTGCAGATAAAACTTTGTCCAAAGTTTTATGAATATTTTCATCGCGTGTTTCAACCATTATATTCGCCAACGCATAGGTATCATAGCGTTCATTTATCAATTGCGCCAATATCTTGCGCGAATCTGTATTCAAAAGTTGCGGACGCGTATGCCGGAAATTAGTTCGTTTCACCAACAAATCAAGATCTGCACGCAACCATATTGTCGTCGCACGTTCCAACACCATTTTGCGAACCGCATCGGTTATGAATGCGCCCTCACCCGTAGAGATAACCTTTACCAGTGGTGGCGTATCTAATAATCGTTCGATAACCTTTTCTTCTACGCGTCTAAATTCTTGTTCGCCATACATAGTGAAAATATCAATCACACTGCAACCGGCGGCTTTTTCGATTTCTTTGTCAGAATCTACAAATGGTATTCCCAATGTGCGTGCCAACGCGCGCCCTACACTGGTTTTGCCAGCCCCCATTAAACCAACCATTACAATTGGTTTTGTAATCTGTATCTGTTTTTTTCTTCTCATGATTTACATTTTATATAAAAACAAAAATTCTGACAATAAAAATTTAATAAGCTGAAAAAAATATGATATAATACACATAAATCAACCAAAGGATTTTTTTCATGCGCAAATTAAAATATTTCTTGTTGGCCAGTGTATGCTTGGCATCCGTTAATGCCGAAGCTGTATCAATTTACGACAACAGCATCAGTGCAATAAACATCAATATGTTGACCGTTGAAATGATGAACCAGACACATCATGCGCGCGCCACAAAAAACAGAAAAATTTATGGGACAATGACACGACTGGACGAATACGGCGACAATGGCAGCACTTTGAAAACAAACGATATGAAAGATACATCGAATAATGATTCTTTAGCAAAAGACATTTGGTTTGATGCTTCCCATATAAATACACGTGTTGATTACGGGACACCTGGGACTACGCGGGCGCGTTATTATCTGGCGACTGTTGGGTTTGATTCTTTAGATTTTGATTTACCGGTTGGTTCTATCATGTTCGGTGGATTTTTCGGATATATCAATGGCAATGTTGCTGGGTTTGATACAAATGGACAAACAATCGGACTTTTTACCCGATATAATTACAAAAGATTTTCAATTGGCACAATGTTGAATAACGGCGCAACAAAAAACAACCTTTCGATGCTAAGTTTTAATAACGGTTGGTTAAATCTGGCGATTGATGCATCTTGGAAAATCAAATTACAAAAAAGATTATATCTGGAACCCGGAATTTATTTGGGATATGATTACGTCAAAACAGATGACGCAATACGCATCAATGGCGACATAGTATCAACTGATAATTTTAATTTTTGGAATGTTTCACCGTCTGTTAAATTGATTCAGCGCGTGTCTAAAAATTGGTACGGCAATGCGTTTTTCAAATACACGAACATACAAGGTGGGAAAAACGATATAAACTTTCAGAACGTGAACTATTCCGGCATTAACATCAAAGATTTCAGTGAAATCGGCATCAGTGCAGAATACAAATACAACCAATTTGTGTTTGGTTCAACCATAAAAAAACTGATGGGCAATTTTGACGGTGTATCTGGCGATATAAATATTAAATATTTATTCTGAATATAAAAAAACGACCGTTTGGTCGTTTTTTTATTCCATTGCGGCCAGACGTTCCAATTGGTCTGCAGAAATCAAAGCGTCTATCATCTCGTCCAGCCCTTCCCCACCGGCCAAAATATCATCCAGTTTATACAGCGTCAATTTGATACGATGGTCTGTCACACGTTGTTCTGGGAAATTATAAGTTCTGATTTTTTCACTGCGGTCACCAGAACCAACCATACTGCGACGCGACGCATTTGACGCATTCATTTGTTCGCTGCGTTGTTTTTCATACAAACGCGAACGCAACACTGCCATTGCTGTTGCTTTATTTTGCAATTGCGAACGTTCATTTTGACATGTGACAACTATACCCGTTGGAAAATGAGTAATACGAATCGCAGAATCTGTTTTATTCACATGTTGCCCCCCCGCCCCAGATGCACGATAAACATCAATACGAATATCTTTGTCTTCGATAACTACGTCGATATCTTTTGCCTCTGGCATAACTGCGACAGATGCCGCAGATGTATGAATACGACCACTGGCTTCGGTTTCAGGCACACGTTGCACGCGATGAATACCTGATTCAAACTTCATACGCGCATAGGCACCAACACCGTCTATTTTGAAAATAACTTCTTTGTATCCACGAAGCGATGTTGCGTTTTCTTCAATAATTTCGATTTTCCATCCTTTGCGAAGCGCATACGATTTATACTGATTAAACAAATCGCCCGCGAACAATGCAGATTCTTCGCCCCCCACCCCGGCACGAATTTCCATAATCGCACTGTTATCATCGGCGGCATCGCGCGGCAACAACGCGATTTGCAAATCGCGTTCCAAATCTGGCAACGCGTGATTTAATTCGTCCAATTGTTCAGCCGCAATCGATTTCAATTCTGGATCATTTAACATTTCGGTTGCGTCTGCAATACCTTGCTGCGTTTGCAGATATTTATCAATCAGTGGCAAAACCTCTGACATCTGGGAATATTCTTTGGACAGACGCGTCAATTCATCGCCGGAAACATCACCTGAATTCATTTTTGTTTCGATATCTTTGGCGCGCGCCTGAATATCACGCAATTTTTGTTCGATTATCATTTTTATTATCCCCTGATAATTTTAATCGCATCATTCAAAGACACAGATTCTTGGTTGCCAGTTGTCATATTTTTCAGACTGACAACATTATTTGCGACTTCGGTTTCGCCGATTATTACACTAAACCTGGCCTTGGTTTTATCAGCATATTCAATTTGATTTTTGAATTTTTTATCAGTATCCAAATATGCCACAGACGGAATTTTTTCACCGCGCAGATTATTTAACACCTGCATCGCATATGGCAAATTTTCATCGCCCATAACCAAAACCGCAACATCAACATTTGATTCAAATTGTGATAAATCAATTTTGCCAGATTCCATTAAAGCAACAAAAATTCTTGAAAAACCAATCGCTGCACCAACACCTATGATTTTAGTCTTAGAAAATTTTCCAACCAAATCAGCATATCGACCACCGCCGGCCGCAGTTCCCAGTTCTGGATAATTATTCAAACCAAATTCAAACACCAACCCGGTATAATATGCCAACCCACGCGTCACAGATAAATCAATTCGCGCATTTTTAACACCCATAGTGTCTAAATTTTTCATAAAATCATTTAATTCTGCAATTGCTGAATCTAATTTGTCGGTTTTATTCTGCAACCCCAGATAGCCGTTTTCAAAAACAGACAATATAACATTTTCTTTGTCTGGATTATTTAATGTATCTTTGATACCTGCGGCAAATTCACTTGGTTCCATTTTATCACGTTTATCAATCAATACAAACACAGCCTTTTTTTGTTCTGGGGTCATGTTTAACCAATCAAACAACGCATCCCACAAAGGACGACTGCCAATACGGACATAATTATCGCCAATAAATTCAGATACAGAATTCAAAGTCCGCTGAATCACAGATATAATTTCTGCATCATAATTCGTGGACAGAGTATTGATTCCCATAATATCCATATCCATCTGATAAAATTCACGATAACGACCACGTTGTGCGCGTTCACCACGATAACGTTTGGAAAATTGAGATGCACGAAACGGAAAATTTAAATCGTTCAAATGACCCGCAACAAAACGCGAAAGTCCAACGGTTCCGTCATAACGCAACCCCATTTTTGTATCACCTTTTTGAAACAAAAATATCTGGGTTTCAATTTCGTCCCAATTATCTTTATCTGTTAAAACCTCTGCACGTTCGATTGCCGGTAAATCTAATTGATTAAATCCGCACAGTTTCAACACCCCCAACATACGATTTGCACAGTAATCAAAACAACGTTGTTGGGCCGGCAACAATTCTATAAATCCAGACAAAGGTTTTGTTGGTTTTAAATCCATTTTAAAATTCCTATTGTTATAATGGTTAAATATTCTGTTGTTATCAACAGTGATTATATCATAAAAAACACGCGAACGCTAGAAACACACACCCATACGGGCGTGATGAAAATGATGCGAAAAAGATACAAATCTTTGAATCATAACGATCTGATTATAGCATTTGTTTTTTAATTTGCAACGAAAAACCCCGGTATTTCACCGGGGTCACGTAAAATATCTTTTTGTTATCTTTGATAAGACACCTGGAAAGTATCGCCATAATCGGCCATTTTCTGTCCACCGACCGTGCAGTGCAACACATCAAAGCCTTTTTCCAATTGTTTTTTCTTGATAACTTTTGCCGAAACGATGCCGCCAACAGTTCCCAACACCACACCGGCTGTCGCATCAGATGCCAAACGTGTTGTGTTAAATTGTCCGTCTTCATCACGCCATACATTGCGGTTTGATTCAGATATACCAAAGAACGAATTGATGTTGTTTATCGCCTTTTTCGTAGCCGCATCCAAAGGTTGTTGTTCAACATAATTCGGATCCAAACATAATTTCTTGAACAAATCTTCGATACCACGTGCGTCATTTCTGTATTTTTCTTGGAATGATTCACAGGTCAAACCTTTCAAATCATCTTTTGACAATTTCATTTGATAATTCTTTTTAACACGCATTCCATTACCACATTTAAATTCGCCATAGAACGTGTACCAACAATCTTTTTCAGGTTCTGGTGTGACAACAGGCTCTTTGTTATCCTTGGCCCTGCAAATACCCTTTTTGGTTGTTGCATCATAGAACCATTCCAGGGTCGGATCTTGAACCTTGGTCGTTGGGTTGACACAAATACACAATTTTGGATCTGTATCAGAATCTTTACCAATCCATTTAGTAACACCGCCCGCATAACAACATGCCAAACGCTCCGCAGATGCACCTTTTTGTTTTAATTGTGTACACAAGCCAGTATTTTGCCCACCATCACAACGTTGTGTTTTTGGATCCAACTGTTTTCCCGAGGGGAGACACAGACACATCTCGCCGTTCCAAACAACTTTCTGTTTTGCTTCAGTTGCTTTGGCGCAATCCAACATATCTTTTGGATAACAACCTCCTTTTACAATCGGCGTACACACACCACCACCACAATCAGGCATCAACAAATCGTAATCTCTGGTTGCAATTTCATAACCTGGCTTGTCACAATCAGCAGTTGGCGTAACGGGGGTCACGGGAGTATCACCTTTTACACATCTACCATCCGCATTAAGTGTATATCCATCAACACAAGTTTCGACCATACAATATTTCTTAGTAGGCTTACCCTTTCTGCATTCCACTTTCCATGTTTTTACTTCGGCCTCAGCAACAGAATTCACCGCCCAATTTGGCAAAGTACCATCACTTATTGAACAATTACCAGACAACTGTGTAAAAGTTCTACCATAAACAAATTCTCCCTCTGAAAGGACTTTCTGGCCGTCTGTATCTTTATATATACAATTATCCAAATCAACAGGCACCCACCGATCTGATTTTATTTCCATACTATTCCTGAACAGATGACATTGATAAGACACCTGCTTATTCACCACTTTCCCTTTAAAAACATGGCCTGCCCCCATTGTCAAAACGAAACCTTCAGGACAAGCATCGTCATCGCACTCATAACCGTTTCCATTTCCAGAATCATCCGACGCGGTCCAGCCATTTACAGAGGCATCATATTCTGTTTTATTTTCATACAAAAATTCATCATGTTGCGGTTTTTGCGTGCCAACATATGTTAAATGCTTGGCGGCACACGCCCCTGCAAAGGACGGAGTAGCATATAAACCACACAAAACAACCAACGACAAAAACATGATTTTTTTCATATTCTCTTTCCTTTTTTAAATAACCTTTTGAACAGATTTTATCATAAAACCCCATTTAATAAAAGCGTTTTTTTCAAAAATATTTATGTAATGTTGCGCCGTTTTTAGACAACCATCGTTTTGCGCGCTCTACCCCGAAACCATATAATTGACCAACCAGGCTCCAAAATGCTGCGGAATGATCCATATGTTTGCGATGCGCCAATTCATGCATTATGACATATCGCATAACATCCGCCGGAGCAAACGCCAATCGCCACGACAGCGATATATGTCCATTTGACGAACACGATCCCCAGCGCGAAGTTGTATCGCGCAGACTAATTCGTGTTGGCCATAATTCACGTGGCGTGGTGCGAATAATTTCTTTGGCGGTCGTCAAAAATTCATCCTTGATAAAATCACGAACACGCCGTTCAAACATATCCGCCCCACCCCCAATACAAAGCGATGTTTTATCTGAATCAATATATTTATTTCCACGCACGTTTGCATCATGAATAATTTGAACTGGCCGTCCCAAAAATTCAATTATGTCACCGGGTTTAATATGGTCTTTGGCCGGCGCATCTGCAAAAATTTTTTCCAACCATTTCCGTTTAGACTCTACAAATTTCATCACAAACGCCGTTGACGTTATCCATGGTTTTGATACATGAATTTCAAATTGCGGTGCAATTTTTGGACGCAGCGTGACATTACGCGCACCGCGCCGCGTTTCAATTACAATCGGAACAGATTGACCGTTCGACAAAACAAAACATTCATTTGATGACATTATGATTTAATATTATTTTATGCAATTTTTTATTTCAGCAATTATTTTATCAACATCAAAACCGTATTCACGATAAACATCGTCTGACGCCCCAGATGCACCGAATTTATCAACACCAATAACTGCATCTGCAATTTCAAACCAGCCCCCCGGTGCCGCCGCTTCGATGACTATGACACAACCTTGCAAGATTTTATCTTTGTATTTTGCGTCTTGTTCCCGGAATATTTCCAGATTCAACATAGACACCACCTGGACATTTTTGAACCGCGATGCAATCTCTACCGCCAACGGCACTTCTGAACCAGTTGCAATAATAGTATTTTTCGCGCGGCCTGATTTTGCAGGATAAATTACATATCCCCCACGTGATAAATCAGAACCCGACGGTGTTGGAATCTGCAGAAATTTTTGACGTGATAAAACAATCGCAGACGGATGCGTTAAATCACCAATCATCGAATTCCAGGTATATGCAACCTCAGTCATATTACACGGACGATAAACACGTAAATTCGGAATCATACGCAGCGACGGTAATTGTTCAACAGGTTGGTGTGTTGGACCATCTTCGCCGACACCAATACTGTCATGTGAAAAAGCATATATAACCGGCAAACGCGACAACGCAGCGATTCGAATCGACGGTCGCATATAATCACTGAACGACAAGAAAGTAGACCCAACCGGGCGCAAACCACCGACGACCATACCATTCATTATCGCCGCCATGCCATGTTCACGAACGCCATAGTTTATATAATTACCCGTAAAATCTTTCGCAGTAATATCGCGAGAATGTGATGTTTTGACACGCGTATTATCCGCCAAATCTGCCGACCCAACTATCAAATCAACCCCTGCATCCATTATTAAATCCAGATAAATTCCAGACAATTCACGCGTTGATATACGGTCTGGTGTTTTTGGAATTTTCACGCGCGGCAACACAGTTGTCAAAGAACACGATTCGCCATTTGAGCGCGACGCAACAACATTCCATAATTTGGCGCCCTCTACCGTGGCATTTTTTGCGATTAAATTCAACATTTCTGCATCAGACAACGCAAAACCATGTGCACTGGCACGATTTTCCAAAGACGAACCACGTCCCAATATGTTTTTACATTGAATGAACGACGGCCGTCCTGATTTTTTCGCCCTGTCCAAAGCGCCGTCCAACGCCATTACATCATTTCCACGAACAGACATCACATTCCAACCCATCGCCCGCATACGCGCATTTACATCAACATCTGTTTGTGCAACACCATCCATAGACAACCCATTATCGTCCCATAACACAACCAGATTATTCAAATTCATACGACCTGCAAAAGCAAACGATTCGAAAGTGACACCTTCCATTAAATCACCGTCTGAAACAATACAATATGTTTGCGCGCGTATTCCGCGTATTTTCTGAGATAACGCCAAACCGACCGCATTACCAGCACCCTGGCCCAATGGTCCAGTTGTCGCATCAACACCGTCTACCCCAATTTCAGGATGTCCCGGCAATCCACGCAATTTTCGAAATTTATTTAAATCGTTGATTTTATATCCCGATAAATTTAACACTGAATAAAGCAGCGCACTGCCATGTCCGGCCGACAACACAAATCTATCAAACCCACGACGAAAATGATTAGCAAACACACATGTTATCATTTCAGCCGCATCCAAAACGATTCCAACATGCCCACTGTGTGCAGACAAAATCGCACCCAGCGCGCCAGCACGCACTGCATTTGACATTTGTTGTAATTGTTTGGCATTAAATTTCATTTTATGATATTATATCACAAAAAGGACATTAAATAAAATGATAAAAATTTGGACAGACGGCAGTTGTTTGGGCAACCCAGGTCCGGGCGGATGGGGCTTTATAGCGACCGACGGAAAAAATACAGCACAGCGTTGTGGCGGCGAAAAAATGACGACTAATAATCAAATGGAATTGACTGCGGTTATTCGCGCATTAACTGCGGCACGCAAACACAATGAAATTGAAATTCATACTGACAGTCAATATGTAAAAAACGGCATGGAAAATTGGATAATTAAATGGAAGAAAAACAATTGGAAAACCGCTGATAAAAGACCTGTAAAAAACCAAGAATTATGGAAAAAACTGGATGAATTAGCGTCCACAATAAAAATTCATTGGGTTTGGGTTCGCGGACACAACGGCGAAGAATTCAACGAACGCGTTGATGAATTGGCGCGCAGCGCAGCAGAAAGTTTTAAATAAAAAATACCGCCATTTGGCGGTATTTTTATCTGCTGTGCGTTTTTTGTTTAGACGTTTCTTTGAGCGTTCTCATATATGTATGTTTAGATTGTAAATTCAAAAGTTTGCAAACATATTCTGCGTGTGCTTTTGTCAACGGAGAATAAATAACTTCGGGTTCAGATACAATCTTTGCCGAATCGTGTTTGTCTGAATTATATGTCGGCGTCGGCGCAGTAATTTTATGAGAATAAGTGAAAAACACAGTCCCATTATTCACACCATTATCTTGTATTTCTGTTATGATACGCGGTGCAGGTTTATATGTCACATACGGAATCTTTTCTGTTGGGGCAATTTGTTCAATAATATAAACAACAAATCCAACCAATATTTTACGTGTATCTGTATATATTTCAAAATCCCATTCGCGTTCATTCAATTTTTCAGATATACGTCTGATAGGCTTTTGTTTGACCGGTGTGTATGAACCATCATTAACATCAACATCTTGCACCATTTCCAACAGTGCAGATACATCATACCCTTTTTGTTCCAAAAAATCTCTGAATTCTGATTCTAATGTATCAGAATCTATTTGTTTTTGGCCATTTTGATTCGCGTCATTTTTTCCAGACATAATTAAACCCTTTGTTTAAACGGTTAGTGTGTTTTTACATTCTCTCTCCGTTAAAACCGGTTGCAACAATAAACATTTCGACACTGTCTTTGCGTGAAGACGGTGGTTTGATATGATGTACCATGTCAAAATGTTCTTTGATTTGCTTTAATAATTCGTTTGTTGTGCCACCAGTGAAAGATTTCGCAATAAACGTTCCACCTTTTTTCAATGCACGCAGGGCAAAATCAAACGCATATTCCAATAATACCATTTGACGCAAATGGTCTGTTTTTTTGTGTCCGACCGTATTTGGTGCCATATCAGACATCACTACGTCAACCGTCCCACCAGAATTTTCAGTTAAATTTAATTTTTCTTCTAACCAACGCAACGCTTCGTCCGTTGTAAAATCACCCTGATAAAATTCAACGCCATTTATCGGTTTGATTTCCAGCAAATCCATTGCGAAAATTTTAGATTTTGGAAATTCCCGTGCAACATATTGCGACCAAGAACCCGGGGCTGCACCTAAATCAACAACCACCTGGCCATTTTTAAAGAAATGATATTTTTCATTTATTTCTATAATTTTATATGCTGCACGCGCACGATACCCATCGCGCACTGCACGTGCAACATAGGGATCCGCCGCCTGACGTTGAATCCACGCAGCCGACGATTTATGTGCAGCAATTTTTTTATTTAATATTTTCATCAACGCCCATTGACATAATGATTTATCATATGTTCCATTGTTAAATCACGAACTATGCGCCCTTGTTCTAAAATAATAGTGTCCCCACGTTCAATAAATGAAATCAAAGCATCACGATTTTTGTTCTTAACCGTGAAACCATCATTTAAACGAAATTGCATGTAATATCTTTCATTTTTCTTGTTCACGCCATATAAATATTTTTTTGGTTTATTTCCATATGCCGCAGGTTGGTCTAGTACCCCAACAACAAAAACAGTGTCGTTTACATTATTATTGTCATTATGTTTATCGGTATTGCGACAGGAACATCCACCCAGCATCATCGCCACCATAAACAGCCATAACAAATTATTTTTATTTTTCATTATGTCACCCCTATTTATTTACCGTTTTCATTTTCTTGGTTCAAAAGTTGCGCTTTGAATTCTTTTATTTTTTGTGCGTTTATTTTTGCCTGCATCTTTTTTCTGAATCTTTCGCTGTTTTTTGAACGACTTCTGAATCCGCCGCGGAAACGATATTCAACTATTGAAACATCTTTTTCTGCTTCGTATTTTACAGAATAAATCAAACCGCCCCGAGCAAACGGAGGATTTAAACTTTCTATATTGTTGTCTTTGTACACTTTTGACACGCAATCGCCATCAAGAGTAAGAATTATCACACTCTCACCAAGATAGTGACAGCTTTCACTGAAAGCTTCCGTACAATCTGATACAGAAATGGGTTGGGCTGTTTTATTTTTGTTTCTGTACATTATCTAACCAGTTTTTATTTAATATTTTCATTTTGTTTTGTTGTGGTGATTTGCGATTTGATTCTATCTATGAAATCCCAGGCACGCAATTCACCCCTTTTCAAAGCGCCACGACGAAAACGATATTCAATCATTGTTACATTTTCAGCTTGATTATAAATAATTTTATCTATTTTCGCACCGAACGGATTATATTCAAAACGTTCTTTTATTTTTGGAAAATAAAATTCCCAATCGCCATCATAACGAACGGATACTTTCCAAAATTTTCCATTTTGGTCAATGGGTTTATCTGAAACAGAAATCGGGGAAAAACCTTTCTTTTTTTTATTTTCCGCACGTGCATTATCTTTCTCTATGCGTTTTGTTATTTTTGTTTTAAATCGGCACATATTTCTGAACGAATTATCAAAAACAGGTCCGTGTTTAAAGAAATATTCAACGCGTGTCACAAACGGGTATTTCCCAGAATAAACCGTCGGCGACACATTCAGACCAGATTCACGCATAACACCACCACGAACGCGCAATTTTGGAATTTCTATACCTGCAAAATCAACATAAAGCAACCAACCTTCTGATTGTCCAGACGTTTCGTCAGCATAAAGTGGTTTAGACGCCACGACCGCTATTGGTTTAATTTTTTTTCTTTTATTCATTTTTTTCTGCCCATTATTTATTACCAGTTGGCGCACCGCCGCCCTGTTGCATACGTTTCATAACGGCTTCCATTCCGCCCATGCGTTGAATCATAGCCATCTGCTGTTTCATTTTTAAATATTGTTTGATAATGTGTTCAACTTCGCGAACGGTACAGCCTGCTGTTTCTGCAATACGGTTTTTAGCATTTGCAAATATGCGTTCAGGATCTGCACGTTCAACATCAGTCATCGCTTCCAATATTTTGATTTGAGCATCCACACTGCCGTCTGCGATTTTTTCTTTCATTGCCGCCACAGCGTCTTTCATCCCCGGCACCATTTTTAACAGTCCACTGAAATTACTCATCTTTTTAATTTGTTTTAATTGCGCCAACATATCATTCATGTCGAATTGTCCAGACATCATCCGTTCAGCGGTGGCTTTCATACCCGATGGCACTTTCACAGATTCTGTTTCTTGATTTTCAACATCTGGGGTTGTTTTCTTTTTTCCGAAACCAAACATTTTTTCATCTCCTTTTTTGGTTGTTTTTAGATATATTATTTACTTTTTTTAGGTTTGTCCAGATACTTTTTCAAATATTTTCCGGTTAAAGACTCTGGAATCTGGGCGATTTGTTCAGGCGTCCCAACTGCAACAACATTGCCACCACCTGCCCCGCCACCGGGCCCCAAATCGATAACCCAATCTGCAGTTTTAATAACTTCCAAATTATGTTCAATAACTATAACAGTGTTGCCTTGGTCAACCAATTCATGCAATACGGACAACAAAGATTTTATATCTTCGAAATGCAAACCTGTTGTTGGTTCATCCAATATGTATATCGTCTGACCAGTGCTGCGTGCCGCTAATTCTTTGGATAATTTGATACGTTGCGCTTCGCCACCTGACAAATCCAGCGAACTTTGCCCCAATTTGATATAATCAAGGCCTACGCGTTTTAACAATTCCAATTTGCGTGCGATTTGCGGAACATTTATAAAGAATCGATACGCTTCTTCAACCGTCATATTTAACACATCGGCAATCGATTTACCTTTGTATTTAACCGCCAAGGTTTCAGCATTATATCGTTGTCCATGGCATTTATCACATTCAACATAGATATCAGCCAAAAAATTCATTTCGATTTTAATTTGACCGTCGCCCTGACATGCTTCACAGCGTCCACCTTTGACATTAAACGAAAAACGACCTGCATCATATCCGCGCGTTTTGGCTTCGGGTAACGAAGCATAAAAATCACGAATATTATTAAACACCCCGACATAGGTTGCCGGATTACTGCGCGGGCTGCGTCCAATTGGTGATTGGTCAATATCGACTACTTTGTCTATATTTTCCATTCCGCGAATAATGTCATGCGCACCAGTTTCCAATTTTGAATTATACAACACGCGCATAATCGCAGGATAAAGCGTATTCAATAACAATGTAGATTTTCCAGAACCCGACACACCTGTCAAAGCAATAAATTCACCCAACGGAAAATCAACATTTATATTTTTCAGATTGTTGGAACGCGCACCTTCTATCCTAATGAAACTGCCATTACCAGTACGACGTTTTTTCGGAACTTCTATTTTCCGTTTGCCCGATAAATATTGCCCCGTCAAAGATTCAGAATCTTTAATAACTTCGTCCGGAGTTCCATACGACACAACATTTCCACCATTTATACCTGCACCCCGACCAATATCAACTAAATAGTCTGCTGCGCGCATCATATCTTCATCATGTTCAACAACAATAACAGTGTTATCTTTGTCGCGCAGCATTTTTAATGTGTCTATCAATTTGTCGTTATCGCTTTGATGCAAACCAATTGACGGTTCGTCCAACACATACAAAACACCCGACAGACCACTGCCGATTTGCGATGCCAATCTTATGCGTTGCGCTTCGCCACCTGACAAAGTTCCAGCCATTCGCGACAACGTCAAATATCCCAGCCCCACATTTCTTAAAAAATACAATCGCGATGTAATTTCACGCAAAATAATCGATGCGATTTCGTTTTCTTTGTCAGTCAAATATTGTGGCAAATCTGTGAACCATTTCAAAGAATCTTCCACAGACATATCGCACACATCCATAATATCGCAATTATTGATTTTTATACATAACGCCTGGATATTCAGACGTTTTCCATGACATGCAGGACACGGCGTTTCAGTCTGATATTTCGATAATTCATTACGCGTAGATTCAGAATCAGATTCACGCAATCTGCGTTCCAAATTTGGAATTACACCTTCGTATGGTTTTTCATAAACATAACCATTCCAATTTATTTTGATTTCTTCATCGCCGGTTCCATATAAAATTATATCTTTATCAGCCTGTGACAATGTATGCCACGGTTTCGATAATGGTATTTTATATTTTTTATGCAACGCATCCATCACGTTTTCATATTGGCTTAACATGCCACCACGCGACCACGGCGCGATTGCACCACCCAATATAGATTTTGATGGATCTGGAATCACCAAATCTGGTGAAATATTTAATTGCACACCCAAACCGTCGCATTCACTGCACGCACCCAACGGGGCATTAAAAGAAAACAATCGCGGTTCAATTTTTGGAACTGTAAAACCAGACACGGGACATGCGTATTCTTGGGAATAAAGAGAATCAGTATTTGTATCCAAACGACGAACAATCACCGACCCCGGAACCAAACGCAAAGACGCTTCAAATGACGAATAAAGACGTGAACGGAATTCATCTGCCGCATCACCAGATAAATCTTCATCAGGCATCGAAACACGGTCTATTATAACAAAAATATTATGCTTTTTGTTTTTGTCCAATGGTGGCACAGACGACAAATCGTACAAATCGCCATCGATAATTGCGCGCTGATAGCCCTGTTTTACCAAAAAAGCCAATTCTTTTTTATATTCACCCTTTCGGTCACGCACCATTGGCGCCATAATGAAAAATTTGACACCATGCGGAATTTTCAAAGTCCAATCGACCATTTCTGAAATCGTCTGAGATTTAATCGGCAACCCAGTGACCGGTGAATACGGAACACCGATACGCGCCCAAAGCAGACGCAGATAATCGTAAATTTCTGTCACTGTTCCCACGGTCGAACGCGGATTTTTAGATGTAGTTTTTTGTTCGATTGAAATTGCAGGGGATAAACCTTCGATTAAATCGACATCTGGTTTTTTCTGCATATCCAGAAATTGACGCGCATACGAAGACAAAGATTCAACATAGCGGCGTTGACCTTCTGCATAAATCGTATTAAATGCCAAAGACGATTTTCCCGACCCAGACACGCCAGTCAGCACCACCAATTTATTTTTTGGCAGATCTAAATCAACATTTTTAAGATTGTTTTCGCGTGCGCCGCGAATTTTTATAAACCCAGTCATAGTGATTATAATATAGTTAAAACAATAAAAAATTCAATCGGCGTCAAACGGAATAAAAACTTATTCCGCCAAACCAACCGCTTTCAATGCATCAGGCGCCATAGAAACACCAGTTTTACGGGTGTTCGCTGGACCAATTTTTTTAACCAATTGTCCATCAACCCAAACGTCGATTCCACCCGCATTACCAAAAGTTCCTTTGAATTTATCTGATAATGGCATGTAATACACATCACCCGGCACTAAAACGCGTGAAAAAGCAGTATTGCCACGCGCATCTTCGATTTTCACCCAAGATTCTTTTTCGGCCTGTAAAACAACGCGAGATTCTTTGGCAGATTTTTCATTGAATTTTTCACGCACTGGGAAACGAAAATCAGGTTCCGCCTTTACAGTCGTAGCCGCCACAGGTTGTTCCAAAACTGCAACATCCGGTTGGTTTTCTGCCGTATTTTTCGTGTTTAACAAAACAACCAACAAAATAATCGCCCCCAAAACAACAGCAAACCCAGACGCAAACCAAACCCAATGCTTTTTCACATAATTAAACGCAATATTGAAATATTTTGCAAAAATTTCTTTGTTAAATTTAATTTTTGCCTTTGGCGTTTCGTTTTTCACTTCCGGTTCAGGTGTTTCCTGTTTTTCAGAAATGATGTTCAATTCACGTTTTAATTTTTCAATAACTTCATCAGCATCTAAACCCAATTCGACCGCATAACTGCGTGCGAATCCCAAAATATAAACATCTTCGGGGATAACACGATAATTGCCAGATTCTAACGCTTCTAAAAATTCTTCACGAATGCAAAGTAATTTTGCAATCGTCGATATTTCACGTTTTCTGCGCCCCGTAGTCCGCGCATTATGCAACATTTCGCCTGCTGTCATTTCTGTGGTAGATGTGAAAATTTCTTGCTTTTCGTCCATAGTCAAATCCTTTGATAGCAATATGTTATGATAGAATACCCCGATTGTCAACCGCACAACCAAAAATCTTTTATAATTTTCTTGATTTCTGATTCATCTGAAATTTGGTTGATTTTGATACGGAATTGCCCAGAATTTGGCATCCCAGTCGAATACCACGCTGCATGTTTACGAAACATAGGTATCGCAGTTTTCGCCCCATAATAATCTATCATCAAATCCAGATGTTTTAATACAATTTCCCCGATATTTTCTGGCACGTCACATTGACCACAAATTTGCCCCAAAAGCCACGGTTTTCCAAACATCGCACGTCCAACCATCGCCCCATTATATCCCAGATTTTCCACACGCAATAAATCATCCTGACTTTTCAAATCACCATTTGCAATTATCGGCAACGGCATATCTGATATTTCCGGCAAATCTGCAGGTCCGACATAACCGGCCGCACGGGTTCGTCCATGCAAAGTCGCAAAACGCGCCCCAGCTTGTGCGGCAACATGAATTAAATCTGCCCAATCTTTGTGTTTTTCATCCCAGCCCAATCGTGTTTTTATAGATACAGGAATTTGAACAGATTTTACGCAAGCTTCAATTATTCGACCGGCCAATGTATGATCTTTCATCAAAAAAGCACCTGCTCCTGCACGCGTAGCAACTTTCGGCACCGGACACCCCATATTGATATCAATCCATTTTGCACCGGCATCCTGTAAAATTTTGGCCGCCACCGCCATTAAATCAGGTTCTGCCCCGAAAATTTGCGCCCCAATGTTGCCTTCATCATCATATCTGTCAAAATTACGAATACAGTTTTTATGTCCATCCACCAACGAATGACACGATATCATTTCAGTCACCATTGAAACATCTGGCGAAAACATACGAACCATCTGCCGAAAAGGCTTGTCAGTTATTCCTGCCAATGGTGCAGCAAAAATTTGATTATTAGTAAACATTTGTGATATAATAGACGCAATGAAAGAAAAAATCAAAAAATTCTTTGCTTTTGCTCGCAGCGCATGGACAGAAGGTCCACGCGGTAAAATTGGTTTATGTCTGATGATTTTGTCTGTGTTTTTCTTTGTCCGTTTATTTTACGGCGAAAAAAATCTGCAAAGTTTTATTGTGAACGCATGGCATTTAAACCGCGAACGCAAAGAATTATCAATCGCCCAGAAAGAATTAGACACAATTCAACATCATATCTATTTACTGCAACACCCAAATTCTTCGTCTGATTATATTGAAGAGCTGGGGTTAAAAACTCTGAATTTGGGCGATGCAGATTTCCAAGAATTAAAATATTGATTTAATTCAAATACATTATTGTTCCATTCAAATAAAAAGCGAACATTAACCATACTATATACGGAATAACCAACCAAAATGCTGGTGCACTGACTCGGAAAAACGCACGCGCCATAAATATTGCAACAATGATTAACGCCATCAATAACACCAGCGCATATTCTGGGGAATGCGCACCAAAAAAAACAAAAGACCAGGCTGTATTCAACACCAGATTTATCGCAAACAAAATATATGCCGCCACGACATCACGACGCGGTGCACCATTTGAATTTTGCATAATTAAAAACAGCGCAATACCAATTAAAAAATACAATACGGTCCAAACGACACTGAACACCCAACCTGCCGGCGTCAACACAGAATGATTCAAAGTTCCGTACCATGTATTTTTTCCAGAAGCAATCGGCGAAATCATTATTCCTAAGAGCCCCGGGATAAACGATATAAATATTGCAAAGACAAATTTTAATATTCCCATTTTGATTCCTTTGATGTTTTATTTAATGAAGATATTATCATTAAAACTGGCATTAAACTATTTGAAACAATTCCTTAGCAAACATTAAAAAAATATGATATAATATATGATGAAAATAATCGTGGCATGCGGTTTTTTCACTTGTCTTAAAAAAAATCGTCGATTAACGACGATTTTTTTAATGTTTAACACCATATTTGCCACGATTTATTGGACGATAAGATAATGCTTCGGCCAAATCAGACATTATAATATTATCATCACCACGCAAATCTGCAATTGTGCGCGCTATCTTTTTAACACGATTATAACCGCGCGCAGACATAGACATTTTTTCCGCAGCCGTATTCAAAAACGCGGTCAATTCATTATTCAACACAACATATTTATCTAAATCTGCCCCATCCAACAGTGCATTCATGTATCCTTGGCGTGATAATTGTTTTTGACGCGCAGCGATAACACGTTGTCGAACGGTCGCACTGGTTTCAGACGGCACATCAGAATCATTTTTCATTTCCCACGGGTTGACCGCATCAACATCAACGTGTAAATCAATCCTGTCCAGTAATGGACCCGAAATTTTGTTTTGATATGCTTCGGCACAACGCGGGGCACGCGAACAAGACAACGCAGCATTTCCCAAATGCCCACACGGACACGGATTCATCGCTGCAATCAATTGAAAATGCGCAGGATATGTTGCGTTTCTTTTTGCGCGCGAAATAACTATCTTGCCAGATTCCATTGGTTGCCGCAAAATCTCCAATGTTGCCCGATTAAATTCAGGCAATTCATCCAAAAACAGAACACCATTATGTGCCAACGATATTTCCCCCGGTTTTGCATCAGAACCACCACCTGCCAACGCAACCGGACTGGCCGTGTGATGCACACTGCGGAACGGACGATTTACAATCAACGATTGATTGTCTAATTTTCCCGCGATTGAATAAATAATCGAAGTTTCCAAAATTTCATTCGGATTCATAGTCGGCAAAATCGTCGGCAACCGCGACGCCAACATGGTCTTACCAGATCCTGGCGGCCCCACCATCAGCATTGCATGTCCACCGGCTGCTGCAATCTCCAACGCACGTTTTGCAGCCTCTTGACCATGAACTTCTGATAAATCGCCAATCTTGTTCACACTTTCCATTGATGTTGGCATCGATGGCAACGGTAAAATCTGGGTTCCATGAAAATGATTTATTAAATCTAGAATATGGTTTGGTGCCAATATATTCGTGTGCCCTGCCCAGCGCGCTTCGCCACCCTGGGGCCCTGGGCAAATTATTCCCAAACCATTATTGTTTGCCCAAACACTGGCCGCCAAAACACCATTAGTTTTAACCACTGCACCGTCCAGACCAATTTCACCAATAATAAGATATTTCGATAATTCAGATTCAGGCAACACGCCCATCGCACACAAAATTCCACATAAAATTGGCAAATCAAAATGCGAACCTGTTTTTTCTATATCCGCCGGCGACAAATTCACAGTCAACCGCTGGGACGGCAAAGACAAATTCAACGCAGCCATCGCATTGACTATTCGTTCTGCAGATTCTTTGACCGCCCGGTCTGCCAAACCGATAATACGAAATTCAGGTTTCGCGAATCCCGGTGCTAATTGAATTTGGACATCTACTTTTGTGATATCCATCCCATTGAAAATGATTGAATTCAAATTTATCATGACGCTTTTATTATAAACTTGCGCTTATTGTTTTCAAGTTATAAAATACGGCATAACGAAAAAAAGAAAAAGGACTATACCAATGCCATTAAAGAAACATAATGCCGTCCGCGAATGGTTTGATACTATATTTTACGGCGGTTTGATTGCGATTATTTTCCGCAGTTTTTTACTGGAACCATTTAACATTCCGTCTGGGTCGATGATACCGTCTCTGCACGTAGGCGACCATATATTTGTTCAAAAATGGGCATACGGATATTCGCGCTATTCTTTTCCGTTCGGATCATGGAATTTATGGGACGGACGTTTTTGGGCGGCACACGAACCATCTGTCGGCGATATAATTGTATTTCGCAAACCGAACGAAACCATTGATTACGTAAAACGTCTGATTGGGCAACCTGGGGACAAGATTCAGGTTAAAAACGGACGTTTATACATAAATGATAAAATGGTTGAACGCAAAAACCCACGTCCATATATTGTCGCGAATTTACCGAAATCTATTCGCGGTGTTGGGTATTACAAAGACAACATGTCAATCAAAGGCAACAAAATTTGGGTTGATAATGAACCTGCGCCATTTAATTACACAATTGAATATAAATCTGACAGTATATGTAAATCAAATTCATACGAATGTGGTGTGTACGCTGCGACTGAATACACAGAAATTTTACCAAACGGCGTTGAACACAGTATTATCGAAGTTTCTGATACTGCACCATTAGATAACACAGCCGAATTCATTGTTCCTGAAAACCACTTCTTTTTCATGGGCGACAACCGCGACAACAGTGCCGACAGCCGTGTAGAATCTGTATCGTATGTTTCACGTGATAATGTATTAGGGAACGTTTGGTTTATATGGTATTCACATAATTATTACGCACCGATGCTGGCGATTTGGCATTGGGGCAACAAAATGCGCTGGGAACGATTTGGAATGGGGAAAAAAAGATAATGAAATTAGATTATACATTCAAAGACAAAAAATTACTGGAATTGGCATTGACCCAAAGTGGTGTTGACGCCAAACATAACAACGAAAGATTGGAATTTGTAGGCGACCGAGTTTTGGGTCTGTCTGTGGCACAAATGCTTTATGAAATGTACCCAACCGAAGCAGAAGGCGAATTGGCGCGTCGTCATGCGACATTGGTATCGACGAATACATTGGCGATTGTCGCAAAAAAAATAGAATTAGAATCTGATTTGCATCACGGCCACATGACAGGCGGAAAAATCAACCATATTTTGGCCAACGCAATGGAAGCAATTTTGGGGGCCATATTTCTCGAATCTGGTTTTGACATTGCGCGCGATGTGATTTTGAATATATGGCGTGATTTAGCGGCGGCCGAGATAGTCGTCCCAAAAGATGCAAAAACAGCACTGCAAGAATACGTCCAAAAACAAGGCTCTGGCGCCCTGCCCGTGTATGAATACAGCGAACCCACAGGCGCATCGCACAACCCAGAATTCACAGTGACGGTAACTGCGCTGGGCAAATCGGCGACCGGGGTTGGTTCATCTAAGAAAAACGCCAGTTTGGACGCTGCGGAAAAATTGTTAAAAAGCCTTGCAATTTAAACGCTTGGTCGCTACAATCGCATAAAACAAAGACAAAGGAAAAAGATATGTTTTCGATATTATTGACATTATTAGTTATCGTGGCGGTTTTGATGACTTGCCTGATTTTATTACAGAAATCTGAGGGTTCTGGTATGTCTGGCTCTAACGCGGCATCAATGTTTGGTGGCGTGTTGACTGGATCTGCGGCTGGAAATTTTCTGACAAAAACGACGGCATGGTTGGCGACGATATTTTTTATCTTGTGCGCGATGTTGTCTTTGGTTGTTGCGAAAACGAATGTTGCAAATTCTGGTCAATCTGACATCCGCCAAGAATTAAACCCGACCCAACCAGTGGAAGAAAAATCTGAACCGATTGATATGGACACATTGGTTGACACTGTAAATCAATCAAAGCAATAACAAAAAATTGCACATAAAAAAATCTCCGAACGGAGATTTTTTTATTACTTTTTAATTGTTTATTTTCTTTTCGCTGTTTTTTTCGCAACAGGCTTTTTCGCAGGGAACATTTTTTTGTATTCTTGGTACAAAATTGCGATAGTGCTGTAAACAACCAACGCGGACACAGCGGTCAATATTCCACCAATCAAATCACCCTTTGCAAAATACAAGAAAAAGATAAATGCAACGATTAAAATAACCGTCCAGGCAATATTTTTCATAAAAACACGGCCTAATTTTTCAAAGAAATTCATAATTTCCCCCTTTGTTTTATCTCTTCACGAACAATTATAACACAAAAATAAAAAATAAAGAAACAAAAAAGTGTCGCATTCAAAACGCGACACTTTTGGGAGCTTTTTCATGAATTATAAAATGACCTGGCCACCAACAAAGGCATTACGTGGAATCGGCCCAAATGAAGATTGACGTGTGACATAGATATTCCCATTGACTGAAAATGTGCCACAGAAATTTAATTTTTGCACATTGCGAACATACAAATGACCTGTGATTTTTGCATCGCATGGCAAAGTATATTTACGCATATTTTGAACAAACAAATTGCCGTTCACATTGACACCATTCATCAAAACTGGGGAATTTGGATAATTATCAACGATGACATCACCATACAATTTTTGTTCTGGCAATTCAGATGCCGGGGTGGACAGATTTTTATCTATAACCGGTTGTCCAACACCAACAACTTTGATTTTTGGTGTGATACCAGATTTCGCATCAGATTTTACTGGCAACACAGTTTTATTTTGACGCATAACAACTTTGCGATTTTGGGAATTATACGAATCGGCAGTGACTGTCACATTATTGTTTTTCGCTGCAACACGTGCATATTTATTGCAACAAACAACATTCGAAATCAAACAGCCAAACAAAACAATAATTGCCACCAAAAGTGTTAAATTTACCATCCCGACAATATTGATTTGTTTCAACCAATTCCAGATTGCGCGACAAACACGAACGATGAAACGCCATATTGCTTTGATAACGCGCCATGGGAATAAAATAACTTTCTTTAAAAATGCCCAAACGGTTTTTGTGCGGTTTTTACGTGCTGCCCGCTTCATTTTTTCTGATTTATTCATATCAAATCCTTTGTTTAATTGCGTTTATTATAGACAATATTTTTGATTTGTCAAACGATTTATCAAAAATATTACCCCCCCCAACGACAGTTTTTTAAAAAGCACTTGCACCACACGGCCAATTTTTGATAAAATACTTTCGTCAGCGGGTATTCCGTTGATGGGGTATCAGAACCCGAAATAACGAGACGTTCATATTTTTATTATTGAATATGAACATGATGTAAAACTCCAACCACGGGTTGGAGGGTTGCCGAATATATTGAATAAGGCACACAATTTCTCGTTAGATTGTTCTGAACCTCCAACCGCCTGAATTTTCCGGTGGTTTTTTTGCGTTTGATAAACGCGAACAAGATTTTTGGGTGACCCCCCACGGCGCGCTGCGCCACTCCCCCCGTGGGGGAGAATGACAAGCAGTGCACCCAGCCCTAAATTCCGCCCCACGGGGGCGGGGGACCCGCAGGGTGGTGGGGGTGACCGAAAGAAATAACAAGAACAGGAAGCAAAAGGAGAAATAATGAAAACACAAAATATAATAATAACCAGTATGTTGGCATTGGTAATTGCCACGCCATCAATGGCTGCGGTTGGTGATGTAATCACAACCGGCGCATCGTGTACAATCGGCGATTTAGGCGTCAGCGAAGGCACCGCCAACGCAACGGCACAATTCAGAGTGAATACATATAACTGTGCGGCGGGACAATATTTACCCGCAGATGCGATAGCATGTACAACATGTCCTGCGAACAGTTATTGTGAAGGTGACACATACGAATATAATGCCAGTTCAGACCAGGGCGCAACATCATGCGAAGACGATTGGGGCGACGGATTTCCATATTCAGACGCGGGTTCGGACAATGCGGACGCATGTTATTTCGTTGCACCGTGTCCAACAATCAGTGCAGCCACAGCATGCGATCCCCATGCCGCAACATGTGCATACACAAACGATGCAATAACAACAAATGGTCGTATATATGCCGAGGGCGAATCTGGTCCCAACATGCCAAAATGTAGTTTAGATTTCACATGCGGCACCGGATATACAAAAAGCACACCGGGTTCCGCAATAACAGCACCGAACAGCAATGCGAACAGTTATGAATATAAATCGCATATATATCCATCTGGTTCGAACAGTCAAAACAACAGCAGTTTATCCGCAGGGGAATGGAGTGCTACATGGAACGGGACAGGAACGATGAAAGGTATCGCGAGTTGTAATACAGTTCCCGGTAATAATGACGAATGGACATGGGCGAACGGCAGCACATTACCAGCGAACAGCAACTTAGCGAGCACATCAACAACGGGACGTTATTGTTGGTGCAAACCGACGAGTTGGACACCATCTGGTGGAACCACTACAGAGTTGTCTGCTGCGTGGGTGTTCGGCGGCGACTACGGGGACGCGTCGAATTGCGCGGACGGCTGTGCGTACTACTGCGCGGCCCGCGTGTACGACTATGCGGACTTCCGCTCTGCGCTGTTCGGGGTCGTTGGCGCCACAATGCAATGTGTGGCCAATACGATCACATTAAATTGGAACAACGAAGATGGTACAAACTTCGAATCTGGTTCTTGTACATACGACGAAACGTTGACGGTTCCGTCAACACATCCAGACAAACGTGGATATACATTCACTGGGTGGAAATTCGTCAGCCCTTCCCAGAATTAGTTCTCGGTTCTGGGTTTTCTCGTAGGTTGGGATATTATCCCCATCTACTTCTTTTCCCCTACCGTCCCCGCGGTGGGGGTTTCGTTACCCCCCACGCCACTGACGTGGCCCTCTCCCCCCGTGGGGGAGAATAACGGGCATTGCCCCCAGCCC
>JAZROV010000008.1:0-42077 GCA_045648885.1 Candidatus Enterousia sp.
AACTGTGCCACATACAACTGCGCCTTTCTTCAAAGAAGCGGCGTTGTTTTCTGCGCTTTCTGTCAACTGTTTGATGCCCAGTGTGACGCGTTCTTTTTCTGGATTGATGTCCAAGATTTTCGCTGTTACTTCCTGGCCGCGAACGAATTTTTTCAATTCTTCTTCGTCCAGTTTGTTCCAAGACAAGTCGGAAATGTGAACCATACCGTCTAATTCTGGTGTCAAAGCAACAAACAAACCAAATTCAGTTGTGTTTTTGATTGGACCTGTGATTACATCGCCAACATTGTGTGTTTCAGCAAACTGTTTCCATGGATTTGGTTGCAGTTGTTTGTAACCCAATGAAATGCGGCGTTTGTCTTGGTCAATACCCAGAACAACAACATTTACATCCTGACCGTTTTGCAAAACTTTGCTTGGGTGAATATTTTTGTTTGTCCATGACAATTCAGACATGTGAATCAAACCTTCGATATTGCCGCCCAAATCAACAAAAGCACCATAATCGGTCAAAGATACGACTTTGCCAGAAACTGTATCACCGACATTAAATGCCTTGGACGCGGTTTCCCATGGGTCTTCTTCTAATTGTTTTACGCCCAATGAAATACGATGAGATTCTGGGTCGAATTGGATAACTTTCACAGTGATTTTTTCACCAACATGGACCAATTCGCGTGGGTGATTGATGCGTTTCCAGGACAAATCTGTGACGTGCAACAGACCATCAACACCGCCCAAATCAACAAATACACCGTAATCAGTGATGTTTTTAACGGTTCCTTCAAGTACTGCGCCCAATGAAATGTTTTTCATTGCTTCTTTCTGTTGTGCAGCAATAGTGTCTGCTTGAATCGCGCGACGTGAAACAATCGCGTTTGTGCGCAAAGCGTCCATTTTCAAAACGCGGAATTTATCTTTCAAACCAATCAAAGATTTCGCGTCACGAATTGGTTTATGGTCAACCTGGGACGAAGGCATAAATGCGAATACGCCATTGATATCAACAGTATATCCACCACGAACAACATCGATAATTGTGCCTTCTGGATCAATACCGTCAGCGACAGTTTTTTCCAATTCTTTCCATGCTTTTTCAGCGCGCGCTTTGGTATAAGACAACACGGCGGTTCCTTCGCGAGATTCATAGCGTTCAACAAAAACGTCAATGATATCGCCCACAGATGGAACAGATGCGCCGAATTCTTTTAATGGAATGCGCCCTTCTGATTTTAAGCCGACATCAACCATGGCGAAATCACCACGAATGTCTTTCACAGTACCTTTTGTAGCATAACCCTGCAAAGTTTCTTGGGTGCCATAGTTTTTATCAAACATCTGGACAAAATCTTCGCCGGATAATGGATTAAATAAATCTTTGGATAAATCTTTCATAAGAATTTAAAACAAAGTTTGCCGTCGTCATAATGTTTTTTAATAAAGACGAGGTCTTGTGGGGTTAATCGGACTGATTCCGCGCCCACCCGCGAAATCCAGGACATTATATAGAGTTTTTTTACAAAAATCAAGTAAATAACAGAAAAAAACAAACCGCCGTAGTGGCGGTTTGTATTGATGCTTTTATCTGGCAACTTCACCAGTCAATTTTTCGTGATATATGTAATCCTTTAATTTATAGCCACCCTGGGCGGACCAGTTTAATAATCCATTCCAGTTTTCGTCTGGAATTTCAATGGTTGGCAATTTGTATGGTTCGCGTTTTAATTGTTCTTTGACTTGCGGAATATGATTTTCATAGATATGAACGTCGCCCAAATTGCCGCGCAATACACCTGGTTCGTATCCTAATTCTTTTGCAAACAGCAACAACAACATCGCATATGATGCGATATTAAATGGCACGCCCAAGAACATGTCACAAGAACGTTGATTCCATATTAAATTTACTTTGTCGTTATGAATCAAGATTTGATAAGAATAATGGCATGGTGGCAAAGCCATTAGTTTTTCATATGTTGGATTCCATGCATTAACAATTAAACGACGATTATTTGGATCTTTTTTTGCGGTTTCTATAACATTGTTTAATTGATCGATACCGGGTTTTTGCGGATTAAAATTGTCCAACGGATATTGTGGGTTCCATCTGTATTCACCGTTCCAATGGCGCCATTGCCAACCGTACACGGGGCCTAAATCACGACAATTATCCATCGCTTGTTTTTTTAATTCGTTTTCACGTTTAGCGGTCACATTCCATGCGCCCATTTTTCGCACTTCGTTGAATAAAGTTTGCGAAAATACTGGTCCCCACGCGTTAGCATTTCCCCATTCGTCCCAAATATGACATTTACGGTCTTGCAGCCATTTTTTGTCAGTAATTCCTTTGATAAAAAATTCCAGTTCTGTGAATATAGTCTTTGGCGGCATTCTTTTTGTGGTAATAAGTGGGAAACCGTCTTTCATATCGTGAGTAAATGTTGCGCCCCATGGAATACGAATTGTTGGGATGCCAGTGCGATTATCAGATTTTGTTCCATTTGTTAAACAATTGTCCAGTATATCAAGGTATGCGTGCATAATAATTCTTCCTTTGCTTTTTCTTCTACATTCCCTGACCCTGGTTTGTTTTTACCAAAAATTCGTGGTATATGTCAATAAAAAAACCGCCCGAATGGGCGGTGGTTTTTTTATCGAACCGATGCCTGTTTGAACAATTCATCGGCCGGAACAGTTTTTTCTTTGGTTTTGACATGTGTCAACATCGCATCCAGCGCTTTGCGTTCAAACAGCATTCCGCGCAACATAGTAATTGCATTTTGATTTTTGTTATAAAATTCAAAAATCTGTTTTGGATCTGGATAGCGAGACGCTTCTGCCCAAACGGCCTGTTGCAGGTCATCGCGCGACACTTCCACTTTGTTCTGGGAACCCCATTCGGCCAAAATCAGGCCCAATTTAACGCGACGTTCCGCTTCTTTGCGTTCTTTCTTTTCGTCCCATTTGTGGTCGTGACCATGTTGTTCGTTGTGGTGTTCGTGTTCGTGTTTTGCCATTTCTAATTCTTGGTCAACCAAGATGTTTGGCAAATCTAATTTAACTTTGTCTGCCAAAACATCCAACAATTCATTGCGCATTTCTTGTTTGGATGCTTCTTCGTATTGACCAGAGATAATTTCGCGAATGTGTTCTTTTAATTTTTCCACAGATTCTTGACCGACCTGTTTCGCCAAATCGTCGTTCATTTCTGGCAGGATATGTTTGCGAACTTCATGAACCAAAACTTCGAATCGGGCGTCTTTGCCGGCCAGATTTTCAGCGTGATAATCGGTTGGGAATTTTACGTTTACATCGAATTTATCGCCTGCTTTGTGACCGATAACTTGGTCTTCAAAACCTGGGATAAATGAACCAGAACCCAAAATCAAATGATGTTTAGAAGCGGCGCCACCTTCAAAAGCGTCTTTGCCGATAAAGCCTTTGAAATCGATAACGGCAACATCGCCAGATTTCGCTTTGTATTTTTCGTCTTGTTTTTCAGCAACGCTGCGCGATTTGCGGATGTTTTCCAGTGCAGTTGTCACTTCTTTTTCGTCCAGTTTAGCAACCTTTTTGGTCACAGTGATTTTTTCTAAATCAATGGCTGGTAATGTTGGCAAAATATCAAATTCCATTGTGTATTCAACATCTTTGCCCATTTCATATCCGTCCAAATCAACCTTTGGCTGGCCGGCCAGGCGAATTTTTTTATCGTTTAAATATGTATTCAAATCGTTGTTTAATGCTTTGTCGATTGCTTCGCCGTATGCGGACGCATTATATTTTTGGCGCAATACAGTTAAAGGAATATGACCCGCGCGAAACCCCGGCATTTTTGCGGTTTTTCCAAATTCAGTTAAAACTTCGTCGGCAACTTTCTGTAAATCAGCGGCCGCAATTTTACCGTTGACGGAATAATGTAAATCTTTGATTTTTTCTTTTGTGAACATAAAATAATCCTTTGATATTAAAAACTTCGTCCGATTATACAAACATTTTTTAACAAATTCAACATATATATAATGGATATTTTTTATTGTTTTGCTATTTTACAAAAATACTTGATAATGTCTCTGTGTGTGCTATATTGCAATTACAATGAAAAGGATGTTGATATGTCTGACAAACAAACAAGTGTAAAAGTGGGTATTAGTATGGTGGTTTTTGGGCTGTTCTCTCTGGGGTTCGTTGTTGGGGCTGCTATCGATAATATGTTTGGCAACATCCGGGCTAAAAAAGCCCAAGAGGCACGTGTCAAAGATTCTTTGACAAATACTGTTGAATATAAACAGGCCTTAGAAATGTATCAGAAATTGACTGCTGAACAAAAACAGTTATTGCAAGAATCTGGAAAATCTGCCAGATAAATGTAAAATTCGTATACAAAAAACCGCCGATATGGCGGTCTTTTTGTAATATGTAAATTCGCAAATCTTTAACGTTTGCTGAACTGGGTAGAACGACGCGCTTTGTGGAAACCAAAGTGTTTACGTTCAACAACACGGCTATCGCGTGTCAGGAAGCCAGCAGCTTTCAACGCTTTGCGTAAATCTGGTTCGGCTTTTTCCAATGCTTTGGAAATACCGTGTTTCACAGCGCCTGCCTGGCCAGACAAACCGCCACCAATCACCATAGCAACAACGTCATATGCGCCATCGCGTTTTGTGATTTCAAACGGTTGAACCAAAATCATTTGCAACACACGACGTTTGAAATAATCTTTCATTGGTGTGCCGTTGATTGTGATGTTGCCTTTGCCTGGAATTAAATACACGCGTGCAACAGAATCTTTACGTTTACCGGTTGCATATGTCGCACCCGACAATTTAGCAGTTGAAACCGCAGATTTTGCAGATGCTGATTTTGCCGTTGTTTTTGCAGCCTTTGGCGCAGCAGTTTTTGCAGCAGTTGTTTTTTTCGCAGGGGCCGCTTTCTTTGCAGTTGTTTTTTCCGCAGTTTTTTTAGCGGTTGTTTTCTTTTCTTCTGTCATTATTCGCCCCTTTTGTTTTTACGATTCAATGAACCGAAATCAATAACGATTGGTTTTTGTGCAGCATGTTTGTGTTCTGCACCTGCATAAACGTGCAATTTAGTCAAACGTTTGTTTGCCAAAGCGACCGCAGTACGACGACCCATCATACGTTTTACCGCATTTGTAACCAATTTTTCAGGTTTTTCATCACGCATTTGACCCAATGTGCGTTCTTTGATGCCGCCTGTCCACAATGAATGCCAGAAAAATTTAGTTTTTTCCGCTTTGTGGCCGGTCATTGCAACCTTAGCCGCATTGATAATAATAACATGGTCGCCACAATCCATATTTGGTGTCCATGTCGGTTTGTTTTTGCCGCGCAAGATGTTTGCAGTATATGCAGCCAAACGACCCAGCGTGCAATTTGTTGCGTCAATCAGATACCATTTTGCATCTAATTCACATTTTTTTAACGATTTTGTCGTTGCCATAGTTTTTTCACCTTTTGTTAAAAATGATGCGCCTATTATGTCGCAACATCGCGTAAAAGTCAAGAAAAATCGTAGCGGTATTATATTACCATATGATTACATCTCGTCCGGTATTTTTAATCCCATCAAATCAATTGCTGTTGCCAGAGTATCAAACGCCAATTTTGCGATATACAGACGCCCTGCTTTGGTTTTTTCGTCCAAATCATCGCGTAAAATCGGACAATTATGATAGAAATTATTTGCCAATTGACACAAATCGTACGCATAGTTCGCAATCATATCGGTTGCACGATTTTCATATGCAGACATCAATGTGTGTTCAAAATCCATAATTTCAATCAATAAATTCCGTTCTTCGTTTGATAAATCAAAATGTTCTGGTTTTGTGATGTCAGTGCCTGCGCGTTTCAGCACAGAATTCAAACGAACCGCAGTATATAATATGTACGGACCTGTTTTTCCTTCGAAACTGGTGACAGTTGACGGGTCGAATATATAATCTGATTTCACATCGTGAATTAAATCATTGAATTTTACCGCCGCCAAAGCGATTGTTTTGATTGTTTCGTCATCTAATTTCTTTCCAGATTCGGCAATACGTGCCCGGACAGCGTCATTTGCCGTGTCCAAGATGTCGTCCAGGCCCGCCGCAGAACCATCGCGTGTTTTAAATGGTTTTCCGTCGGCCCCATTTATTGTGCCGTATCCAATGTGTTCAAATTTGTCGTATGGATATATCCCTGACATGTCAGCAACGCGGAACAATTGTTCAAAATGTAATGATTGACGCAAATCTGTGAAATAGATAATTTTATCTGGATTATCTGTTTTTTTACGGCAATATACAGCCGCCAAATCTGTTGAATCATATGTATCTGCACCACGTGAATCTAACCACATATACGGCGGAATTGGCGCAGTGTCTGTATCACGTTTAACATTTATCACCATCGCACCATCATCTGGGTAAATCATATTTTTGTCGTTCAAGATTTGTTCTACGTCTTTTAAATACTTTGCAGCATTTCTTTCGCCCAAATCATAATCAAAAGGCAATATATTCAAACGGTTAACAGTGTCATTCATCATCTTTAATGATACAGGCAAAAATTTTTCATACAACGCGAAATAACCCGGGTGTCCGGCCTGGAATTTTGCTTTGATTTCTTGGGCGCGGGCCTGAAATTCAGGGTCTTGTTTGGCCAGTGCCGATGCAGACGGATAATATGTGTTTAATTCGGCAGCGTCTATTTCATAATCAACAGGTGTATTCGCGTTAAAATCCTCTTTGAAATACGGCAATTCGGGGTGCAGACGTTCTATCCATGCAATAACCAGCCCCATTGGTTTGCCCCAATCGCCAATATGATTCCAAGAAAATGTTTTGTGTCCAATGAATCTGAAAATACGGTTCAAAGTATCCCCAACAATAGATGTCCGCAAATGCCCAATATGCAAAGATTTTGCAACGTTATATGCGCCATAATCCATATCTATAACCAATGGTTTTTCAGCAGTCATTTGTTTTGGCGCAGATGTGTTTTGTAATATAAAATCGTTTTTGATTTTTATGTTTATAAAACCGGGGCCCGCCACCGACACATTCTCAACAAAATCTAATTCTTGCAATTTTGGCATAATTTCGTTTGCCAATTCACGTGGGTTTTTCCCTGCGTTTTTTGCGCCGACCATTGCAGCATTCGTAGAAAAATCGCCAAAATCACGATTTTTTGGTGTTTCTAATTTGGCTTCGAATCCTAATTTTTTATTTATTTCATTTGATACATATTTATAAAGGTTCATTGTTAAAACTCCGATAATAAACGATTTATAATGGTAAAACGATGCGAACTTTCAAGCCACCTAAATCACTGTTTTCCAAAAAGATCTGGCCACCATGATTTTCAATGGCTGTTTGTGCAATAGACAGCCCCAGTCCAGTTCCGCCGGTTGATTCATTTCGCGATTCATCCAGTCGAACAAAAGGTTGCATCGCCACTGCTTTTTTGTCGTCTGGAATGCCTGGGCCGTCATCTTCGATAATAACTGTCACAGATTCAGGTTCATCAATTTCTGTAATCTGTATTTTCTTTTTTGCAAATCGTGCCGCGTTTTCAATGACGTTTGTAAATGCAGACGTCAAAGAATTTGGGCGTGCATAAAATTGCATCGGATTTGTTGGCAGATTTAAAATGATTTTTTTATCGGGTGCTGCATCGCGTGCAATACGTGTCAACATGGCCGGCAATTCAACCGCTTGTTCTATCTCTGGGGTTTCGCCACGAGCAAATGCCAGATAACCGTTCACCATTTCGGTCATACGGTCAATGTTGTGCAATAAATCTTCGGTTGTTGCAGAGTTTGTTTCTGTGGCAATACGCATCCGTGTCAGCGGAGTTTTCAGGTCATGCCCAACTGCATTTAACATATCTGTCCGCGTTTTGTTGTATCGATTTAAACGTTCTTTCATATTTATCATTGCGTTGGCAGCTTCACGGATTTCTAATGAACCACTGGGTTTAAAACCAGGAGCGTCCATACCGCGACCAAATTTATTTGCTGCACGCGCAATGTTACGAATGCTGCGAATGTGATAAATCATAAATGGCGTAATTAATATAGAAACGATTAAAATAGCGCCAATTATCCATATCAAAAATACTTCGGTACTTGTAGAATAAATCCGATACATAGATGTTCCAAACGTCGCGATTTTTCCGTCATTTGTTGGTATATCAATATATAACAAACGTTTCCCGCGGTCGATATATACCGATACAGGCTGTTTTAATTTTATCCGTAAATCTTTCGCCAATTGGCCCGCTTCTCTGGAATGATTGTCGTTATGTTTCGGGCGATTTAATTTATCGTTCACGGATACATTTATGCCTATATCACGCGCCAGCATTTGAACACTTTCGTTGTCGCCACGTTCCATAAAATGCATCATGGTTGCAACTTCACCAGACAATGTATGCGCCAATGTAGAATGTACCCTTTTCCAGTGATTACCAAAGAACGCATTCGTCACAATCAGTAATGCAACAACCAACGGGACCAACACCATCAATACTGTGCGCCCCAGAAAACTGCGAGGTATAATTCTCATTTTTTTTACCGTTTTGTTGTTATGATTTTATAACCCATTCCACGAACAGTTATAATATCCAGATTTGATAATACACTATTTATTTTAATGCGCAAGCGTTTTGCAACCATAGGTGTCGCAGAAACAACATTGCCAACCGGATTTGTTAAATTTTGCAGTAATTTTTTTTCTTCATTGGATAAAGACAGCAATTTTTCAGGCTGATTTTCAGCGGTTTTTACAAAAAATTCATCTTCTGCAAAAATCAGTCCGTCTGGCATTTTTATGCCTTCGTTATTTTGAACGCGTTTCTTTAATAAATTATTCAAACGTAAAATCAATTCCTGTAATTGAAATGGTTTTGCCATGTAATCGTCGGCACCGTCTGTTAAACCATCAATCGTGTTTTGTGCCCCAGATAACGCAGTCAGCATTATAACAGGTGTTATTTTATTGTTTTTACGGAATTTTTTCAAAAAAGTCAAACCGTCCATCCCGCCCAACATACGGTCTAAGATGATTGCGTCGACATTTATTCGTGAAATTATTTCGGCTGCGATTTCGGCAGATTCAGCGCGCAAAACATCAAATCCAGCATTGGTTAACCCAACCGATAATGCATCGCGCAACATTTTATCATCATCAACAACCAGTACACTTTTTCCCATTACAGATTTTATTTTCTTAATGCTTCGACAGAATATTCGCCCGGTTTTATTTCATTTGATACACTGTTTGGGTTATTGATATTGCCGTATGTGGCAGAACGGAATTTTGTTCCACTGGTTGTGAATTCTGTTTTAAATACCAGATATCCGGAACCACTGCCTGCGGCAGAACCCTGGACACCCAACGAATAATAACCACCGATTAAACCATAATCTAAATCAATGTAATCAACATTGAATAACAAAGACACATTTGCGACGCCATCACTGGTCATATTGCAAGAAAATTCACGATTGGTCAGTGTTGCCTGGGCATTGTTTGGTACAGAAATATCCATAACAGTCGGTTCGCATACGCGTTGAATGCCGTTTATAAACACTTCGTAGTTTATATCAGCACTGGCGCGCGAAAGTCCTGTTGACAAAGAAACCTGGGAAATTGTGGCCTTTGGTATTTTTACCATAGCGTTTGCAATTCCTGCGCGAATTGGAAAAGATATGCCAGATTGCAGGCAACTGCGTGAAAACGGGTCCGCTTCACAGATAAACAGGCGAGAATGTTGATTTGTTTGCAACATATTTGCCAAACTGTTGAATAAAAAAGTGCGTGTTATGCGGTCGTTTAAACGAGTGCAATTAAAATCACGACAAATAACGGTCGGGCGTTCGGTAAAGCTGACCCCAGGGTTATTTGCGGCAGTTTCATTTCGAACGTTATAAATCATTTCATCATAATTTACATCGTCGTCCATATTCATAAATTCAGTCTCTGGAATAAAATTCGGATCGTCTGGATATGCGTAATATGATTGAACCGGTGTGTCCACATAGACCGTTTGAGTTTCGGTAAATGTGTAATCTGTATAATCATCAGCGTACCCTGAATTTGCGCACAAAACTGCGATTGGCAACAAAAAGATTAAGTTTTTCATAATGTTTGACCTTTCTCTCTTTTATTCATCTATGTTCATAATCATAGACTATTTTTCGGCATCGTGTCAAAGCAAAAATATTTTTATTGAAAATAATAATTAAATTGTTCTATAAATATATGTGAAAAAGAAAAATAACAAGGGTGAAAACATGGTAGATGTTGTTATATCTGGTGAATCTGGAAATTTGCACGCGGTTTATCATAAATCTGAAATCGAAGCGGCCCCATTGGCGGTGGTGTTGTCTGGAAACCCACGACATAAATTTCATATGAATGATCGTATTTCATACGCGATGTTTCGTGCGTTTATGGATATCGGGTTTTCGGTGGTGCGGTTTAATTATCGCGGTGTAAATGATTCAGAAGGTTCAATCGGGACGACTGCTGATAATATGTTGGACATTGCAACGGTCATCGATTGGATACAAAACAAAAACGAAGACAGTGATAAAATCTGGCTGGCGGGACATGATTTGGGTGCGTGGTATGTTCTTCAAGCAATGATGCGTCGTCCTGAAATTTCAGGCTTTGCGTTGGTGTCGCCAGATGTATCTGTATCTGATTTTGGCTTTTTGTCGCCGCGTCCAAACCGTGGTTTGTTATTACAAGGCGCAAACGAAGGTGACGAAGTTGCCGCGTTTGGAAGCCATTTAACCCAGATTTTGAAAAAACAAGCACAAATCAAATTGGAAACAATTCGTATTAAAAACGCAGATGCAGGATATTCTAAACCTGGTGATTTGCGTCAGATGTATAATGATTTAAAAGCTTATGTTGGACGTGAAAGTTCTGATGGGGGATTGTTATAACAATGACAATGCAAAACGAACGGTTTATGGATCCAAATATCCCAGACGATATGGCGGCAGGTATTCGTCCAAAAATGTTGGACGATTTTATCGGACATGATGCGTTGAAACAGAATTTGTCTGTATTCGTTTCTGCAGCGCGTGGGCGCGGTGAAGCAATGGACCATGTTTTGTTATATGGGCCTCCGGGGTTGGGTAAAACAACTTTGGCACATATTATCGCAAATGAATTGAAAACAAATTTTCGGGCGACTTCGGCACCTATGTTGACCAAACAGGGAGATTTGGCTGCGATTTTAACTGCGTTGGAACCGATGGATGTTTTATTCATAGATGAAATTCATCGTTTGCCAACGGCTATCGAAGAAGTCTTGTATTCCGCAATGGAAGATTTTAAGTTGGATATTATGTTGGGCGAAGGTCCGACCGCAAAATCTGTTCGTATAGATTTGCCGCCATTCACATTGGTTGGTGCGACAACCCGTACCGGGTTATTGTCTAACCCGCTGCGTGACAGATTTGGAATTGATTTGCGATTGTCTTTTTATCCGGCATCTGATTTGGCAAAAATTATTAAACGCAGCGCGAATATTTTGGGAACCGAAATCGATGAAGATGGCGCAACAATGTTGGCGATTTCATCGCGTGGAACGCCGCGTATTGCAAACCGTCTTTTGAAACGGGCGCGCGATTTTGCTGCGGCCAATGGTAAAAATAAAATTGATGGCGATGTTATCAAAACAACTCTTTATCAATTACATATTGATGGCAAAGGGTTGGATGAAATCGACCGTGAATATATAAATACTATTATAAAAAACTATGCAGGTGGTCCGGTTGGAATTGATAATTTGGCGGCGGCGTTGTCCGAACCAGCAGATACTATTGAAGATGTCATCGAACCGTATTTAATGCAGTTGGGATTTGTTCAACGAACCCCGCGCGGACGTGTTATAACCGATTTAGGATATCAACATGTCGGATTTGAGAAATAACTTTAATTTATTTGGATAACACTATGGCAAAAGTCTATAATTTTAATTTTGCAGTTGCGTATGCAGACACTGATGCAGAAGGTGTTATGTATCATGCGCGCTATATTGAAATCGCGGAACGGGCGCGTTCTGATTTTTCGCGAGAAATGAAAATTCCAGATGGTGATATTGGCTTTGTTGTACGCGAATTGAATATTAAATATCTGAAACCATTATTATTAAATGACGAATTTGTGGTTGAAACGCGTGCAATTAAAATTGGTGGTGCGTCGATGACTTTCGAACAAAAATTCGTGAAAGAAAATGAAATTTGTGCTATAATGAACATAACAATCGCGTATTTGGGTGGTGATATGCGGCCAAAAGCTATGCCTGAATACATAGTGAAAGAAATGATTTAGAATAAAAATAAAAAAAGGAAGGAAAAAATGGAAAATAATTTTTCGTTATTGACGCTGTTTTCAGGGCGGGATATCATGACACTTTTTGTGTCGGTTGTATTGGTTATTGCCAGTATTTTATCTTGGGCGGTCATTATTGAAAAAATCAGATTGTGGCATTATGAACGAAGACATCCTGTGGCTGTTAAACACGGCGACAATATGGAAACAATCGTCGATAAATTAATACGCCCGTTTGATAAAAATTTGTGGTTTTTATCCATGGTTTCTTATGTTTCGCCGTTTATCGGTTTGTTTGGGACTGTGTGGGGCGTGATTGATTCTTTTGCGGCAATCGGAATCAATCAGTCTGTGGGTATCGGCGTTATTGCGCCGGGTTTGGCGGTTGCGTTGGGAACGACGGCATTGGGGTTGATTGCAGCGATTCCTGCGGCGGTGGCATACAGTGTCTTTTCGAAAAAATCAGACGATTTATATGATCGGTTAAGTGAATCAATAAAAGAATTAAAACATAAATAATTTTACAAAGGGCAAAATTATGTCGCGCAGACGTTCTGGAAAATCAGATGTGAATATGTCTTTGACACCGATGATTGACGTTATGACTACGTTGTTGGCGGTGTTTATGGTGACTACGCCGATGTTGATGTCGGGCATTGATATAGATTTGCCACGTGCTGGCGTTTCGAGTTTGAACGGCAATGATCATGCAATTCAAATATCTGTGGATGCGCGTGGTAATTATTATCTTTCCGATCAACAATTGCCGGTTGATGAAGTTGTTAAACGCGCAATTGCTATGCGTGGCGAAAACCCGAATCTGGCGATTACTTTGAATGGTGATACGCATGCAGATTATGGTGCGGTTATGCTGATGATGGGCAAATTAAAAGATGTTGGTTTTCAGCGTGTTGGTTTGCGAACCCAGATGTATAAAAAATGACGAAACAAACGCAATTTCAAAGTGAAAATTTTTTGATGTCTGTGTTGGGGCATCTGGTTTTGTTGGCGATAATTGTTTTTTCTGTATCTGTTGTGATTGAACGTGCGAAATTAGTGACACCAAATCGTGTTCAAATTGTGGAAATTGATTTGAAATCTGTTCGGGTTTCTGGTGATGAAACCAAACTGCAAAATACGGCGGCACCGGTGGTCGAAAAAGATGCGAAAATCGATAAAAAAGACAATGCAAAACAAAATACAAAAGATGAAAAAAGCGAGATAAAACAACCAAGTATTATCGAAAACGAAGAAAAAACATCAACAAAAGAAAATACAAAAAAAGAAGACACAAAAAAGACTGAAAATAAACCTTTGCCAAAGAAAAAAACGGTGGTGAAAGTGAATCGTGAAGTGTTGTCGTTGGACAGAACGATGACAGTGTCGGTGGTTGATGCGTTGCGTGTTGCGTTGGTGCGTTGTTGGAATATTGATACGACGCGAACCGATATGGATGATATCAGATTGACTGCGCATTTAAAGATGTTGCCGACGGGGGTAGTCGACAGAATTTGGTTTGAATCTGAATCGCGCGCAGAAAGTGATCCGATTTTTGCGTATGTTTTAGATACAGTGAAAGAGGCAATTCGTACCTGTGCACCATTTTCTATGTTGCCGCGTGGTGAATTTGATAAATGGAAAGATATGACACTGACTTTCTATCCCAGCCAGGGAAAAATTATGTAAGAATTCAAATAAAAAAACCACCGAAATCAGTGGCTTTTTTATTATCTGTAATAATTTGCGTTGTAATATATTTTTCGTTCTTCTTGTAAGTAGTTAAGATGATCTTCTAATTTGGAAATATCTTCCTCCTCAGAAATATCTATGCGGTTAGGAAGTTCATAATTAATTTGTACAAATTTTTTGTTACCCACAGATAATAATATGCACGAATAAGTTCTTTCGCGTCTTTTAACTATAAATCCGGAAGAATAAAATAATCTGCCTATGCTGAATCCAGGGGTAAAACCCAGCAGCCTTTGTTCTGGCGAGCATGTAAAGCCCGTCTTTTTGAAAATTTCCACTGCTTGGTGTTCAAGTTCATTATCAACGGTTTCAAAAGAAGCATGTAAATCCCATACCGGTTTAAAAGTGATTACTGGACGTTGATTTTTGTTAAAATTTTGCCAATCTGTTATTCTTAATTTGCGGTCATCCCCGCCGTAAACACAATTGCGATCAAAAATTGTAACTGTATCATCTTTTTCTACTAATAACATATCGTCAACAGAACGTGTTTTGCAACCACGGATTTTTTTCATATCAATAAACGGTCCAAAAATAAAATCTTGAATTTGCCACTTGGTACTTTCAAAAGCAAAATCAGTGGCATGATTCTTATCAAAAACAGGAAATTTTCCAAAATTACCAACAATTATTTCGTTGCTGTTGGTGTTTGGTATAACAATCTTGGGCCATTTTTCTTCTGATTGTACATTTTCTTCTTGTGGCATTTTATGAACCTTTTGTTATAAATCTCTCGGTCCCTCTGTGATTTTGTACATAGATATTACCAATAACTATACGATAAGCAAGAAAAAAATATCATCTCAGCGCCAGGGAAAAATTATGTAAAAAACTTGACTTTTGTGCGCTTTATAGTAAGTTTTTTCTTGTTATATAACACAATAAAAAGGTTTTTGACATGGATAACAATACAAATAATATTTTAGAAATTCAATCAAATGGTCTGTTTTTCCGTTTTTATATTGATGGTGTGTTTGGTTGGCAGGAATTAAAAGGCCCGTATAGAAATCGTTTTGTGAAAACCCCAGAAGATCTTATACAATCTTTGAAACAAGTTGATTGGTCAAGAGACGATCATCGTGCTCGGTTTTTGACAATGGATGCCTATATGGAATTAAAAATACCAAAATATAATCGATCGCAAGATTTGTGTATATTTAAGTTATATACCGAAACGCCACTACAAATTATAGTGGTAAAAGAAAAAGAATTGGCTACATACAAAGAATTAGCCCAAACCGATTGGGATAAAAAACATATGACAACGGAAAATCGTGATAAACTGGCGATAAATAAAGGCTTGTCTGTGAGCGTAATTGACAAGGATGATTTGGTTCTACAAAAAGATGATTTGCATGAATTGTCCCCGAACAAGACCAATGGGATATCCAAAAAATTGCTGGATTTATTTTATCCGAAAATCAAGTTTGTTAATAATGTAAGGGTTAACACAAAATAAAAAAACGCCCCGTTTGGGGCGATTTTTTTTACAGGCGGTCAATAAGCCGGATTCTGTTCAGCCAAAGGCGGGTCGGAACTCACCAAAGGTTGCGAGCATGATTAGTCTGCAAATTATGTTACCATAATTCGTCAAGCCCCCTACCCGATTTCTCAAAAGACTGGGACGGGTCATGGAAATCCTTTTTGGGGTTGCTGCACATAGAGATTGCCCGTTTCACCGTGAATTTAATCACTTACGTCACTGTTGCTCTAATCGTCGGGTTACCCCGCGTGGTCGTTAACCACTATGCTGTCCCAAGCAGTCCGGACTTTCCTCCAATTCACATAAATGAATCAGCCATGCCCTTTCGCGCCTGCTTTATTGGTATTTTAGTATAATAACCGAAAATTTCAAGTTTTTTCAGATAAATTTTTATTATTCGCCCATGCTTTTGGCTTTGTATAATACTTTGACCAGTGTTTCAGCCGCAATTTGACGAATTTTTTGGGATAACGGGCGAACGTTCATTGCTTCGGCCACGGCGTCACCAAATTTTTCAGATATCCAATCAATCTGGCTGGGGGCGATGACAAAGACGTCGCTGGTGATTTCAGATGGTTTTAATTGTTGGACATTCGTTTTCATTTTTTTTGCCTGTATGTAAATTTTTATCTCTGGTCGAATGATATCATAAATTTGGCTAAATAAAAAACATTTTTTAACAAAATTTGTATATAAAAACTTGTTTTGCAAAAAAAGCATACTATATAGATAAAGTGTCTTGACCAATGTGTTCAAAATTGCTATAAATCTAGAACAATATTGATAATTTTTGACCAAGGAAGAAGAAATGAAAAATATATTGAAAATGTTGTTGGGTTCTGCGAATGACAGAATTGTAAAATCTTATGAAAAAACTGTTTCTGTGATAAATAATCTGGAACCGAAATATGCGGCGATGTCCGATGAAGAAATTCACGGGTTGACGGCGGTTTTTCGGGAACGGTTGAAAAACGGTGAATCTGAAAAAGATATTTTACCCGATGTGTTTGCTGCTGTTCGCGAAGCGTCAAAACGTTCAATTGGACTGCGCCATTTTGATGTGCAATTGATTGGTGGTATGGTGCTTAGCAACGGTCAGATTTCCGAAATGAAAACTGGCGAAGGTAAAACATTGGTCGCAACATTGGCGTTGTATTTAAAGGCTTTGCATGGTCGTGGTGCGCATTTGATTACTGTGAATGATTATTTGGCGTCGCGTGATGCTGGCTGGATGGGTCAAGTTTACAGATTTTTAGGTATGACCGTTGGTATTATTCAACACGATATGTCTGATGATGATCGTCGTGCAGCATATAATTGTGATATTACGTATGTGACGAATTCTGAATTAGGTTTTGATTATTTACGTGATAATATGAAATTTACAAAAGAGCAACAGGTTTTACGCCCGTTCTTTTATGCGATTGTCGATGAAGTAGACAGTATTTTAATCGACGAAGCGCGCACCCCGTTGATTATATCGGGACCGTCTGAAGATATCAGCGATTTATATAACAAAGTTGACGCGGTTGTTGCTCAATTGGTTGCAGATGATTATAAAATCGATGAAAAAGACAGACATGTCACGTTGACTGATGCCGGGGTTGATCATATTACGAGTTTATTAAAAGAAGCAGGCATATTGGTTGGCGATAATTTATATGCGGCTGAAAATGCTGTTGTTGTTATGCATGTGCAACAGTCATTATTGGCGCATCATTTGTTTGTTAAAAACGTGAATTATGTTGTGCGCAATGGCGAAGTTTTAATTGTTGATGAATTTACAGGCCGTGTAATGTCTGGGCGTCGTTTTGGCAAAGGTTTGCACCAGGCAATCGAAGCCAAAGAACACGTCGATGTTCAACCTGAAAACCAGACTGTGTCCAGTATTTCATACCAGAATTTATTCCGTATGTATCCTGTGTTGTCTGGTATGACGGGGACTGCAATGACCGAAGCGGCTGAATTTGAAGAAATTTATAAATTGCGCGTTGTTTCGATTCCTACAAACAAACCGGTTATTCGTGTTGATCATCACGACGAAATTTATAGAAATAAACAAGAAAAATACGCAGCCATTATTAAACAGATTTCTGAATGTGTTGAGCGGAAACAACCAGTGTTGGTGGGAACTGTGTCTATTGAAAAATCTGAAGAATTGGCGGAAATTGTGCGTAAAGAATTAGGTATCACGCCAGCGGTTTTGAACGCAAAACACCATGAATCAGAAGCAAAAATTGTATCCCAGGCGGGTGCGCCGGGGGCTGTGACGATTGCTACAAATATGGCGGGACGTGGAACGGATATTAAATTGGGTGGTAATGCCGATGATTTGATTGCTGAATTGGATGAAACTGCACCTGATTTCGAAGATAAAAAGAAAAAGATTATTGAAGAAATCGAACAAAACAAAAAGATAGTTTTGGATGCGGGTGGTTTGTATGTTATCGGTACTGAACGCCACGAATCGCGTCGTATTGATAATCAATTGCGTGGTCGTTCTGGACGGCAAGGCGATCCGGGAGATTCTAAATTTTTCTTGGCTTTGGACGATGATTTGATGCGTATATTTGGTGCAGAAAGATTACAGAATATGTTGACGACTTTGGGTTTGAAACCGGGCGAAGCGATTACTCATCCGTGGATAACCAAGGCGTTAGAAAAAGCGCAAAAACGTGTCGAAGCGCGCTATTTCGAAGCACGTAAAGAATTGTTAAAATATGACGATGTTATGAACGAACAACGTGTCGTTATTTATAAACAGCGCGATGATTTGATGTCGTCCAGTGATTTTAAACCATTGGTCCAAGAATTGATTGGCGATGTTGTCGAAGTGATTTGTGAAAAAAATATTCCTGAGAAAGCACATCCAATGGATTGGAATGTTGCAGGTATTCACAATGATATGTTGCAGATTTTCGCGTTGGATATCACTGATATAGAAAAATGGAAATCTGATGAAGAAATAACTGAACGTATGGCGTATGATACGCTGGTTAAATTGGGGATGCACCGGTACGAACAACAATGTGAAAAATATGGTCCAGAATTGATGTTGGTGGCCCAGCGTCAGTTGATGTTGGGTGCGTTAGATGGTGTTTGGAAACGTCATCTGCAACAAATGGATTATCTTCAAGGCTCTATTGGTTTGCGCGGATATGCCCAGAAAAACCCGCTTTATGAATATAAAAATGAAGCATTAGATTTGTTCAGAAATACTATCCAGTCTTTCAAAATGATGTCAGTGTCGTATATCTGTCGTATGAATTTAACACGTGCAGATGTCGATGCAACGGCCCAGCAACAGGCAGAACATGATTCAAATCTGAATCAAAACCAAAACGCAAACAATTTGTCGAATTTGAATATCAGTCGCAATGCGTTATGTCCATGTGGTTCGGGTTTGAAATATAAACACTGTCATGGAAAATTGAGTTAAAACGGCGTCAATTTTCAAAAGGCAAAAGGAAAGGTTTTTAATGCCAGATTTTGTGCATCTTCGTGTCCATTCGAAAGTGTCCGTCGGGGCCAGTACTTTGGCTGTGGCCAGTAATAAAAAATTGGGCATTTTGAAGGGCATTCCTGAATTATGTATTGATAATTCTATGACCGCGTGTGCGTTGACTGATACGAATATGATGTCGGGGTGTGCAGAATTGTCTGATGTTATGCCGGCAAATAAATTACAACCTATTGTCGGTGTTGAATTGTCTTTGAATCATCATAATGCAGATCCAAAAATATTGCGGCAATCGTCGTTGTCAAAGGTTGTTTTGTTGGCAAAACATCATGACGGCTATTTAAATTTATGTGAAATCAGCCGTATTATGTATATGCGCCAAGAAAATCATCATTTGGGGCCATATATCACAACTGATGAATTGCGTGCACACAGTAATGATTTGATTTGTTTGTCTGGGGCGCATACTGGTCCATTGGGTATGGCGATATTGAATAATCAACCAGATATGGCCACTGATTTAGCGAAATTGTTTCTGGATATTTTTGGGGATAATTTTTATTTGGAAATTCAACGGCATGGTTTAGAAGATGAAATTAAAACGGAACCGACTTTTTTGCAAATCGCGCGTGATTTAAATATTCCGATTGTTGCAACAAATGACGTTTGTTTCGCGTCGCGTTCTGATTATGAAGCAATGGACGCATTAAGTTGTGTTTTGGGGCAAACAAAAGTAATAGATCCAGACCGTCCGCGTAAATCGTCAGAACAATATTTTAAATCAAGTGAAGAAATGGCCGAATTGTTTTCTGATTTGCCAGAAGCGATTGAAAATACTGTAAATATTGCGCGGCGTTGTGCGTTTTTTATAAATGTGCATGAAAACCCGCTTTTGCCACGTTTTGGTAAAGATTTAGAGACCGAATGTCAAATGTTGCGTGATGCAACGATGCAAGGTTTGACCGAAAGATTGAAACAACACAATATTACAGATACTGCGCCCTATTTCGAACAGGCTGAATATGAATTGGGTGTTATTATTGGAATGGGTTTTCCAGGGTATTTTTTGATTGTGGCCGATTACATAAATTGGTGTCGTAGAAACGATATTTTAACCGGACCGGGTCGTGGTTCGGGGGCTGGTTCTATTGTGGCATGGGCATTGGGCATAACGCATGTTGATCCGTTGAAATATGGTTTGTTGTTTGAAAGATTTTTAAATCCAGATCGTATATCTATGCCCGATTTTGACGTTGATTTTGAACCAAATGGTATTGAACGCGTTCTGGATTATGTGGGTGAAAAATATGGTCGTGATGCAGTGTGCCGAATTATAACTTTCGGCAGTTTACAGGCGCGCGGTGCGATACGTGATATTGGTCGCGTTTATGGTATGCCATATTCTAAATCGGATCGGTTGTCGAAATTGATACCGATGGATGCCAAGACTTTAAAAGAAGCCGTCGATGCGTCGCACGAAATCCAAGATATTTTGAATTCTGATTCTGATATGAAAAAGGTTGTTTCTGTGGCGGAAGATCTTGAAGGTTCTATCCGTAATTTGGGACAACATGCGTGCGGTGTTGTTATTGGTGACAGGCCTACGACCCAGATTGCACCTGTGTATCGTGATCCGGCCAACCCTTTGCCATCTTGTCAATTTGACGGACATTATTTGGAACCGTCAGGGTTGATTAAATTTGACTTTTTGGGTTTGGAAACATTGGTCGTGTTGAAATATACTGTTAAATTGATTCAAAAAACACGCGGTATAAATATAGATTTGGACAGTATCCCCACCGACGATGAAAAAACTATGAAATTATGGCAGGCGGGTCTGACCGAAGGCATATTCCAATTCGATGCTCCGTTTGTGCAACAGACGTTGAAAAAAATGCACCCGACCAGTTTCTTGGAAATATCTGCGTTAAATGCGTTAAACCGCCCAGGACCAATTGCATTTATTCCACAATTTATTGCGCGTATGCATGGTGAAGAACCAATCGAATATGTCCATCCGCGCGCCGAACCTATATTGAAAGAAAGTTATGGCATTATTGTTTATCAGGAACAGGTTATGCAATTGACACGCGCGTTGGCGGGTTTTACGCGTGGTGAATCTGATACTGTGCGTAAAGCAATGGGTAAAAAGAAAATTGAATTACTGGCTAAATTAGAAGTTAAATTTTTGGAAGGATGTGAAAAAGAAAAAACGCTTGATAATGCGACTGCGAAAGATTTGTGGGAAAAATTCAAAGAATTTGCAAAATACGCGTTTAATAAATCGCACGCTATCGCCTATTCCATTGTGGCAAACCAATGTGCGTATTTAAAAGCGCATTTTCCAGCGGAATTTTTGGCCGCGTCTATGTCCAGTAATATGAATGATACAGACCAGTTGGCTGTGTTCGTGGACGATGCAAAAACAAACTTTAATATAACTGTGGTGGCACCTGATATAAACGAAAGTGAATCTTTGTTCACTGTGCGTGATGGTAAAATTATTTATGCCCTGGCTGCGATAAAAGGGGTTGGGACGGTTGCCACAGATGCCATTGTTGCAGAACGTGAAGCGCACGGAAAGTTTAAAAATTTAACAGATTTCGCAAAACGTTGCGCACCGATTATCAATAAACGAATTTTAGAGGCTTTCGCCAAAGTTGGGGTATTAGATTCATTAGAAAAAAATCGTGCGTTGATATATATGAATGCGGATGCGATTTTGGCGTATGCATCTAAATCTCGGGAAAGTGCGAATTCGTTATCTTTGTTTGCGAATACAACCCAAGATGACGTTTCTGATGACAGATTGTTAAAAGATTTACCGAAAACGACCCCATGGACATTTGGGCAAAGATTGGAAAATGAATTGTCTGCGTTGGGATTTTATATATCTGCACATCCGTTGGATCAATATAAACATTTGCTGGAAAAATATAAATTGGCAACCAGTGTTTCTTTGGCTCAAATGGGCGACAGAAAACAGATACAGATTGCCGCGAATATAAATTCTTGGTCGCGTCGCAAAACCAAAACTGGCAAAGACATGTTGACTATAAATGCGTCAGACAGCTATGGTAATATCGATTGTGTCGCGTTTGGTGAAGCATCTTTTGAATTATCACAGGTTTTAAATTCAGAAACCGAAGTTGTAATTTCTGGAAAAACATCTGTGCGGGACGAACGGGTTTCTGTGTTTGTTGATTCTATTATGCCACTGAACAAATGGATTGCAAAAATCGCGCGAAAAATCACGATAGATATTCGCGATAAGTCTGTGTTGGCGGATGTTAAAAAGGCTTTGGCTGCGTTGCCATCCGGAAATACCCAGGTTGTGTTAAATTTGTATTCCGGTGAAAAAATGGCGGCCCTGGCATTAAAACAATGTCTGGAATTGGGGGCGACGACCGCGAAAGATTTAACAGCGTTGGGAACCAAGGTGACGATTGAATGATGAAACATATACCCGTGCTTTTAGATGCAGTTATGGAAACGTTGGGTGATATCCGTGGGCGGACGATTGTTGATTGCACTTTTGGTGCGGGGGGATATACGCGGGCTTTTTTGGAAAATGGTGCGAATGTCATCGCATTTGACAGGGACAGTAATGTTATCGCGGACGCGAAAAATATAGAATCTGAATATGGTGCAAATCGATTCCGTTTTATAAATTCTGCGTTTTCAGAAATCAAAAATTTAGATGCAAATGAATTTGATGATGTTGTGTTTGATTTGGGTATTTCTTCAATGCAAATTGATAACGGTGGGCGCGGCTTTTCGTTCCGGTATGATGCGCCACTTGATATGCGTATGGACGAAAATTTAGAAATAAACGCTGCCGATTTGATTCAAACCAAGACGCTATCAGAATTGGCAGATATTTTATATGAATATGGTGATGTGAAAAAATCACATATGTTTGCTCAAATTTTAAAGCAAAATTTACCACAAACAACTTTTCAATTGCGCGATTTAATAAATAATCCACGTGATATTGCTCCGATATTCCAGGCATTGCGTATCGCTGTAAACGATGAAATGGGACAAATTAAAACGGCTTTGGCGGGCGTACATGAAAAATTACGTGTTGGTGGTCGTTGTGTTTGTGTGACATTTCATTCTCTGGAAGACAGAATTGTTAAAAATACTTTTGCTCAGTGGTCTAAAACGCCTGGAAATCCGCGGTTGCCGGATATTGGTGCGGCCGAATATAAAATGTTAAAAACTTATGCTCCGACAGATTCAGAATTGGAAAATAATCCGCGTGCACGATCTGCGCATATGCGTGGGGTCGAAAAACTGTAAAATATGGTGTTGACGCGATTTTTAATTTTATGTTAAAATACGCAAAGAAAAAAAAGGGAAGGAAAATGAAAAAATTATTAAAATATTCTTTGTTGGCAATTTCTGGTGCTTTGTTTTTTGTTGGTGCGGCTGATGCGGTTTGTCCTGTGTGCACAATCGCGATTGGTGCTGGACTTGAAGGCATGCGTATGTTGGGTGTAAAAGATGTTTTGACCGGTATTTGGGCGGGTGGTTTAACGGTATCTTTGATTGGTTGGACTGCAAATTATATGCGCAAACGTGGTGTTAAAAATGTTTTCTGGTATGTTTTAAATGTGTTGGTTTATGTCGCTTTGCTGGCAGGGGTGTATTTTTTGCCGGCTGATAACCCTATTGTGAAATGGTGGGAAAATTGTATGTGGGGTATTGATCAATTTTTGTTAGGAATTATTGTTGGCGCTGTCACTTTCATCGTTATGGAATTGTGGTATGCACATATCAAGAAAAATCATGGTGGTCATGCCCTGTTCCCGTTTCAAAAGGTTGTTATGCCGTTTGTTGGTCTGTTGATAATGACGGGTGTTTTTTGGGCGATTATTAAATGGTTGCCAACGATGGGAATAGTTTTATGTTAAAAAAGGAAAATATGATGAAAAAGACTTCGAAAAAATTGTCTATGGAAGAAATGATTGAAAAATTAGACGCGGCAAAAAAAGCCAATCCGCTTGATTTGTCGTCTGACCAAGATTTGTCGATTGCGCTGATGAATTTGGTTTCTTTGGAAGAACATTTCTTTTTCAGTGGTGCAAAAACTGGCAAAGTTGGCTTTTATGATTTAATCAATACGGTCCGCAATATGCGCAAAGAATTAATGGAACGCATTGTGAAAAAATCTGGGCCAGATGATGGTGAAGTTTGGTGTATTTCAAAACATTTGTTGGCGGCATCTATGCGTTTGTATGAAGTTGGCACCAAAGCAATTGGTGCAGGACGCAAGAAAGATGCTTATGAAATGTTTTCACGTGCGTATGATTTGTATTCGTTGTTTTGGGGACTGAATATGCACCTGATTGATTTAGATGGCGTGCATGAATCTGTACCTGCTTTTTATGACGGTGCGGCAGAGGCCTGTAAAACAACGACTAATACAGAAAAAAAAGCAAAAACAACACAATCTGATAAAAAAGTATTTGGTGTGAAACGTTTAGGACAATGGGTAAAAAATGCAGTGAATTGTTGCATAGAATAAAGGCTTGATTTAAATCATACAAAAATGGTAGAATAATCGGGAACAGAGAAAGAGAATATTTTGGCGGGATTTTTTAATAAATTTGTAAGATTTACAGTATGTGCGCTTTTCGTGCCATTGGTTGCTTTTGGTGCGGCGGCACCGAATATGCGTGGCGCAACTGTGCGCGACGCTGGGGCGACATCGAAAAATCCTGATGCTGAATCTTCTGCATCGATTCGTCGGGCTGCGACATCTGTTATTGCGCGTTCTGTGGCGCAAAATAATCGAAAAAATCGTACGGTGGTCAATGCTCGTCCGGCTGTATCACGCGCGGCAACGAAGCGTGCGGTTGGTGGACGTACAAATACAATATCGGGTTCATCAAATGTTTCGCGTGTTGCAACAACAAATCGTGCTGCTATGGCGCGTTCGGGGGTGAATGGTACAAATATTGTCCGTTCGGCTGCGAATGTTTCGCGTGCAGGAACGGCCCGTGCAACGGCAGTATTTAATGATGTGTCGAAGATTGGTGGTGGATATGCGGCGTGCCGTGATTCTTATGCAACGTGTATGGATCAATTCTGTGCGGTTGCAAATGACACATATCGGCGCTGTTATTGCAGTAATCGTTTTATCGATTTTCGTAAAACTTCCGATTCGTTAGACCAGGCGTTAACCATGTTGGCTGATTTCCAAAATACAAATTTGGATGCGGTGGATAAAACCGCGGCCGAAGTTGATGCGATGTATTCCGCGTCTGAGGGCGAAGCCGCCATAAAACGCGACACCAGTGCATCGCAAAAGTTATTAGATAATATATCTGATTTATTGTCTGGCAAAAAATCTAGTTCGTATACGACTTCGTCTGGAACATCAACGGGTGTTCTTGATTTTTCGGGATTGCTGTCGTCATCGGGTGGCGACGATGATATTTGGGGCGGTTCATCATCTTTGTCTTCTGCGTTTGATTTGGGCGGTTCGTCCAGATATACAAATATGTCTGATATGGAAGGTGATGAATTATATACTGCGGCAAATCGTCAATGTAGTTCTATTGCTCGCAACGAATGCAGCGGTGATGCGGCGTTTAATTTGGCTCGGTCGGCCTATTCCATTATGATAACCCAAGATTGCAATATATATGAAAAGAATATAAGTGCAAAACGTGAATCTGTTCAAAATACTGTGCGGACTGCTGAAAAGTATTTGCGTGAGGCGCGCTTAGAAGAATATCGTGCGCATAATTCGCCCGATGTGAATGCGTGTTTGGATAATGTAGAATCTGCGATTCGTCGTTCTACTGCGTGTGGTGAAAATTATGAAAAATGTTTAGATTATACAGGTCTTTATATAAATAATGTGACCGGTGAGCCTGTTTATTCCAAAGCGTTATTTGATTTGAATAATTTGATAGTTTTAGATGGTTCGGCGGACGTGCTGTCTAAAAATGCTAAGTTTGATACATTTTTGGAAGAAAAAAAGATTTTTGCAGAAAGTGCGCTTGATTCTTGCCGTGGAATTGCAGATACGGTTTGGTATGAATTTAAACGTTCTGCCCTGATTCAAATTGCCCAGGCCCAAGATGCCAAAATTCAACAGGTCAAAGATTCTTGTGTTCAAACGGTGAAAGATTGTTATGATCAACAAATATCTGCATTGGATGAGTTGGGTGGTGATGATATTACAAAGTTAACCAGTGCAATATCTGCGATTGCTGCGCATGATATGTGTCGGGACAGTGTGTTGACATGTGCATCGCTTTATGGTGATGTTGATGGGTGTGTGTATGATGATTCAACCAAGACGTTGAGACAACGCGAAGGTAAAAAATGTGGTCTGCAGTCTTTGTTGGCATATGTGAATACGGTTGATTCTGTGCGTGTGGCCCAGGGTTGCGAAAATTCACTGCGTGAATACGCCAAAGAATTGTGCTCTGATGACGGTGGTGAATATCCATGGGGGTGCCGGTTGCGTTCTGAATCAGATATTCGCGCTGCTTTGACCACCCGGGCGAAAAATTTCTGTGGTGCAGATTTGATTACTACTACGACCGGCGGTTCCGGCAGTAGCAGTGGGGTGACGATAGTTTCTGTTCCAAAAGAAATTGCGACAACATCTGTCACGACCACAACGGCGACAACGACCAGTGATCGTGCGGCCAAACATAACAATATTATTGTGTCTCGTGCGGCAAAGAGCGGGGATGGCTTAACAGAAATAAACCAAGATTTAAACAAACGTATCACGAATACAACGAATATAATCAAAACGATTGTGGCTGATATTAAAAAAGATTTGGCGGCGCAGTTGGCTGATGAATGTAATAATATATCTGGTGAAGGTCAACTTTTCTGGGCTTCATCTGATGCGACAATTGATTCAGGTGAAATTTTGCGCGTGTCGCCAACATGGTTGAAAAACGTGTTTGGGACAGATTCAGATTTGGCCTATTTGAAACAATATGGAATTGGTGGATATACGGTTCGAAATGAAAATACTAATCTTGAATTGGAAATTGGTGGATCCCGCACGATTGGTTGGGGTGTGTGTATGAAACCAACGCAAGGCCAGATTTGTGCGATGCAGCAGGCGTTGCCGAAAATGGAAGAAAAATATATACAATATAATCCGAAAAATAAAACATGTGAGATTAAAGATGAACAATGGTATAAAATCAGATGTCAACAAATTGATGGTTATTGGTCGGGTCAACGGTGCTATGTAAGATAGGGGTCGGTATATGAAAAAAATATTGTTTTTATTATTCGTTGTTTCTTTTGTTCCGACCGTTTCGTTCGCTGCATGTACGCCTGCGTCTCAATGGGGGGATGGATACGAATATAGTGAATGCGCTTTCCAAGCGCAAACATCTTTGACGAACGCGGTTAAAAGTTTCTGGGGGGATCCTAAGTTATCTAGTGGTGCGATTTTATCAGGTTCTGGTTCCAGTATTGGTGATTTTATATTGACAAAGGGTGTGCATTGTGGAACATGTGGCAAAAAAAGTGATGGGGTTACGCCGACTTTTGTGAACAACAGCACTGATCATTTAAAATACGAATGTGCTTCTGATCAAAAAAAAGATGATGAAGCGATATTGGCGTATGTTGCAACAGATGTTTCTGAACATGGTGCAGAATTTTGTTTAACTCAATTTACGGCTACATCTTGGTCTTCTGCTTTTTTTGTTTATCATCAAGTACCCAGAATGAGCATAAACAGAAACGGTTTAAAGTGTGCTTGGTATTGTGAGCCGGGGTGGGATGGTGATCGTTGTATGACACGTGGTATAAGCAATGGAATTTGTGAAGATATTTCATACAGATTTAAATATGATGGCGCAGGTATAGATATCCTTGTTAATAAACTTACTGATGTTCAAAAGTATTATAGCAACAAACAGTTTTGTAAGCATTTAACTGACAGCAATAACAAAGGAAATTATTGTTTGTCTGCGTCTGAAAAAACAGAACCGGCTATTGGAAAAACAGCTGTATTTGATTATAAGAATGTAAAAAGTGGTGACAAGTATTATCAACAGCAAATTGTTATTGGCGCAACAGAGTTTATGGAACATGGTATAAAAGCAAAACCTATTTGGTTAGGAGGCAATGGAACTCATCATCAATGTGGGGATGCTGATAATTGGACAAAAATATATGCAAAAGAAATTGGTGGCAAAGAGAGGGTTTTATGCCTGCGCGGTTACACTTTAAATGAAAAATGTGAAGCATCTTCCGCTCAGTGTGATTCCGCTGTTTCGTATTGTCCGGGATGGCGCGCTCAAGAAGGTATTGATGCGCGTGGTGGCGCTGCATATTTTGAAAACAAGCCGGATAAATATTATGTTCGGTTAAGTGATAATTGTAAGGAAATAAGATGCAGAAACGGTATGAATTTTTCGTCTGATGATAATTATGCGTGTACAGTATGCAATGAAAACGGCGGGCTTCAGGGCTTATGTCCGGCAACTAATAAATGTGTTTGGTGCGGTGCGGGCAAATGTTTGAACAAAGAAAAATGTTCTTGTGATGCGTGCAGTGGGGTTTTAACTATGGAACAAATGCGTTTGGGGCCAAATAAATTGAATCAATGTTGGGAAATTTTGGATGCTGATGAGTTTAAGGCATGTGTAATGGGGGCATCAGCAGAATAACAATATAAATTAAAAAACGGTCGGCAGATTTTCCGACCGTTCGTTTTTTTATTGAATAATTTTTAATCGTTCCCAGTCAATGTTTTTAACATTTTCATTACCATTGCGCGTTGGTCGTCGTTTGGCAAATCCCAATACAGTTTTATCAATTGTAAAGATTCGTTTTTTGCCAACGGATCATTATCTGACGGTTCGCACACGCGCATCGAACGATTAGATTTTGTTTCAGGTGGAAAATTACCCGGCAGACCCGAAAAGAAAAACGCAACGGATGTTTCCAGGGCCTGGCTGATGTCAAAAAGGCGCGATGCAGGAATGCGATTGCCTGCGGTTTCATATTTTTGAATCTGTTGAAAACTGATTCCGCAACGTTTCGCCAAATCTGATTGCGTCATACCCAGCATAACGCGACGCAGTTGGACACGTTGAGCCACATGGCGATCGACAGCACCGATAACGACTTGTTTTTGAGACATCATAAATCCTATGGTTATATGAAATATTTCCTTGATATAAAATATATACAATTTTTCTTTTTGTTTTGCAATCAAAAAAGCGTTGTGCTAGAATTTTTCTGATTTAAATATGTGGAGAAAAAGACGATGAAAAAACCTGTTGTTCTTTGTATTTTAGACGGTGTCGGTGTGCGCCCTGAAAAAAAACATAATGCGGTTGCGTTGGCCAAAATGCCGTTTTTCAATAAACTGATAAAAAAATATCCGAATTCTCTTTTGCGCGCCAGTGGAACGGCGGTTGGGTTGCCTGGGAATTTAATGGGTAATTCAGAGGTGGGACATATCTGTATCGGTTCTGGGCGCGTAGTTATGCAATATTTATTGCGTTTTTCTCGCGAAAATTGGGCAAAAAACAAACCGTTAAATAAATTTATTTCCGATGTCAGACGTGGGCATGGAATTGTCCATTTTGCAGGTTTAATGTCTGATGGTCGTGTGCATTCTGATATTCGCGACGAATTGGTTATAATGAAATATGTTCTGGATGCCGGTCTGCGCGTGTGTATTCATTTTATAGGCGATGGTCGTGATACCCCACCGCGCAGTGCATTAAAATATGTGCGTTTAATTAAACGAACATTAAAGCCCTATTTTGCAGATGGACGTGTGTTTTTTGGAACTGTGTCTGGGCGGTATTATACGATGGACCGGAATAAAAACATGGATCGCACTAAATTGGCATTTGATGCGTTGGCGCGTGGAAAATCTGAATTTGTGGCAGATGATATCGACAGCGCAATTAAACAATCATATGCCGATGGAATCAGTGATGAATTTTTTAAACCAACGGTAATAGTGCCGACAAAAATTACTGCGAATGATGGTTTTATATTTGGCAATTATCGCAGTGACCGCGCCCGTCAAATTGTTCGCGAGATGTTAAAAACTGGTGCGCATGTGCTTTGTTTTTCGCAATATGGCGAAGGTTTAAATGAAAAATGCCCCGCACTTTTGGAAGATATAGGTGTTAAAAACACATTGGGCGATATTATTGAGAAAAACGGGTTAAGTCAGTTACGTATTGCCGAGACTGAAAAATATAATCATGTCACCTATTTTATGGATGCAGAACGCACTATTGATTTTAAGAATGAAGAAAAGGTTTTAATTGATTCGCCGAATGTTGCGACGTTCGATATGAAGCCAGAAATGTCAGCGCGCGAAATTACAGCCGCCCTGTTGCCACGATTATCCAAATTCGATGTAGTAATAATGAATTTTGCAAATGGGGATATGGTTGGACATACTGGAAATGAACGCGCGGCAATTCGTGCCATGGAATGTCTGGATGAACAATTGTCAAAGATTGTTCCGGCGGTTTTAAAATTAGATGGTAAAATGTTGATAATTGCAGATCATGGTAATGCAGAAACCATGTGGGATGATAAAAGTAATTCGCCGTGGACTGCGCATACAAATAATCGAGTGCGCGCGGTGTTAGTATCTGAACCCATGGCAAAGAAAATTAAAAATGGCGGATTGGCGGATGTTGCCCCGACGATTTTAAAATTGTTGGACATAAAACAGCCACGTGATATGACCGGAAAATCGTTGGTGTAGTTATCTTTGATTCAATACGAATTCTGTGCGAATATTATCTGTTGTTATATTGCGCAATACTTCAAATGTATTATTGCGTGGGTTGTGTTCCACCAATAATTTATCGTTTGTTCGGGTAAAAAATAAAACTTCGTTTGTTGATACAACGCGATAGTTATATCCGAATTTCGGACTGTAAATCAACATGCCTTTGGTGGCAGGTGTTTCGTTTGTTCCTGCGCTGTCGACACCTGTGGCAACCAATTCATAGAAAAAACCATTAAAATTATCAATAACGTATTCGAAATCAGGGCTTTTGCGTCCTGTTGTCAAATTTTGCATCAATTTGAAAGCCACTTCATCTTTGCCCATATTAAATGATAAATCTTTCATTACAAATACAGATAACGTATCGCCGCGTTTAATTGGAAAATCTTGATCTTTTTTGGCATAAGAATAAAAACAGCCAGAGCGCAGGCCAAACAAAGATAGTTTTTTCAAACGATTGTCCCCAACGTTATATGTTTTTGCAAATTCTACGGTGGCGATATCGGTTTTGTCTGAATTATAATGACGATTCAATGGGTTTAAGTCATAATCAGTAAAATCGCCCAGGTTTAAATTTTTTTCAGAATAAATATGATTGATTTCTGTTTTATATAAACTGGGGTCGCCATCAACCAAAATCAGCGTATATAAAAAACCAGATTTGGTTGGTACGGTTTCTTTGTCTGAAATAATCCATTTATTGGTTAACATTGTTTGTCTCTTGTTTCTTGTCTTTACGCCGCAATGCGAAAAAATCATGCAAAATTTCGGCAGATTTATCTGCATATTCTGGCAGTTGAATTATATTTGGATGCCACAAGTGTTTATCCGTATCGAAAATGCGCGCGTTAGAGGTTATTCCACCGCCCTTTTCATCAGTTGCTGCGAAATAAATATTTTTTATGCGCGCAAAAGATATCGCAGTCGCGCACATTGCACACGGTTCCAGCGTAACATAAATGTCGCAATCATCCAAAAATTTTGTTCCTAATTTTTTGCAGGCTGCGTTTATTGCAACAATTTCAGCGTGCAAAGTTGGGTTCTTTGATTTTTGAACGCGATTTTCACCGCGTGCGATAATTTTGCCGTTGTGAACGATGACTGCGCCGATGGGGACATCGTCGTGGTCGAATGCACGTTTAGCTAAAATAAATGCTTGATTCATAAATTTCATAAGATACACTTTATACCATGGATTCTAAATTGCAAATTATTTCTGGAAAATATCGTGGCAAAAAACTGATTTTGCCCCCCGATGCGCGTCCGACACAAAATCTGGCACGTGGCGCGTTGTTTAACATGTTGAATGAATTGATTGATGTGCGGCAATGTGTGACGGTATGGGATGTGTTTTCTGGCTCTGGGGCGTTTGGTTTAGAATGTGCGTCGCGATATGAAAATGCGAAAATTATATTTACAGATAATGCAAACACATCAATTGAAACAATAAAAAAGAATGTAAAATCAATTGATTGTAATGCGACAATCGAAAAAACAGACGCGATTGCTGCGATTTCGCGTTTTGGTGGAACGGCGGATGTGTTTTTTATAGATGCGCCCTATTCGGATTTTGATTTGGGTGTCAAATTCGTAAAAAAACTGACACCTGTCGCCAAAAATGGCGCAATTTTAATCTGGGAATTTGAAAAAATTCAAAAGATGCCAGATTTGGGCGATTCTTGGGAAATATTGAAAGACAAAACATACGGTCGTGCGCGTTTTGTGATTTTAAAGAAAAAATAAAGAAAACACTTGCTTTTTCGTTGTTTTTAATAAATAATATCGTCCGCGTGAACACCCTTGGAGGTTTGCGCAAAAATAAATTAAATTAAAAAAGGAATTAAAAATGGCTATTAAATTAAACGCTGAAATTCGCAAAGTTGCTGGCAAGGGGGCCGCACGTGCAGTTCGCAACAACAAAAACATCCCTGCAGTTATCTATGGCGAAAAGAAAGAACCTGTCGCAATCGAATTGAATGGTCGCGATTTTGAAATGTTGCTGGGACAACCGTCGTTGCGCACAAAATTATTCGAAATCACAACAAACGGCGCAAAAGAAGACGCTATGTTGATGGATATTCAATATCATCCTGTGTCCGACAAAGTTGTTCATGTTGATTTCAAACGTATCAACGTTAAAGAACCTGTGCACGTTGTCGTTCCTGTCGAAGTTATTAACGCCGATATCTCCAAAGGTATCAAATTGGGCGGTGTGTTAAACTTTGCTGTTCGTAAAGTGGCGCTGGTTGGTTTGGTGCATGATATGCCTGAAAAAATCACAATCGATTTGTCAGATGTTAATATCGGCGATACAATTCACGGTTCTGATTTGGTTTTGCCAGCTGGGATTACTTTGGGTCTGCACATGGCAGAATTGGCATTTGCAACAATTGGTGGTAAAATGCCGGAAGAAGCAGATAACAAAGCGCAAGCGGCTGCGGCGGCAGCACCTGCTGCTGCACCAGCAAAGAAATGATATCTTTGTTATTAAAAAGATTAGCCGCCCGGTTTGGGCGGTTAATTTTTAATAGAAAAAGATGTAAAAATAGGTTATTATTCTTATGTTAAAAACTTTAAAAAGGTGAATAACGTGATACATATTCGTCGTTTTTTGGCACATATAGTGGCTTTGTTCATAATTGATAAACGCAAAAGAAATTATGTTAAAAATGTTATAAAGTATGGCGTTTTTAAAAAATTAAAAGATTGTTATGAATTTAAGAAAAATGCGCCGAACCCAAAACGTTTCAAATATAATCTGGGGGTTGTTGCGATTATGAAAAACGAAGGATCTTATTTGCGCGAATGGATAGAATTCCACAAGATGGTCGGGGTTGATAAATTTTTTCTTTATGATAATGGCAGCACAGATAACACTAAAAAAGTTTTAAAACCGTATATAAAATCTGGGTTGGTTGAATATATCTGGTTCCCAGGCGAAAAAATGCAATTACCTGCATATAATGACTGTTTATCAAAACATAAATTGGACACACGCTGGTTAGCAGTGTTTGATTTAGACGAATATATCGTTCCAAAAAAATATAAATCAATCAAAGATTATTTAAAGACAGTTTCACCTGATGTTGCCCAGATAATAATAAATTGGGTGATATTCGGGTCAAATGGTCACGAAAAACGCCCGTCAGGATTGGTGTTGGAAAATTATACTATGCGGGCGAAGAAAAATTGGCTTTATAAATCTATAATTAATCCACGTTTAACGATGGCTATGGGGTGTCATGAACACGATGTAGCTGGAAAAACAATAAACCCAAAAATAGATATTATTCGTGTGCATCATTGTCATTGTAAATCTTGGCAGGAATATCTGTTGAAATCTTCGCGTGGTGACGCATGGGATGGTGCAAATGCAGGAATGCGTAAATATCAACGCGAATGTTTTGACAGACATGATAAAAACGAAGTTTTGGATACAACTGCATTGAATTTTGTTCCGCGTCTAAAAAGGATTTTAAACCGATAAAATTATATTGATTGCCCCCTTGAAATTGTTGTTTTGATAACTATATCACAGATAGCGAAAAATTTTTAAGGAGGCAAAAAATATGTCAAAAGTATTAGGTATCGATTTAGGTACAACAAATTCCGCTATGGCGTTTATGGACGGAAACGATCCAAAAATCATTGAAAATTCAGAGGGACAACGCACAACGCCATCGGTTGTCGCAATTACAAACAATGGTGAACAATTGGTTGGTATTACTGCCAAGAATCAGGCTGTAACGAATCCTGAAAATACTATTTATGAAATCAAACGTTTGATGGGTTTGCGTTATGACAGCGACGCAGTGCGTGAAATTCAAAAACGCGTTCCATACAAAATTGTCAAAGGCGACAATGGCGACGCATGGGTTGAAATTGATGGTAAAAAATATGCTCCGTCCCAGATTTCTGCGATGATTTTGTCTAAATTGAAAAAAGATGCGGAAAGTTATTTGGGTGAAACGGTCACTGACGCAGTTATCACTGTGCCTGCGTACTTTAATGATTCACAACGTCAAGCGACAAAAGACGCTGGTCGTATTGCTGGTTTGAATGTTTTGCGTATTGTGAATGAACCAACTGCTGCAGCGTTGGCCTATGGTTTAGACAAAGACAAAGATGGCATTATTGCGGTTTACGATTTGGGTGGTGGAACATTCGATGTTTCTATTTTGGAAATCGTTGACGGTGTATTCGAAGTGAAATCTACAAATGGTGATACTGCATTGGGTGGATCTGATTTCGATGCGCGTGTTTTGAAATATTTAATTGAAGAATTCAAAGCGCAATCTGGTATAGATTTATCAAACGACAAATTGGCCCTGCAACGTTTAAAAGAAGCTGCAGAAAAAGCGAAAATCGAATTGTCTTCGAAAACTACAACAGAAATCAATTTGCCGTATTTGACTGCAGACGCCACAGGTCCAAAACATTTTAATATCACTTTGACACGTGCAAAATTGGAATCTTTGGTTGCGGATTTGATTGAAAAAACAATTGAACCATGCAAGAAAGCATTAAAAGATGCCGGTTTGACAACTTCTCAAATCAATGAAGTCATTTTGGTTGGTGGTCAAACACGTATGCCAAAAGTGGCTGAAACCGTCAAAGAATTCTTTGGCAAAGAACCACACAAAGGCGTGAACCCAGATGAAGTGGTCGCCCTGGGTGCTGCTATCCAAGGTGGTGTTTTAAAAGGCGATGTCAAAGACGTTTTGTTGTTGGATGTGACACCGTTGTCTTTGGGTATTGAAACTTTGGGTGGTGTGTTCACCAGATTGATTGACAGAAACACAACAATTCCAACGAAAAAATCTCAGATTTTCAGCACTGCCGAAGATAATCAGTCTGCCGTGACAATTCGTGTATTCCAGGGTGAACGCGACATGGCTGCCGATAATAAATTGTTGGGTCAATTTAATTTGGAAGGTATTGCGCCTGCCCCACGCGGTATGCCGCAAATCGAAGTATCTTTTGATATCGACGCGAACGGCATTGTGCATGTGTCTGCAAAAGATAAAGGCACCGGCAAAGAACAAGCGATTTCGATTAAATCTGACGGCGGTCTGTCGGAAGACGAAATCAAACGTATGGTTGATGAAGCCGCTGCAAATGCTGAATCTGACAAAAAGAAGAAAGAATTAGCCGAAGCGAAAAATACTGCAGAAACCGCTATATTCAGTATTGAAAAATCACTGAAAGAACATGGCGATAAGATTGCAGCCGAAGAACGCGAAGCAATCGAAACTGCAAAGAAAGAATTGGCTGATGAATTGGCGCGCGCAGAAGCCACAGCGGAATCTTTGAAACAAAAGACGGACGCATTGACTGAAAAAGCGATGAAATTGGGCGAAGCGGTTTATAAAGCCGCCCAAGAAGCGCAAAAACAAGAAAACGAAAACAAATCTGAATCTGGCGACAATAACGGCGCAACCGATGCAGATTTTTCTGAAAAGAAATAATGGCATAAAATCTTCTTGCTTTATAAAACAAAAACGGGCATTTGCCCGTTTTTTGTTGACATAGCAATATAATTTATTAGTATTTTTTGAAAAATGATTTACATCTATGTTCGATAAAAAAATTAAAGATTTTGTAAATAACCCAATCCAAGGTGTTGTCGTTTCCGGGGTTGTCCAGAATTTTTCTGCAAAACATACAGATATTGTTTGTGTTAGTCCTGTTTGGGGGCAGTTTAAAATAAGTCTGCCAAATTCGTGTGGTATTGAACGTGGTGATGTTTTAAAAGTACAACGCGAAGTAAAAACGCAATCAGACGGGAAACAATGTTTTGAATATAACATTCTCAGAAATATAACAATGGAAGCGATTCTTTGGGACAAAATCAACAATGTGATATTGAAAGATTTTAATGAATTTGAACGACAACGAATAAAAACATTAAGCGAACAACAAAGAATAAAAGAATAAAAAAACGGGCGATTGCCCGATTTTTTTTATTTTTCTTTTTGTTTAATATTACGTAAAAAAGTTATCTCAGGAAGGGGTTGGTATTCTAATACATCGCCCACTTGGCAAGATTCACATATTGCTTCGAGTTTTGGGTCGGGTTTAAGATTAAAATTTTGATAAAAAATATTAACATCTGTCACAATACGATATGTGTGTTTTTCTTTGTTCACTTCAACAGATCTAACAGTAGTTGTTTGTTTTGTCATGTTTTATCACCTTTTTTATTATCGTAATGTGATTATACTATAATACAAAAAAAACAAATGTCAACATTTATTTCTTTTTTTCGCCAATATAAATTCCCATATCGTCGGCAATGTGTAACAGTGTATTATCCGGTTCTACATATGCATTTGATGTCATAGCGCCGATGATATTTGGGTCTTTTTCTGGTTTGCCAGCGGCAAAAAATTCGTCCAAAGAAATTGTTTTGAATTCGCCGTTTTCATACGATGTCATTACATAGGTTTCATTGTTTTCAATCGCGCTTAGCGCTGTTTCAGCAAAACCTGCGGCTAAAATTCTGTCTGACGCCAATGTGTCGCCTGCCCTTTGGATGTATTCTGGGAACGCGGTTCGGTTTGCTATCCCTGCGGCAGTCAATTTGCGTGAAATCATATCGGCAGGTTTTCCCGAATGACCACGGATGGTAATTCCTTCGGATACCATGATGATTCCATAATCGCGTTCAGATTGTTTTATGTGTTTTACTAAATTATCAACATCAAATTTTACTTCTGGAATTAAAATGGCGTCTGCCGCAATTGCAACCCCGGCGTGCAAAGCCAATTGTCCGCATTTGCGCCCCATAGTCTGTACCACAAACCAGCGATGATGGCTACGTGCAGTCAAAAGTAATTGATCACAATAAGATACTAATTGTTGCACGGCTGTATCAAAACCGATTGTGCGTTCTGTCATTGGGACATCCATATCAATTGTTTTCGGAATACAAACCAATCCTAAACCATTGTAAATTTCACGATAAAGATGTGCCAAAGACAAAGAACCATTTCCGCCGATTAAAACCATTGCGTCCAGATTCAATCCAGCCAAAGATTTTTGCAATCTTTTGTTAAAAGATGTCAATTTGCCGTTGCGTGCAGAACTTTCAAAATTAGTATTGCCTGCATTGCCGTTTGATAAAATGCTGCCTGCCAGATGGCTGTTTGCGAATTGAAATGCGCCGTGTGTTAAATCTATTGTTGTGGCGGGCATATTATAAAGACCATCAGTGCCGTCTTTGATGCCAATAATGTGCCATTTGCGTTTAATACAGCCGTCAACAACCCGTTGAATCACAGTGTTTAATCCCGAACAATCACCGCCGGTAGTCATGATTCCTATTTTTTTTGTTGCCAATTTTATCTCCTGTCATTGTTATATAAATGTACTATACCACAATTGTCTTGACAAATAAACTAAATTTGCAATAATTTTGTCAAAACAATATGGCAAAAGGAATAAGATATGACCGCTATAATTACAAAACGAACCAAACGTTCCACAGAAGAAATGATTTCGGATGCCGTCGACAGACAGCAATCTTGGCTGACTAATCGACGCGAAGCGACCCGCAAATTTTTACGTCGTTTCAATGTGTTTCATCATGAAGAAGAAACAAAAACAACACCGGCAAAAAAACAGAAAATTTCTGAAAGCGGATCTGTGTTGCGCGATTATTGGTTCCCAATAATGTGTGCACTGATTGTCGTTTTTATTGCGATATTTGTGATTATTTTCAAAATCAATGCCCCGGTTCGTGTTGTTGTCCCGTCTGTGCCAGAGCCAATAATTAAACCAGTTGAAAATTTTAAAAAAGCGGTTGCTGTAAATGCCCAGCCATCTTTCGATATGGTCAGAATAGACAAATCTGGCAATCTGGTTGTTGCAGGTCGCGGTGGCAGCGAACACAATATTTCTGTGCTGATAAACGGTACAGTGGTCGCGACAGAACATGCTGATAAAAACGGTGAATTTGTTTATGCGCCAAAACAAGTGCTGCGTGCCGGTAATTACACTGTTTCGTTGATTGATGCAGATAAAAATGAAAAAGCAGCCGATTCCGTGTTTGTATATATTCCTGAAAACTATAAAAATTCTATGTCGCTTTTAATGACTTCGGATGGCAGTAAAATTTTACAAAAACCTCAATCTGTAGATGGCGATTTAGTTCTTTCTAATATAGATTATTTAGATACAGGTCGCATTGTCGTGACCGGTCGTGCAATTCCAAAATTGCGTGTATCTTTGACATTAAATGACAAATATTTGGGTTTTGCACGTGTTTCTAATTACAAGAATTTTGGTTTAGGTGCAGATGTTGGACAATTGAAAGCCGGTGAAAAATATACTATGAAAATTCGTTTGCATGATGCCGCTGGCACAACAATAAAAACAGTTAAATACGAATTTGTTATGCCTGAATCAACGGGCTGTGAAGATACTTTCTATACAGTTCGTCGTGGCGACAGTTTATGGGTTATTGCACGTAATTTCCTGCGTCGCGGTGTTCTGTTTTCTATAATTGCAGATTGCAATGATATTGAAAACCCAAATTTGATTTACCCAAATACTGTTTTGCAAATACCGGTTCAATAAAATATAAAAAAGTATAAAAAAATGAGACATGATCCATATGGTTTTTTAACAAATCGTCCAAATCAATTGCAAGAAGATTGGGATAATTTATTGCAAAAATTACAATCAATGATACGCGATGCACAAACTGTGGGGCGTGCTGATTTAGCACTTTTGATTGCCCGTCAGATAAATATTTTAATAAAAAACAAACCGAATAAAAAAGTATATAAATCTGTATTGGGAACAACGCGCAAAATAGAATCAGAATTGAAACAAAATGTTCGGGCCAGATAAGCCGTCAATTGATAAATTTCTTGAAAAAACAAACCGCCAATTCGGCGGTTGTTTGTTTGTATTTACATATTTTTCAGTTTTACTATGATTTGTCCCCATCGGTTGCCGGACATCTGTCGGTTGTGGTGTATATCATTTTTTCTGGCTCTTCACAATCTGCCCTGTAATACAAAACTCCCCCGTCTACCAAAGCCTGAATTGCTGCTGTTGCTCTGGTCAGGTCTGACAAATCCGGTTTGTTGCTTAGGTCGGCATAATTACCGCTGGTTGCCACCGTAGACAATGTAGGTTTGTTTGTTAAATCGTTATAATTACCACTGAACAATGTTGGCCTGTTGCTTAGGTCGGCATAATTACCGCTGGTTGCAACCGTGGACAAGGTTGGCTTGTCTGTCAGATTGTTATAACTAATATCTGGCATATAGCCCGATGAAAGCTTGCCATTCGAATCCAATTGCGGATAGTCGCCTTTGTGTTGATATACGGCGTCAAGTACAGTGGAATAACTGTTATCACGTAATGCGTGTTCATTTAATGCCGCATAATTTTCTGCGGTTAAACCAATCGGTTCTAATGCTTCATTAACCGCTGCATCAATCGCATCTTTGTCAACAGACATAGAACCCAAAGATTTCCACGCGTTATTATCTTCATTTACAAGTTTCCAATATACAACGCTGTTTTCATTCTTGAATTCTGGATTATCAGCATTTGCTCCGTTATTAACTTCTTTTTCCCATAACTTTTCTGGTTCTTGACCAGTGCATTGTCTGTAAGACGCCAGTTTGAACCCGTTTTCTGTGTCTGTTTTCGTGAATGAAGTTTCACATGGTGTTGCACCGTCTTCGATTTCTTCTTCCCATAATGTTTCGTTGTTGCAACCTTTCGCACTGACAGTGAATTTGCCATTAGATTTTACAGATTTCGTCAACGTTGTTTCACATACAGTTGGTGTTTCGCCGTCTTCACCGTCTTCGACGTCTTCACTCCACAATGTTGTATTGTTGCAATCTTTCGCTGTAATAGTAAATTTACCGTTTTCTTTCTCGGTCTTGCTTATAACAGTATCGCAAGCCGTGGCACTGCCATCTTCACCGTCTTCGACAACAACATCATCGCCGATTTGTTGATTGGTGCAAGAATTATAGAACTTTGTTGTTGTTCTGGTTGCACCGCTCTCTAGAGTTTCTGTACTCTTTGTCGCTGTGACCCCGCATGTAGTTCCTGGCGCACCTTTCAATTCTTCCTGGGTGTACAAAGTCTTCCACGCATCGGCAGTTCCAGCAAGACGCCATTCAAGATTTTTGTTTTCATTGTTTATTTGTAATTCAATGTTTTTGCCGTTAGCACCACCTGAAAATTCAGACCATGTTTCCCCGTCATCAACAGAATATTGGACTGTACCAGAGTTGTTTTTGAACTTTAACCCATTGACAGTATTAGAAATATCTGTTGTTGTTGCAATATTGTTGTCCCGGACATAGTCGGCAATTTTTGCCGCCAATGAATTTGCAGGCAAAGCTGCATTCGCTTTTGCATAAGTTGCGGCTAAACCGGTTGTTTCATTGCCAATCGTATTTTCAATGTCAGCAACCTTTTTAATTACACCTGTTTCATTTGAAGTAATCGCAGCTGGCAAATAATCAAGTTTTATATTGGTTAATGCATTATATTCATTTTTATCAAACATATCTTTTAATGCAGTGGTATCTGCTTGAAGCGCGCTGATTGTTTCATTTGATGGAATGCCCGCATTTGCAATCGTATCAGTCACAAATTTCTTTTTGGCCAAAATTGCATCTTCACGGTTTGCATAGATGGTAATTTCTGTGGCAAAATCGTCACCAGATTGCACTGCCGTCGAAGCCAGAGCATGTGTTGCCGCTAACCCCGTCGTTTCGTTGTTCATATCTGATTTAACCTTGTCAATTTGGGCAACCAAGCCTGTTGTTTCGTCTGTCACAGTGTTTTTAAGTTCAGTCAAATTTTCGATTTTATCCATTGGCAAAGTCGGAACAGAACTTTCTTTGATTGCTAATAAATTCCCGTCAGAATCTTCGGTAAATTTTGATTTTATCTTTGCAGTTGTCGCTTCAAGAGCACTTGCACGACCGCTAAGTGCGCTAACATCACTGCCGCTGGCTTTGGCGGCAATAGCTTCGTCCATAGATGCGATTTTTGGGCTAGTGCTTAAATTGCTGTCAAAATTTTCACCGGTCACCATATCCGAAATTGCGTTATTGAAATTATCTGACAAATTGTCCAATGCTTCATCTACCGCATCAGAATTGGCTTTGGTGTCCAAAACTTCGGTTATTGTCGTGGTTGTTTCGTTCAAAGCCTTTACTTGATTGCTGAGATTATGAACCAAAGTTGATGATGATTGTGTTTTTGG
>JAZROV010000009.1:0-24447 GCA_045648885.1 Candidatus Enterousia sp.
CCTAAGACCGCTTGGCCTCCGACTTGGGGTGTTGCCTGCCGGAATTGCTTTGCCAATCAGACGAACCGAATCGGACGAAGTTGCAACCGATACAGGTGTTGCGATACGCGATGTAGAAACTTTCTGGCTGGACGCTCTGGAAATCATAGGAGTAACAGCGCGTGCGGTTGATGTCGTCGTGCCGGTCGAAGATACGCGCGCCGGTGTTACAGTTGGTTTTGCAGATGTGGTCGCAGCCGATGACGAAACACCAAATTGACGAACACTGGCTGCCGCAAAAACGTCGCCGCACAGAACAATTGATATAACGAATGCGCCCTGTAAGATTTTTGTTTTGAACATGATTTCCTTCCTTTGTTCGCTCTCTCTTGCAATTACTATCAATCTGGTTTTTGCCGCATTTCTGCGACATCCAGAATAAACTTTGTCCTTTCGTTTGAAAGTTTAGCAAAATTCGTAAATTTAATGCAAGGATAAAAAATATTTTTTAAAACCGATGGTGCGGGCGAAGGAAATCGCATTTGACTATTTTTTGGTGTTTTTGAACCCGTTTTACCCACTTTTTACCAATTTTTTATTTGAATGCATGACACTTTGCTTGGCACTTTCTAAAATTATCATATTTTTAGACAAATGTACAATGTTTTTTACCACCCCATACGATTTATGAATCTTGATACAGTTGAACGCCTGACATCCATCATTTTTGCAATTCTGTATTTACTGACCCCCATATTTAATAACTGTTTTACCTTTTTCGCGTTTTTGGATAATTTTAGTTTTTTTGATTGTGCAGACAATGGCCGACCCAATTTTTTACCGGTTGCTCTGATATTATCCAATGATGATTTGGTTCGTTGCGATATTAAATTTCGTTCAATTTCTGCACTTAAACCAAATGCAAAAGCCATAACTTTACTTTGAATATCATTCCCCAATCTATAATTTTCTTTGATAGTCCAAACCTGACAATCCTTGTTCAAACAAGTTTCCAAAATTCGCATAACTTCCAACAAAGACCTGCCCAATCTTGATATTTCAGCCGCAATTAAAATATCACCATCTTGTAATTCTTCTAATAATTGCCCCAATTTTCTTTTATTTAACGGTTTTCTGGAAGAGATAGTTTCTTCGGTCCATTTATCAATTTTAATATGATTTTGTTCTGCAAACATTGATATTTCGTGTCTTTGATGTTCCACGGTTTGTTTATTTGAACTGACCCTGATATAACCTATAATCGCCATATTTTTAATCCTTTGGTTGTAAATATTGTCCTTTTTAATAGAACGTTTAAATCAAGCATATTTTTCCCAAAAAGAATTAAATAATTTTGAATATACACAGATATTAAAAAGCAAATAAAACAAGCAGTTATTGATTTTTTGGAACGTTTTTTGCACTGGCAGTATAAACAGGGTCTAAATCGTTGGTTTTTGGTACATATTCACTCGTAATGATATGTAGGAAAATTGTTTTTTGCTGCTTTTTGGCGTGCTTGCCGTTCATAACGTGGGCAAGCGAAGTGCCGACTCTTACCATCTCAGAAAACACAAATCCGAAAATAGCCGAATTGTATCAACAGTTGCAAGACGCACAAAATAAAATCGATGAAATAAAATCTGAACATTTGGACAAATTATCTGAAAATTATCAAGCCGTTCATGAAAACGAACAAAGTTTGGAAAATCGTACTTTGACCGCTGCTACAACCGCTGCTACTGGGCTTGGCGGCATGGAATTGGCTCGTGGGTTAGCTGAACAACGGGCCGACAAGGCTGCGGATGAGGATATGACAGCATACATTGAAAAATTCCGTTGCACATATGGTAATGACGGAAATGTCACAGCAAGCTTGGACCCTATCGAATTACCGGGTGGTAATGATGAAAATTTAATGAATTTGCGCAACGAATATTTTGCTTTGGCTGAAAGTTTGAAAGAACGCAAAGAAGCACTGGGGTTAATGCCGGGTATAGAAAGTGAAGTTATATTAGATAAAGCCAATATGGGTTTATATGACCAAGAAAATGTTGGTGTTGAAAACGGTTCATATTCATCGCTTTATCGTGCAAAAATGTTGAACAGTGAAACTGATAAAACCAAGATAGAAGAAGATGCGACCAAATCTGCCAATCGTTTAAAATACGGCGCGATTGCGGCTGGCGCTGGCGTTGTTGGGGGTATTGTGGGTAATGCAATTATAAACAAAGATGCACCAAAAGAGCAAAGCAATAAAATAAATACTGAATATGATAAACAGATAAAAGAAACAACCGCAGAACAGGAAAAATTGACAACGCAATTGAATCAAGTAATTGCAGAAAACGCTAAACAGGTTCAAAAATATAATCAAACCCTGCAACAACATCAAAACCAAATCACGGCTATCAATCAAGCCCCCGCAACTTGTCAGGAAATTTTCACGGACTATGTGGCGACAATGTCTGGGTTATCACTGATTACAAATGAAACCGACAGTGTTCCAGAAATAGAATTCCCAGACATTCAACAAAATCAAACGCTGCTTAAACAATGTTCAGATTGTGATGCCAAAGGTGCAATTTTTGACGCTGAATCAGGCGATTGTTCTTGTTCGGACGGCAAAGAATTTGATGATAATGGAAAATGTGTTGAAAAAACGATTGAACCCGTACCAGTTGTTGCAGCCGTTGATGACGAAACTAAAAAAGTCGACACTGTTGATGAAACAGAAAAAGAAGATATCAAAGAAGAACAAAAAGACCAAGATGCCCCAGATATTTGTGCGATTGGGTTGAAACACACTGCTGGATTTGGTATCGAAGCGGGTGTTACACGTGTCGGAGATTCATGTACATCAAAACTGGTTTTGGATGGTGAAGTTTTTAAACGCAAAAACGGAACCTGTGGTTGCAGTGCAAAAGTTTGTGAAACAAAAAATGGTCGCGCCGCCATTGCCAAAGGTGGCGTATGTGTATGCGATGCAGACCGGGGCTATAAAGACGAAAACGGTAAATGCGTAAAATCGGAAGACCAATCAAACGCGGCATCCGAACCACAAAAAGAATACAAATATTATAATTGTTGCGACACCAGACAAGTTCCAGAAGATATTATCTGTACGTGCGTTTCCGATTTTAGCGGCGACAAAGTCACACCAATGGAAGCAGGCGGTCTGATGACCGAATGGTTTGTACACAAACAAAAAACTGCCAGCAAAAATAAATCTACATTTTCTAATATGTCCAAGACACTAAAAAACCAAATGTCAAAAATTGACATATCCGGCGACGAATTGCAGTGTGATACAAAATCACACAGAATTCAAAACGATGGTGAAAGATATCGTCAATGTGCCAGCAAGAAAAACAACAAAGTCTATTATGAATTTGTATTCAAAGATTTGGATGCCGGTAATGGCGGATTCACCAGTGCCCTTTGTTCGATATACGGGTTAAAATCAGGAACAAATTTATGTAAGAAAGCGACACAGGCTCAATGTGATGAAATATCTGCAGCCGTTGGACGGACATTCTATGTCGGTGGCAACGCCAGCCTGGATGGCACAAATTGCGTCATAAAATCACATGAATTTGCACGCAGCAGCAGCAGCGTAATGCTTAATAATACTCTGGTTTTGGACGAATTGAACCATATTGACGGTGTAGACACGAAACATTTTTATGACAAAGCGTTACAAATCAACGCGAACAATGATTTGTATAACGCTGTCAATCATTATATGTTCGCAGAATTAAAATTACCCGTCAAACAATTTAGTTGCGGTGCTGGTTTTGTAGACAATGTCCCTGTTATAACTATGACAGGCGCACAATATGCAGAACAAAATCAAAAAATAAATGACTGTATAAATTCGCAAATCAACAATTATACAGACCGCAGCACAATGACAATGATAACAAACCAGTGCAAGAAAAAATACCCTGTTGAAACGGTTACTGGTGATATTTTGACATGCGAATATGATGGAAAACCAGTTGATTTCTTGTTCAAAAAATTAGACGTACGGTGGAATCGTAAATCTATGGGTGGATACCAGGGTTTACATTGTTTAACCGAAGGTGGTGATTTCAATGGAAAAAGTTGCACACTGGCCAGCAAAAAACAATGTGACGATTTTAATGACGCATTCAAGAAAGATTATCCAGATTCCAAAGGTATGGAATGGGATGACGATTTGGGCTGTGTATTAAAAGATGCAAAAATGGTTAAACGCGTCCAAAAAGTGGCAGAAATTTCAGGTATGGTCGCATTAACATTGGTGACATCTGTTGCAGGTGGACCAATTATGTGGGGCCTGGCGGTGGTAGAAGGTGTCGCGCTGGCAACCGAAGCAGTCACCGAAAATGCGTTATCAAATTGGGCAAATGAATTTGTGTTTGAAGCATCAAAATGCAAAAACGATAAAAACCCCAGTGATTGCGCAAACAGAGTATTGAAAAAACATATCGCACGTATTATCAAAGGCTCTAAATATTTTGATGAAACCCAAGGCAAAGCCATCGCAAATCAAACTGCCAAATTAATGGGTATGTTATCGTCAGACACATACAACCAAATAAACGACAAAGTGCCAGACGGAATCAATCTTCAAAATGATGAGGAGCGTGATGCCGTATTAGAAAATGCGATTTTGGGGTATTATGGAACTAAATTGACCAGCGACGAGAAAGCCCTGTTGGACGCAAAGAAAGTCGCTACAGTTCTGACATTTGCGACACTGATTGGTGGCGGCATAATGGCGGGAATGCGCCAAGGTCTGAAAAAGGGTCTCTTGAAAGTTTCAGAGGCGCGCCAAATTAAATGGATTGATTTAAAGATATTAAGAGAAGGTGATGTTTCCGCTGAGGTTTTTGCAAAAACCAAAACAGCCGCCCGCCAGGCTGAAAGAGCCGGCAAAACAGTAAAAACCGCAACGACAGCGGCACCAAAAGCCACCGGATCTGGTGCAACAAAAACTTGGGAAGAAGAACTGGCCGAAATCGGCGTCAGGGAAGAAAAAACATCAAAAGGCGTAGTGAGATACAAAGACACAAAAACCGGTAAATATATATCGCAAGAAGATGTGTTAAAACGCATAGATAATATGCCAAGCGGGACGGCTGCGCCAGCAACTGGCGGCAAAGGCACGCCAAAACCAGCTGAAACCAGTGGTAAACCTGCTGAAACCGGTGGCAAAGGAACGCCAAAACCTGCTGAAACTGGTGGAAAACCAACAGAACCAAAACCGGAAACCAAACCGAAAGAACCGGAAGTTCCGAAAGCAACTGGTAATCCTGTAAAATCAAAAGCACAAAAAATAACCGAAGCACGCAAACGTGGTGATTTGGGTTACCATGGGACCGACGCAGATATTGCAATGGATGATATGATACGCCCATCATCAAATACTGCAAATCTTCAAGGCAAAGTGCAATACGGATATGGCATAGCCAAAGATTATGATGCCGCCGAAAGATATGCTGTGCGACGCGTTATTGAACGACAAAATGTCGGCAAAGATCTAGATTTTGTATTAGACACAAGAACAAATACGTTGATTATAACAAATAATTCAACAACCCCGTTGAATTTATCCAACAAAACTGGGTATGTCTATACGACCGCGAAAGATTCCGATATGGCATGGGAAGTATTACGGAATGGTTATGCAGCAGATTACGCAAAGGGTTTTGAAGCCGCACAAATGCCGAATGCTGTTGAAATATTGGAAAAGAAAGCATTTAATGTTGATGATCTGGTTCGTCAGGGCAAAGTAAAAATTGTTGAACCAAATGTCCCAAAAACCACGCCAAAGCCAACGCCGAAACCTACACCAAAGCCGGCGCCAAAAACAACCCCAAAAACAAGCAGCCCTGCTCCGACGACCAAACCGGTAGAGCCCCAACCAAAGAACACCCCGAAACCGGCAGAGACCAAACCTGTCTCAACTCCTGCTACACCCAAAAGAACACCTGCACAAGAAGAAGCACAGTGGCGCACATTGTATGAAAAATACGCACCAGAAAACCAAACATTTGATAATTTTAAAAAATCTTTTGGGAATAATTTGGACGAAGTAGAAGAATATGCGAAAAATTGGGACGAAATGTTGAACCCCAAAGAAGCCCAGACAAAAGTGAAAAAAATGATAGATGATTTTTCAAAGAAATATGACTCTGAGGGCTCTTTTATGTCGTCATATTACAAGTATGTAGGGGCTAGACGAGAGGCCGAAGCTACAGCTAAGGAACTTGGAACAGAGTTTAAATTGCCCGATTTGGAAACGCCCCAATTAAAAAACTGGACACAAGAGCAACTTGACGAAGCAAAGCAAATTTATGATGCGGCATCAGATGCCAATGTTGCACATCTTGCACCAAAAGATGATTATTATTCAACATGGGATCCAAATATAACTAAATTAAGACGAGAATTACAAAATAACGAGATACCATCATCTTTATATGATGAACTTGATAGACACCGTTTAAGAGCACAACTAAACCAATCAAATACGCTGACAGATGTCGAATATAACAATGTCAAGAACTATATAGTGGGTAGAGATTATGATGAAAAAATGCTAATTGGTACATTTAATAAAGATCCAGAACTGTCAAAGATAGCAGCTAGAAATAAGGATAGTTACACAAAATTTTTGGAAGCAAAATCTAAAAATGTTAACAAAATAGACGAAGTGGCTGGAATTAGTAAGGAAAATTTACTGGGTCAACAAGTTGCTAAAAATGAATTTGTGCAAAATTTTGTTTCTAAGCGCGTATCGATGTATGAAGATATTATTACGAAAAATCCCAGCATTTATAATCGTGCAAAACGATGGAAGCAATTATCAATCGAAGACCGGGAAAAACTTTGCAAAGAAATATTTGAAATTGCCGATAACAAATTAGGCGTAGAACATTCTGATTTTGCTGTCAAAGATTTGGTCAAAGATTTCGGCAAAACCGAAAAAACACTGGGGCTTCAAACTGGTGGCAATGTGTATCTAAGTAGTAGACATTTTCCCAACATGAGTTTTGAGGATGTAATGAAAACACTTGCACACGAACAAGCACACAAGGTTGATCGCTTAAATCCAAACAGGGGAATACTAGGGTCGCAACTAGCAGATTTGGGAAGCAAAGAAGGATATATCCAAGGTTACGCTGGTCATTCATACGCCGATTACAGAAAAGAATTGACAGAACAAAGTTCCTGGATGATTGGGGATGCTATGAAAAAAGCGATATCTAAATTAGGATTATAAAAATTTTTAATAAATCCAAAATATCGCAAAAAAAACACTTTCTACTAAAATCAACAAATACAAACAAAGCTTATTTTATAGATTTTATGGGTTATACAATCGCCCCTGTAATACCGTAATAGCTGGTATTCAAATATATCTTTTATTCGTTCTGGGGTCAAATTTGGCTTGTTTTTATACAAAATACCGATTGATTTTTTGGTGCGGGCGAAGGGAATCGCTCGGCATAAATGCCTGCGCGCAAACCGTAACGATTTCGGTGCGCTGTCGCTTCCAAAATCTACTTGTTTTCGAACCCCTTTTATCGGGTTCTCTTCCACCGCCACAATCCAAAAATATAACCGACACAAGGTCGGCTCTATTTTTGGTGCGGGCGAAGGGAATCGAACCCTCGTCTAAAGCTTGGGAAGCTTTCGTGCTGCCATTATACCACGCCCGCAAAACATCGTTAATAATATATGGTCGCTATCAAATTGTCAATTTAATAAAGTTGAATTTTTAATAATTGTTTGACTTCTGCGTTTTTTTGTTTCATAATACGGGGGCAAATCCAAAGATTGCTATTACTGAAACACCTGTGCGCGGTATGCGCAAGGAACATCATCCGACGAGTTTTCGTTCTTGATGTTGTGTTTTTTGTATGCAATTTATGAAACAAAGATAAAAAAGATAACGCAAAAACATAAACAAAGGAGTACTTTTATGGCAACAGTTATCAGATTAGCGCGCTATGGTGCAAAAAAACGCCCATATTATCATGTGGTTGTGACAGATTCAAGAAATGCTCGTAATTCTGGCAATATCTTGGAAACAGTTGGAAAATATAATCCTATGTTGGCGAAAACCGACGAAAAACGTGTCATTTTAGATATTGAAAAAATCAAATCTTGGATGGCCAAGGGGGCACGAGCCTCTGACCGCGTCTATAAATTTTTGGCAAATGCAGGCGTAGTTGCTGCAAAACCAATTCCGACCCAGACCAAGAAAAATCAACCGTCTGAAAAAACTCAGATGAAAGCGAAAGATAAAGCCGAAAAATTGGCAAAAATCGCAGAAGAAAAAGCAGCCGCAGAAGCAGCAGCCAAAGCAGCTGCAGAAGCACCAGCTGAAACACCTGTTGAAGAACCTGCCCCGGCAGAAGTTTCAACCGAAACACAAGCAGAATAATAAATTTTGACACATAGTATTTCATGATGTTAAGTGAAGAAGCCTGGCACCCTGGACAGAAGTATACATGTTCACAATATAAAAAAGCATTAAATAGTGTTTTTGATTCGTTGTGGTTTCCAAGTGCTACTGTGAGATTCAACGTGTTTGGATCTTATAAGGTGAATCTTAAATCAATGGTGTTATATGCGATTGAAAATGGTATAGATGAGATTGAATATATCAAAAGCCTTTATGATATCTTGAATGATGGCAAGAATTGTTTTGGTTTAAATCGTAAACAAAGGTAAAATCTTTGAAAGATAATAAAAACATCTTGGTTGGAAAAATTGTTGCCCCCCAAGGTATTCGGGGCGAAGTACGTGTTCAAACTTTCACCGCAAAGTCGGATGATTTTAAAAAGTTGTCCGTTTTTGGCGACAATATAGCATCAGATAAAATTCATTTTGTGCGTTCTGTTCCGCATACGAACGTCATTATCGCAAGAATTGATGGGGTATCTGACAGAAATATGGCAGAAACATTGCGTGGGACTTCGTTATTTATATCACGCGATGATTTGCCAGAATTAAAACAAAACGGCGAATATTATCAATCTGATTTGATTGGGTTCGCCGTTGAAAAAGACGGAAAAATCATCGGCCACGTTGATTGTTTCCAAAATTTTGGCGCTGGGGACATCATAGAATTAGATAATGGCGATATGGTGTCTTTCATTGGTGCAAACGTAGATTTCGAGAGAGGCATAATAACCGTGAAATAAAAGGAATTAAAAATGCATAACATAATCAATATTCAATTTATCTGCGCAGAATGTCCAAAGGGTATGAACAAAAATAATTGCCCTGTGAATCAATATGTAAGCCAGAAACCAGAACTTTTTCATAAATCTATAAATGAATCTGTTGTTTGTTTGGATAAACCATATATCCAAGAACATGCCAAATACGAAGAGGCATTAATGCGCATGCAACAAATTTGCCAAGAATGCCAAAAACAACGCAATTAAAAGCACAAAAAAAAGGTAAAACAGATATGTCCAAAGAACACGCACAAGTAATAGTATATGGTGTTAAAGTTGTGAATGATAGTAAATTACTGCATTCAGCAAAATGTGATTTCCAGGTAAAAAATTCCAGTTTAGATTTTAATACCTGTCCAATAATATCCGCAATTGTTAAATCTGGTGCGCCATACAATTTTAAAATAGAAACAGATTTTAATGTGAATATTATTTTACAATCAAAACCGGCTGTAATTTTCCCAAAAGGTGTTAGTGCTTTGACGAAAATGTGTCAAAATTGCACATTGAAACACGTTGAACGCGAATAATTTTGAGAGCAAAAACATGAAAAAAGAAACAGTTAAGAAGACTCTGAATTTTTATGATGGTTGCGGTAATATCTATCATAAGACCTGTGCATTTAAACTGCATGACGGCGTTTTAAATGTTTACGATTGTCCTGCGATTGCCCAAATTCCAGGGCATATAACATTTGGTGCAGGAGACCAGGTTTTTGTTCATTCTGGTTTTGAAGACGACCGCAAAAAAGAATTGTTTAATCGCAATTTTTTGAAAACAATTTGCAAAAATTGCACGATGAAAGATAATACTGGACGGTAAAAATGCACTTTAACATATTGACTGTTTTTCCAGAAATGTTTCCAGGCACACTGGGTGGTGGTGTGGTTGGGCGTGCGTTGGATAAAAAAATATGGTCAATGGATGTTATAAATATTCGCGATTTTGCCATGAATAACTATGGCAGTGTCGATGATGAACAATTCGGTGGTGGCGTGGGGATGGTTATGCGGCCTGATGTGTTGGGAAACGCATTGGATTCAATCAAAAACCCTGGAAAAATCATATATTTTTCACCTCGTGGCAAAGTTTTAAACCAAAAAATGGTTCGTGAATTTGCAACAGATTCAGAAAATGCGGTTTATACCCTACTCTGTGGTCGGTACGAAGGAATTGACCAACGGGTTCTGGATGTGTATAATATTATGGAATTATCAATTGGCGATTATGTGCTGTCTGGCGGAGAAATTGCCGCGCAAGTTTTTATTGACAGTACCGTTCGTTTGGTTGATAATGTCGTCGGTGGTGGTATTGAGGCCACCAGCAACGAAAGTTTCGAAATCGGCGGGTTAGAATGGCCATTATATACCCGTCCGTCAGTATGGCGTGGACAAAGTGTCCCAGAAGTCCTGCTGTCCGGTCACCATGGCAATATCGAACGGTGGCGGAAACAACAATCGGACGAAATAACAAAACTACGTCGTCCAGATTTAACCAAGGAAATGAAAAAATGAGCATTATTAAAAAAATTGAACAAGAACAAATTGCTAAATTAAAAGGCAACAAAGTTATCCCTGATTTCAAAGCTGGTGATACTTTGAAAGTTCATGTAAAAATCAAAGATGGGGATAAATTCCGTATCCAATTGTTCGAAGGTGTTGTTATTGCACGCGACGGTGGAAATGGAAACAACGCATCTTTCACTGTGCGTCGCGAATCATACGGTGTCGGTGTTGAACGCAAATTCCCATTGTACAGCCCTGCAATCGAAAAAATCGAAAAAGTTCGCGTCGGTAAAGTTCGTCGTGCGAAATTGTTCTTTTTGCGTGGATTGTCTGGCAAAAAAGCTCGTATTGTTGAAGATTTGTCTGCAAATAATACTAAAAAAGACGCAGAATAATCTTTCACAACGTTTCAATAACATCCCACAATGTGGGGTGTTTTTTTTATTTTATATTTATTAAATTGACCACAATAAAATATCATGATAGTATTATGCGTATGAATAAAAAAATTTGTTTTTTAATTTCTGGGTTTTTGGCAATGTTTATCGCTCTGCCCGGTTTTGCATATATTGAAAGAGATTTGGCAACCCTGCGCGTTATGGACAAAGCCGCTGGAAAAACCCAATTATTGACAATTCCTTTGAATCAAGATATTCAATTTGATAATTTAATTTTAAATGTTCGAAATTGCAAACAATCTGACCCGTTTGACGCTGAAAATTTCTTTGTGTTTCTGGAAATTTATACCAAAACCGATGGCCGTATTTTCAGTGGTTGGATGAATCGAAATGAACCTGGGCAAAACCCGTTGCAAAACGACACATACGACGTATGGGTTGAAAAATGCGAATAGATTGAAATATGTCAAAGAAAGCAAAAATTAAAACAGTTAAACGAATTTTAAAAATATCCATTGCGGCGACTGTGGTGGTTGTTTTGGTGGTATTGGGTTTTTTTGTGAAATATAATTATACATTTGAAAATGCCAGTATGGAAAAATGGTCAGATTTAACATCTGAACAACAAATTGCAACATTGAATCGTGTGGTGTCTGATTATACTGACCAAGAACTTTTGTTGCAGTGTGTTTCGAAAATCGCGCAAATACCGGATTCAGAGAAAATGGATATTCGTGATGCCATAGTAATTTGCTATAACGGTATTAAAATCGCCCAAGATGAAAAATAGTATACATGTTTTTTTATTTTGTTTGTTTATCGCGGCGTGTTCCAAATCTGATCCAATGTATATTGGGAAACAATATGTCGGGGTAAAATATGTAAACGACCCGTTAGGTGAAGAAATCGCACCGGATACCGACCCGCTTATTCGATTTGACGCATTTGATTGTATGACTTTTGTAGAGACTGCATTGGCCAATGGCGACCGGGACATATTAAACAAAATACGATATAAAAACGGCGAAATTGGGTTTTTAACACGTAATCATTTTATTGAAACCGATTGGATAAACAACAACACAGATATTGTTGAAAATGCTTCGCGTAAATATTCAGACCATTTGGCAACTCGCCAGGTTGTAATTGATAAAAAACGCTGGTTTAAAACGGCGCATAATATAAAAACAGACATTCCAAAACGAACTGTAAAAATAGAATACATTCCACGTGATTATGTGAACGAGATAAAAATTACAAAACCTGTGATAGTGTTATTTATAATCGACAATCCAAAAATTCGTGATAAAATAGGAACTGATTTGGCGGTGTCGCACATCGGCTTTTTGTTGCCGAACGGTGTTTTGCGGCACGCGTCCAGTCGACATGGTCGCGTCATAGATGTCGATTTTCAAGAATATATGCGCGAACACGTCAAAAATAATTTAGGTATATCAATATTGGAAATAAAATGAGTGAAGAAAAAATTATTCGTATGGATATGGGTGCAAATCTGGAACATAAAAATTCTGGACAGGCTTTGCTTTGTTTGGGTATCGAATCTTCGTGCGATGAAACCAGTGCCGCGATAGTAGATGAAAATAAAAATATTTTGTCGCATATTATTTATTCCCAGATTCCAGAACATCAAAAATACGGCGGTGTTGTTCCTGAATTGGCAGCACGTGCGCATATTTTGGCGGTTGATGAGGTTATCAGATTGACATTGGAACGTGCAAATAAAACGATTGATGATATTGATGTTATTGCTGCAACGGCTGGGCCTGGATTGATTGGTGGTGTTTTAATTGGTTGGATGGCAGCAACAGGTATTGCGAACGCAAAGAATAAACCGTTGGTCGCGGTAAATCATTTAGAAGGACACGCTTTGGTTCCGCGTCTTTGCGCGGCATCAGCCAGCGATACAAACACAAATATAGATGTAGAATTCCCCTATTTGTTGATGCTGGCGTCGGGGGGGCATTGCCAGATTTTATTGGTTCATAATGTCGGGAAATATGAATTAATTGGGCAAACTTTGGATGACAGTGCTGGCGAAGCCTTTGACAAAGTTGCAAAAATGTTAGGTCTGGGATATCCAGGTGGCCCGATTGTCGATAAACGTGCAAAAATGGGCAATTCAAAACGTTTTCATTTTCCACGTCCATTATGTGATAAACCCGGATGCGATTTTTCTTTTTCTGGTATAAAAACCGCAGCACGGATGATATTGGATAAAATAGAGCAAACAAAAATTGATGACGATTTTATAAATGATTTTTGTGCGTCTTTTCAATTGGCTGTGGTTGATTGTATTACTAATCGTTTAACCAATGCGTTAAAAGACAATCGTGTAAAAGCTGCCAAACCCAAAACTATGGTGGTCGCAGGTGGCGTTGCGAAAAACAGCGCTATTCGTGCTGCTATGGAAGAATTGGCCGGTCGGTCTGGTATGTTTTTTGCGGCACCACCAATGAATTTGTGTACTGATAATGGTGCAATGATCGCATGGGCGGGTATTGAAAATTACAAAATCGGAAATACCGTTCAAAAACCGATTGCGCCCCGCCCGCGTTGGCCGTTGACCGAATTATAACAATTGATTTTTTTGTGATTTTATAGTAATATTTCGGCTATGGAAAAATTAGACCGAAAAGCTTTGTATAAATCTGCAACCGAAAAGTTATTGGCGCAAATACATACGTTTGGGCTTTCGGAAGAAGACACAAAAAAAGCAGTCTATTTTACAAAACTTTTTCGTGAAGCATTCAAATACGACGAAATCAAAAAGTATGTTTTCGTCAATCGCAAAGGTGACATATGGAATCTGGGATATGATTCTGCTGGTTTTTGCCGCGTTGCCAGCATCACATTTTCGGTCGCTATGGGGGTACAAGATTGGGAATTGATGTGCATTTCCGAAGATGATTGGTCTGGGCACGCTTCGCATCATTATTTAAAGCATCGCCCCAGCGGTAAATTTTTTGATATTACATACGACCAATTTGCAATCGAAGGATACAATGAAATTCCGTACGAATTAGGACACACTGCATTCATTGGCCTGCATCCAAAAGATATGACATTTAAATTTGCAAATGCATTAGATATTGATATATACGAATTATTAAAAAACAAATCAAATGGAAAATAATATGTTGCAAAAACCCGAACCTTTTGTAAAACCAGATATGATTTTCAGTGTTTCTGATGCGTCGTTGCTGTTAAAGAAAGTTGTTGAAACAGCCTTTCCTGAAATTCGTATTCGTGGTGAATTATCGCAAATTACGCATGCATCATCAGGACACCTGTACATGACAATCAAAGATTCTGATGCGGCGATAAATGCTATTATTTGGCGCGGAACGCCCGTGGGTTTTAAACTTGAAGAAGGCATGGAAGTCATTATCACAGGGCGTTTTACAACTTACCCTGCCCGCAGTAATTATCAAATTATTATTAATTCTATTGAAATGGCGGGGGTTGGCGCGATTTTAAAAATGCTGGAAATGCGCAAACAGAAATTAGCTGCCGAAGGTTTGTTTGACGCGGCCAGAAAAAAGCCTTTGCCGCGTTTTCCGCAAACGATTGGCGTAGTGACCAGTCCAACTGGGGCTGCTTTCCAAGACATTCAAAACCGTCTGCGCGAACGTTTTCCGGTGCGTGTATTGCTTTATCCTGCAACTGTCCAGGGTGCAACTGCTGCCGCAGAAGTTGCCGCAGGTATTGAATATTTCAACAAAATGAATAATGTTGATGTAATTATTGTTGCACGCGGTGGTGGTGCATTGGAAGATTTATTGCCATTTTCAGAAGAAATTGTTGTACGTGCCGCTGCACGCAGTCATATTCCACTGATTTCAGGGGTTGGACATGAACCTGATTGGATGTTGATTGATTATGCAGCCGATGTGCGTGCACCTACGCCGACTGGGGCGGCAGAAATGGTTGTCCCGACCAAGATATCTTTGATTCAAGAAATTGATAATTTGTCGCATCGATTAAACAAAGCTTTCATGGGACAACTGGCAAATCTTAAACAACGCGTTGTGAACATAAACATCAAAAGCCCAAACCAGGTTTTAATGGAACGCGCCCAGCGATTGGATGATGTTGTAAAAACTATGAATTTGATTATTGGCGCAAAAACACAGGCCGTACATCAAAAAATGGATTTAATCGCACGGTTTCCTTTGGTTTTAGAAAACAAATTTAATTCGTTAAATCAATCAATTATTCATATTGGACAAATGTTAAATTCGTTGTCTTATAAAAACGTTTTGCAACGCGGATATGCGATTGTTCGTGACCAGAATGATAATATAATCAGCAGTCAAAATTCGATACCTGCATCAATCGAATTTTGGGATGGTATATTACAACTTGATAAAAAATCATAGTATGATTATAATGACATCGTAACAAAAAGGATAAACAACATGACCCAGGTATTATTTCCACCTAAAAAGCCTTTGAACTTCGCAATAAAACAGGAATTATTGAAACATTTAAGTCGGACAGATATTTATATTGTTGAAAATAATGACACAAAAAAATCTGTTAAATCTCAGACTGTGAAAGATTTTCATGACCAAGATATAATCGTTTGCACATACGACAAAAAAGTCGGCGTTTATACAATCAAATATATGGGCGAAATCGTTGCGGAAATGGATTGGCGGAATACTATGTTCAAAACACGCGAACACCAAGATATCTTTGAAGTCATCGAACATCTGGACGCAAAAGCCGCGTTCTTGAAAAAAATTCGTGAAGCCATGGATAAAATGTCTGCTGTCGAAAACAAAGTGTATTCTCTGGGCAAACGCGCACTGGAAAATGCCAGATACGAATAATAAAAAATACCGCCATTTGGCGGTTTTTTTAATCTTTCATCAATGTTTTTGCCGTTGCAATTGATTCAGGTGTAATTTTTGCACCGCTGATTATACGCGCGATTTCATTTATTCTGTCGTCACCAGATATTTCATCCACATGCGTGGTTGTTTTGTTTTCAGAACTTTGTTTTGAAATTTTAAAATGTTTGTCCGCAAAGCCTGCAACCTGGGCCGAATGAGTAATTACCAACAATTGTTCGTTTTCAGATAATTTATTTAAGCGTTGACCGACTGCACTGGCGGTGGCGCCACTTATCCCCGTGTCTAATTCATCGAATATAAGTGTTTTATGATTATTTGGATTATTTAAAGCAACACGCAATGCCAACATAAAGCGTGACAATTCACCGCCTGATGCGATTTTATTTAATGGTGCAAATGGTGAACCAGGATTTGTTTTTATCATAAACACAACGGCATCTGTACCGTTTACAGCCCCATTCGTTTTTGCAAAATCAACCGTAAAGTCTGCGTTTCCTAGTTTTAAATCTGGCAATTCAGATAAAATCTTTTCACGCAAACTGGCGGCCGCCTGTTGTCGCATATTGTGTAATTTTTCTGAAAACTCATTAAATATCCCAGAAAATTTTTCAACATCTGCCCGGGCATGTTTTAATTCAAAATCGCTGTTATCAATGGCGTTTAATTCATTTTCCATTTGTACCAATTTATTTGGCAATTCATCAGCCGTAACACGATGTTTACGCGCAACTGCACGAATTGCAAACAGTCTTTCTTCTATGGCGTCGATATCATCAACATCTGTATTTTCGGGTTTGATTTGTTCAGATATTGTCGCCAAAGTTTCTGCCACATCATAAAGTTTATCAATTTGTTCGCTGTATGGGTTTGGCGTTGTTTTTATGCGTTCTAATATATGCGCAACCGAACAAATTTGTTCGTCCAGACCGTGTCCGTTATTGCTGAAAGCACTTAATGCATCTGACAAAATAGACGCGTTTTTTTCTGCATCCATCATTGCGGCACGTTTGGTCGATAATTCGTCTTCTTCGCCTGGTTGAACATTCAAAGCGCGCAATTCATTCACATTGTGTTCCAAAAAATCACGTTCGTTTGCAGATTTTTCCAATAATTCAGATAATTGTCTTAACTTTTTTTCGCTGTTATGTAAATCAATATAGGCATCATATGTTTGTTTCAACAAACCCGCAAATTCAGGCATATACAATTTTGCATAATCGTCCAGACCGGTTAAATGTGTACCAACATCTAACAAAGAATGATTTTCAAATTGTCCGTGAATTTCGACAATCTCATCGCCTATTTGTTTCAAAGTCTTAACAGATACAGGTATATCGTTGACCCACGCCCTGCTTTTGCCATCACGCGATAATGTGCGACGTAAAATCAAATTCGAATCAAAATCTATGCCATTTTCAGTTAAAATATTTTTGATGTTTTCGTTTATGTAATCAAATTCAACTGTGACGGCCGCATTATCACAATCTGAACGAATTAAACCAGTATCAGAACGCGCACCCAACGCCAACGATAACGCGTCTAATAAAATACTTTTGCCTGCGCCTGTTTCGCCGGTTAAAACATTCAAACCACCACCGAATTGCAAATTCAGTTTTTCTATTAAAACAACATTCGAAATACAAAGGCTTGTTAACATGTCGCGATTATAGCCAAAATTGCTATAAAAATTCAAGAATTTTTATAAAGAAATTATTTGATTATACTGCCAATCTTGTGTCCATAAAATACCACCGGTGATTATGTAATCTGGATACGCAGATTTTAATAATTTTGCATATTCGTTTAATTGGTGTTTATATTGTTCAATAAATGTGTTTTTATTTATGTCTGATTTATAATCTATAAATTCTATCGTTTTTGCGGCGTCGTTTATCAACAATCGGTCGATGCGACGACTGATAAAAACGCCGTTTATGACGCCTGCGATTGGGACTTCTGTTTGGGCAATTTTTGAAAAATATCGCGACAAATTTGGTGTATTTAAAATTTGATTAACAATGTTGATGTCGCCTGAATTACCGCAAACATCATCTATAACGATGCTTTTTAATTTGGCATGAATCTTCGTGCCATTTTGCGTCGCGTATTTTTTGTTTGCCGCATCCGTTAAAAAATCAGTTAAATTTTGTGTCATTTGTTATCCGTATAGTCTCTTCATCCAATCTGGCATCTTTGATTTGCGATAAAACATTCCATAATTGATTATGCCATGAAATTTCGGGCACACGTTCTGTGTCGCATCCATATATGTATAATTTATCCCGTGTGCGTGTCATTGCAACATAAAGCAATCGGTAATATTCTGCCACTGAATCATTTTTATTTTTTTCAACGATTGAATCAATTATGTTGGAATTTGATGTTTTCCATATCCACAAATCATAATTTTCATTGTCGTGCAAATAGTTTGTATTTAATATGGTATCTGGTTTTGGAATAGTGATTGTATCAATTAAAAACACTATCGGCGACGCCAAACCTTTGCTGCCATGAACAGTCATTATGCGCACACCATTTGATGCATCCATATCGCGCTTGATTTCACTGTCGCCAGTTATGAACCATTTAAGAAAATGACGCAATGTCCCAGGTTGGGTTCGTTCGTATGCTAAACACATTGTTAAAAATTCTTCCAATGGATCGATTACTTGTTGGCCCAATCCAGAAATTATCTTTTCGCGATTATTGTTTTTATTCAAAACATAGTTAAAAAACGAATATGGTGCTAATTTTTCAGACTGATTTATCGTTTCCAATAAATCATTATAAATATCGTTATGCGTATCACGTAAAACATCAAAAACAGTGTCTTTTTTACCATCATTTTTAATTTTGCACAAATTAAAAATATTGCGTTCTTTCAATTGATAAATCGGACTTTTTAATACACAACATAAACTGTAATCGTCTTTTGTATTTATACAAAACCGAACCAAATTTAACATGTCTTTGATTGCCGGAAAAGATGGTAAATTTATCCTGTCGCTGCCCGCGACCGGGATACCTTTGCGTTTTAATGCATTAGACAAAGGTTCTGCAAATGGCCGACGTTTTTGTAACAAAACCATTATATCTTTTGGTGATATTTTTTCGTTTTGTATGATTGATTCTATTTTATCTGCTATCGTTCGAACGTATTGTTTTGTTTTATCGTCGCCGACCGCATCATATTTGGATAACGCGTGTATTTCTACCGCCCCAATTTCGCCAATTCGAAAACATTTGTGCGTATTGTTATGAAAACCAGTGTTTTTTATCACGTTTTCTTTACCAAAAAAATAATCGACAGTCTTTAATATCGGTTCAACAGAACGAAAACTTTGATCCAACGCAACCTCTTGAATTGCGCGGTAATTCTGTTTGATTTGTTCAGATATCGCGTCACGGCTGGCTGCAAAAGCATTCGGATCTGCGTTTTGAAATCCATATATAGACTGTTTTGTATCGCCCACAACAAATATAGACCGATTGTTTTTTGTATCGCCGTCTGTAAAAAAATCACCAGACAACATTTTTAAAATGTTCCATTGTTGTGGACTGGTATCTTGCGCTTCATCAACCAATATATGCGAAATAGAAACATCCAGTTGCGACAAAACCCACCCCATAACATCGGGCTTTGATAAAAGTTTTTGCGTGTACAAAACCAAATCTTCAAAATCTAGCAGATTGCGTTCTTGTTTGACATGTTTATAACTTTCCGCAAAAGCCATCGATAAATCGAACAAAGCCATTGTGTTTTCAAACACAGATTTGTTCATTTTATATTGTTGAATATTATAAACCTGATTTGCAACATCAACAAACACATCGTGTTTCAAAATATTTTTAATTATTTCGTTTTCTTTGGTTAAAAAAACACTTTTGTATTTTTCAAAATCAATAGTATTTTCAATATATTGTTTTGATAAATTGATAATATTTGTTATGTATGCTGCCGGTTTTTTTATATTTGTTGCATAATCGATTATTTTTTGAATTTCAGAGACATCTAATTCGTTTTTTTGCGGTTTATCCAGACCTAAAAATTCTTTTGTTTTATTAAAAAAGTATTCGCGATATTTTTCTGCATTATCAACAACAAAAAATGATTTATAATGCGCAATCAACAAATTGTATAAATCATTCAAAAAGTATTCAGATTTTATATCTATGATTTTGTAGAACGCATCCAATGTTTTTCGCATTTTATCGCCAGACGCAAAAGATGTTTTTATCATATTATCAAAAGCAGTCTGCAATAACACAGTCTGGGACGCACCCGACACCAATGACCATGCAGGACTGATACCTGCTTCTAATGGAAAACGATGCAAAATTTCTTCACAAAAACTGTGAATAGTTTTAATTTTCAATATTTCTGGATTATCGATATATGTAAAAAATATTTTGCGCGCATACGCTAAATCTGTGTCAGGAACCGGCGTATTTTCAGTCACATCGTCTAATAATTCCGCCAACGCATTATCGTCCACAGTAGCCCATTTGCGCAATTCCGATAAAATACGATTACGCATTTCGCCTGCGGCTGCATTCGTATATGTCAGACACAAAACGCCTGAGGTATGCGCATTTATATTGTCGCGATTATCGCGGAATAAAATACGCAGCAATCTTTGTATTAAAACCGTCGTTTTTCCAGTACCTGCATTGGCCTGGACCCATATATTTCTGGCCGGGTCAGATGCGATAATTTGGTCTGGTGAAAAAAATTGTTTAGTGGCCATTTATACTTCTTGCTTTCTTGGAAAGATTCTAGTATATATTTCCTTAGACTGCAAGGAATGTTTATTTACTGATTGGGGGAAAAGATGAATCAAACTTTGTTTATTTTATCATTATCGTTGGGCGTATTATTATTTATTTCATTGTGCGTTATATTTTTTATTTCGCGCAAATCTCAACGGGTTATGGAATCTTTGTTAGAATTTATCACAACCCCAGATCGTGCAAAAATTAAAGACGCCACACGTGTATTACAAACATTGTTACGCGATGAAATTGATAAAATAGACAATAATTTTAAGACTATGGCGGACGCATTAAACACTCAAATTCAACATTCAGAACAAATAAAAAATGATTTAACGATTCAAAACGATAAATTGGTTGAATTGGCTGACGATGCGACAAAAAAAATTGCAAATATGTCTCAGCGTCTGGAAAACACTACTGACGGCCTGCAAACGATTGTGAATTCAGACAAATGGGAATCTGTCCAGAAAACGACTGACAATTTTTCTGCAAATTTAGATGTGTTATTAAACCGGATAAACGAAACCACATCTGCGACATCTGAACGCGCGAACCAAATCAATGAACAAATCGCCCAATGCAGTGAAAATGAAAAACAGATATCTGAACAACTGCAAAATTCGTTCAGCGCGAACAATAACGGCATGAACGATATAACTACTGCGGCTGCACAATTACAACAGCAACTGACCGATTTAAGCACGAACGTCACAGACGGATTTAACAATATAAAGACATCGTCCACAGATTACGATGAAACGATGCATAAAAACGATAAATTGTTGAATGATTATTTGACCAAAATGTCTGAATTCACAAAGCGCACAGGCAAAGAATTAATAAAACAATCGAACACACTGACAGAAACTGCGAACATAGTGGCATCTGCAATTCGTTTGGCGGAAACATCAATTGATAAACAAATTCGCAAACTGGAATCAACCATAGAATCTTTGAACAATTCAACGATGACTACGACGAATTCTGTCCGCGGTGTTGCGAATGAATTATCGGGGTTAACCAATCGCTTTAATGGTGAAATTCATGATTTTTCAATTGGCGTAGTGAAAGAATTGACCGAAGTTTCCGGCGTAGCGAATACTACATTGGAAAACACCAAAAGCGCGGCGTCCGAATTTGCGAGTTCTGTGAAAAGCATGGGCATCGGCGTGCGCGAAACATTGATAGAAATGAACAAAGCGCACACTCAATTATCAGGGCAATCTGAAAACCTGATAAAAATGTCCACAGAAACGACAGAACAGTTAAAACCGCTGTCGGAATTGATTGAAAAATATTATACAGCCCTGCCCGATTTGTCGTCTGGTTCCAAAGAGATGAGCGAACACATAGAACAAATTGTGAATACTTTGGTTGATAAAATCAATTTGATGAAAACGACGATAAATGAATCATTAGAAAATATAAATTCTTCATCGGCAAAACTGGGCGATTTAGCCGGCGAATCACGTCAGCAAATGATTGATTTGATGTCTGATTATGCCAAAGCGGTCGACGCAATGCAAAGTTTAAACAAACAAATGATGATTGCGCGTGCATCGGCACCAATGGACGCAATCAAAACGGCCCCCACTCCGGCGTTCAAACCAATCAGCACCAAAGATTTTTTAAGTAATGTAGATAAAATGTTTGAAAAATTGTACGAACAATCTGTTGATTTGACGCGTGCATCGGGTTCAGACATTCCAGATGTCGTTTGGAAAAAATATAATGACGGCGACAAAAAGATTTTTGCAAAATGGCTGGTTAAAATGTTCGCAGCGACAAACGGCAAACAAATTCGTGAATTGTTAAAATCTGACAAAGTCTTTAATTCCCAGGCAACACAATTCACACGCAATTTTGAAAAAATATTATCAGGTGCAGATCAAACAAATGACGGCGACAAATTAAAGGCCACGTTGTTAAAGACTGATTTGGGAACGATTTACACTGCGATACATAAAAACATTTAAAGAACCGAAACGGCATAAAAATATGCCGTTTATTTTTTCGCTTTTATTAAATTTTAATTTGTGTTAAAATGCCCATGTCGGAAAGAATTCTTCCGATGGGGTATCAGAACCCGAAATAGATAGGCGTCTCGTAATAAAAATACGGACGTAAAAAATCTCCAACCATGGGTTGGAGGGCTGCTGAATATATTGAATAAAGCGCACAATTTCCTATCTGAATTGTTCTGAACCTCCAACCACCAACACAGATTCGGTGGTTTTGTTTTGATAAATGGAAAGGAGAAAAATGTTATGAAACAACAAAATATGATATTAACCAGTGTTTTGGCATTGGTAATCGCATCGCCATCAATGGCGGCGGTTGGCGATGTAATCACAACCGGCGCACAATGTACAATCGGCGATTTGGGTGTATCCAGTGGCACCGCCAACGCCACGGCACAATATTCGATAAATTCGTATACCTGTGCCGCGGGAACATACCTGCCCGCGGGTAATGGTTGGTCAACGGATACACAATACACGGATAATAATTGCGCAACATGTCCAGCAAACAGTTACTGCCCGGGCAGTGGCAACGCACAATTTACATACAGTGCATCAAATAACCAGGGTATAACGGCATGTTCTGGAACATATACATTATCCGACACGAATTCCACCAGTGCCGATTCGTGGTATCGTGAATGTACAACATCTGACGTTGCACATTCTGCGGCGGTGACAGGACGTTATTACGCGGGTGGCGCAACCCCGAATCAGTGTGCCCCTGCATCAACAAACGGATGCGTAACTGGATATCATTATGTAGCGGCGGCGGCAGCACCAACATTACCAGCGGCGAACGCCGGACCAAACTATGGTTCGGTTCGCGCTAAATCGTATTACACTGACGAATACGGTATACAGTATTGCAATTACGATGACGGGTGTATGGATGAAAGCGAATATACATCATCACAATTAGCAGAATATAACGACCTGTCAAACGGTGAATGGAAAATCAGTTGGACATCGGGTGCGACCCAGGGAACTATGCATGGCATCGCCAGTTGTAACAGCACAGCGGGCGATAACGGTAACGGGAATTATAACAACGATTCGTCAAACTGGTTACGTTCCGGGGATACATTTAACAGCGAAAGCACTGGTCAATATTGTTGGTGCAAACCGACATCATGGACACCGTCTGGTGGTGGGGAACAATCTCTGGCTGCCGGTTGGGTGTTATCCGCCGACGACGTGGACGCGGATGACTGTGCGCGCGACTGCGCTGCCGGCTGCGCGCTCGACGTGAACGACCGCACGGGCTTCCGCGCTGCGGTGCTCGGGTCAATCAGCAACAGTCCAACACCTGCACAATGCGTTGCGAATAATATTACATTAAGTTGGAATAATGAAAACGGAACACAGTTTACATCTGGTTCTTGTACATACGACGAATCGTTGACGGTTCCGTCAACACATCCAGACAAACGTGGATATACATTCACGGGATGGCAATTCGTCAGCCCTTCCCAGAATTAATTCTCGGTTCTGGGGTGTTTTCGTAGGTTGGGATATTATCCCCATCTACTCCTTTCCCCCACCGCGTGGCGGTGGGGTTTTCGTTACCCCCCTCCCGTTCTTCGAACGTACTCCCCCAGTGCGGGAGAATCTTTGCACTCGTCGCGGCAAAAAGTTCCCCTCCC
>JAZROV010000010.1:0-19050 GCA_045648885.1 Candidatus Enterousia sp.
ATCACCGACCAAAGCGATTACTGCGCAGCAATGGTTGTAATCGAATCGAAATAATAAAAAAAATCCCCAATCTGGGGATTTTTTTTAACTGTCTTCGTCATCAATTTCTTCTTCGTCGTCTGGGTCAACTGCATTTAAATCAATTTCTTTTGGAATCCCCAAAATATCTTCGATTTTATCAGACGCCGCATCTAAATCAATTTTATGCAACACAGCAAATTCCTGGGCCATGCGTTCCAATGCACGCAAATATAACTGGCGCGCCGAAAAAGTCATTGTGTCGGCCGCACTGCGACGCTGCAGGTCACGTACAACCTCGGCCAGTTTCATTGGGTCACCAGAATTAATATTTTCTTCGTATTGTGCTGCACGACGCGCCCAAATCATACGCTTGGCGCCCGCTTTGCCTTTGGCCGACGCAATCGCTTCGTCCATTTTTTTCGCACTGGTCACCGGACGCAGCCCCGATAATTCCGCCCTGTCCAACGGCACACGCAATGTCATGTGATTGCGTTCGAAATCAATCACCATCATTTTAATTTTCTGGTCGCCGATTTTTTGTTCTTCGATGCGCAATAATTTGCCCACGCCCTGGGTCGGGTAGACAACATATTGACCGGTTTTAAAATCCATCTTTTTCGCTGGCATATTTCAAATACCCCTTTGGGTTGCCATTCTCTCTGTCCCGTTCATTATAACACAAAAATTTGAAAAAACAAATGTTTGACGAAATTTTTACTGGCCCAGACCTGCCGGCGTAAAACGTCCGACGTTGTTAAACAATTCTTCCAATGCGTTCAATTCTATCGCCGCAGGAATTTCTGTTTCGCCGTCCACAATCTTTATGTCGTCTAAATCAGCATCACGCAAAACACGTGTACGGGTGACATTACCGCCCCTTACCCACGCCAACAGCACAGTTTTATTATCGTATGTCGTTGGAAATGGCCCGCGCAGGTTTTCATCTGCACCGTAATAAATCCAAACTTCGTCGCCAAAAATCGTCCGCGTTTGCGGGTCGCCAATTTCATCCGCCAATTGACGCGTCGTTTTTATGTTAGAAATTTTCGTTTCTAAATCGTCTGGAAACACATAGCCACGATGCCGTGTCTGGAATGTACACGCGCCAACCAGCGCCACCAACAAAACTGTCCATACCTTTTTCATTTTTATTCGTCCCCCCCAGTGTCTTGATTTACTTTCATTGTGAAATTCGCAATGTGCTGTTTCAATTCAGTCTTGTAACGATTATTCGCACGCGCCATGTCAACCAATTTATCAAAATTTGGGTTGGCGGAACGCGCTGCTGCAAATCTGGTTTCGGTTTTCATGAATTCTTCTAATGGCAATGGGTGCGCAACATTCGAATCAATCGTCAAAGGATTCTGACCAGCGTCTATGTTTGCAGGATTAAACCGATACAGCGGCCATGCACCTGTGTTCACTAAATTCGTTTGATGTTCAACACCGTTTTGCAAAGCAAATCCGTGCGCGATACACGGTGCATATGCCAAAATTATCGACGGACCGTTAAACGCAGCCGCTTCACGGAAAGCACGAATTGCCTGGGCCTGGTTCGCACCCAATGCAATTTGGGCAACATAGGCACCCGACATCATCGCCATTAAACCTAAATCTTTCTTGGCATGTTCTTTGCCACCAATCGCAAATTTCATAGATGCACCAAACGGTGTAGATTTTGATTGCTGGCCACCTGTGTTGGAATAACCTTCGGTATCCAAAACCAAAATGTTCACGTTTTCACCGCTGTGCAAAATGTGGTCTAAACCACCGTATCCGATGTCATAGGCCCAACCATCGCCGCCAACTATCCATACAGATTTATCAACAACCGCATCTAATAATTCCATCGCCATGCGAGCGCGGTCGCCGTCCATTGTCGATAATTTCGATTTTAATTCTGCCTGAATCTCACGCGCAGCGTCAGTATCAGTCGTCGCAAAAATCGAATCTACATCTTCGAATCCCAATTCACATAACACACTGCGTAACGCAGAACGTTTCTGATTCAATGCAACACGCATCCCCAGACCATATTCTGCATTGTCTTCGAACAAAGAATTCGACCACGCTGGACCACGACCGTTCGCATCAACACACCACGGGGTTGTCGGTAAATTTCCACCGTAAATTGATGAACAGCCTGTCGCATTTGCCACAATCATATGATCGCCAAACAAATGCGCCATTAAACGAATATATGGTGTTTCGCCACAACCACTGCACGCACCAGGAAATTCAAAATAATGCGGCAACAATTCAACATGCTTTGGAATATTCAAATTTAATTTTGAACGATTAAAATCAGGAATATCCAATGCAGCATCAAAAGCAGCCTGATTTTTTATCCCGTCTGCCATAGGCACCAAAGATATCGCACCAACCGGACAGTTTTTCATACATAAACCACATCCCGTACAATCAGACGGCGAAATATTCAAAGTCCAATACAGCCCATTCCCCAATTCAGGCGTTTTCATCGGCACAACCGTCACACCATTTGCACGCGCATTTTCCATATCTGATTCATTCATAACCTTGATACGGATTGCGCCATGCGGGCAAAGCATTGAACATTTTCCACATTGGATACATTTTGACAAATCGCATGTCGCGACACGCGTCGCCAGCGCACGTTTTTCATATTTTGATGTAGCAACCGGATATTGACCTGCACCAAACGCACCGTCAACACGAAACCGCGACACAGGTATTTCATCACCCCGCCCTGCGGCCATTTCACCCAAAGTACCTGCAATTTCTGCCGGTGTAGAAATTGTCATTGCAGGAATAAAATCTGGCGCAAATTCAGACACAGACGACGGAAAATCATATTTTTTCAAATACGATTCTGCTGCATCAACCGCCGCCCAATTTGCTGCGACTACATCCATTCCTTTCTTCTTATAAGTTTTTTCAATCGCCGCTTTGGCTGCCTCTTTCGCGACATCTGGGTTGATAACTTTTGTTAAATTAAAGAAATTCAACATTATGAAAGTATTTATACGATTACCCAAACCTAATTCGTTTGCTGCTGCATTTGCATCCAAAAAATACACATTCGCACGCATACGTATCAGATGTTCCTGGGCCGATTTAGGCAAATTCATAAATGCTTCATCCGGCATCATCGCAGTATTTATCATTACCGTTCCGCCTGGTCTCAGGGCTGCGAACACATCAAATCTTTGCGCGATTACAAAATTAGACACACAAATAAAATCTGCGCTTTCGACCAAATATTCACTTTTTATAGGGTTGTTTGAAAAACGGATATGTGATTGAGTTATGCCACCAGATTTTTTTGAATCGTAAACTGCGTATGATTGTGGATACAAATCAGAATTTTCCCCAACAATTTTCACTATGTTTTTAACCGCGCCAACCGTACCGTCACTGCCGATACCGTATAATATCGCAGTTTTAACATCTGGGTTTTCAATAGTAAATGTTTTATCAGTATCCAATGATAAATGCGTTAAATCATCATCTATGCCAACTGTGAAATTATGGTGCAACGCGCCGCGCATCATATATTCAACAATCGCTTTGACATCACGCGGTTTAAATTCTTTGGAACCCAAACCATAGCGTCCACCAAACACAGATATTTTTGAATCAACAATATTGCGAACATTTTGATAAAGCGGTTCACCAATACTGCCAGCTTCTTTGGTTCTGTCCAATACAGCAATTTGTTCAACAGTTTTCGGCAACGCTTTCAAAAACGCATCAACAGGAAACGGATTAAACAAATGCACGCGTATAAGCCCGACGCCATCTGGCAAAAAGCCAAGAGTTTCTTCTATGGTTTCAGTACTTGACCCCATCGCAACAATCACATATTTTGCATCTTTGCTGCCAACATAATCAACCAGACCATATTGACGCCCTGTCAAACGCGCAAATTTATCCATTTCAACCTGGACAATTTCAGGCACCATATCATAAAGAGAATTTGCCGCTTCACGTCCCTGGAAATAAACATCTGGGTTTTGCGCGGTTCCACGAATACATGGTTTATCTGGATTCATTCCACGCGCACGATTTTTTGCAACCAAATCAAATGGCAACATTTCGCGTAAAACTTCGTCATCCAGACGCACCAATGCAGATTCTTCATGACTGGTTCGGAAACCGTCAAAAAAGTGCAAAAACGGGACACGGGATTTCAACGACGCCGCATGCGCAATCGCCGCCATATCATGTGCCGCCTGGACATTATGAGATGACAACATCGCAAACCCGGTTTGACGAACCGCCATAACATCACTGTGGTCGCCAAATATAGACAACGCATGCGTCGCCAAAGCGCGCGCCGCAACATGCATAACAAACGGCGTTTGTTCACCTGCGATTTTATACATATTCGGAATCATCAACAACAAACCCTGGGACGCAGTGAAAGTGGTCGCCAGCGCACCCATTTGCAACGCACCATGCAACGCACCAGCCGCCCCTGCTTCAGATTGCATTTCAATTATTTGCGGTATTACACCCCAAATGTTTTTTTTATGTTGAAACGCCCATTCATCAGATAATTCACCCATAGTGCTGCTGGGGGTGATTGGATAAATCGCCGCACAATCAACACACCGATACGCGACATCTGCCGCAGCCCAGTTTCCATCAACAATCAATTTTGCCATTTTTGCTTCCTAATTCATTTATATAAATAACTTGGTCTTCGAATATTACCGCCTTTGAATTTTTAAGGCAAGATTTATTACACACAAAACAATTGACAAATTAAATGTTTTGTATTATTTTTGTCTTAAACAAACAGCCAAAGGAAAAATACATGGCAGTAAATAACGATATAAAAAATATTATATTAAAGAACAACATTTTTATTCGGACACAAATCAATATGGACACAACAATGGATGTAATCAATGGGCTGGTGGACATAGAACAAAATATGAAAGTCGGACGTTATTCTGATCTGGACATTCAAGAATACACCCCGACAGTCGCGCTTCCTATGGACAAAACCGTTGTTAATGTTTATATTTCTTCGGGTGGCGGCGAAGATACTGTCACATTTGCAATAATCAATTTATTTGACATGATAAAAGCCAAAGGTGGTATTATCAGAACCTATAACATATCATATGCGGCCAGCAACGCCGGTGTAATCGCGATATATGGTTCCAAAGGTTTCAGATACATGGCATCCCATGCACATAATTTGATACATTTTGGAAAATATACAACAACAACAGCTCGTCAATCTGAAATGGAACAAGCGTTTATGAATCTGAAAGACGACAACGCAGAATACAAAGATTTATATTTAAAAAATACAAAACTCACTGAACAAGAAATAAACAAATATTTTGATAACGAAGGCAGTGGCAAATTATTTGCAAAAGATTGTCTGGCCAAAAGTCTGTGTGATTGGGTAATAACACCAAACGGCTGGACAAACAAAGTTGAAGATTTAGTAAATCAAAAAGTGCGTTAAAAAACGGGGCGAATGCCCCGTTTTTATTTTTTATTTTCTTTCTTTGGTTCAGATTTTTTATCATCTTTTTTTGATTCAGATTTTTTTTCAGATTCTTTTTTCACATCATTTTTTTTATCATCTTTTTTTGTATCTTTCTTGTCTTCTTTTTTTACGTCTTTTTTATCTTTGTCGTCAATTTTTTCAAGATTCTTTTTGCCCATTTTAGACATAGCCCGCACCATATCCATCGCACGCTGCAGTTGATAATCGCGCGCATCTTTTTCTTCATCTGTCAAATTCAAATAATCTTCGTCTTCATCATCATCTTTATCAGATTTTTTAGAATCTTTTTTCTTGTCTGCCCCTTTCTTTTTTGCAGCATCATTTTTCAATGAATTATTGAAAGTTGCTTCCGAGAACATACCCTCTTTCTTTTCCAAAACCTCAACTTTACTTTGTAGCACTTCAACATCTGGGGTTATACCTTCGTTTTGAATAGATTTACCACTGGGCGTGTAATACCGCGCGATAGTAATATGAATCGCAGAACCATCACCCAACGGTTTTTGTTGTTGCACACTGCCTTTGCCGAAACTTTGCGATCCCATAACAATCGCACGACCATTATCTTGCAACGCACCTGCTACGATTTCAGATGCCGATGCAGATCCATGATTTATCAAAACTACAACTGGTTTTCCATTCGTTAAATCCCCAGGTTTAGCAAACATTCTTTCGATATCTGTCTTTTCTTTGCCACGCGTAGAAACAATTTCGCCCTCTTCCAAAAACGCATCAGACACTTCAACTGCGGCCGTCAAATATCCACCCGGATTATTACGCAAATCTAAAACATAGCCTGCAACTTTTTTCTTTTCTAAATCTTTGATTGCGTTTGTTAAATCTTTGGTTGTTGTTGCACCAAAATCAGAAATACGAATATAACCAATCTTTGGCAATTTGTCATCATCGGCCGCGGCCGTATCTTCTTTCTCAGAAAATTTAACAGATTTCACCTTGATAATTGCGCGTTTCAAAGTCATTTCTTTTGGTTCTTCACCCGAATGCACAACTGTCAATTTTACTTTAGTCCCTGGTTTGCCTTTCATTTTTTTAACAGCCTGATTTAAATTCATATCAAAAACCTGTTCACCGTCAATATGCGTAATATAATCACCCGCTTCTATCCCGGCTTTGGCTGCAGGCGTATCATCGATTGGCGAAATAACACGAATAGCACCCTTGTCGCTGGTTATCTGAATTCCCAATCCACCAAATTCACCATGTGTTTTATCGTTAAATTCTTTGAAATCTTCTTTTGATAAATACGACGAATGCGGATCCAGCGCCGCCAACATTCCATTCATTGCGCCTTCTAACATTTTGCGTTCGTCTGCTTCTTCTACAAATTTATCACGCGCAGTTTCGAACACCAATGCCAATTTTTTCAATTCAGAATAAATTTCTTCATCTGTTAAATGAACAATTGGTTCTTCTTTCTTTTTATCTTTGCCGGCGCCACACGCAATCATCGGGGTCAACAAAATCAAAAACACTATGAATTTTTTTAACATAATAAATTCCTTTATCTTTCATTTAATTATCGGTCGCATAGTAATAAAAAAAAGCCCCCCACGCAACACTATTTTTTTGTGATTCAATCATTTACAATTTGAAACCGGTTTGATAAAATGCCTTTTGATGTATTGGTTAAAGAATGTTTTTTTTGTGATTATCTGCGGCATGTTTTTGATGCCGTCATTTGCAACTGTGGAATTAGATAAAATAAACAGCCAGATAAAAAAAACAGAACAGGAAAACAAACAAATCGAACAGCAAATAAAAACATCCAACAAAGACGTCGAACAAACAAAAAAGAAACTGGTGAAAGCGGCAACCCAGGTCAGCACCTTGGAAGAACAACGCAGCGCATTAAACAAACGAATCGCAGAATTAGATGCACAACGCGATAAAATCAGCGCGCAATTATCACAAAGTTATGATGGTATTTCTGATTCAACTGCAGGAATGTTATTTATTGCATCACATCCAAATTTTGATTCTGAAAATATGCACGATTATATTATCACATCTGCATTGTTATCATCGGCAGCGGAACAATTCGACAATCAAATTACAGACGCAACAAATAAAATCAAAGAACTGGATAAAATTCGCGAACAACGCGCGATTGAGAAAGAAAAATTAGACCGCAGTGCGAAAAAATATACCGAAGAAAAAAATACTTTGGATAAATTATTGAAAACACGTTCTGCACAAAATGAAAAATTAAAGAATCAGCAAATTGCCCTGCAAAAAAAATTAAAAGATTTATCTGCACGCGCGAAAAATATTTCTGAATTGTCCGCGGGCGTCGGTTCATCAGAGATGTCATCAGACACTAAATTTTCAAAACGCAAATTAAATACACCTGTGCACGGCCGATTGGTTGTTCGATATGGTGAAAAAACCGCACTGGGGTTAAAATCAGATGGCTGGCGTATTCGCACACGAAATGATGCACTGGTTATGGCACCAGCCGATGGTGTTGTAAAATTTGCTGATAATTTCCGGGGCTTTGGCAAAGTAATTATTATGTCACATAAAAACGGATATAATACGGTCATGACAAACATGGGTTCAATTGATGCCTTGGTTGGCCAAGAAGTTTTGGCCGGCGAACCAATTGGCCGTATGGACCCAAACCGTCCAGAAATGTATTTGGAAGTGCGCCGCGGAAACACATCGGTCGATCCTGCGCGTATTTTCAACGAACCAAAATAAATTTTATTTCCAGATTAAATTAAAATTCAAACCGCAAACCAATCATAAAATTGGTGTGAATCATATTTTCAGCACTGAACCATTCACGATGTTGTGAACCATCAGAATTTACAATACTCCAAGAAATTTTTGGAATGTACATCAAACGCGCACTGACATCAATAAACGTAGATTCTGCAATTCCATACGATGCACCGATTGCACCCAACACAGCAATATTAGTTGACGATGGATATTTGTTTTTATCGGTTGGATTCGCAAATTGCAGCACACCCGTAGTTGCATTCTGGGTTCCATAATTTTGTAAATCTTCATCCAAAGACAAATCGCCGTAAATATCAGACAAATATAACACAGTCTTGGACGACGCATACCCAACACCCAATCCAATATACGGAATGAAAGTATTTAATTTTTTAGCATTACCTTCAAAGAAATCGTAATACGCCATCACAGAAACCACATCTGTACTGATTGTAGATTTCGCCCCAGTGCTGTACACATGAACGGTCGAATCACCCAAATCACCCCCAGAGACATTCATTGTCCCTTCTAATAACGGTGTTTCGTTATATTGCGTTTCACCGATATAATCATACGCGACTTCCATTCGCCATTGTGGTCGGTTTGGCAAAGTCAATCCCATTGCCACCCCGGCGGTAAAACTGCTTTTGCTGAAATTTTCTTTCAACGGAACGGTCGCCAAATCGCCATAGCCTGCATAGGAATATCCTGCCGGCCATTCTTCGGGATCATCGCCAAATGCATTTATGAACGACAACGATGACACAATCGCCCCCGTTTCATCATTTACATAATAGTCTGTATATAAACTGCCAATATCATTTTTCATTTTCGCGCGCGACAGTGCCAACCCACCACGCAAAGAAATAACGAACCGCGAACCATTATCAGTATAATATCCGTCATTCGTGTAATAACCACGATGTTCCCAACCTGCAAACGCAGGTGCAACAGTCATCATACACAACGCGGTCAAAATAGATAATTTCATTTTCATTGCTGGATATATTATACCACAAAAACAATATCAAAAAAAGAACAAAACAAAAAAACACAGAATAAAAAAATGCCCAAACGGGCATTTTTTATTTTTCAACAGAAGATACATCTATTTCGACATAATTATCGCCTTTGTCGACATTGCCATAGACCGTGACAATATCGTTCACACGCACAGTATTACCATTCCAATCTTCTTCATCAATTTCCATCATGATGGTTCCCGAAGAATCTTCGAACACATAAATACTGTCGCCCATATTCTGGGTGATACGGCCACGCATAACAACCGGCGTATTATCTGGTAAAGTGGACACTTCTGTCACTGACCAATATGTTGGCATATTTTGTTGCATCATATTTTTATTCATGTTGTTATTCATGTTATGATTTTTATTCATGCCCGGGCCAGCGATAGCACCACACACAGGAACGATTGCAAACAAAGCAAATAAAGATATTTTTTTCATGTTTATTTTCTCCTTAAAAAAAATTATTTTGTTTTCCATAACCAGATTATATCAAATAAACAAACAAAAATATCTAGGAACGATTTACCAATCGGCGTAAAAAAACACCGCCCAAATGGGCGGTGTTTTACATTACATTTTGATATCTTCACACACAGGGTCATTCGTCTTGGACGTACACTCTGCGTTTCGATTATTATGGAACCACGATTTACTGCCCGTCGTTTTACATGACTGAGTAGTAATAATTCTACACACATGACACGTTCTAGATTCCCGATCAAATGAAGATGTCACATCTTTAACAACCCCACCTAGGCTATTTGACGAAGCGCCGCCCAAATAACCATCGTTTTTAAACACGCCCATTGACGCTTTTGATGTTCCAGAACCGCCTTGAACCAAATCAGCAGTGGTTAAACCCGCACCAACTTCATAAGAAATAGAATACGGCGCAACCAATGGTGTTTGTTCATTAATTTCATTACCAGAACTACTGAAAGTTTCACTGGACGCAATCTTATTGCACATATATTGCGCAATATCCGCAGATGCCGACTGTGTTGCTTCTGAAATCGCAGCATTTACCTTTTTGTTATAATTATCCTGGGCTTTGCGCAACGCAGCCATACCAATCATTACACGATATTGATTTAACAGATTCGGGAAACGTGCCTCTGTTTTTTCGGCCGTTTTTTTATCACTCGCATTTCTGGACGTCCCTTTAATCTGGGATAAATCACGTCCATTCACACAATATTGTATTCTTTGATCTGATTCAATCAATGATATTGCTCTGTTAATTGTCCCTGCAATATTATTCAATTCATCTTCTATGGAAGTAATTATCGCATCAGCATCTTTGACATCTTTGTTTTTCCGTTTAATTTCTTTAATATAATCTTGAACACCAATTTCACCAGGTTTCAAAACTTTACCACCATCTTTTACACCACCCATGGCATCGCCCATTTTAATTTTACCAAAAGAAATCATACCGGTTACACGATACGTAGCCCCATCTTTTTGTGATTTAATGGAAGACGTCCCCAAAAATTCATCCGTTCCAAACGCATTACAATCATTTGTAGAACCACAGTTTTCAACCATTATCTCTTCTGCACGATTTTCGCAATTTTCTAATTCTTTGTTATCGATATTAAGATAAAGTCCCATCAACATATCGTCTAAATCAGCCATTTTGAAATCTGGATTTGCCTGTTTGCAAACGACCAATTTATCAATCGGACAAATATCATGGATATAGTTATAGTCCATACCGATACAGTTAGAGAAATCAGTGCCGCAACGGTCTTCTGATGTAAAACAATCTTTGACTTCTTGGGTACAGGCATCGACGCGCATAGCGGCCAATTTAGATTTAACATAATCCCAAATTTGTGGTTCCATACGTTCGCACGGATCCAGTTGAATTTTACAGAACGAACGCGCCATATCTGGACGTGCAAGACACGCGTCCATAGTAGCGGTTCCCTTGCCAACGATATCATCTTTACATGCTTTTTGGATACAGTCAGAAATATCCCCCAAACAAGATTGTCTTTTTTGAGATTCGATATTTTGTTCTGCCAAACGAATTGTTGGTGCTGCTTCGCGTAAGAAATCATTCCAGATTAAATCACGCACTGCGACACAACTGTCCAAAACTCTTTCACAAATGAAACGTTTAGATTCCAATATTTCCATCGTTGACGGCGTAATATCATATGTATTTATCGTTTCAACTTTTGTCCCTTTGACACTAAGTGCTGCATTATTTTGCATATTTTCAGACGCAATCGTGAACACACACTGTCCCCAATCAGAACCGCACGCATCTTCGCTTTTCATACATTTTTTATATTCAACCATACACGTTCCACGATCGTATTTGTTTGATTCTTCCAAACTTTCTTTCAACGCAGCGCGCACTGCCCTGTTCGCTTCGTTCAGTGCAGTTTTGGCTTCGCCACGTTTTTGTTCGATACTGTTCGCCAAACCCTTACAATCAGAAGTAATTTGACGAGAATACATCTGGACCAAAAGCGAGATATCTTTGTCGCAAGATTTATCCATTTGCTGTTTGCACAATGTATTTGCAGCACTATACAATTCATTTCCAGTTTTCATCGCGACGCCGGCCATCAAATCATCGTCCATATCTTCTTCATCTGTGTCATAAAGCGACGATGTAGACCACATAGATTTTTTAATTTCGGCTTTATCTTTTGTTGCTTTGGTTGCGATAACGTTGCCATCTTTGTCATATTGACGTGTACCTTGGAAAATGATATCAGCATTCGCACCAGCCTGAACTTTTTCAACCTCTTCCGTACCGATACGTTCTGCTTCGGTCAACATTTTTTTGATTTCATCCAACGCAGATTCATATTGTTTTACTTCGTCACTGCAATTGCACGAACCGCCAATTTCATTATCAACAATACAGAATTGATCCATACAACCATAATACGCATCATAGCATTCTTGGTTATACACACCGGTTGCCTCGGTTTTTCCGCGCACTTTGGTTCCCAGATTTATTGCCGCCTGACGTTTAGCAGCGAACCCGTCATCCATTCCGACGAACACGCTCAACACCACAAAAAACAGACCAAATATTTTTTTCATTTTTATATCTCCTCTGGTATGCTGATATTTATATCTTCGCAAGATTCAATTTCTTGACAGAATTCTTGTTTTCCGTCGGCTGCCGCATACCCTGCAGCACCTAATGCAACAGCACCAACAACACTGCCAATTGCAGCCCCCCAAGGTCCCATTGTACTACCTGCGCTACCGAGCAAAGAGCCACCATAACCACCTAATTTCAACGCCGTTGACATTTTTGATTCGCCACCTATTTCACAAACCTGTTGTTTGCGGCAAACATGACAATTACGTAAATCTGCTTCGAACGATACAGTATGAATATAACTGTAATTCGTTTTTGAAGTATCTGGTGTTTCCGGTTTATATGTATTCAAACATTCTTGGCGCGCCTCTTGTAAATTGTTCACGCGTTTCAATTTGATAATCGCCAAATTCATTTCACGAATATTGCGATTTTCAGCAGACATTTTCGCCAACAATTTCGCAGAATTAAATACATTCGTTCCCAAAGATTCTTTACCTTTTAATTTGCGTGTCGCTCTGGTCTGCGTATCAGAACACGCCGCAACCGTTTTGTCGTTTTCAAATTGTTTAAAGAATTCTTCGACTGCCGCATCAGATTCAGCAACAACCTTTGCTTCTAATTCTTCTTTGGCCGCAGTTGTTTTTGGCAAAGTTTTTTCAGTCAACGACGAAACCGCAGACACAATTGGCAAACACGTCATATCAGTTCCGCAAACACGCGACAATTGTTCATCAAAATAATTTATACAACCCTGCATCAATTGATAATCCATCTGCAAAATCGCCGCCTGGACAATAATGTCGTATTGTTTTGCCGTTTTACAAGACGGGAACATATCTTGCGGGCAAAGCGCCGCAATTTCATACGGTTTTTTACCAACACATTCAGGTTTAGTAAAATCAACACCGCATTTATCCTGAAGACATTTATCAACATCGTTTTCACAGAATTTAGTCTGTAAATATGCTAATTTATCATTGATTACAGATTGCAAGCCCGGAATTTTTTCATCACATTCTGTAATAATCGGACAAATACCCGCTGCAACATTCACATTGCTTAAACATTCAGAATTTGTAGATGTAGAACAACTGTCTTCTAAACAATATTGAATTTGCGCCAAACATGTTGCACGATAATTTTTATCTGCATATTTCGCAGCCTCTTTCAAGACCGCTTCTGATTCTTCGGCCCAATCTTTCTTCACATCATTACGCACAGCCATACATTGATCCAGCACATTTTCACATGCATTTGAACGACGCGCTAATAATTTTGCATCCAAACAATTTTGAAAATCAGAACCGCAACCACCTTTGTCTGCAATACACGAACGATACGCCAACAGACATTCGCCACGATTGTATTTATTCGTAGTATCCAACATTTCCAGACGCGCTTTGCGAACGGCCGCTTCTGCAATACGTTTGTTTGATTCTGCATTTGATTTTTGATCTTTCAAATATGCATCATAACTTTTGCAATCATTTGCAATCATACGCGTATACAGCATCGATTCCATTTCAGATTTATCGCCACACGACGCCAATTCAGACGCACAATATTTTGCAGCCATCGCGTACAAATCGCCGCCTAAAACAACATCTTCACCAACATCTTCGTCATCTTCACCATCTGACAACCAAGACATAAAATTAGACGCAGACACACGCGTATTTCCGACATTTTCAGCGAACACCAAACGCGCTTTGGCACCCAATTGTTCACGTTCAACACCTTCCGTAAACAATTTGTCGGCTTCGCTTTGAATCTTTAAAACTTCTTGAATTTTCGATTTTGCGGCATCGATATTATCAGAACACGCACAGCGTTCGCCCTGGCTTTCGTCTAACAAACAAAATTGATCCATACATTCACGATACGCATCACGACAATCCCCAGAAACACCAGATTTTGACACACCATCTGTTGCGTCGCCCCCGGAATTATCACCAGACGCAACAACAACATTTCCACCCTTTGTCTCACCAGAAATTACACCTGTTTCGCCCACGTTATCCACTGTTTCCACAGACACAGGCACAACTTTATTTGCGGCAGGCATACGCGACGCAGCCTGACTGGGTCTGCCAATGCCAACGCGCGCATTATCACGCGGTGCAGCCCAAACATTTGTTGATATCAACAATGCCAAAACAAAAGACGAAAAAATATTAAACTTAGTCATTTTTGTGATCCTACATTCTTGAAATATTTTATCAAAAAGTCATATGTATTGCAAGCGAATAAAAACTGCTTGCTTTTTAAATCTGGGACGAATATTATTATCTGGAACAAGAAATTTTGTTTTGTTAAGGATTTTTATATGGCAAAAGATGATGTAATTGTTTTTTCAGGTGTGGTCGAAGAAAGATTACCAAACACCATGTTCCGTGTTCGTTTGGAAAATGGCCACATGATATTGGCAACAATGTGCGGCAAAATGCGCAAAGCGCGCATCTGGGTCAACACGGGCGAAAAAGTTCATGTTGAAATGACCCCGTATGATTTAGACAAAGGTCGCATAACTTTCGTTGAACGAACACACGGTTCGACCGACGAACAATCTGGAAATTAAAGAAAAACCGTTGCAAAACGGTTTTTTATTTTATTCATTTTTAAAATCTCCTTGCCTGACAATGGCGTTTTTTGATATTATTATTAAAAAGTCAGAGAGAGTATGAGAAAAATATATTTCGCTTTTCTCAGTCTGTTTTTGTGCGTCGCGTTTGCCGACGCTGCGGCGCGCACAGCAACAAACACAAACGCACGCAATGATTCTGGAAATATTTTATCGCGTTCAACAACTAATCAAAAAAACACTGTTGTATCGCGCTCTGGGACAACACGAACACAAAATACAAAAAAAGATTCTGAGATAAAAAAAACATCATCACGACAATCTGTCAATAAAACAGTTTCAGCGCGCACTGCCGTTTCTCCGTTACGAACAACAACAACTGCACGCAACGCTGTTTCCAAACGACGTGCTTCACGTGCTGCGACATCAAATATATCAACTATATCAACAAAAAGTTTTAATGAAAATTACAATTCGTGTCGCGACGCGTATTTTACATGTATGGATCAATTTTGCGCGACACAAAATGACACATACCGCAGATGTGTTTGTTCTTCCAGATTAACACAAATTCAAAATTCTGAAAAATTACTTTCCCAGACAGCGACCAGCCTGCAAGATTTCCAAGATTTAAATATTGATGTAATATCCAAAACATCAAACGAAGTAAAATCTATGCTTGCTGCCAGCGACGGCGAACCAGGAATAAAATCGGACAATTCAAAATCACAAACAACATTGAATAATATTTCTGAGATATTGCAAAAATCAAAGAAACAATCACTTTCCACCAGTGGCACACTGGACATCGCAGGCGATATAAAAAACATTTGGACAACGACTGATTTTATTGCCGGCACAGACATTGCAAATCTGACTGGGGAATCTTTGTATAATGCGGTTCACGATCAGTGTTCTCAAATGGTTCGCCCAAATTGTTCTGAAAACGATTTAAAAATGATTGTGTCTGCATACGGAATGTATATTGAAAACGACTGTTCTGTGTTGGCCGACAATATCGATGCAAAAATCACAAATGCAAATGCAGCGATACGAACAACACGTCATCAAATGCAAGATGCAAGACTAGAAAATTATGACACTCATAATTCTTTATCAATCAACGACTGCATCGCACGCGTCCGCCAGGATGTCACCGCATCAACTGCATGTGGCGATGGATATATTCACTGTCTGGATTTCACAGGTAAATATTTAAATTCGACAACTGGTGAACCGATTTATTCATCTGATTTTTATCAAATGGAAAATTTGTTATCTTTGGATGGAAACATTTTAAAGAATTCAACAAACACTCCGTTTATAACTATGTTGGATAAAAAACGTATATTCGCGCAAAATTCTTTGGATTTGTGTACAGATGACGCAGATGTTGTTTGGGATGAATTTTTACGTCAATCAATTGTCGAAATATACCAGGCTCAACACAAACGCATTGATGCTGTAAAATCAGAATGTTTAAATGTGGTCAACGAATGTTATTTAAATAAATCTGATATGTTACAAGATTTTTCTGACAATTCATCGCTTATATCATTGGGACACACATTAGAATTATCCGAAGATTTATGCAACGACAAATTGACAACTTGCAGCAATCTTTACGGTGGCGGCCCCGAAGGTTTGTCGATACTGGTTGCAACAATGAAAAACATCACAGATCAAACTATCGCTCAAACATGTCCAGATTTATTGACAACATTTGCACAAAACATTTGCGCGGTTTCATCGACAGATTCTGTTCATTCTTATCCATATGGTTGTCGTGTCTATGCGCCGGGCGAATCAATGTACGCACACAATGCGATTTGCAATACAACATTGGTAAATCCGTTTTCACGGTCTGATATTTTAGTGAACAATACTGTTCCAATCACACAATACATTTGCCCGAATGCAACAATACGATATAAACGTTGTGAATTTAATTATTACCTTTACAACATGGCGTCTGGTGATTCAGAAAACAATTATTATTCTCGAAACAACGCAAATGAATGCCATGCATGCCCGGCCGGATACATTTGTACAGGCGGCACATTGGCACCACAATCTATAAATCAAAACTTATATGAATCTTGCGGAGTGTATTATATTGGCAGTCTTTATCAACAATTGGTTCGGTATGCATTGCAAAATTGCACTCGCCCATCTGATAATTCAGATATATTATCTGAATCTATATTGGCAGATGTAAATATGGTTATGAACACAGTTCGTGAAAATCTGGTTTCTGAATTATCGTCTGAATGCGACAGTTATAATGGAACATGGGTTGACATTCCATGGACAGATGATAATTTCGACGGCAAACACGATTTAACCGGTGATACATTATTAAAACAATTTTATACGGTCACAGGAACAAATAAATTATGGGGTTATTGCAAACCATAAAAAAACAGATGCATAAAAAAACGCCTGAAACAAAAAACGTCAGGCGTTTTTATTTTGAATTTTATTTTATGCAGCCTTTTTCTTAGATTCTGCAAAAATTTCGACCGGTGCTTTTTTACCGTTCACAACATCGGCATCAATAACGATTTCTTGCAATCCAGCTTTATCTGGCGCATCGAACATCGGTTGTAATAAAATCTTTTCCAGAATAGTCCGCAGCCCACGCGCACCAGTTTTACGTTCAACAGCCATTTTTGCAATCGCATTCAAACCGTCTTTGGTTATATTCAATTTGATACCGTCCATTTCCAACATCGCAGCATATTGTTTCACAATTGCGTTTTTCGGTTCTGTTAAAATTTTTACCAACGCTTTTTCATCCAATGGTTCCAAAGTTGTCACAATCGGCAAACGACCAATCAATTCAGGAATAATTCCAAACTTTACCAAATCAGATGATTGCACTTCTGACAAATTATCTTTTTCTTCACGTGATTTTTTATCAACAACAGTCGCCCCAAAACCAATTCCTGCACGTGACGCAGTCCGATTACCAATGATTTTGTTTAACCCATCGAACGCACCACCACAAATGAATAAAATCTTGCTGGTATCCAACTGGACAGTTGTTTCACCCGGATGCTTACGTCCACCGCCACCCGCAGGAACATTTGCGATTGTCCCTTCGACTAATTTCAACAAAGCCTGTTGCACACCTTCACCTGAAACATCACGCGTCAGCGACGGGTTTTCAGATTTACGTGAAATTTTGTCGATTTCATCAATATAGATAATACCACGTTGCGCACGTTCCACATCGAAATTCGCATTTTGCAACAAACGCGTCAAAACAGATTCTACGTCATCGCCGACATAGCCCGCTTCGGTCAACGTGGTTGCATCTGCAATTGCGAATGGGACATCCAACACGCGCGCCAAAGTTTGCGCAAACAATGTTTTACCAGTTCCCGTTGGCCCAATCATCAAAACATTAGATTTTTGAATTTCAACATTTGAAGTTGCCGCAACAGTATGACGTTTGAAATGATTATAAACCGCCACTGCCAATGTGCGCTTTGCGGTATCTTGGCCAATAATATATTCATTCAAAAAGGCATAAATCTGGGATGGTGTTGGCAATTTCGCAGCATCCTTGCTGATTTCGCGACGATTATCATCCGCCATAATATCATTGCACAGATTAATACATTCATCGCAAATGCAAACATTACGTCCACTGACTAATTTCTTCACTTCATAAACTGCTTTGCCACAGAAACTGCAAAACTGCTGATTATTTTCTGTTTTTGGTGTTTTATCGTCACTCATCTCTCAAATCCTGTCAGAATTATTTACGTTCCAAAATTTCATCGATTAAACCGAATTTTTTTGCTTCGGTCGGATTCATCCAATTATCGCGTTCCATCGCATCAAACAATTCTTTTTCTTTACGGCCTGTAAATTCAGACATCTGTTTAATTAATGTCTGTTTATTTTTCTGATACTGGGCCATTTGGATTTCCATATCTGTAATCTGACCACGTGCACCGGCCAATGGTTGGTGAATCATAACCTGTGTATTTGGCAATACGAAACGTTTTCCTTTTTCACCGGCGGCCAACAAAACCGACCCCATAGACGCAACCAACCCCATACCAATTGTTGA
>JAZROV010000011.1:0-40055 GCA_045648885.1 Candidatus Enterousia sp.
ATCGTTCGCATCTGCACTGTTGCTCATCAAACCATTGTTCGCCGGCATTGTCCAATCGCTGCTGTCACCACCCCATGCCCAGTTATGATTGTCGCCTGGGACCGCATTACAACTTGCTATACCCTTTATTGTGCCTGTCCCGGTCCATGTCGCACTCCATTCCCCTGCGGATAAACTGCTGTTGTTTTGTGAATTTGTGCCGCTGGGGTATATATGTGATTTATATTCAAAACTGTTTGCATTGCTGTTCGGTGCTGTTATTGCGGAACCCGGTGTGCTTTTTGTATATCCCGTCGCGCATGTGAATGTCATTGCGCAACTGCCCGTGAATTCACCGGTGTCAGGATAATATCTTTTATTTGTTGCGTTCGCCGGTGTTGTATATGCGCATGTCGCTGCATGGGCATCACATGCCGTGGCCGCGCTGATTGTTGGACATGATGCAGTGTAATAACATGAACTTAAACTTGTTGCTCCTGCATCTGATGTTGTGCCACTGTAATCGTCTTCGCATGATCCTATACCCTGGTCTTCTTCGTCACTGTATGTGTATGTACCACCCCCACAATAACTGCCCGCTGGACATTGACGACGACCATCGTTCGCAGCGATTTCCGTGGCCGTCCATGTGTCACCGTCTGGCAAATATGTTCCCGCCGCGCAAGTATATGTATTTATTGTAAATTGTGCCGTTGCATTTGCCGTGCCACTGGATACACCCAAATCGCCGATTGTACACATTGCAGGGTTTTCGGCGTTCACTGTATCACCAACCTCTGCCATTGCCGGCGTTGCGATTACCAATGCCAACATACTGGTTAAAACTATTTTTGTTTGTCTCATAGGTTTTACTCCTTTTGCTTCTTGTTCTTGTTTTTGTTATTTCTTTCGATAGCCCCACCACCCTGCGCGTCCCGCGGCCCCGTGGGGCGGAATTTAGGGCTGGGTGCACTGCTTGTTATTCTCCCCCACGGGGGGAGAATTTGGCCTGGGCGCATCGATCCGTTATTCTCCCCCCAATGGGGGAGTGCGGCGCCAGCCGGAGGGGGGTAACCCCAAAAATCTTGTTCGCGTTTATCAAACGCAAAAAACCACCGGAAAATTCAGGCGGTTGGAGGTTCGAAACAATTTAAGAGGAAATTGTGTGCTTTATTCTTTATATTCAGCAACCCTCCAACCCCGTGGTTTGGTTGGAGAATGTGTCATCTGTGCCAAACAAAAAACACAGACGCCTCTTAAAGCGGGTTTCGATACCCCATCGGAAAAAATCTTTCCGACAAAGACATTTTATCATATTTTTAAAATCTGATGCAACAGTAAAAAAACAAAAATGAAAATATCTTTTTCACTTGCCTTAAAAAAATTAGAATATTATAATATTTCCACTTGATTTTTTGTGTTCGTGTGCTATGCTTGCACCGATTATTGGTATAAAATGGGCAAAATGCCGGGGTGTGGTCGTGACTGGGAACGCATAAGAACAAGGGACAATAGGGGCTTAGTTCAACGGTAGAATATCGGTCTCCAAAACCGCGGATGAGGGTTCGATTCCTTCAGCCCCTGCCAGAAAAAAACGCCAATAATAACAAAACAAAGTCGGAATTTTATGAAGAAAATAATTGATTTTATCAAAGCGGTACGTTCAGAATGGTTTAAAATTGTATGGCCTGACCGTGAAACTGTTATTCATACAACGGGAATGATATTGTTATTTTCTGCCATCGCAGCGTTGTTCTTTTTTGTTGTCGATGGTATTTTAAACGCTTTGGTTGGCTGGATTTTCTAACATTTGACGAAGGGGATAATTATGGAAGAAAAAATGCAGTGGTTTGTCGTAAATGTTCATACTGGTTGCGAAGACAAAGTCGCACGCGAAATCCGTGAACAGGTTGATAAACGTAAATTAAATGCGTATTTCGGCGAAATTTTGGTCCCAACACGCGAAGTCGCAGAAGTCAAAGGCGGTAAACGTGTCAAAACTGAAAAGAAATTTTTCCCAGGCTATATCGTTGTTCAAATGGTTATGAATAATGAAACGTTTTCGCTGGTTCGTTTAATGCCCCAGGTTGTTATGTTTTTAGGCCAGAAAGTTAAAAATCAATCTAAACCAATTCCTATTACAGAAGCAGAAGCGCGTCGCCTGTTGAAACAGGTCGAAGAAGGCTCTGTGGTCACAGAAGAAACAGTATATGAAGAAGGCCAAGAAGTTCATGTTATCGACGGGCCGTTTGCAAATTTCAATGGTATTGCGTCGAATGTTGATAATGTTAAACAAAAAATGACTGTGACGATTTTGGTATTTGGCCGCGAAACCAGTGTCGAACTTGATTTCGCCCAGGTCGAAAGAGTTTAACCCAGATTTGGGTTGAAAAAAACGTGGTAGATGCGCCACATCGAACCACAACACTAACTGGACGCGTTGCGTCCGCAAAAATGGAGTGAAAAAATGGCAAAAAAAGAATTAAAAGGGATTGTCAAATTAGTAGTCCCTGCAAAACAGGCGAATCCTGCGCCACCAATTGGTCCTGCGTTGGGTGCTGCCGGTGTTAACATCGCAGAATTCTGCAAACAATTTAACGACAAAACAGCCGATAAAGAACCAGGTATGCCAATACCTTGCATTATTACTGTTTATACAGACCGCAGTTTCGAATTTATTATGAAATTGCCACCTGTGTCGTATTATATTAAAAAAGCGCTGAAATTGAAATCTGGTTCTAAAAAACCAGGTCGTGATTTCGTCGGCACAATCACCAAAGCGCAAATCGAAGAAATTGCAAAAAACAAAATGCCTGATTTGAATTGTTCTACAATTGAATCTGCGTGTAATATCGTCGCAGGTCAATGTCGTTCTATGGGCGTAAAGGTGGAGGGCTAAGCTATGAAAGTCACAAAAAGAAAGCAAACCTGGTCCACATTAGACCCAAAGAAAGTTTATGCTTTGCCAGATGCAATCGAAACTTTGCGTGGTTTTTGTTCCGCTAAGTTCGATGAAAGTTTGGAAATCGCAGTTAAATTGGGTATCGATGTTGCCAAAGCAGATCAAAATATCCGCGGAATGTTGTCTTTGCCAAATGGTACAGGCAAAAAAGTTCGCGTTGCTGTGTTCACAATCAACAGTCAAGATGATGCCAAAAAAGCTGGCGCTGATGTCGTCGGTGGCGAAGAATTGATTGACAAAGTTGCAAATGGATTTTTAGATTTCGATCGTGTTATCGCAACACCTGATATGATGCCAAAAATGTCCAAAGTTGCACGTGTTTTAGGACCAAAAGGTTTGATGCCTAACCCGAAATTGGGAACAGTCACAAACAATGTTGCAGAAGCAATCGCCAGTGCAAAAGCCGGCCAGATTGAATATCGTGCTGAAAAGAACGGTATCATTCACGCGGGTATTGGTAAAATGTCTTTTGCCACAGATAAATTGGTTGAAAATGCAAACGCATTGATTGAACAATTGAAAAAAGTTAAACCTGCTTCGACCAAGGGTCAATATATCTTGGGTGCGTCTGTCGCAACAACCCAGGGCCCAGGTCTGAAAATAGAGGTAAAATAATTTATGGTGGATTCTTCCACCATAACAACAGATTTCTGTCCAAGACTGATGGTGTGAGATAATAATCACTTAATTCCCATCATAGACAAAGAAAAATTTCTTTGGGGCAGAACATCAAGCCCCACCCGTGGCAAACAAACCACAGATGGAAAGTTAAACAAAAAAGAAGCTTAAAAGGATATATAAAGATGAGACGCGAAGAAAAATCAGATTTGATTTCAGCGTTGCAGTCGTCCTTGAAAGAAGCAGACGGTGTTTTCGTCGTCGAAAACCACGGTTTGACAGTGCAAGAAATGGAAATTTTGCGTAATGAATTACGCCCATTGGTTTCGCTGTTCAAAGTCGTTAAAAACCGTTTGATGAAATTGGCATTGAAAGATACCAATTTTGAACCTGTATCCGAATTGATGAAACGTCCGACCGCTGTTGCAGTTGCGACGGATGCTTTGGCTGTGACCAAAGTTTTGGCTAAATTCGCCGAAGAACATCAAAATTTGACCATCGTTGGTGGTAAAATGGATGCAGAACTTCTGGATGTGAACGGCATTGTGCAATTATCCAAGCTTCCGTCTTTGTTGGAAGTTCGTTCGACTATCGCACGTATATTGATAGAACCGGCGTCACGTCTTGCACGTGTTTCAGCAGAGTATGGAAAGAAACAAAATTAAAAAAACTCACAAGGAGTAAAAAATGGCAGATATTCAAAAAATTGTTGAAGAATTGTCAAAATTGACTGTCCAAGAAGCAGTTGAATTGTCAAAAGCATTAGAAGAAACCTGGGGCGTCAGTGCCGCTGCTGCTGTTGCAGTTGCTGCTGGTCCTGCTGCAGGTGCAGCCGCCGAAGAAAAAACAGAATTTGATGTTATCTTGGCAGATGCCGGTGCAAACAAATTGGCTGTTATCAAGGCTGTGAAAGATATCACTGGTTTGGGTTTAGGCGAAGCGAAAGCTTTGGTTGAATCTGCACCAAAAGCAGTCAAAGAAGCTGTTGCAAAAGATGAAGCTGAAAAAATGAAAGCGACATTAGAAGCAGCTGGCGCAAAAGTAGAAATGAAATAATTTCTGCATAAAAGACGTGAATCGAAAGATTCAAAATTAAATTGCATATAAAATGCAATTCCGCCGCCCACCAGAGATGAAAAATTCTTTGGTGGGCACACAGGCGTAAAAAGGTGACGAACTTTTTTCGTTTGCAAAAAGATAAAAATAAAAAGGATTCAGAAAATGGCAGTTATCCAGAAACTCAGAAAATCTTTTGGTAAAAGTTTTTTGCAAACTCCGCTTCCTGATTTGGTTGAAATTCAGTATAATTCTTACAAAGATTTTTTACAGGCTGATGTTGCCCCGGAAAACAGAAAAAATATCGGGCTGCAAAATGTTTTCAAATCTATGTTCCCAATCAAAGATTATGCGGGAATCGCAGATTTGGAATTCATTGAATATACATTGGATAAACCTGTATATAATGTCCAAGAATGCATGCTGCGCAATATGACATATTCCAGCAAACTGAAATTGAAGCTGAGATTGATTTTATGGGATATCGCAGAAGACGGCAAAAAAACATTACGCGATATCAAAGAACAAGAAATATTTATGGGCGACGTTCCGTTGATGACTGAACGCGGCAGCTTTATTGCAGCCGGCGTGGAACGTGTTGTTGTGTCGCAAATGCACCGTGCCCAAGGCGTTGTTTTTGGAACAACCAAAGAAGCAAAAATTGCCGGCAATCCCGAAACATATACTGGGCGTATTATTCCTGAACATGGTTCGTGGATTGATTTTGAAGAATCTAAAGGCGTCATTTATGTTCGTATCGATCGCAGACGCAAAATTCCTGCAACGGTTTTGTTGCGTTGTTTGCCTGCTGCGGCGGATGAAAAGAAATTTGACGCAGATCCACGCAGAACAACCATTATGGGTATGAGCAGCGAAGAAATTTTGTCGAATTTCTATAAGAAAATACCTTTGGCATTCGATGGTAAATTGTGGTGCGGCGAAACGAAAGTATTCGAAGGTTTGGATAAATATCGTTTGAATTACGATTTAATCAATCCAAAAGACAAAAAAGTTTTGGCAGCCAAGGGCGATCGTTTGAATGCTAAACGGTTGGCTAAAATTATTTCTGCGTCAAAAACATTTGGTATTTCGCGCGATTCATTGATTGGTGAATATTTGTTCAGCGCGATTAAAAACGGCGAAGATGTTTTATTCCCAGAAGGTACAGAAATCACAGACGAAGTATTGAACGAAATTGAAAAATTGGGTGTGAAAAATATCTCTTTGATTTCGATTGATAACACAACAATCGGCGCCCATATGCGTAATACTTTGATGGCGGATAAAACAACAAATCGTGAAGAAGCTTTGATTGCTATCTATGATTTGGTTCGTCCAGGTGAACGTCCAACATTGGAAGCGGCAATCAATTTGTTCCTGCGTCAAGGTTTTGATCCTGCATATTATGATTTGTCAGCTGTTGGTCGTTTCAAAATGAATAAACGTTTGAAGATTGATTCTGGCAAACGACCGGAAGATGAACGCACGTTGACCAAGACTGATTTTCTGGCGGTGTTAAAGACATTGGCAAACATCATTGACCACAAAGATGTGATTGATGATATTGATAATCTGTCAAATCGTCGTATCCGTGCAGTTGGTGAATTGTTCGAACAAATCTTCCATACTGGTATGTTGCGTATTGAAAGATTGGTTCGTGAAAGTTTGACATCTCCGAATATTGCGACAATGCAACCACAAGATGTTGTGAACGCGAAACCTTTGATGGCGTTGGTCACAGAATTTTTGGGTTCTTCTCAATTGTCTCAATTTATGGATTCGTATAACCCATTGGCAGAAGTAGAACACAAACGTTTGGTTTCTGCGTTGGGACCGGGCGGATTGAATCGTGAACGTGCAGGCATCGATGTCCGCGACGTGCATCCAACTCATTACGGCAGATTATGCCCAATTCACACACCAGAAGGTGCAAACATCGGTTTGATTTCACATTTAGCATCTTATGCACGTGTGAATCCATACGGATTTATTGAAACACCATATTACGTTGTGAAAAACAGCAAAATCACAAATGAAATGGTGTATTTGACTGCTGATGAAGAATTGGGACACAAAATTGCCCAAGGAAACACCCCGACAACCAATTCCGGCGTTTTGGCCGAAGATATGGTGACTGCGCGTGTTGACGGCGAATTTACTATGGTTCCAAAAGAAGAAATCGATTTAATCGACGTGGCACCACGTCAGGTTGTGTCTATTGCCACAGGTCTGATTCCATTCGTTGCAAACGACGACGCGAACCGTGCGTTGATGGGTTCAAACATGCAACGTCAGGGTGTTCCTTTGATGCGTGTCGAAGCACCATTGGTTGGAACAGGTATTGAACGTGAAGTGGCCCGCGATTCTCGCACTGGTAAAGTTGCGAAACACAGTGGTATTGTTGAATCTGTGGATGCAAATCGTATCGTGGTTAAATGTATGAATTCTCGCAACGTTGTGACCGGTGTGGATATTTACAATCTGGAAAAATTCGGTCGTTCGAACGGCGAAACAATTATTCATCAAAAACCATTGGTTCATGTTGGCGACAGAATTTCCGCAGGCGACATTATCGCAGACGGTTCTTCTATGAATTATGGCGAATTGGCATTGGGTCGCAATGTTTTGGTCGCGTTTGTTCCATGGCGTGGTTATAACTATGAAGACGCGATTGTGATTTCTGAACGCATATCACGTGATGATGTTTATACATCTATCAAGATTGTTGAAAAAGAAATCAAATTGCGTGATACCCAATTGGGTCCAGAAAGCTTTACGCGCGATATTCCAAATGTCGGTGAAGAAGCACTGAAAAACCTGGACGAATCTGGTATCATTTATGTTGGTGCGCGTGTGAAACAGGGTGATATTTTGGTCGGTCGTGTTTCTCCGAAATCTGAAACATTATTGACCCCAGAAGAAGCGCTGTTGCGTAACATCTTTGGTGAAAAAGCATTAAATGTGAAAGATTCTTCGTTAAAGGTTGGTCCAAACGAAGAAGGAACTGTCATTGGTGTGAACGTTTTGACACGTCATGGTGTTAAAAAAGACGACAGAACACAAATGATTGAATTGCAAAAGATTGAAAAAATCAACAAAGATCGCGACGAAGAAACTTCTATTATCGAAAAAGGCTTTGCAGACCAGATTTTCCAGTTGGCTGAAAATCAGACTATTTCTGCGGGTATGGGCAGTTTGAAACCGTTTATTGGTAAAAAATTGACCGCGGAAGTTTTCGAAGGTATCAAACCATCTGATATGAAAAAATTGGTCGTGTCAAACAAAGAAGTGCAATCAACAATTGATGAACTGCGTGAACAACATCTTTTGAAATTGAAAGATTTGAATGAACGCGCAGATGCTGAAATTGCCAAGGCAACAGAAAGCAATTCTTTGGCGGCCGGCGTTTTGAAAGAAGTCAAAGTCTATATCGCACACAAAATGAAATTACAGCCGGGTGATAAAATGGCTGGTCGTCACGGAAACAAAGGTATCGTATCCAAAGTTGTTCCGATTGAAGACATGCCACACATGGAAGATGGAACCCCGGTTGATATCGTTTTGAATCCATTGGGCGTGCCCAGCCGTATGAATATCGGTCAGATATTTGAAACCCACCTTGGGATGGCTGCGCGCAGTTTGGGTCAACAAATCGGTGCAGTTTTGGAAGAAGTAAAACAAAAACGTGCAGTGACAGATGATTTGCGCGCAATTATGGGCAAGATTTATGGTAAGTCAGTTGCTGAAAAATTGGAAAAAATGACCGATACAGATGTTCGCGCAGAAGCGGCATTGTTGAAAAACGGTGTTCCAATGGCAACCCCAACATTTGATGGCGCAACACCAGAAGAAATCAAAGCGATGTTGAAATTGGCGAAATTACCAGAATCTGGTCAATTCACATTGTATGACGGTATTACTGGGGAAAAATTTGCCCGTCCAGTCACAGTTGGTGTGATGTACATGATGAAATTGCATCATTTGGTTGATGAAAAGATTCATGCACGTTCAACTGGAAATTATTCACTGGTCACACAACAACCTTTGTCCGGTAAAGCGCACATGGGTGGTCAGAGACTTGGTGAAATGGAAGTTTGGGCATTGGAAGCGCACGGTGCTGCACACTTGCTGCGTGAAATGTTGACTGTCAAATCAGACGATATCGTCGGCAGAAATAAAATGTATGAAGCAATTATTTCTGGAAACAACGATATCCAAACCGGTACACCAGAAGCGTTTAACGTTCTGGTCCGCGAATTGCGTGGTCTGGGATTGGCATTAAACCCAAAGAAAATTGATTAGTGGCCGGGCCAACGGGCGATTTGAAAATCGCCCACCGGCCACAAGGCACTTTTAGTGACGTAAAAGGAGCATAAACACATGACAAATATGTTGCAAAAGATATTTGGACAAATAGAAACCAAAGAACAATTTGATGCTTTGCGTATTTCTATTGCGTCCCCAGAAGAAATTCTGTCTTGGTCGCATGGTGAAGTAAAAAAACCGGAAACCATCAATTATCATTCTTTGAAACCAGAAGCAGAAGGTTTATTCTGCCAGCAGATTTTTGGTCCTGTCAAAGATTACGAATGCGCATGCGGAAAATACAAACGCATTAAATTCCGTGGTGTGGTTTGTGAACGTTGTGGGGTCGAAGTTGGTTCTTCATCTGTTCGTCGCGAACGTATGGGACATATCAAATTGGCGATTCCTGTGGCACACACTTGGTTTTTACGCGAAGGTAAAATTGCTACATTGTTAAACAATTTGCCACAAAAGAAATTAGAACAGGTTATTTCTTATGATGCATACATTGTGACAGAACCAGGTTTAACCAGTTTGAAACAATATGATGTCATCAGCGAAGATGAATACCAGGCGGCAGTCGAAGAATTCGGCGAAGATGCGTTCCATGTTGGTATCGGTGCCGAAGGTGTTCGTTCCATCATCGCGAATTTAGATATGGGTGATGAAAGAACACGTTTGCGTGCTGAATTGGCAGAAACTAAATCAGAAGCCAAACGTAAATCAATCATCAAACAATTGAAATTGGTTGAATCTTTCTTGGATTCAAAAACAGAACCACAATGGATGTTGCCGGATATTATTCCTGTTATTCCACCAGATATGCGACCGTTGGTCACGTTGGATGCAGGACACGTTGCGGCATCTGATTTGAACGATTTATATCGTCGCGTGATTATCCGCAACAATCGTTTAAAAAGATTTATTGAAATGCGTGCGCCAGAAATTATCGTTCGCAATGAAAAACGTATGCTGCAAGAAGCGGTTGATTCATTGTTCGATAACGGCCACAAAGCACGTCCAATGGTTTCACAAAATCGTCGTCCGTTGAAATCGTTGTCTGATTCTTTGCGTGGTAAATCTGGACGTTTCCGTATGAACATGTTGGGTAAACGTGTTGATTATTCAGGACGTAGTGTTATTACACCGGGACCATCTTTGCGTATGCACCAGGTTGGTCTGCCAAAAACAATGGCGTTGGAATTATTCAAACCATTTGTTTATGCAAAATTGTTAGCTGGTGATTATGCAAACACTTTGAAAACTGCGCGTAAAATGGTTGAAAACGGTGAAGACATCGTTTGGGAAATTTTGGAAAAAGTTATTTACCAACATCCTGTATTGTTGAACCGTGCGCCGTCATTGCACAGATTGTCTTTGATTGCGTTTGAACCTGTTTTGATAGAAGGCAAAGCAATCCGTTTGCACCCATTGGTCTGCAAAGGATTCAATGCTGACTTTGACGGTGACCAGATGTCTGTGCATGTACCAATTTCATTAGAGGCTCAATTAGAAGCGCGCACATTGATGTTGTCAACAAACAATGTGTTGTCGCCTGCAAACGGTGAACCTATGACCGTTCCATCACAAGACATGGTTTTGGGTGTTTACTATATTTCATTGATAGACGGTGAACACGATGAAAAGAAATCACCACGTTTTGCAAATATGGACGAAGTACAATTGGCGTTGCATAATAAAACAATCACTTTGCACACACCGATTTATGCGCGTGTGAAGGGTGTAAAATATGCTACGACTGCGGGCCGTATGATTTTGGGTGAATTATTGCCAGACGGTATGCCGTTTGATTCCGTGAACAAAGTTATGCCAGTGAAAGAAATCAAAAAATTGTTGGCAACAACATATGAACGTTGTGGCGACAAAGCGATGATTTTGTTGGCTGACGCGTTGAAAGATACAGGTTTTGAACAGGCTGTGCGCAGTGGTATTTCAATCGGTTTTGATGATATCGTTGTTCCAGCAGACAAAGCGGCTATGATTGAAAAATCTGAAAAAGCAGCGGCTGAAATTGAAAATCAATATCAAAACGGTTTGTTGTCCAGCGGTGAACGTCATAACAAATTGATTGATTTGTGGCAGCGTACAACCGAAGAATTAGGTGACAAAGCATATGCTTCGTTGGGTAATACAACGGGTGATAATTGGAATTCAATTCACATGATGGCTTTGTCTGGTGCTCGTGGATCCAAAGGTCAGATTCAGCAGTTAGCAGGTATGCGTGGTATGATGCAGAAACCAGACGGTTCGATTATCGAAGTTCCTATTATTTCGAACTTCAAAGAAGGTTTGACCATGTCTGAATACTTTACATCAACCCACGGTGCGCGCAAAGGTATGTCTGATACGGCGTTGAAAACTGCATCGGCTGGTTATTTGACACGTCGTTTGGTTGATTTGGCACTGAATACAGTTATTACTGAACACGATTGCGGAACGCATGAATTTATTACTGCGAAACCTGTGTACCAGGGTTCAACATTGACGGTTGCGCTGGGGGATGTAGTGTTGGGACGTACTGCGGCTCATGATATCGTTCATCCTTTGACCAAAGAAGTCATTGTGAAAGAGGGCGATTTGATTACTAAATCTGCGGCTCGTCAAATCAATGAATCTGGATTGCCATCTGTTGATGTTCGCAGTGTTTTGACATGTCAAAGCGATGGTTTGTGTGCGAAATGTTATGGTATGGATTTGTCGCGCAATGCATTGGTGCATGTCGGCGAACCGGTCGGTTTGATTGCTGGTCAATCAATTGGTGAACCTGGGACCCAGTTGACTTTGCGTACGTTCCACATTGGTGGTATTGCCGAAGGTGGTTCTGAATCTCACTTTATTGAAATGCCGGTTGCGGGTACAATCAAATTAGACAATGTTAACACAATTACGAATTCTGCTGGTCGTGTGGTTGTTCTGTCGCGTACTGGTAAAATCGCAGTTGTGAACAAAGACGGCAAAGAATTGTTCTCGGTTGCATTGCCATATGCGTCTATGTTGGTTGTGAACGAAGGCGACAAAGTCGAAAAAGGTCAAAAAGTTGCCGAATGGGATCCGTATTCCAACACGATTATTGCAGAAAAAGACGGTATTGTATCATTCAATGATTTGGTTGAAAACGTTTCATACCAAGAAGAAGTTGATTCTATGACTGGTATCGTTTCTCGCAAAGTTATCAATTGGAAGACAAACACCAAAAAAGCGCTCAGTCCATCTATCCGTTTGGTAGATGAATCTGGAAATGTGATTTCGTTGGGTGGCAAAAAAGTCGCAGAGTATTTGTTGCCAATATATTCAACATTGAATGTGTCGAATGGCGATGCGATTCATGCTGGGGACGTTTTGGCACGTATTCCGGTTCAGACCAAAAAGACCAGCGATATTACTGGCGGTCTGCCACGTGTTGAAGAATTGTTGGAAATTCGTCGTCCTGCGAATCCTGCATTGTTGGCAGAAATCGACGGAACGGTTGAATTGGAAGATGCAAAATCGAAAATCATCATCCGTATTGAACCGGCCGACGGAACTGCACCTGTGGAATACGCAGTGCCAAAAGGAACGAACCTGTTGGTGCGCAGTGGTGACGTTGTTCGCAAAGCTGATAAATTGGTTGACGGTGACCCAGTTCCGCAAGATATTTTGCGTATTTTGGGCCAGAAAGCGTTGGCACAATTTATGGTCGAACAAGTGCAACAGGTTTACCGCTTACAGGGTGTGTCTATCAACGACAAACACATTGAAATTTTGATACGTGAAATGACTCGTCGTGTAGAAGTCAGCGACCCAGGCGACACCAGCTTCATCAGTGGATCTGTGGTTGACCGCGTTGATTTCGAAGAAGAAAATGCGCGTGTTGCCAAAGACGGTGGTCGTGTTGCGACTGCATCCCAGGTTTTGGTTGGTTTGACACGTGCGTCATTGACATCACGTTCATTTATATCCAACGCATCGTTCCAACAGACTACGAAAGTGTTGGTTGATGCCGCAATCAGTGGCGCAACCGATAAATTGGTCGGTGTGAATGAAAATTTGGTTGTTGGACGTTTGATACCTGTCGGAACGGGTGCCTATGTCCGCCGCGTTCGCGAAATCGCGAAAGAAGAAGAAAAAGCGGAAAAATTGGCCCGCGAAGGTGCACAACAACAACTGTTGGATATTTAATCAAATATAAAAATGCCTGGCCATGGTGTGCGCTGGGCATTTTACAGTGTTTTCAGGCATAATTTTTTACTTGCAAACACCGAATATTTGAATAAAATTATTATTCGATAAATTAAAAGGATTGTAAAATGGCAGTTCCAAGAAGTAAAACAAGCAAAGCACGTTCCGCACAACGTCGTTCTCATGATGCGTTGTCGATTATGCCGGTGAGTGTATGCAAAAAATGTGGCGAAAAGAAACGTCCACATCATGTTTGCCCTGCATGCGGCTCTAAATAATTAAAAAAACAAGGAAAATCGAAAGGGGCGGCGGCATTTTTTCCAATGCCCTTTCTTCTTTGAAAAATGTCTTTGGAAAAACGTGTTATTTCAATAGATGCAATGGGCGGCGATCATGCGCCGGGTGCTGTGTTTGGCGGCATGAATCAATATTTATACCAATACGGCGAAGACAGTGCTTTTTTCCGTGTATTTGGTAATGAACGTGTTTTGCGTTCGTTATTGCGGAAATTTCCACGTGTTGCGCGTAATTGCGAAATAATCAATGCGAACGAGGTTATATCTGGCACCGACAAAGTGCGCGATGTTATTCGTCATGCCCAAGATACATCTATGTATATGGCAATCAAAGATGTCCGCGACGGGAACAGCACTGCGGTGGTGTCTGCCGGGAATACAGGCGTTTTAATGGCGCTGTCTAAATTAGCGCTGAAAACAGTTGACGGCATTTCGCGGCCGGCCATAACGACTATGTTGCCGTCTGGGAACGGGGATACGCGCGTTGTTGGACTTGATTTGGGTGCAAATGTCCGCTGTGACGAAGAAATTTTGTTTGATTTCGCTATTTTGGGCAGTGTGTATGCTGAAATCATTGGTGGAATGAAACGTCCGCGCGTTGGTATATTGAACATCGGCGCCGAAGAAACCAAAGGTGGCGAATCTTTGCAGCGGTTAAACAAAGTGTTAAGCGAACATGTCGATGAATTGCCGTATGAATATATCGGGTTTGTTGAGGGGAATGATGTCACGGCTGGCAATGTCCAGGTTGTCGTCACAGATGGCTTTACAGGCAATGTTATGTTAAAAACGGTCGAAGGTACCGCCAAAATGATTTCCCGCATTGTAAAGGCAAATTACAAGCGTTCCATTATCGCGATATTGGGAACATTTTTCTTGATACATTTATTCAAACGGTTAAAGAATAAAATTGATCCGCGGTCGTATGCCGGGGCCGTGTTTTTAGGACTGAACGGTTTTTCGATTAAAACGCACGGGAATTCCGATGCATTGGCATGGTCGCATGCGCTGGAATACGCGGTGAATTTGTCGCGGTCTGATTTTTATGGCAAAATTCGTGAGCGCACAAACGCATTATCCCGCGTGAAAGATGAATTAAAAAATTCCCCGGACGAAAAATAATCTTTTTTTATAATATTGGTTGCACGGAATAAATTATCCCCCACGTGGGGGTTATGCCCCACCCCTGCGGAGGGGCCGACGAGATAAAGCGTCAGCGTAAATCGAGTCGGGGGCGGGTCAGACAAAAACCTCGGACAGATAAATAATCAAGAAAAATATATTTTTACCCGCCCCCGCATCGAACCGATGGTTCTCTGCGACCCCGCCGCAAGGGCGGGGTTTACAATTTTTGCACCGCGCCGTGTGGGGACTCCTCTGGCCAGAGGAGAATTTAAAGATTCTCCCCCACGGGGGGAGTGCGGCGCCAGCCGGAGGGGGGTCACCCCCACCGCCACGCGGTGGGGGAAAGGAGTAGATGGGGATATATCCCAACCTACGAGAAAACCCAGAACCGAGAATTAATTCTGGGAAGGGATGAAAAATTTCCATCCCGTGAATGTATATCCACGTTTGTCTGGATGTGTTGACGGAACCGTCAACGTTTCGTCGTACGTACATTGTCCGGTCGTGAACACTGTCCCGTTTTCGTTCTTCCAGTTGATGTCGATGGTATTGGCCACACATTGCATTGAGGCGCCAACGACCCCGAACAGCGCAGAGCGGAAGTCCGCAAGGTTGTACACGTCGTCCGCGCAGTAGTCCGCACAGTTGTTCGCGCAATTCGACGCGCCCCCGGTGTTGCTGCCGAGGAACACCCACGCAGCAGACAAACTCTGCTCTGTTCCACCAGATGGTGTCCAAGATGTTGGTTTGCACCAACAATATTGACCGGTGCTTTCGCTGTTAAATGTATCCCCGGAACGTAACCAATTCGACGAATCGTTGTTCCATTGCCAGCTGCCATTATCACCCTCTGTGCTGTTACAACTTGCTATACCACGTAATTTACCAGTTTTGTTGCCGCCGTCCCATTTTTCTTCCCATTCGCCATTCGCTAAATCTGATAAGCCTGTGCCGCCTTCTTCATAATCATATGTTTCCCCGTTTTCACTCAGGGCTTTAACTCTGTAATCGGTTGGGGCTGTTGATGGTAAATCGGTTGTTGGGTTAAACGATTGAACCCGGTATCCCGTTACGCATGTTGCGGGGACGCATGAATTTGATTGTGCCGTTTCGTTTGAATAGAATCGTCCCGTTACTGTATTTGAATGTGCTACGTCAGATGTTGTACATTCACGATAACACGAATCGGCACTGGTGGAATTTGCATCCGATGATGTATATGTTCCAGAACACGCCGTTATGCCCTGGTTATTTGATGCGCTGTATGTAAATTGTGCGTTGCCACTGCCCGGACAGTAACTGTTTGCTGGACATGGTGCGCAATTATTATCTGTGTATTGTGTATCCGTTGTCCACGAAGTCCCAGACGGCAAATATGTTCCCGCTGCGCAAGTATATGTATTTATTGTGAATTGTGCGGTTGCGTTGGCGGTGCCACTGGACACACCCAAATCGTTGATTGTACATGATGCACCGGTTGTGATTACATCGCCAACCCCTGCCATCGCCGGCGTTGCGATTACCAATGCCAACATACTGGTTAATATCATATTTTGTTTTTTCATTATTTCTCCTTTTGCTTCTTGTTCTTGTTTTTGTTATTTCTTTCGATACCCCCACCACCCTGCGGGTCCCCTGCCCCCGTGGGGCGGAATTTAGGGCTGGGTGCACTGCTTGTTATTCTCCCCCACAGGGGGAGTGGCGCGCCGCGCCGTGGGGGGTCACCCAAAAATCTTGTTCGCGTTTATCAAACGCAAAAAACCACCGGAAAAATATCAGGCGGTTGGAGGTTAAGAACAATTCAAACAGGAAATTGCGTCGTTTATTCTGTGTATTCACGACCCTCCAACCCGTGGTTGGAGAATTTACGTCCTTTGTTTACGGACGCCTGTTTGTTACGGGTTCTTAAGCCCCATCGACGGAATCTCCGTCGACACAGTTATTCTAGCAAATTTTGACAATCGGTGCAAATGATATTTTGAATATAAATGTAATCGTTTGTTGTAATAAAAAAAACCGCCAATACGGCGGTTCTTGTTATCAATTGTTCGGAGTACATGTCGTCGGATGACCTGTTGTGGAATCTGTATCGGTTGCAGTATATCCATCCGGACAATAACACATTGTTGTTTGACCACCACTGGATATCAACGGTACAGACCCCGCCATTCCACACGGTTTACATTTCACACCAGCATTGTCCCCTGTATCATACAGATAATAATCAGTCGGACACACAGTCAACATACTGGCAACCCAATCTTGCATGTTGCGCAAAGTCAAAGTTGTGCCGTTGCTGGGTTTATATCCAGAAACCGACATACATGTCACGATATCTGCGCGACACGCATTGACCGCAGTCGTTGATGCCGTTGTCGTTGTGTTCGTTTCATCATATCCATTCGTAGACAAACACGAAGAAACATCGCTGCGGCAATCTTCTGCGTAATCAGAAATTATCGCGTCTTGTTGCAATTTGATTTTGGTCAATGCAGACAATAAATACTGACGAACGACTTCGTTATCTGGTTTATAGTTCTTGCTGGATGTGGAACGATTGCTGAACGCATAATCTTGGCATTGTTTCATCGCAGATGCGCACATACCGTGGACTTTGTCATCTTTGTCGATGTAACCGATTTTTTGCAACAAATACGTCGCCAAATCGTTCGCAGATGCAGTTTTCATATAATTCGAACCAGACGCCCAGTCTGTCAATTTTTCATCAACATAACCACCCAGGTTTTCAGATTTTCCACCGCCCCATGCGTTTAGTGATCCCGAAGAACCATAATTCCATGTTGCATATAATTCATACATACCATTGCTGGTCCAATCGTTGATATTTGAATTTGTTATTGGTTCGTTGTTTCGTGGTGATCCACCAGAAACGCCCGGTGTTCCGCCCTTTACAATTGCGCCGTTTGCCAAATATTTGCCGGTTGGATCCAAACATAATTCGTAATCGGCACCGCATACATATTCGTCCTGCATGCAAGAATCAATCGCCGCAACACAGCCACGCAAATCATATGAATTTCTGTTTTGTGCCAACATCAAACGCGCCTGTTGCAAAATAGTCGTCGCATTGCGGACATTGTTGCGCATTTCATCGTTTGCATCATTCAAATTGCGTTCGTATGCGATACATTGTTTATCGATTTCCAAATCATAGGAATTTGTTATGATGTTCGCTTCGATTCCCTGGGCAGTGCAAGAATTCAATACAGTCGTTTTGCAACGCGCCATCGCAGTTTTGTACAATTGTTCACCGCGTTGATTTGATACATTTGATGAAGACGAATTATTCATATTCAAGAACGAACCCAAATCAAACCCAGACGATAAATCGAAATCTAATAGACCAGATAAATCAAACGACACATTTGATGTATTGTTAGACGATGTTTTTGTCGAAGACGCATCGATAATCTTAGATTTTATTGCGTCCAAACTGTTTTTCAATTGCGAAGAATCAGATGTAGATTTCATTTCTAATTCCGCTTCGGTTTCTGCGAACAAAGATGTCACCTGGTCCCCAGTTAAACCGATATATTTAATTTTTTGAACTGTGTCTTGGAAACTTTCGGTTGCGGCAGCCAAAGCCTCTTCGACCTTTTGATAATTTTTCAAATTTTTGGAACAAGAGCAACGACCCTGGTTATCGTCCAAAACATTGCAGTAATTATCCATACATGCGGCATATTGTGCCTTGCAATATTCGGTCAATTCTGCGATTGCATCCAAATTGGTTGTCGTAGATGAAATGTCAGATTCTGTCACGACCGGTGTAGACGTTCCTGCCGAACGAACAGTTGCACGACGTGATGAAATGCCAACACGAGATTCCCCTGTGGTTGGAATATAAATGGCTTTGTTGTCTGTGGTCAGATATTTTACACTGCTGTCCGTGGTGGTTTTAATCGCAGGCATCACAGCATTATTTGCACTGACACGGGCGATTGTTGCGCGATTTGCCGTGTTTGAACGCGCTGACACAGTTGGACGTGTTGTTGTTCCACGTTGTGCCGAATTTGCACGTGATGTCGTCGCGGTTTTTGCCGTGCGGGAAACAGTTGTCCGATTTGCCACGCGTTGACCGTCACGTATAGATGCCGCCGTCGCACGTGTCCCAGAATCAGAACGTGATGCCGTGCCCGTTGCCGCAGATATTGCGCGCGATGTAGAACGGTTTGAATTTGTACGCGATGCAACACGTTGCGCAGTTTCAGCCGGTTGTGCCACCGTATCAGTGTCATCTTCGATTGCGTCGATAACGTCGTCTGAATATTCGACAAATTCGTCGTAATATACCGGTGCAACCTCAGCAAACGCAGGCAACATCAATAAACTGCCCAATACAACAAAAAATCGTTTCATGGTAAAATCATCCTTCCTTACTTTAGAATAATTTTATCATAGTTGCAGATTTTTTACAAGTATAAAAACAGAAGATTATTCGCTTATTTTTATATTCGGACGAATTTTTTTCAGATTGTTCAAAGACGCATTTTGTGCGTTGGCAAAATCAGATGGATTCCAAATTTGAAAACTGTTTCCGCGACCAACGAAAAGCGCGGTTTCGGTGATGCCTGCGTGTTTTAATAAATCAGACGGAATAACAATGCGTCCCGTCACATCAAACGCCAATGGACGTGCGTCTGCAAATACCAGCGCGCTGATGTCGTCTAATTCGTTGTCAAAAATTCCCATTTTGTCGGCCGCGTTTGCGATTTTTTCCATGCGGGACATAGATAAACCCTCTATACAATTATGGGTGAAAGAGCGATATAAAACAACGCCCGGGAAATTTTCGTTGTTTAACGAAGAACGAAAGGCAGCAGGCACAGAAATACGTCCTTTGGTATCCAAACGATTTTCATAGCACGAAAGAAATAAACCCATTTTTTGTGATTCCTTTCTTTGAATTTTTTTGTTGCCTTTTGTTCTTCTGGGTGGAAATTTAGCACATGGTTTTATGGTTGTCAATGACAATAAACAGTATTTTTATGGTATTTTGTGGTTTTTGTAGGTAAAACAGCGTTTTTTAAAATAAATTTAAAATAAATGAATTTTATGCTTGACGGGCGATTCGTTTTTGTTCTAAGATGTTTGTATAGACAAGGGAAAGGTTAAATCAAACGCACGGAAATCTGGGAAAAACCGGAAATTCGGCAAAAAACAAAAAAACTGAAAAATTCAAAAATAAAAAATGTAAATACATGCGTAAATACAAAAAATTTGAGTTTTTCATACAAAAACAAAGCAAAAGGGGGGACCACATGCCAAAAAATATAAAAGAAATAATGATAGCCCTGAACCAAGTATTGACTACGACCGTATGGGTAAATTCCGATCGCCAGATTGTATCACTGAGTGATGAATTGCATATTGGAAAAAACAATGCGCCACGTTCAATTGAAGATTTATCACGTTCTTCGTTGATTGGGGCGTATGTTTCTTTGCAGATACGCACAGACAATTTTGATGTCGCGGCTGAAACTTTGGAAACATCCGCTTTGGCGCAACGTGTCAAAGAAATGGTTTTTGCAGAGGCTAAAAAGATAATGGATGCAGGCGAAGTTGCAGACAAAACTGCAAATCGTATGGCTGCATAAAATCAGTTTCCGTGTTAAACGGAAGGAAGGGAGTCCCGCCATGGTTTTATTACCTGGCGGTACTTTTTTATTTTGCGACGAGTACTAAGTTCCCCTCCCACGGAGGGGTGCCCAACGGGCGGGGTGGGGGTGAAAAAGAATAATTATGTTCAAATACCCCCCACCTCCCGTCCTGCGGACGTACTCCTCCGTCGGAGGAGAACTTAGGCTCCGTCGCGGAATAAATTCCGCCCCATGGTGGTGGGGGTAACACAAATAAATCAAAAAAATCGGGATAAACCCGATTTAATTTTTGGCGCGCCCAGCAGGACTCCCTCGCGCGGCACAAACATGTGCCGGCTGCGGGGCATTCGTTAGCGCTCAAACTTCGTAAAACTCGTTTTCGCTTACTCATTGTCGAACCTGTCGTTGCTGCGCAACTTTAATTGGTTCTCGTCCTGTGGGCAAAAATAAAATCGGGATAAACCCGATTTAATTTTTGGCGCGCCCAGCAGGACTCGAACCTGCAACCCACAGATTAGAAATCTGTTGCTCTATCCAATTGAGCCATGGGCGCGTATGTTGCGCAGTCTATATCAAAAACAGCACGATTGCAACCGTTTATTTTTTGATATTGACCCGCAGAAAGACTTTCTTGCCACGTTGCACCATTATTGATTCGCGTGGTTCAATAATAAATTCTTTGTCAGTAATCTTTTCACCGTCGATTTGAATACCGCCCTGGTCTATCATACGGCGTGCCTCTGATTTAGAATCAAACAATTTCACCGCAACCAGAAAATCAATTATTCCCATCGGCGCGTTCATTTTCAAATCAAAACTGGGCACGTTTTCCATGTCCGCCCCGCCCCCAAACAACGCCGCCGCCGCAGATTCCGCCGCCACCGCCGCATCTGTCCCGTGCGCTATTTCAGTCGCTGCAAACGCCAAACGTTTTTTGACCGCGTTTAATTCTGAACCCTGGGCCTTAGCCAATTCTGCAATCTCGTCCAACGGAATTTCGGTGAATATTTTCAAAAACTTTTCAACCAAATCGTCCGGCGTGTTGCGAAAATATTGATAATATTCATATGGGGTCGTTTTATCTTCGTTCACCCAAACCGCATTCCCTGCCGATTTGCCAATTTTATTTCCGTTCGCATCGGTTATCAAAGATGTAGACAAAACAAAAACTTCTTTGCCACATTTTTTACGTATCAATTCAACGCCCATAATCGCGTTGCCCCATTGGTCTGCGCCACAAAGCTGCATTGTGCAATTATGTTCGCGATAAAGCGTTAAAAAATCAACCGCTTGGAAAGTCATATAATTAAATTCTAAAAACGTCATACCGTTTTCCAGACGCTTTTTCACACTTTCCATAGTCAACATACGTGGCACTGTAAAATCAGTCCCATATTGCGCCAAAAAATCAAGATGCGAATAATTTTTCATCCAATCGTAATTATCCACCATCAGTGCATCAGATTCCCCGGTGCCAAATTTCAAAAATTTAGAATACGATTTTTTCAAACCAGAAATGTTTTTCGCCAAAACCTCTTCGGTCATCATGGGACGACCTGTATCGCGTCCAGACGGATCGCCAATTCGCCCAGTCGCACCACCGACCAACATTAACGGTTTATGCCCATATTTCTGCAACCAACGCATCATCATAACCGGAACCAGATGTCCAACATGCAAAGAATCTGCAGTTGGATCAGACCCCAAATACACGACCATTTTATCGTTATTCAATAAATCACGCACCGCGTCCATATTTGAACACTGATTTATAAAACCGCGTTCTTGCAATTCAGTAAACAATTCGTTTTGCATATTTTCATCCTGTTTTTGTTTGAAATAATAATACCAAATTTATCAAACCAAGTAAATTGTTATCTTTCCAGTTCTGCAAAGCCCTGGCGTGCAACCAATTTTTGCAAATTGCGGCGTGCAATCAACGACGGACGAATATTACGACGTCTGCATTCACAGAACAATACCGCTTTGAAAACAAATCTGTCCAGTTTAAACCCGTTAAAGATACCCGGTAAATCTTGCATATAATACCGACATGAATATTTATCGTCTGAAACAGGTTTAACTTTCAAACAAACACCGTCACGATAAAGATAGACATAATCTTTTGATATTTTATTTTGCAAAGCAAATATATTTTGACCTGTCTTTAATTTTTTGGCCGCATTGATTGGTAAATCAATCGTCTTTTTAATGCGAAGCACACCAGAAACCATCATATCGCCCAATTTAACATTGTGGGGACATTCTTCTGCAATCTTGACAGAACAAAAATAATCTTGGTTGTTTATCTCTACAATTTCGTATTTTTTCATATCAACACCCGGTAAAAAAAATCGGGACTGGCGACCAGAATCTCTCTCGTGCAACCAATCCCGAAGTAAATTATATATTGCAAAAATTACTGCAACATTTTGGCAACTTCATCAGCCAAATTATCTTCGCGTTTTTGGATGCCTTCACCCAAAACATAGAACGCGTATCCGGCCAATTTACCACCGTGTTCTGCGACAACTTCTTTCACAGATTTCGATGGATCCATAACGAAAGGTTGTTCTTCCAATACAGATTCAGCATACCATTTTTTAATACGGCCTTCGACCATTTTTTCAACGATATTTTCAGGTTTACCCGCAGTTGCACCCGATTCAATGAAAACTTTCTTTTCGCGTTCAACAGCTTTCGGATCAACGTCTGCAATCGTCATAAATTCAGGTTTATTCGCAGCAATATGCATCGCGATTTTATTGCCGATTTCATCAATGCGTGCGTCATCACCATTGATAGCAACCACAACACCAATTTGTCCCATACCCGGAACCAATGCATTGTGAACATAGGTATAAATATGATCACCGTTGACTTTCGCAATACGGCGCAAACTCATATTTTCACCAATAGTAGAAATCGTTGCAGCGATGTCATCTTTGACTGCCGCCAAAGTCGCTTCGAAATCGCCAGCCAATTCCATTGCTTTGTTCGCAACGTTGGCAACCAAAGTTTGGAATTTGTCGTTTTTCGCAACAAAATCTGTTTCTGCATTCAATTCGACGACACAACCCATATTGTCGCATTTAACAACCGTCACCAAACCGGACGCAGCAACACGACCAGCCTTAGACGCGGCTTTGACAATACCTTTTTGACGCAACCAATCGGCAGCAGCTTCGATATCGCCGTTATTTTCAACCAATGCTTTTTTACAGTCCATCATACCCGCAGATGTTTTTTCGCGTAATTCTTGGACCAGTTTTGCTGTTATTTCTGCCATTTGTAATTCCTTTCTTTAATTATGATTATTTGTCTGCTTTGTCAGCTAATTTGCTGCGGCGAACTTCACGAGCCTCAGAAGTTTTTGATTTTTGTTTTGCTTCTTTGACTTTGATATCGTGTTCGTATTCTTCTGCGGCGGCTTCTGCGTTGTCAGACGCTTCTTTTTTGCCGGCTGCGCCACCCAAACGTTTTTCAATACCAGACAAAATTGCATCTACGAACAAATCGCAATACAATTGTGTCGCACGTGCCGCATCATCGTTGCCCGGCACTGGGTAATCAACCAATTCAGGATTCGCGTTTGTATCACAAATTGCGATTGTTGGAATGTCCAGGTTTTTCGCTTCATGCACAGCGTTCAATTCACGTGGCACATCAATAACAATCATCGCCTGGGGAATTCCGTGCATTTCCAAAATACCACCAAAGATTTCGCGCAATTTAGCCACTTCTTTGGTCATAACACCGACTTCTTTTTTGGTCAAACCCAATTTGTCAGCATTTGCAATATCGTTTTCCATTTTTTTCAAACGACGAATGCTTTGAGAAACCGTAGTCCAGTTAGTCAACATACCGCCCAACCAGCGATTATTTACATAAAATTGACCACAACGTTCAGCCGCATCTTTGACAATGTCTTTCGCCTGGTGTTTTGTCGCAACGAACAAAATTTTACCACCCGCAGCGGCGATTGCTTCCAATGCAACCAAAGAGCGATGCAACAATGGTGCAGTTTTATTCAAATTAATAATGTGAATTTTGTCTTTAACGCCATAAACATATGGTGTCATCAATGGATTCCAGCGACGTGTATGATGTCCAAAATGAACGCCCGCTTCCATTAATTGTTTCATAGTAAAAGTTGGCAATGCCATGATTTTATCCTTTTTTTCTGTTGTTATCCTCGGTCAACGGGTGTAAGAAAACCAGATATCTGGACAGAAATTATACCCATTGCCTGTGTTCTTCGCGCGACGCGCGTGCCGCTATAATAAACAAAATACATTGAAAAATCAAGTTATTTTTAAAAAAATTCTGTCGATTCAACACCGACAGAAATATTTTTAACACCCACTGACGACCTATTCCGCATCAGCACGCTTTTTATACATCAAATCGAAATTATGGATATAACTGAACGAAATACCGACCGAAGTATTCGCACCATAATGTTCAGCCGCCCGTGAATGTGCACGACGGTATTTAACATATGGCCCCATTGTAAAATCGCCCCAGACATTTGTATCCAAACGCGCAACTGCTAAAAAATCGTCCTTTAAATCTTCACCGACATATTGTGAAAAAGACAAATATTTTCTGTAATATCCATCAGAACTGAATTTTACCCCATCACGAAATTCATATTCCAAACGCCAGCCTGCTTCGACCGCAGATTTATTGACTTTTGCATCTGAATACGTGAAATCGTATTCATAAACACCCACAACATATAAACTTTTGATAATATCGTGATCAAACAAAGAAAAACCTGCGTTTGGACGAATGATTTTAGTCCGTGGGTCGCCATTGAATTCCGTTTCATATTGCGCACGCATAATTGGGCCTAATTTGAAAGAATCAAAATCCCAACAGGCATATGCTAAATCAGATGACAGCAATATTTTATCCGCACTTTCATCGACAGTTTTTACATCGTTATATGGTTGCAGTGTTTGTTTTCCATATTCCATAAACACAGAATTATCCCATTTAAAACGTTCAAAACCATATTCCAATGCAACATCAAAAACACCTTTTAGATTTTCTTGGTCTGTTGCTTTCAGCGCAGCAACCTGGGAATTTTGATATTCTGCAGCATTTGTTATATTTGTCTTGGTCCAATCAAAACCAATGCGTCGGATATTTAAATTAAATTTGTTTTCGTTCGGTGATTCATCTGCCATCGCCATAGTCGGCAACAAACATAATGCCAATAAAAACTTTTTCATATATGCCCCCGTGATTTTTTAAATATTTTTGATTATTTCCAAACCTGTAAAACACCGCTGTTATCGGCATAACGCCACCCCATTTCACGAATACCAGCAGTAAATTTAGTTCGATAAGTCAAAGGTAATTTTGCAAAAATTTGATTTCCAATAATTGCAACTGTATCAATATCAACATTATCATTCTTCGTAATTCTTTTTAATTCGCCCCAATCAGAAATTCCGTTCGGCAAAACAATAAACATTGAAAAAGTTTCCGCAGTTTCTGCAATCGGCACCCAATTTTTTACATCATTCAACGTCAGCCATCTTTTAACCGCATCATTATCAATATTCATAGTAATAGTCGCAGAATATGTCTCTGACGAAATATGTTCATTTGAAACACTGGCCGCAGATATAAAATTCAGCAAATCATCATCAGATGTATCATCCAACAGCGTTCGCAAAGAATCTATTTCTGAATAATTAGACAACACATCAAACAAAATTTTCCGCCGTGCGATATTCATTGCTTCATTTTTTGCTTTAGCCGCAGTATCACTGGTTTGTGTGATATCAATTGCACCAATTAAATCTAATGCAACCAAATTCGTGGTGCCCAGGCACGAAAACAACGCAACAAAACATACAGTTTTAAACCAACGTTTCACGAAATTTTTCCTTTCTAGAATTTATATTCCAATCCTAAACGAATACCCATAGATTTATACACAGATTCTATTTCGTTTGAACTTTCCAACGCCCAACCTGCAGAACGGTATCCTGCAATTGTGTTCATTTCTTCTTGGTATATTGCTTTTTCATCTGCATCGTCTGTTGCATCATATGCAGCACTGTATGCATTATACAAATCTGTATAATATGCACTGTTCAAAAACGTCTTTGCCGTTGCACCAGACACTTTGTAATAATCATATGTGAATCCCAATGTCAACATCGCTGCATCAGCCACCTGGGTTTTCCACATGGCTGCCATTCCCAAATGAATAGCATCACCCAAAGAACCTTTGTCTTCAACACTTTTTGGGTGTGCCCAATCATAACGATATGGCTGATTTCCTTCGGATGTATAATATGGCAAACCAAATTCTATGCCAGCTGTGACAAAGTTTTTGTTATTAATTTCATATTCTGCATCCAACGCGATATATGGACCCGCCCATGTAGTTTCATATTCATGACTGGTTCCCGATTGTTCATAATAATATGAACCGCCCGTACTGACCCCAGAGATAGCGCCAAAACTGCTGTCCGGCATTTGAATCAAATCTGAAATTGCACCAGTTGTCTCATCAATTACACGACCTGTGATTGTAATACCGCTGCCGGTATAAAACAGTAAAAACGGATCGCATTGCAATTCACCCATATAGCCCGAAACGCACGTCACATATGGATGTTCATCCGTAGATTCCAAAACTTCTATGGTTGAACCGTAATTTTGTTCGGTCTTTAATTTGTATTTCAAATACCGATAACCAATCGACGGAGTTATCTTTGCGCGCCCCCACGAAAAATAATCAGTCAGCCCAAACGACGCATTAAATCCCATCTGGTCACCGCTTTTGCTGGTTCCAACAGACAACGCGTGTCCGGTCTGATAACCGATGACATTACCATTTTCACCCGTCCATGTTGTCACCAAATATCCACCATTTGAAATATCATCATCAACCATTGGCGATTCGCCAAACTGCATCCCGTAACGCGCACCGACTTTCAATTGCATTGGTGTAGAATCACCAAAATAATACGATAAATCACCGCTTAAAATATTCCATTTAACGTTGTCATAGTGCAATTTTGAACCGGCCGTATTCATTTCAAAATTCCATTCGGCAAATTCATGTGACAAGCCTAGATTCCCGACAAAACCGGACTTTTTAGCATTCACAACATTTTTGTTTCCATTTTGACGCATAACCGTCCGAGTTGTTGTCCGTGTCGTTGATGTTGTTGTATTTGTGTTTTGTTGACCATATCTGGTTGCATAACTGCGTCCCGTCATAGCGGTATTATAATTCGTATTTGCACCGTATCTTTGATACACGCTGTTGTTGTAATAAGTCCCCGCGGCACCCGCAATTCCGGGCAAAATTACCATCATTGTCGCTTTGCAAAAAACATTTAAAAATTTTCTCATTAAATTCACCTTTCCTGGGTTGATTTTATTATATCTTTCAAGATTATAACATAAAAAGGTTGAAAAGAAAACAGTTTTATAATAATGTTGTTGGGAATATGTGGGCGTGGCGAAATTGGTAGACGCGCAGCACTAAGGATGCTGTGGAGCAATCCTTGGGGGTTCAATTCCCCCCGTCCACACCACGAAAAATTGTTACCCCGCACAAAAAAGTGCGGGGTTAAAATTTTTCAGTGTCCCGCCACAGCCCAGCAAATTCTAGGAAAATAATTTCGTTTTTTTAATCGGCGAAGGCGGACCGGAAAGCATCCCCTAAATCATAAAAAATAACACAAAAAAAACTAATTTTATACTTGCCCAAAAAATTATAAATTTGCTAACATGACAATTAAGGAATGAAAAGGATAATACTGTTTTTTACCGTATGCCTTGGTCTGTCTGTATTACAGACGGGGACTGGTTTTGCGTCTGAAAATGCACGCACTAATGCAAAACGTAATTCGCCATCTGCCCAGGCTGCAAATATTTCAAATACACGTTCTGAAATAACGACCAAGAAAAACACAAATCAAAATATTTCAGAAAACGCACGCACTGCGGCGACAAATTCGCGAACAAATTCGTCTAAAAACAGTGCACCGATTCGAACAACGGTTAAAACACGTAATACAGCAACCGTCACTGCAAAAAACGTATCAAATCGCTCGCAGAATAATATCGGCGTACGTGGCACAACTAATCGCTCTGGAACATCATCACGAAATATTGAACAAAAAACGACTGCATCACGTATTGGAACGACACAAAAAAACGCGACACGAATTTCACGTGCTGCAACATTAAACGAAGATAAAATCGCATCTATTAAATCCAAAGATTATTCAAAATGCCGAACGGTCTATTACGATTGTATGGATGAATTTTGCGCGAACAAAGATTCTGATTTACGCCGTTGCGCGTGTTCTGCACGAATTCATGAATTCGACGATATCAAAAAACAACTCAGCGCGGCCGAAGATAAAATGTTAGATTTTAATCAACGTTTATTGATGGTTGGCCTGGACAAAGAAGATGCCGCCGCAATAAACACTGCAACCGAAGGTGAAATTGCGTATTCCGCCAAAGACACATCTGAATCTGAAAAATTATTGAAAAAAATCACAGATTCATTAAATTCGTCTGGTGATTCTAAATTGAACAATAATTTGGCGGCAATTTCATTATCATTAGATATAGATTCCGCATGGGATTCCGTAGATTCTATGGCTGGCATATCAACAACATCCAAAAACGGGATTGAATTATATAATGCTGCACAACCGATTTGTGTTGAAATGGCCCAAGAGGTTTGTTCCGACGAAGAATTAGAAATTGCACAAAATAGTTATAAACTGGCCATTCAACAAGATTGCAATACCGTCGCAAAATCTTATGACAGTCAATATAACCAAGCAATGGAAAAAATTCACGAAAGTGGTGCATTGTTAGATATGTCACGTCTGAACGCATACCAGCAAAGAAATTCCGATGACATTTTGACCTGCAAAAAGAAAATATTAGATCAAATGTCTGTACCATCTGTATGTGGGGAAAATTTGTATAAATGTCTGGATATATCTGGCCAATACATTGACCCGTCAAACGGGAACGCATTTTTATCAAATGATCTTTATAACATTACGACTTTGTTGACTGCGCCGACTGGAAACGAGACATGGTCAACAATTCCACAAAACAATCAATTTGTGACATATTTAAATTCTAAAAAGAAATTCTTAGAATCTGCAACCGACCAATGCCAAGATATCGCAGATACCGTCTGGAAAGATTTTTTAAATGACGCATTGGCGCAAATAAAATTGGCACAAATTGCGAAAGTGGAAGAAATACGGCAAAGTTGCACTACCCTGGTTGCGGAATGCAAAACCAAAGCGCACCAAAGTTTGACTGATTTTGACGCGCGCGCCCTGTCAACATTCGAAGTTATCGCAGATTCTACTGCTAATGCATTATGCATGGATGTCGAAAATTCTTGCACCAGTTTATTAAATTCTTCGGGTGGCGGTGGCATTGAATGGGAATCAGGTATGGTCGAAATTGCATCTGATATATCATACGATGCAATTCTGAACAATTGCAAAACTGTTGGACGCGATTGCATAATACAACAATGCAACGGAACGGCGGGTAATTTTGCACTTTGTGGTGACTATTCGGCATCCCCGCGACGTGCAATATTAAAACACAGCGCATGTTGGAACGAAGTGTTAAACTGTGTCAACCAATCAACAAATTTGAACAATATTCATGCACCTATCGTGCAAAACCGCACAAATTTCTATTCTGATTTTTATGGTATATCAAATCTGACAGACATTCCTCAACCGTGTGCATCTGATGACATTGCATGTTTAATCACAGAACAAATTTGGGGCAATTGTGAATATGATGCGGGATCAACTGCGATTACAACAAATGATTATTTGGTCACCAATTCGAACGATATTGTTAAACACAACAAAATCTTGCAACCGAAATCAGAAGAAGATTCAACCCTTTTGTCTTGGTTGGCATACAACACCGGCACCACTGACGCGAAAGACAGTTGCAGCGCGTATAATTGCCCAACCGATTATAAATATGACGCAACAACAAAAAAATGCAGACGCATGGTTCGTTCAAACCCTGCAACCACCGACGGTGAAAATCCGACTACTATGGATGAAATTATATATGTCAATGATTCCATTACAAATTACTGCGCTGGCGGTGCAGCATCCAAAGACCTTTATGGGAATTGCTGTGCATCTGGGGCTGTATCGAATGGCATTTGTGTCCCAGACGGTTATAATGCGATTGTTATTCAATCGGCATATTGTGATACAACAATGGATTTGGTGGATGCACCCAGTTATTATTGTCCAGATTATACAACAAATGCGACATCCGCGACATATCGCCCCAGCGATAACAAAGCAATATCTTTGTATTGCGTGACAACGGCAAATTCTTTAAGCGTTGATTCCAACGGGACATTATCATGCAACGGGTATTTGGTTGTTGTAGACAAATATGGAAACTATACACCGGTGTTAAAAATATCAGAAACACAAATTGGCACTGGGGACGATGCAATCACTATGTTGGACGCGACACAAATATCGGCGACACCAACTATGTCATACAAAACATCCCCCACAACGACATGCACATATGAATATGATATTCAATATAAAACCGTTCAAGACAGTAATCAAACCGGATATTCAACATACGACGGCGCCGCCAGTCAATGGAAATGGAAAAACGGCAACAACACGTGCCAAAATTCTCCGGGAAAATCTCCGAAAGATAACGAATTTATCATTTCATATTAAAAATCAAATTTTATAGATTTGATAACTGAATTTATAGCCGCCAATTGTTCGGCATCAAATTTTCCCAGCACCCAATCGGCAGGATCAGTTTTCAAATTAAAATCACGCGGATGCCCGACACCTATTCTGATTCGTTTATAATCATTACCAATCGCCGCATCTATTGATTTTATTCCATTATGACCCGCACTGGACCCGCCAATTTTTTCACGGATTGACCCCAATTTCAAATCCATATCATCATGAATAACAATAACATTTTCAATTGGAATCTTATAGAACGCAACCAATGCCCCCACTGCATCGCCACTGTTATTCATAAAAGTTTGCGGTTTTACAAGAATCACACGTTGACCATTGATTTCACAATGCATGGTTTCCGCTTTCTTTTCTTTTTTCCACGCGGCGTCAGTCGGCGCAAACGAATCGATTGCCATAAAACCAACATTATGACGCGTCCCAGAATATTCAGCCCCAGGGTTTCCCAGTCCAATAATTAAAACAGGTTTATTTTCTTGCATGTTGTCGCCTTTTTTATATACTATAATATCATATAAAGGAGAAAATTATGAAAATAAATTCATTATCTGTTATTTCAATACTTTCAATATTGGCAGGAACTGCCACTGCGAACGCTGGGGTTGTTGCAGATTTCTATGTTGGTGGCATGGTTGGTGCCGGCGGGCATACATTGTTCACAAAAGATGTTCATAAATCTTCATCATCCAGATTATTGGGCGCAATCGCCGGTGTAGATATTCCTGTATTCAGATTAGAAGCGGAATATAACTATATTGATTCTGATGAATTAGACGCAAATTCCGCAATGTTGAACGCTTATTTCAAGGTTCCATCCACGCTCGTCATGCCATATATTGGTGCAGGTATCGGGACTGTTTTCGGTGGCAAACATGTTGTTGATAACGTGAAACACGATTTAGATTCAACTGCTGCATACCAGGGTATGTTGGGTGCAACTATTGACATTTTGGCTGTTCCTTTGAAATTCGATGTCGAAGGTCGTGTTTTGTATGCCCCTGACATTTATAAAATCAACGAAACAAACGTTACGCCTGATTTGCTGGAATATAACGCGCGGATAAAAATGCGTTATATATTCTGATGAATTCAGAGTAAAACAAGGAAACGAATGCTTACTTTAATTGACGGAAATTCGTTAGTCTTTCGGGCATACTATGGCGTGCATGCAAATTTGACACGTTCTGATGGTATGCCCGTTGGCGCAGTATATGGCTTTTTTAATATGATTTTGCCGATATTGGCAAACGCAAAACCAGATGATTCTTTTGTCTGTATATTTGACGCATCGCGCATTTCTTTCCGTCAAAGTATTTTCCCAGAATACAAAGCAAACCGTTCTGAAACACCGCAAGATTTATTGATTCAATCTGAATTGATTCGAAACGGTGCGCACGCGATGGGAATGCCTGTGCTGTGCATACCCGGTGTCGAAGCAGACGATGTAATCGCGACCATTGCAACACAAAATTGTGGCAATGTCGGTGGAACGCGAATTATCACCGGCGACAAAGATTTAATGCAATTGGTTTCTGATTGCGTGTTTCTTTATGACGGTATGAAACAGCGTGAAATTCGCGAACCCCAAGTGATTGAAAAATTTGGTGTCCAACCGTCCCAGGTTATTGATGTTCAATCTTTGATGGGTGACACATCTGATAATGTACCCGGCGTCAAAGGCATAGGCCCAAAAACCGCTGCTGAATTGATTTCGCAATTTGGTTCTTTGGATAAATTATATGAAAATTTAGATGCGGTTAAAAACGAACGCATTCGCAATTTATTACGCGATTATCGTGAAAGTGCATATATATCAAAACAACTGGTCACATTAAAACGCGATGTAGATTTAGATGGTTTAACAATTCAACATTTCCATTTTAATAAAGCGGCTGCACTGGATTTTGTAGCAAATAAAATCGAAAGCAAATCTTTGGTTGCAAAAATTGAAAAATTATTTCCAATGGCCGACGACACACAAAACAAATCCGCCACGCCGATACCAGAATATGCAAAATCTGTATGCCCTGTTGTTGAAATTCCAAAATATTCACAACCGACAAAATCAGATTTACCAGAAATGAATTTAATCACTATATCCCAAGAATCTGAATTAGACGAATTTTTATCACATGTGAAAAATGTCATTGCTTTTGACACAGAAACCACCGGGTTAAATCAAATATCAGATAAAATTGTTGGTATATCGTTGGCGTATGACGAAACGCATGGTGCATACATTCCGGTTCGTCATATAACAAAATCTGCAGATTTATTTGGCGGCGGCGAATTAGAAAAAAATCAATTGCCAATTGATGTTATTTATAAAAAACTTTGGCCGATATTTACAAACCCAAATATAACTAAAATCGCGCACAACATAAAATATGATTTACATATATTGCAAAATGAAGGCTGGAACGTTTCCAAAATAAAACCTTTTGATGATACTATGTTGTTATCGTATGCGTTGCATGGTTCTTTGCATGGACATGGGTTGGATGAATTGGCTGAAAAATATTTAAATCACGTAAATATAAAATTCGGCGACCTGTTCGATGCAAAAACAAAAGATGCAGACAGACACTTTGAAACATTAGACGTAAAAATTGCGACACAATATTCAGGCGAAGATTCTGTTGTATGTATGGCGCTTTATAAACTGATGCGCCCACAACTGGATGCGAATACACAATTGAAAGAATTATATGAAACGTGTGATTTACCACTTTGCCCTATTCTGATGCAAATGGAAAAAAACGGAATTGCAATAAACCGCGAAAGATTAAATCAATTATCGGGCGTATTCCATAAGCAATTATCCAAATTAGAATCTGAAATATATGCAATGGCCGGACACGAATTTAACATCGCCAGCCCGAAACAGTTAGCAACCGTTCTGTTTGACGAATTAAAATTGAACGACAGAAAAAAACATTCTACCGATGCAGAAATATTAAACGAATTAATTGAATCACACCCCATAATCGAAAAAATATTAAATTGGCGTTCAATTTCTAAATTGGCGGGCACATATGCAGATGCATTGCCACACCAAATTGCAAGTGATAATCGCGTTCATACAACCTATATGCAAACCAGTACGAACACCGGCCGCTTGTCCAGTCGCAACCCAAATCTGCAAAACATTCCCATTAAAACAGAACTGGGCGAAGAAATACGAAAATGTTTTGTTGCGGGTCATGGCAACACATTGATATCTGTTGATTATTCCCAGATTCAATTACGTCTGTTGGCGGATGTAGCAAATGTGGCAATGTTCAAAGAAACATTTAATAACGGCCTGGATATTCATGAACAAACCGCACGAAAAATATTTAAAATTCCACAAAACGAACCGGTTCCTCGTGATTTAAGACGCGCAGCAAAAACTATCAATTTTTCGATTATATATGGAATTTCAGCATTTGGTTTGGCAAATCAATTGAACATTTCGCGTGCAGAGGCAAAACAAATCATTGATACCTATATGGCACAATTGCCAGAAATTCGGGACTATATTGAATATATAACTAATTTCGTATTGGAACATCATTGCGTTTATACGCCGTGGCATCGCCGCATAGAAATACCAGAAGCGCGCAATCCACGTATGCGTGGATACGCTGTCCGCGCGGCAATCAATGCACCAATCCAGGGATTTGAAGCGGACATCATGCGTCGCGCAATGGTGAATATAAACAATAAAATAATCGTCCCAAATAACGACAAAATTAAAATGCTGTTACAGATACACGACGAAATCGTGTTTGAATGTGGTGATTCAGACGGCGAATATTTTGCAAAATTGATTAAATCAGAAATGGAAAACGTCACAAAAATATCTGTGCCATTGGTGGCCGAATCTGTTATCTCACCCGTTTGGGATAAATAACCCCCGAACTTTCGCAATCGGGGGCAAGATGTTATTCTCTTTCTCTTTGAAAAAATTTTTTGAGTTTTTGTCCGAACGTCGGTTTTGTTGGAACCGCTGGTTTCGCTTTAGGCTCTTGTTCCAACCAGTACAAAGCATATTGATATGCTTTAATTTCTAAAGCATTCATTACTTCCTTACATTTTTTCACCAGCATATCAACGTCTTTATTACTGATGTTAAAAAATGAAAAACCATTTATGAACAATGGTCCATTTGAATCACCAATCCCAAAAAATTTTTTGTCATCCAACCAGACTTCAAAAATCAGACTATTCCTTTTAATCTTAATCCCAGGTTTATCTAAAATATCTAAACATTTCTGAACCAAAGGATTTTCAGATTTATATTCTTTCACGTTATCGTTTGACATTCTTTGTCCTTTTTTGTTTCATCTCTCAACAAAAAAACTAGCAATATTTTGCCAAAAAAGCAAGGAAAAACACCCGCGATTGCGGGCGTTTCTTATTTTAACAAATCTGACGATATCTTATTTCAAAGCTTCCATAATCTTGGCGTAAGGAATCGCGCCTGGGAATGCTTCTGTACCGATAATCAGATACGGTGTTCCACGAATTTCGAAACGTTGTGCCAAATCACGAACATTGTTCAATTCGTTTTCGACCGCTTCGCCTTTCATGTCTTCTGCCAATTTTTTAGTATCCAAACCGGCTTCTTTTGCCAATTTCATAACATTAGATTCAATGATACCTGGCAATTTGTCTTGTTTTTTCAAATCGTCTTGTTTGTAATATTCTTTGTCCATCAACAATTTATCCAATGCAGCCGCTTTTTCATTGCTTTGCAATTTCGCAGCGATAACAGCTTTCGCTGGGGCATCAGACAATACGCCGTGGATAGAGAAGTTTTTCAACACAACGCGAACATCATCACGTTCTGCCAACACACGGGCCAATTCAGCATGGACACGACGGCAATACGGGCAAGAATAATCAGAGAACAAGAATATTGTTTTCTTTGCGTCAACATTACCCGCGATTGGCGCGCCAGCAATCATATCGTCCATATGTTTGGAAACATATTTACGAACTTGTTTGTTTTTGGCCACTTCTTGTTGTTCCTGCATAGCAGTAACCATTTCCTGCAAGATTTCAGGATTTGTCTGTGTTAAATACACAGGTGTCCACAAACGGCATACGCAACCAGCAATCAAAATAACTGCGATTACAGAGATACCTTTGTGCATGATGAAAGTCTTGGCTTCTGGTTTTTTGCCGTCATGTTTAACAGCCATGCCGCCGAACACGTACAAAGCAATCGCCAAAATCAAGACTACTATTGTCCAAGTCATAGTTTTCTCCTTTGTTTTGAACAATTTGATAATAGAAAAAAAAACTTAGCCACGCAACCAAAAAAACAACAAAATTAAAATATTTTTCTGGCCAACGGAACGTCAACATTCTGCATTTCACAGACTGCATTTATGAATCGTTTTGTCACATTTAAATTCAATGGCAATTTATAAAGTCTGTCTTTATACGGCACACCACAATCTGCGCAAACCGCGCGACCTGTTTTTGGCGACAAATAAACCAGATTATCTGTTTTCCCGCACCCTGAACATTTTGTAAGATCCAGCGCATATCCTAAATCTTTTAACAAACCGATTTCCCAGTCCAGATACAAATCAAATGGCGCATCAGATGTAATGATATCTTTCAACAACGAAAGCGTCCGAATATAAAGATTTTCATACGATTCGCGTTCTGGCACCAATGTATCAATTAACGCGAAAACCGCATTCATTATTTTCAGCAAATTATTATCCAGCATTAATGGCGCGACCAGATTTTTTTCATTTTCCCAATGGAACACCCCCAATTGAGAATCAAGACGCGCATTCCACGAAACCGTTCCAAATTGCCCGACCAGCGGTTTATTTTTTTTCGCACACATTGCCCCGCGCAGCATACCCACCAACACCCCATTATCAGATGTAAAAATGTGCGCGATTGCATCACGTTCTGAAAACGGGCGAATATTTATTAAAATTCCATTTGTTTCGATTTGCATAAGTTTATTATATAAAAAAACAAAAATGTTTACGAACAAAAAATCGCCCTTTCGGGCGAAATTTATTTAGCGATAAATTTTCTGAAAACTTTGTCATTCACGCGCACAGGATATTTACGTTTTAAAAACTGAGCGTAATCATCCATAACATAATTTGCGGACATTTTTTCCAGCTCTTTGCGCAAAGATTCTTGTTTTTTGCTGTCCGCTTTTGGCATAACTGTGTCACCGACATGCAAAACATAGAACGCATCTGAAGCCTCTACGATTTTATTATCATCTTTATCAGCAGCGAACGCAGCATTTAATATTTCCAGCGCCGCCCCATCTGTTCGTGAAACCGACGCAGACTTTGCACCTTTGAAATCTTTCCCAGCATTTAAATCGACCAATTTTTCATTTGCACTGACATAGGCTTTTTTGCGCTGTTCAGATTTTTTCCATCCCAAGATTAAATCTTTTTTGACATCTTTGAAATCTGCGTTATGAGCGGCATGAATTTCATCGACGCGCAAAATCGCGAAACCGTTTTTCAATTCTAACAATTCGCTTTCCATGCCGGCATCCATAGAAAACAATTTTGCAATCAAATCATCAGACAAAACTTTGTCAGACAATTTTGCACCGCGTTCGATTTTTGACAATTCAGCAAATTTCGCATCGTGTTTTTTTGCGGCATCTTTCATAGATTCCCCACCAATAATCATATCTTCGATTTTTTGGGCGATTTTGAATTTTTCATCATAAACATCCGGTTTATTCATATCTGCCGGCACGAACACATACGACACAGACCGTGTTTCTGGGACGATTTTTGGATTTTGCACATAATATTCGCGCAATTGATCTTCGTTTGGTTCGCCGATTTTGAAATCAGAAAATTTAACTGTTACATATTTCACATTACGTTTTGCATTACGCGCATTGTACATTGCATCGACAGCAAATTGCGGCACCGCCACAGACGCATTAACCGCCCCGACAACCATCTGGCGCGAAACATTAGCACGAATAATATCAACAATATCTTGTTCACCCAATCCAGAATTTTGCAGAACCATATCGAACATCCACGGGGAAAATTGACCGTTCACCTGGAATTGTGGATTTGATTTAATTTCATCAGCGATTCGTTTATCAGAAACGACGAACCCTAAATCGTCTGCGCGATTCGCCAGCAATTGATTCATCGTCAAATATTCCATAACATTATTCGTCAATGCTGCCGATTTAGCAGGATCAGTATACGCGGCACGCTGGTCATCTTTGGACATAGACGCCAATTCGCGGGACCGTTCGTTATTAAATTGTTGGACAGAAATCCCGGCATCCCCGACATGAATCAGCGTAGTATCATTTGATACATTTCCGAAAATCCATTCAGCAGCGCCCCATCCGACGAAACTGAAAATCAAAACAAACATCAAAACTTTTGCCAGCGGTTTATCCGCCGCGTTGCGTAAATATTCTAGCATTTTTCCACCTTTTGCGATAACATAGCAAAAAAGCAGACAAAAAATCAATAAAAAAGGATAACCAGTTATGAAATTTATCATCGGCAATTGGAAAATGAATGGAACACCACAAACCAAAGCAAAAATGATTAATGCATTGGCGAAAACAGAAACCAAAAATCGGGTTGTTTTGTGTTTGCCATATACACTGTTAAATGGTGATAACCGTGGGGTAAAAATCGGCGCTCAAAACATCAGCAAACACGATGATGGCGCATACACTGGGGACATTTCTGGTCAAATGCTGGTGGATTCAGGTGTAAAATACGTGATTGTCGGGCACAGTGAACGCCGTCTTTATCATCACGAAACAGACGAAATTGTTCATGCCAAAGCGATTGCTGCAATCAAAAACAAAATCATTCCTATCATATGCGTTGGGGAAAATTTGGCCGAACACAGGGCGCACAAAACCCAACGGGTCATTCACAAAATGTTAAAAACCGCCCTGCCCGGTGGCGGAAAATTCATAGTAGCCTATGAACCACGTTGGGCGATTGGGACTGGAAAAACCCCGACAATGGATGAAATAGAATCTGTACATAAAATGATATATGACTATTTGAAACGCCATGGCAACGAAAAAACACCTGTTCTTTACGGGGGCAGTGTCAATCAATCGAACGCCGCGACAATCGCAGCGATAAAACACGTGAATGGATTACTGATTGGTGGTGCATCACTTGAAATCAAAACATTTTTATCTATAATAAAATCGATTAAATAGATATACCCAGGGATAAATCATGCCAGAAAACGACGAAAAAATGAAAACAGTGGACGTGGAACCAGTATCCATTGACACCCCCGATAGCGGCACAAAAAACGAATCGGCTGAATCGGAAACGATTGCGAAATTGAATGAAAAAATCGCGGAATTAAACGACAAATACCTGCGCGTTGCAGCAGAACTTGAAAACACACGTCGCCGTGCATCATTGGATGTTGAATCTGTATCACGCAATCGCGCGATGGGCGTCGCAGAAAAAATATTACCGGTAATGGATGCGGTTGCGGCGGCATTGAAACACAACCCGAACGATGCCGGAATAAAATCGATGGAACGCGCGATTCAAAACGCGTTTGCGCAAATTGGTATAATCAAAATCGATTCGATTGGTGAAATTTTAAATCCGCAATTTCATAATGCGATACAAATGGTGGACAAACCAACGCCTGAAACGAAAACGAATACGATTGTGGATGAAATGCAGACCGGATATATGTTCGGCGATTCGGTTTTACGTCCGGCCATGGTAATCGTATCGAAATAAAGAAAAAATATTTCAAATACAATTTCTGCCCCCCATGGGGGGCATATTTTTTATTCCACGATGAATGCTAAGTTCCCCTCTGGTTAGAGGGGTGGCGCGAAGCGACAGGGTGTCGTCCCAAGAATAACCAATTTCAAACGACACCTCCCCTTGCGGAGGGGCCGACGAGATAAAGCGTCAGCGTAAATCGAGTCGGGGGCGGGTCAGACAAAAATCTCAGACAGATAAATAATCAAGAAAAATATATTTTTACCCGCCCCCGCATCGAACCAATGGTTCTCTGCGACCCCGCCGCAAGGGCGGGGTTTATTTATTCCGCGACAAGTGCAAAGATTCTCCCCCACGGGGGGAGTGCG
>JAZROV010000012.1:0-55198 GCA_045648885.1 Candidatus Enterousia sp.
TAATGCGGTCCCAGGCGACAATCATAACTGGGCATGGGGTGGTGACAGCAGCGATTGGACAATGCCGGCGAACAATGGTTTGATGAGCAACAGTGCAGATGCGAACGATTCGTCACGTCGTTATTGTTGGTGCAAACCGACATCTTGGACACCATCTGGTGGGTCTGAACAGTTGTTGTCTGCTGCGTGGGTGTTCATCTACGACGGCGGGGTCGCGTCGTATTGCGCGTACGACTGTGCGAACAGCTGCGCGGCCTACGTGGACGACAATGCGGTCTTCCGCTCTGCGCTGTTCGGGGTCGTTGGCGCATCACCACAATGCGTAGCAAATAATATTACATTAAGTTGGAATAACGAAAACGGAACACAGTTTACATCTGGTTCATGTACATACGACGAATCGTTGACGGTTCCGTCAACCCATCCAGATAAACGTGGATATACATTCACTGGGTGGAAATTCGTCAGCCCTTCCCAGAATTAATTCTCGGTTCTGGGTTTTCTCGTAGGTTGGGATATTATCCCCATCTACTCCTTTCCCCCACCGCGTGGCGGTGGGGTTTTCGTTACACCCCACGGCGCGGTGCGCCACTCCCCCACGTGGGGGAGAATAACGGGCATTGCCCCCAGCCCCGAATTCCGCCCCATGGGGGCGGGGGACCGCTTGCGGTGGTGGGGGTGACCCCCCTCCGGCTGGCGCCGCACTCCCCCAGTGGGGGAGAATCTTTGCACTTGTCGCGGAAAAAAGTTCCCCTCCCACGGAGGGGAACTTAGGCTCCGTCGCGGAATAAAAAATCTGCCCCCGTGGCGTGGCGTGCCACGTTTTTCACTTTACTTGATTGCTTTTTTTTACTAATCTGGTTGCATAAAAAAGGAGATTTTTATATGAATCAATCTGTCGAAGTTGTAAATCAAATGGGACAAAATACCGCTGCTGCTGCACAAACCGGTGGAACATGGGGTATGATTATTTACTGTCTTTTCATCGTTGTTATTTTGTACCTTTTCATGATACGTCCAAATAAAAAACGTATGGAACAATATCAAAAAATGCTTGATTCTATTAAGGTTGGCAATCGTGTTCTGGCCGCCGGTATTTATGGAACTGTGAAAAAAATAAATGAAAAAACATTGGATGTTGAAATCGCCAAAGGTGTTGTTGTAGAAATAAACAAAAACGCTGTTGCAAATGTTGAATAATTATAGGGGTGTTATGTTATGTGGAAAAAAATTGCTGTTATTTTAATTGCGCTGTTTGGGATAATGTTGTCGATTCCAACGTTGGTTCCGTCGTCAACAAAATATTTTCCGTCGTGGATAAAGCCTATACCGTTGGGTCTTGATTTAAAAGGTGGCGCCCAGTTGTTGTTAGAGGTTGATACGTCGGTCATGTTGAAAGAAAAAAATGTCCAATTGTATGACGAAGTGCGCAGCGCGATGATTGATCGTAACAAAGGCGTTATCCGTTTTTCTGATTTGCGTAATACTGATAATGGCGTATCGCTTGTCGTGCGTGATGACGGTATGTTATCCAAAGCCAAGGGGCGTTTGCGAAGTGTTCTGGGTAACAATGTCGATATTGAATCAAATGGTCAACAGTTAAATATTTCCTATACCGCCAAAGCGCGCGATGAAATGATTACTGATGCGATGAACCGCAGTATTGAAATTGTTCGTCGTCGTATTGATGCGCTGGGGACCAAAGAACCATCAATTCAATCTCAGGGGGGTAAATATATCTTGGTGCAATTACCAGGGGTCGATAATCCTGAACATATCAAAGAATTGATTGGTCAGACTGCGAAAATGACTTTCCATTTGGTGAATGAAAATGTTTCGCGCGAACAATTAGAATCTGGGCGTGCACCGTCTGGAACCCAATTTTTGCCATATATGGAAAACCCGACGCAGACTGTGCCTGTGTATTCGCATGTCGAAGTTTCTGGCGACAGTTTGAAAAATTCAGAAGCATCTTTCGATCAAAATAATATGCCGGTTGTGACGACTGAATTTGATGCGTCTGGGGCGCGGCGTTTCGCAAAATTGACGACGGAACATGTGAATGAAAGATTTGCGATTGTGTTGGACGGCAAAGTGTTGTCTGCGCCGACTATTCGTGAACCAATTCCGGGTGGACGTGGTCAAATTTCAGGTGGTTTCACATTGCAACAGGCAAAAGATTTGGCCGTTCTGTTGCGGTCGGGCGCGTTGCCTGCACCGCTGAAAGTGATTGAAGAACGCAGTGTTGGTGCCGGTTTGGGCGCGGATACCATTGCATCTGGAAAAATCGGTTCAGCAGTGGGCGTTTTGTTCGTGCTGGTGTTTATGTTGTTGCTGTACGGATTTTTCGGTCTGGTTGCAGATATCGTTTTAATCGTCAATTTGTTGATGATTGTTGGTGTGTCTGCGCTGTTCGGGGCGACGTTAACACTGCCAGGTATCGCAGGTATTGTGTTGACACTGGGTATGGCGGTTGACGCAAATATTCTGCCGTTCGAAAGAATTCGCGATGAAGTTAAAGCGGGCGTCCCAACATTGCGTGCAGTTGATTATGGTTTTACACGCTCAACAAAAACTGTGTTGGATGGTGAATTGACTAATTTAATCTGCGCGCTGATTTTGTTCCAATTCGGGGCTGGTCCAATTCGTGGATTCGCTGTCACTTTGTCAATCGGTGTGATGACAACTTTGTTCACATGCTTGTTGTTGTCCAGAATTATCATCGATTGGTATATGGGCGGCAAAAGCAGAAAAATCGGCTTTATCAGAAATAAATAAGTGCAAAAAGGAGTTTTATTATGAAATTGCATTTTATGAAATATCGCAAATTGTCTTACTGGGTTTCCGGAATTTGCGTTTTGTTGTCTGTGTTGTCTATCGCAATACGTGGCTTTAATTATGGTATTGATTTTTCAGGCGGTATTTCTATGGAAGTGACCCCGGTAGTCGCAGATTATACTATTGATAAAATGCGCAGCGATTTGGAAGCGTTTAAACCGGAATTACAGGCGGTGGATAATAATTCTATTTTGTTGCGTGTCGGTCTGCCAAAGGGTTCAACCGATGAACAATTAAATGCCCGTGTGGGTGAAATCAAAAACATTTTGGGTAATCGTGTTGAATATTCCCAGGTCCAGGTTGTCGGTCCAAAAATCGGTGGCGAATTGATTCGCGGTGGTATTTTGGCGATTTTGGTATCTTTTGTTTTGATGTCTGTTTATATCTGGATACAATATCGCGGTGGATATGCCGTCGGGTCATTTGTATCGTTGGTTCTTGATTTGATTTTGATGTTCGGTTTCTTCTCTATCGTGGGATTGGAATTTAATCAGACTGCTATTGCTGTGATTTTAATGGGCGTCGGATATTCAATCAATGATAAAGTTGTGAATTACGATAGAATCGAAGAAAATATTAAAAAATATCATAAAATGCCAATGTCTGATATAATCGATTTGTCGGTTAATGAAATGTTGTATCGAACAATTATGACCAGTGTGTCGACTATTTTGGCGATGGTTGGTATTTATGTTTTCGGTGGCCAGATGCTGCAAGAATTTGCAATTGCGATGACTTTCTCGATTGTGATGGGAACATTGACCAGTATTTATGTGTCTAATGTTATTTTGTATCACTTTAATTTGCGGGAAACAGATCATTAAGCGCGGCCACGCCAGAAAGAAAGGAGAGGATACATGAATATAAAAAAAATCTTTTTGTTTTTTGTTCTGGCGTTTTCGCCAATTGCTTCGTTCGCTGGTGATTTGTTCGCTGACGAAGACAGAATCCAAGGCGGTATCGATGTCATTCAAACGTCTGATGTGTTCGCGGACATTTATGAAAAATTAGATAATGTAAAATGGGCTGGTAAAAATATAGAGGTTGTAATTGAAAATCTCGAAAAATTAAACACAAATGCACATATAGCGGCCACCGGTGAACGTGTTGTTTTGGTTTGGGGTGATGATTTAATCGCTAATTTTCCGTATCCTGATAAAAAAGATTGGAAATCGTATGGTGAAATTACGACTGCGCTGGTGTTGCGTATGCGCGAACGTGATGCCAGATTGCGTGCGTTAAGTGTTGATGAATTATACAATGTTGTTGTGAATGCTTTGTTAAAAGGTATCGATGAAAACGGTTCTTATAAATTTATAGATGAAGATATGAAAAATATAGAATCGAAAATTTTAACCAGTATCGGATTCGAGGGTGGACGCGATGAACGCGGTAATTTCAGAATTACAGGTGTGTTCAAGGGTGCGTCTGCAGATGCAGCCGGCGTGAAAGAGGGTGATATTATTTCAGAAATAAATGGTGTTCGTGTTGCGAATATGAGCGATGCCGATTTGCGGTCTGTGTTGAATGGGTATAATTCTGGAACGGTAAAGGTCAAATTATTAACGCCATCAGGAAATAAAAATTTATCGTTGCGTCGTGCGTCTATTGTGTTGGCAGATGCGGACATTGTGCATCGTGTATCTAATGAAAAATCAAATGAAATTTTGGAAATAATTGTTCACAATGTTTCTCAAAACAGTGTTGATATAGTCAACGAAGCATTGGCAAAATATAATAATCTTGATGGAATAATTTTAGATTTAAGAACCTGTGGTGGCGACGATGAAAGGGCGGCTGCAAAATTAGCAGGGCTGTTTTTAGGACAACGACCAGTTATGGTTATATCTGAAACAGCTGTTGATGAATTAGAGGTTATACCTGGGGGTGGTGCAATTACAAATGCGCCTGTGGTTGTGTTGATATCTGATTCTACGCGCGGTACAGCAGAAGCAATCGCGGCGGCATTTTATGAAAATGGACGTGGCGTCTTGGTTGGAACACCAACTGCAGGTCAGGCGCGTATGGCAACTGAAATCGAATTAAAAAACGGTGGTGTTCTGGAATTATTTAACAAATCAATCAAAACCGGTAATGGTAATAATCTGGACGGACGTGGGGTATTTCCGCTGATTTGTTTATCAAATATTCGCAGTGCGTCCCAGATAGATACTTTCTTTGTCAATGTTATGAATGGGCATTTTGATGCACATGATTATAACAAAGATTCAAATGTTGATGTGAAGTCTTTGCGCAAAGCATGCCCGAATATCACATCGGGTTCAGATGAAGATGCTATGGCGATTGCTGTGGCAGCAGAGATTTTAACTGATAAACGCGTATATAATGAAATAATGGATTTATAATATGTTTATAAGACAAGATAATACTTTAAAATGGAATTTAATTGGTATCAGTGCAGTGATTGTGTTGATTCTGGTTTTGTTCGGTGTTTTTGGTTTGGATAAAATTTTATATCAAATGATTCATCGTCCAGATTGTAATGTTTGGACAATCAGTAATGGTTTTTTGTGTTCTTTTGCGATTATAATCGGAAAAATTTTCAATATAAAAATGTGGCTGATTGCATCTTTTGTTGCTGTGGTCGCATTCTTTGTTTATAAAGCAATCAAAAATGAAAATGATTTCAGATATGCTTTTGTGAAAATTAAAAACAGTTATGCTTTTTATGTGTTTTGTTCTGTTTGGTCTGCGGTTATGGTGGTGGGTGTGTTTAAAATTTTAATCGGTCGTTCACGGCCGGTGCTGTTTGATGCGCTGGGGAAAACTTATTTCGAACCGTTTGTGTTTGATTCTGTATTTAATTCAATGCCGTCTGGTCATGCTGCCGCCAGTTTTGCGGGTTTGGTTATGTTAGGAATGTTGTTTCCGCGGATGAAGTGGTTAACATGGACATTGGCCATAGTTATTGGTTGGTCGCGTATTTATGTTGGGGCGCATTGGCCAATGGATGTTGTGTTGGGGGCGTTTATCGGTATGATATGCGCAGACATAACAAAATCTGTGTTGAAAAAAATCAATTCTAAATAAGATTTTTGCACTTTCGTTGATTTTGTGATAGAATCTTTTGTATGGAAAAAAATTCTCATTTTTTGCCGGCCAGTATTTCCAGCATATTACGCAAATTAGCACTGCGTGGGGTTGGAATTGTTTTGTGTTTAATTTCAATTTGGTTGATATTTTCTTTGTTTATGTCTGATCCGTTTTTATCAGGCTTTGCGGCCCAGGGTAATTTTGGGAAACAAAGTTTTATTGGTAATGTTGTCGGTTTTTCACGTTATATGATTGGTTTTATCCCAACATTGTTTGTGTTCGCATGTTTGGGACGTTTCGGGGTCAGTTTATTTATAGGCTGGGATGAAGAACGTGCGCCAGAATATAATTTTCTGCGTGGTTTTGTGACGCTTTGTTTTGGAACAGCAGGATTGGGTTTAATGTCTGTTTCAAATACGTTTGGTGGTTTTGCGGGTGCAATTGTTGCAGCAGATTTGGGGCCGATATTACATTTTGCTGCGATACCTGTTGGAATGATTTTGTTTGCTGGATTTTTAATAATGGCAGGCATGTTGTTGCATGTAAAATGGTATCATGTGCGTGCTGCTGTGCAAACCAGTTATCGTTTAACGCGCACTGTGTTATCTGCATTCCATTTGATTGCGCCAATCGAAGAAGAAACCGGGGACGAAGAAGAAGAAATCGAAGAAGAGGTTGAAGAAGAAGAACCAGAAGAAAAACCCAAACGTCGCAGACGTGTTGTTCGCAAAGATGATGAAGAAATTGTTCATGAATATGAATTACCAGACCCCGAATTGTTGGAAAAATCTGTGTTTGGAAAAAATGTTATTACACCTGAATTCAGACAGACCGCGCAATTATTACAAGACCATTTCGAAGAATTTGGAATTTATGGCAAAGTTGTCGGAATAAAACCTGGACCGATTGTGACACAATATGAATTTGAACCAGAACCAGGTACACGTATTGCCAAAGTGACAGATACAGCGAACGATATGACGCGTGCGATGGCGGCTGAAAAAATTCGTATTACACCAATTCCTGGAACGCAATATATCGGTATAGAAATGGTGAATTTGGACAGAAAAACTGTGCGATACCAGACAATGATGTCGAATCCTGCGTTTGTGAATTCTAAATATACTATACCATTGGCGTTGGGTGTGAATATAAGTGGCGAACCAGTGTATTATGATTTGGCAAAAATGCCACATATGTTGATTGCAGGTCGAACCGGGTCTGGAAAATCTGTGTTTGTGCAATCTATTATTGTTTCTATTGTGTATCATTTTACACCTGATAAATGTAAATTGATGATTGTTGACCCCAAGGCGGTTGATTTCGCATCTTGGGATAATATACCGCATTTGATTACACCGGTTGTGACCGATGCAACCGAAGCAGTGAACGCATTAAAATGGTCTGTGCGTGATATGGAAGAACGTTATCAGAAACTGAAAAAAATGGGCGTTCGCAATATTGGCGAATATAACGAGAAAGTTGCGGCTTTGCGCGACAGTGGTGAAGTCTTAACGGAACAGGTCGTTGTTGGAACAGACGAAGAAACTGGCGAATTTGAATATGAAACCCAGGCGATTGATTTATCGGATATGCCTTATTTGGTCATTATTATCGACGAGGTGGCAGATTTGATGACTATTGCGCGCAAAGATGTTGAAATGTGCGTCCAGCGTTTGGCGCAAAAGGCGCGTGCAGCCGGAATCCATTTGGTTATGGCGACCCAGCGTCCCAGTGCAGATGTTATTACGGGCGTTATTAAATCGAATTTCCCAACGCGTATTTCATTCCAGGCGCGCAGCAATATCGATTCTATGACAACGCTGGGCGAAAAAGGTGCAGAACAATTGTTGCCATGTGGTGATATGTTGTTCAGTGAAGCAGGGCGTGCGCCTGTGCGTATACACGGACCGTTCGTTTCAGGTGAAGAAGTTAACCGTATCGCAGATTTCTTGCGCGAACAGGGCGAACCGGAATATGCCGAAGGAATCACTTCGGATGAAGGTGCGATTATGGATGCAATTCCTGGGGCCGTTCCAAGCAAAGAAACAAAAAGTAATGATTTATACGAACAGGCCAAAGAAATCGTTTTGCGGGATAAAAAACCGACAATTTCTTACATTCAACGCAGATTAGGTATTGGGTATAACAAAGCTGCTACTATCATTGAACGGATGGAAAACGAAGGTGTGGTCAGTAGCCCTGATGCCGGTGGTAAACGTCATATTTTATAGATTTATTCCGATTTTCATTTTTTTATAGTTTTTGTCTTTTTTTAAGGTCTTTTTTGTGATATAATCGAAAAAAATAGAAAGGAGTTTTTTTATGAAAAAATCGTTGGTTGCTTTGGTTGTATCTGTTGTCGCACCGTTAAGTATTGCATATGGTGCAACAAATACGGGGGCAAAGACGCGTACTACATATCGCCGCGCCAGTACCACCAGCCAGGCCAAAGGACGTGTGACAAATAATTTTTATTACAATCAATCAAACCGTAAAAAATATGGTGCAGAACCGGTTCAGGCTGCGCCAGCGCGTCAGACATATACGACGGTCACACGTAATGCTGATTATAAAAACGACAGTTATGGTGTTGATTCTTATGTTGCAGAATCTTATAAGACAGAAACAGTGCAGAAAAAATCTGATTATTCTGAACGTTATCAAAAAAAGACAACTGTATCCCAAGAAAGAAAATATTTCTTGGCTCATCCGTTCTTTCAGCCGTTAAAAGGTAATTTCGGTTCGGTCACAGATATCGCTTTTTCAAAAAACAGTTTTGATTTCGATTTGTTAAACAGTGTTGTTTATGATTTAGATCCATCATCCGCATCGTATTATCCAAATACAGGTGTGCCTTTGACGTATGGCGCATTAGATTTGGGTGGCAAAGCCCAAACAAATCAATTTTTGGTTAAACAAGATTTCAGTTTCGGTTTAACTGATAAATTGGCAATCGTCGCAATGGGGCAATATGATTCTACAAAATTACAATTGAAAGATTGGACTTCTGGGGATCCAGATAATGAAAACAAAGATTCTGGTGTGAATGTTTTTGGTTTTGGTTTTCAATTGCGTTTTGTTGATACACCAAAAGTTATCGGTATGACGGCTGTGAATTATGAAAGTCAACGCGATACAGCAGATTCTGTATTAGCGGATGTTAAATTGGGTTATAAATTTGACAGAACGACCCTGTATTTGGTCGGTCGCGGCGGATATTCTTGGTTAAAAGAAAAAAATGCGTCATATGGTTTTTATGTTGATGATGATACCGGCGATTGGTTGATGTTGTCATACAAACGTGACGTTTCCGATGTGTTCTTTGCAGAAGGCGGTTTGGGTGTGTTTTCGGTGTTAAGTAAATATTTCACTGTGAATGCAGAAGCCTTTTTTGGAAATTATGATTGGCATAATCAATTATCAGCCAAGGCTGCATTTGGTATTCAACCGTTCGATTCATTCGCATTAAATATTTATGCCAGCGGGGTTTTATACGATTCTGCAGAAAATAAAATCAAAGAATTTATGAACTATGATTTGAATCCGACCGGTTTCGCAACAGGTTTGGCATACAGTGTTGGCGATTATAAAATCAAAAATTATAATGAATATAAAATCGGTGCACAAATCATTTTACATTTCTAATCCTTTGATAGTTTGGTGTGACAGATGAAAAAATATTTGTTTTTGTTGATTGGTGTGTTTGTTGCAGTAAATGCTAATGCGGCTGGTGTCGTGTTGTCTGATACATCAATCGATGAAGATTTTTCGGAAACAACAGTTGAAGAAGAACCGTTCGTCGCACAACAAACATCAAATACAGATTCTTATGTCGTGGAACAAATTCAACCTGCAAGTAAAAATTTGTTGGCCAATGATACATCGGATCCGTTGTTTTTGGTGTCGGATGATAAATTTTTGTCTGATACTTATTTGGCATATACAGATGATAAATTGCGTATCGGTCAATATTTGGCATATGGTGTGAATAATAATTTTGTCTTTCATGTAAATATGCATTACCAGGTAGATTTTACACACAAAGATGAAAATGGTTTTTCTGCAACTGAATTTGGCGGAACATATCGTTTGAATCACGGAACAAATGATTCCCGAATTATCACGGATGCTTTGTTTGGTTTGAAAGTATGGGGGTCGTCGCATGTTCGGACCCCGGAATATGCAGATTCTTCATATTTCGCAGGTTTGCGTTTCGGTCGTCAATATACGGGGTTAACGTTATCAGGAACTGTAAAATCAACATGGGTGTTTGATGATGAACGGGGACTGTCTTATATAGATTTTATACCCGAAGCGTATTTCCGTTTCCAATATGATTGGCGTGGTGGAATTGGATTCGATGTTCGTCGTTCTACCAATACTGATTTATTAGATAACCAAGAATGGTTGAATTTAAAATTGTTGAAACAATTTGGTAATACACAATATGCTGGACGTTTCGATTATGAATTTGAATCGCATGATATCCAGGTTGGTTTGAATGTGAAAATTTTGTTTTAAAAAATAAAATTATTTTTTCCTGAACGAATTCCAATATTCAAAACGCTTTTTGATTTCGCGTTCAAAACCGCGTTCAACAGGTTTATAAAAACTGACACGTTGCATGTCGTCTGGGAAACAGTTTTGGCCGCTGCATCCACTTTCAGTTTCAGGGTCATAAATATACCCATCGCCATAACCCAATTTTTTCATCATTTTTGTCGGGGCATTTAAAATATTTTTTGGCGGCATCAAACTTCCTGTGTCACGCGCAACCCGATATGACGCAGTTTGCGCTTTGTACGCAGAAATACTTTTTGGTGCGGTTGATAAATATATTACCAATTCTGTGATGGCGATATCACCTTCGGGCGAACCCATGCGTTCGTAAATTTGCCACGCGGAAAGTGCGATTTGCATCGCGTTCGGATCGGCCAGACCAACATCTTCCATTGCGAACCGTGTCAATCGACGCAGAACATAGCGCGGATCTTGGCCCGATGTCATCATGCGCGCAACCCAATAAAGCGCGGCGTCTGTGTCAGATGAACGCAAAGATTTATGAACTGCGGAAATCAAATTGTAATGTTCGTCCCCAGATTTATCAGACATCGGTGCGCGTTTTTGAATGGCAGAATCTAATTCATCAGGCGACAAATCTTTCTTAAATTTTGCATTTGCGAGATATTCAATTGTATTTAACAAAAAGCGTGCGTCACCGTCTGACATTTTTGCAAGATGATCGCGCGCATCATTTGAAAGTGGTAATTTTTTATCTAAAAATTTTTCAGCCCGTTCGATTAATGTCAATAAATCTGTCGTACACAGCGGTTTTAATACCCCAATATGGCAGCGTGAAAGCAGGGCGTTATTCAGATTAAAACTGGGGTTTTCAGTTGTCGCACCAATGAAAGTGACCGTCCCATCTTCGAGATAAGGCAACAGTGTATCTTGTTGTGTTTTATTAAAACGATGAATTTCATCAATAAACAGCAAAGTATTGCGCCCGATATCGCGATTCATTCGTGCGGCGTCCATTGCTTTTTTTATATCGGCGGTTCCAGAAAATACCGCGGACATCGGGACAAAATCCATATCTATTGATTTTGCCAATGCGCGTGCAATTGTGGTTTTACCGCATCCGGGCGGGCCCCACAAAATTAAATTTGATAAATTTCCAGAATCTATCATGCGACGAACAATACCGTTTTCACCTAATAAATCGGTTTGTCCAACGATTTCGTCAATCGTTTGTGGTCGCATTAAATCAGCCAAAGGACGTGTCATTTTTTACTTTTATTTTATTTAATCTTTATTTGTGATATAATAATACTATTAAATAATCAAAGGTTTTTCAAGTTGGTAAATAAAAATTCAGATTTTACTTTGGCAGTTGCGAATCTGGCGGCGGCTGCAATAAATGCAAATCCAAAATTGTCTATGCGAGACGCTGTGGCCCAGGCGACAGAATTATTGCGTGGCACATCTTTGAGCGAACAGCAAATTTCAGATTCAATTACGCCTGATGCGATTCAATGTTTCGAAGATGGAACATGGCATGTTATGTTGAAACGATATATTAAACGCAAATTTAATTTGACCCCGATGCAGTATTGTGAAAAATGGGGGTTGCCAATGAATTACCCGTTTGTTGCGGAAAATTATGCAAAAAAACGTTCTAAAATCGCAAAGAAAATGGGACTGGGGAGAAAGTAGTATATGTCGGAAAAATATGAAAAATATAAAAAGGCTATAAATAAACCACAACGTGCGATGAAGCGCGCATTTGACGCTGTTAAAGATTGGTCGCCAGAAAATAAATGGATGCAATTGGTGCGGGTGCCAACTGCGACGGTGGCATTTAATTTATATCTGGCGATGTTGTTGTTCACACGTATTGGTCTGGAAAATCCCATTATTGAAAAACTGGATGATATAAACAGAAATAAAACAGTGAACAAATCTGCAAAAACCAGATTTGGACGTTTTGTTGCGAAAATCAGAAAACGTGAAAAGGCAAACCCAACGTTGTCTGCGATTTTGGTTTATTATATGATGTTGACTATGTTGGTTGGTGGAACAAGTGCATATACTCATAAAACAAACATAAAAGAGTTTTTTAAAGAATGGCGTAAAGATAATGAAACAGATGAAGATATAGAAGAAGAAATTGAAGAAGCAAAGCAAAATACCTTTGCTGCGTATAAAGAAAAATTAGAGCCGATCACTCCGTGGTTAATTGCACAATTGATTGCCGCAGAAGGTGTTCATATGGATGAACAGGGTGTCATGCATACGCCATATAAAGACGGTAATGGAATTTGGACAATTGGGTTTGGTAGTACGCGACTTAAAGATGGTAGTCGCGTGACAAAAGATACGCCACCAATAACGACTGAAGAAGCATATGATTTAGCACGTTGGCATTTAGAAGAAAAAGAAACTTTTTTTGATTTATATTGTTATAGTGTTGCAGATGAGCGTTTAACTGTAAGAAATACAGGAGAAGCCTTTGGGTTATCATCTATTGTATATAATTCAGGAACAAAATTCATAGAGGATGAAAACGATAAAAACCACAAAGAACGTTTTGAATTGTTAAGACAGAAATATGCAGAGTATGGGGCTGCGATACCAGATTCTGTGGTTGCTGAGTTGTTTGAAAAGTATCCGATAAGAAATAAAAAGTCGTTTGGTGAAGCATGGATCGATTCTAATGACCCCCAAGATATGGCAAAAGCTATCGGTTTGTATATGAAAGATGGGAATGGGATGCATTGGCGCCGTTGGTTAGAGGCGGGGCTTATTACTGGTGATATAACACCAGAAGATTTGTTGGAATGCCCAATTCAGGGAATGTATGATTTTTATATGTATATGGGGGGATATATAGAATATAAACCAATTAAGGGGGATACCAAAGAAACAATAAAACGAAAAAACGCAGAATTGAAAAAACCTGCTTTGTGGGAAAAAACTGCAGATGGATGGATACCAAGAAAATCAACATACCAGGCCTTTAAAGAATGGTTGAAAAACCCAAAAACAAAAGACAAAGGTACAGGAAAAGAGTGGGTAATAACGCGACAGAGAGTGAAAGATTTCTTGCCAGAGTATGTTTTACAAGAATGTATGAATGGTAAATGTGAAATAGGTGCTGTTCGGCCAAAAAAACAAACTGAACAGCACGTTGAAAAACGCACATATACATTGTTTTTTGAAGATTTGTACAAAATTGCTGTTAATAAGTATAATGCTGGTGATTATGATGCTGCAATAGAGATTCTAGAAAATCTGATTAAGACTAATCCTGATAATGCGTTATTGCATAATGATTTGGCACTTATGTATAACAAAATTGGTGAATATGATAAAGCAATTGAGCATGCCCGAAAGATAGTTCATGATATTGGTGATAAATCTCAATATGGTGCTGCGCAATATAATGCGGGTGTTGCGTATGAAAAAAAAGGTGATTTAGAGAATGCTTTGAAAAATTATAAGTTATCATTATCTAATGGAAATGCTGAAGCCTATGATGCGGTTAAACGTGTCGAAAAGAAATTATCAAAACAAAAATCTAAAACGATTGCGTTTAACCAAGGAATTCAAAATATAAAGCAAAGTTATCAGACGCCCCATGTCGTTTATTCTGGGGATAATGAATTTCAGGCATAAGGAAAAAACACAATGCAAGTTTATGTGAATACAGAAAATAAAAATTGGAAAAAATATAAAATAGATTTTGAAAAAATCGCCTATGCGGCGGTTTTGCCCGTGCACAAAGATTCAGAGGTTTCAATTACTTTGGTTGATGATAAAAAAATTCACAAATTGAATAAACAATATCGTGGTATTGATAAACCTACAAATGTATTGTCGTTTGAATTGGGTGATGATGTTTTGTTGGGTGATATTTTTATATCTTTGGATACAGTGCAACGCGAAGCAAATGCAGCAGGGATACCTGTGCCGGAACATGTTGCGCATATGGTCGTTCATGGAATGTTGCATTTACAGGGTTTTGACCATATAAAAGACAAAGATGCAAAAATTATGGAATCCAAAGAGATTAAAATATTAAAAAAATTAGGTTATAAAAATCCGTATGCCTATGAAGTGTGTGATGATAAATTATGCTGTCCTGGTGGTTTTATATCGAAATTGAAATCGTTAAAAATCAAAGAAAACAGTGTTTGGCAATATGTTTTATACGCGCTGTTTGGCGCGATTGCATCATTTGGTTTTGCGCCGTTTTATTTATGGTTTTTGTCTGTATTAGGAATAGGTGGCGCATACTATTTAACAATTAAACAAACAAAGAAGGCAGGTTCTATTAAATCTTGGTTGATAACATTTCCATTTGGGGCATTTTATGGAATGGCTATGTTTTGGTGGGTGCTGAATTCTATTTACGTTGTGCCCGATTTGGCGCGTCAATTTGCAATTTGGACAATACCTGGATTGATTGGTATTGGTTTGATTTGTGGGATAATTTTATCTTTGCCGTTCGCTGTTATTCGGTATATGCCGCGGAAACTGTCGTACAGGGCGATTTTGTTTGCCGCCGTTTGGACGTTGGTTTTGTGGTTGCGTGAATGGATATTTACAGGTTTTCCATGGAATCCGATTTCTAATATTGCGATGAATTATAAAATGGTAATCAATTCAATTTCATTTTGGGGATCGTTGGGGTTGTCTTTTGTAATAATTGGTATGATTGCCAGTCTGACAGAATTGATTTATGACCGCAAACAAAAATCTGGTTGGTTTGTTTTTATCATGTATATTGCTTTGTTTTGTGTTGGCTGTGCATTTGGTTATCGCAATATGAAAATCACAGATATAAAAAATATGGATAATTTGCCGTTGATAAGAATTGTTCAGCCTGCAGAATCTGCCGTGTACAAAATGCCAAAGTCGCGCGAAGAAGCGCACAGTATCGCAGAACAGAAAGTGCGTGATTTATTTGTTTGGGCAACACAAGATAATTCGGCAATGCCTGATTTAATCGTGTATCCTGAAACTGCATATCCATATGTGGTGGTTGATGAAAAATTCCCGTTGTCGCGTTTGTTGAATACAAATGTAATTATGGGGACGAATTATTATAAAAATGGTGATATGTATAATTCGTTGGCTGTGGCAGATAAATATGGAAAAATAAATCATATATACAGTAAATCTCATTTGGTTCCATTTGGTGAATATCGGCCGTTTGGTGATATTATTCCAACCCCAGGGCAGTTGTCGCGTGGAAACGGAATGGAATTGATAAATATAAATACGCAATATGGAGATTTCGTTTTTGCGCCAGCTGTTTGTTATGAAATAATTTTTTCAGGTTCTTTGATTCCAAAAAAACAAACGCCAAACGCAATTATAAATATAACAAATGATACATGGTTTGGAACGACACCGGGGGTGTATCAACATTTGGATATGGTTCGTCGTTATGCAATTGAATCAGGGGTCCCGGTTGTGCGTGCAAATTATTCAGGAATAAGTGCGTTCATAACCAGTGATGGTAACGTCGTGTCTTTATTGCCAGTTGGTCAAAACGGTTCTTTGGATGGTTTCGTTTGGGGGGCGCATGATACGGTATATCGTCGTATAGGTCGCGATGGTTGGATGGCAATTATTTTGATGTTTTCAATAATTGCTGTAATATCCATATCCGTATTTCAGAAGAAAGATTAGCGCCGGGTTTTCTTGATTCGTCAATAGATTTTATAATTGACGCAACAGATGTCTTTTTATCGGCAGCCAATTTTTGTAATACCTGGAAAAATTCATATTCCAGTGAGATACTGGTTTGGTGTCCTGATAAAGATACAGATATTTTATGCATTTTAAATTTTCCCAACCATTAAACAATCTGTCATTGCGCGATATGGATCGTCGTAAGTTTTTAATACCGATAATGTTAAATTATCCAACATGAAACATTTTCCCAATGCGTCTGTGGTAAACCAAAAAAGGTCATTGCGTCCAAACACTGTTTTCCCAAATAAATTTTTGTTTCCAGATACTTCGCTGTTCACTTTCGCAATAGAAGGCAGAGGATATTTTATTTCGCGATCTATTTCAATTGGTCCGAATATACATGCCGAACCCAATGTTGCCCCGAAAGATAATGTGTAAAAATTTAGTAAAAAAGCAGGCAACATCGCAGCACGAATTCCCTGTAATTCGGCATTTGCGATAGTTATAGCGGTTGCGTTTTGTGCCGGAAAAACCGTCGCTCCGCGTGATTTTATCAAAGATATAAATTCTTCGGTATTCATTTTTTATTCGTTCCCCCGATCAGATACATAATTCATAGCAGCAATACTTAAACGGTCTGATGCAGCATTTCCCCCAGCGCCGCCGCCACCCAGGTGTGTTGTCACATAAATCTTTTTTTCAGGATTTGGCAAAAATACCGTTTGAGCATCACTTTGTTCAATGATGAACCGATCCAGATTTTGCGAATGTGGAAATGTCAAACACATGAACATATTATTAATGCTGAATTCGCCGCCCCATAATAATGGTATTCTGAATCTGACAGATGTGTTTTCTGGCATTTGTTTGCCCATGACCAGATTCATAAATTCATCACGATTTAAATTCATGAAAGCGATTTCTTCGAAAGAATCAGTCAAAGACGCCAAAAAATTGCGTCGTAATTCGACATATTTTTTAAACCAATCTGCATCTAATCGGCAACGTTTTGGGGTATATTCCATAACAGGCAAATCATCCATCCCCAGTTGTGCCAATCGTTCCAGTGCTGAATCTTGGTTGTATTGCATATTTACGGTGTCCCTTAAATCTATATCACTATGTGTTGTACAATAAACTTAACACTGTGTCAATATAATCAGAATAGGCATCAAAATCTTCGCGATCATTTTCTGGAATCTCGTCGCCTGGGTTTTCAGAGATATATTTGCGGACATCATCAATCGAATGGAACACATGAACCCGCGAATCAGAATCATATTTTTTTAATGTATCAATCAAAAATGCATTGACGGTTATTGGGATGTCTTCCAATGTGTCGGTGAATATTGATTCCAGTTTTTCAATTGCAGCCTTTAATTTTTCAATATCACAATTTACGCCACCAATCCAGACCGTTTCGTTTGCGCCAATTGCAAATAAATTTAATTTCAAGCCCGAAATATTTGGACTTTTTTTAATCAAAAACGAATTTTCAGAAAATATAGAGTTTAATTCTGAATCAAATTTTTCATTGTCTACCGTTGGCGCAGAGTGCTGGGTCGCTGCAATCTGGGCGATGTTTTTTGGCAGGTTTAATTTAGGCGGTCGCGTCAATTGTATGTTATTAATAATCGGTTCCTTTGGCAATGGTTTTGATTCTGGGGTTTGCGCAGATTTCTCTTTGGCTGGAACGTCGGATTGAATCGTTGTTTGTTCGGTTTTTGATTCTTGTTTTTTTTCAATCGGTTTTTCCGGTGTGACAGGGACAATGATTTTTATACGCTTTGGACGATAAATTACATTGAAACAAATTATAAGAACCAAAATGGCAACACCAAAAGATATATAAAATGATTTTGATACAGATTCACCAGATGCCTGGATTACGGATAATTCATGCCAATGAATAGATGAAAACAAATTAAAACCAAAATATGTGTTTAACCAAAACGTCAGTGCCAACAAAACCGATGTTGTACAAAGTACGGATAACAAAAGACGTTCAATTTGTTTATTCATTTTATTTTAATTGTATCATATTTTATGATAAACTGGAATAAAATGATTGAAGCAAACGAAATTTTTTCCGATTCGGATAAACGAATTGCTCTTTGGTGCAATGAAGTGGGAGATACCAATGATTTGGCGTTGTTGGCAGACAATGTTATTGAAAATAAAATTCCATTGATTTCTGTGCCGACGAATAATCTGGCTTTCTTGTGGACGTGTTTGGAAAATTCAGGCGTTAAAATTTTTACCCGGCATTTTTTTGAAACAACAAACAGAAATTTAGATGAAGATGTGTCGGATTTTTCGTGTCAGGTTATATCTGATTGTAAAAATGGCGCGAATGGTGTCCAAGTGTTTTTAAAAATGCGTGATTTTGAGCGGTTTGCTGATTTGTTGGCGACTGTTCGTGATGATTTGTTTTTCGAACATGATTTGTCTTTGGTTTTGAATATCCAAGAAATAAACGCAAATGATTGGCCGTTGGTTTTTGAAAAATTACGTCAAATTCATGCAGATTATTTTGGAATTTTGTTTGATGAAGATATGGGAAATCGCTCTGATTTCATTGGACGCATTTACGGTATGTTGGATAATTGGGATTTTGATGGCGGGCTGCATTTTATGTTGGAAAATAATTTTGATCGCATTGACCAGGTTGTTCGTTTGGTCGAATCAATGCGGTCTGATTTGAACGATAAAATACATTTCTTTTTGGAATATTAGGCGTTTGATAACACCAGATATTTTGGTTCGGTCGTGCCGGCTTTGTTTTTTATTTGATATCGGGTTTTTATAATGTTTAACGTGGTCGATTTTATTTTTAATCTGGTTCGTTTTAATTGTTCGATTATCCAATCATAATATTCAAAATGGTCTGTGCCGATAATTATCGTTCCATCGTCAGCCAGAAAAGCCGATAATAAATTCAAAAATTCATGATTTAACAGGCGACGTTTTTCATGGCGCGCTTTGGGCCATGGGTCGGGATGCAAAACCCAGATTTGATTGAATTTTATGTTTTTGAAATCGTCTTGTTTTAACAGTAATCGGACATCGTCAGCATGAATGCGAATGTTTTTATATTCATTAAATACCGTATCATCCGATTCGTTTGTAATGGACGAAAGCAGGGCGGCAACGCCGTTCATAAATGGTTCTGCACCCAAAATAATTGAATCAGGATTCGTATGAGCCAAATCGCAGATGTGTTCGCCATTTCCAAAACCAATTTCCAAAATAGTTGGTTTTTGGGCGATTTCCAACGCTTTTGGTGCGATTTTTGGTAATAAATTTTCAATCAATCGCGATTTTCGAGCAGACAATTTCTTTCCGTGTCGCCGGCCAAAAGTTCGCAATTCATTGTTTTCAAAATGTTTTAATTCTTGTTTTTCCATATAATTAGTATAAAATCAGTTTGTTATAAAAACAAGGGGTGAAATAAAAAATGCGTAAAGGCCTGTCAAAAGATTTAATAGCGCGTGTTTTGGGCGGTGCACCAAAATATACACTGGAAGAATTAGAAGCAAAATTTCCACCACGTGAATTGATTGAGGGTGCGATGGTGACGCGTTTTGCGCCCAGTCCGACCGGTTTTATGCATATTGGAAATTTATATGGTGCACTGATTGATTATAAATTGGCCCAACAGTCAAATGGTGTTTTTATGTTGCGCATTGAAGATACAGATACAAAACGCGAAGTTTCTGGTGCAGTCGAAGTTGTCAAAGATGCAATGAAACGGTTCGGTTTTGAATATAATAATGACGAAAAATATGGCCCGTATTATCAATCGCAACGTAAAGAAATCTATCGTTCTGTGGCGGCATATTTATTAGAAAACGGTTTGGCATATCCTTGCTTTTTAACGTCGTCAGAAATGGAAGAGATTCGTGCAAAACAAAGCGCGGCTGGTTTTGCAACTGGTATTTACGGTGAATTTGCGCGTGACCGTGATATAGACACACAAGATATCATCAAACATTTGGATAACGGTGAAATTCCGACAATTCGTTTGTATTCAATGGGAAATCCAGAAACACGAATTTACTGTAAAGATGCTGTACGTGGTTCGATTTCTTTTCCGGAAAATAACGAAGATTTGGTTTTGATTAAATCTAATGATGGTTTGCCAACTTATCATTTTGCACATTTGGTGGATGATCATTTTATGCGCACAACGCATGTTGTTCGTGGTGAAGAATGGTTGCCATCATTGCCGTTGCATTATCAATTGTTCCGGACGATGGGGTGGACGCCGCCACTTTATATCCATACATCTACATTGGATAAAATTGATTCAGAAACTGGCAAACAGCGCAAAATGTCGAAACGTAAAGACCCTGAAAGTAATGTTGCGTTTTTCATCAAAGATGGTTGGCCAACAAATGCCGTGATTGAATATTTGGGCAATATTTTGGCATCTGGATATGAAGAAGCAAAATTAAAAGGCAGCGTGAAATCGTTTTGGGAATATGAAATGCGGCCCAAAAAGATACCTATGTCGGGCGCCTTGTTTGATATGAAAAAATTAGAATGGTGGGCCAAAGAGTATATTGCGACTTTGCCGGTGGACACATTGGTAAATTCTGTTGCAAATTGGGCACGCGAATATGGAAATGAAGAAAACAAAAAACAAATTGCAGATATTGATTATCTGACGCGTGTTTTATCTATTGAACGTGATAACCCGAAACGTATTCGCAAAGATTTCATTACGTGGCAACAGACTTTGACAGAGGTTGCGTATTTCTGGGATTTATTGTTCGTTCCAAATAAAGAATACGAATATAATCGTGATGTTTTGCGTGAATTTTTGGCCGTTTATGATGCGGGCGATGACAAAGATACATGGTGGAATAAAATTGTCGAAATTGCTGGCAAATTAAATGTTAAACCGGGCGATGCCGCAATGAATTTGCGTGTTGCAATGACTGGTCGAACAAATACCCCAGATTTGTATTCTTTGATGTCTGTATTGGGCGGCGAGCGTGTGCGTAATCGTATAAATATGGTTTTATAGTTTATATAGCAAAGGAAGGAAAAAATGGTAAAAAACAAAAAACTGGTTAAGCAGAAATTACGCGCTTTAAAACGCGACAAACATGCCAGTACACTTTTGCGTGTTTTGCAGGCGACGGGGTTATTTCGCTGGGAACGTAAATCTACTAAATCAGAAGAGGCTTTGAATATTTTAACACATGGCATCGGCATCGGTTTGGCGATTGCTGCATTGTGTCTGTTGGTTGCATTCGCGGTTGTTCATCATAATCCATGGGCGGTGGTTGCGTGTTCTATATTTGGTGTGACAATGTTCACTTTGTATTTTGGGTCAACCATGTGTCATGTTTCGATTGGCGACAAAAGTGAATGTTTTTTTGAGGTATGGGATTCAATCGCAATTTATGCGTTGATTGCTGGGACGTACACTCCGTTTTTATTGGTGAATTTAATTCACGGCGGGTATTGCGCATTGGGTTGGACTATGTTCGGCATATTGTGGTCAATTGTCGTATTTGGTGCAGTTATGAAAATCATCAGTCCGCGTCGTCAGCCAAAATGGATGGTTGCGCTTTATCTGGTTATGGGGTGGGCGTTGCTTTGGATTTTGCCAGCGATGATTAAGACTATATCCGCGCGTGGAATGTGGTTTGTGTTGGCGGGCGGTTTGTCTTATTCTGTTGGTGTGATATTTTATTTATGGCGCAAAATGAAATTTGCACATGCGCTTTGGCATTTGTTTGTTATCGGGGGCAGTGTGTGTTTCTTTTTTGCAGTTCTGTTCGGGTCAATAATTGATTTTGTAGCGTAAAGTTATTAAAAAAATACCGCCATAACGGCGGCGTTTTTTTATTCATTATCGAACGGGTTTTCTGATTTTTTATATTCGATTATAATTGGCAAGTGTTCCCATTTTAACGCATTCGCAATTCCACGACGCAAATACCGTGTATAAGATTCAGGTATATCAGATGCCCCACCGACATTGATAGCGATACGCATAGGCCGCGTTCCGGTTTGATGTGCAAATTTTATCTTCATCGGTCGTTTCAATCGTGACATAGGTGGCTGACGATCTGCGACTAATTTTTCAATGATGCGATTTATCAAACTGGTTGGGGTGGTGCTTTCCGATATATCCCATTGTTCATAAACGCGTTTGAATAAATTTTGAACACCGGTTCCCGTCTGGGCAGATATAGCCAATATCAACGGTTTGATAATTTGGTGGAAAGAATTTGTAAATTGGTGTTTCAATTTTAATAATTTTTCATCACGTTCAATTGGGTCAATCAAATCCCATTTATTTAATGCAACACATAATATTTTCCCGGCATCATATACGCGACCAGCAATAGATAACGCCTGGTTTTCAATATTTTTTGTGGCGTCTACGATTAAAATTACAATATCTGATTTTTCAATCGCGTCCAAAGATTTTAATGCAGACAAAGTTTCTACGTCATCGGTTACGCCCGATTTACGTCGCAGACCAGCAGTATCCATGATTACTATATCGCGGCCGTAAAAATGTGTTGGTATTTTAACAGTGTCGCGTGTGATACCCGGTTCATCCTTTACAATCTGGCGATTTTCACCCAAAACACGATTTACAAAAGTAGATTTTCCCACATTTGGTTGCCCCAACACTGCGATTTTTATTTTTTTGTCTGGTGCGGTTTCGCATTTGTCGTTTGGACATATTTTATCAATGAATTCGTAAATATCGTCAAACCCGCGTTTGTGTTCTGCAGATATTAAAACCGGTTCGCCAAAACCCAATTTATAGAAATCATTTATATCATTCAAACGTTTGGATGATTCAGTTTTATTTATCAGCAACAGTGCAGGTGCTTTCGTTTTTTTATGAACCAATTTTGCCCATTCGATATCCATTGGGTTTAACCCGACGCGTCCGTCAACGACAAATAAAATTACATCGGCATTTTCAATTGCGCGCATAGCCATGTCGGTTGAATCGCGGCCAATGCCGGATTTCGTGTTTTCGAGGCCCGCCGTATCAATCACATTCCATGGACGGTTTGGTATTGTTCCCGATATTATATCGCGTGTGACACCAGGGCGGTCGTGAACCAGTGCGTCCCGCGAATTAGTCAATCCATTAAATAATGTTGATTTGCCTGTGTTTGGGCGACCAACAATAACTAAGTTTTTCATATGTTTTTTCCATTGATTTTTTATAATTATAAAGCAAAAATATAAATAATCAAACACTGGAGGCAAAAAATGAGAGCAAAAAAAAGAAGTTGGTTTTCGCGATTGGCTGATGTGTTTTTCAGACCAAAATATTTCTTTTCTAAAATCGTTGCAGACGGAAAAATGGAAGACGCAATGTTGCGCGCGTTTATGTGGGGGCTGGTTGGCGGCATAGTAGTTTTGATTGTGAATTTGTTGCGTGGAAATCCGTTCACTGTGGCGTCTTTGTTCAAAGCGTTCGTTGTTTATCCGGTTTTGGCGGTTGTAGTTTTGTTTATCTGTGCAGGTTTGATGATGTTGGTGTCTGAAATCACATCTGGGGATCGTGATTGGGAAATCGCGGTAAAGGGCATAGCGTCTATATTTTTTGTGTACCCAATGGCGTTGATTTTGAATGCGCTGGCGTTTGATTGCAGATCTATTTGGGCAATCAGTATGGCGACTGATTTATATATGCTGTTTTTGCTTTATAATATCGCAGTGTATTGCATGCATGGGAAAAAGATAAGTGTGATTTTTGTTTTAATGGTTGGTGCAGTGTTTTTGGCCGCAGTGTATTTGTCTGATTTTCGAACACTGTGGTTTTTAGTGAAAAATATTCCGGCCACGTTGAAATGTTTCTTTTAAAAAATAACCGCCAAACGGCGGTTGTTTTTTTAAAACCCGCTTTTCAGGCCGACTGCGAAAAATGGCGTTGTATCAGCGAATCCGCCGGACATAAACAGTGCGGTGTTTTCGCTGTATTTATAACGGAATGACGCAACCAGTGTGTTCACATAATCACCGTCATCTAATTCAACGCCGTCGCGGGTTTTATGATGCCAAATGTTTGTATCTGAAAACATGTATGTCAAAGATATACTGGATTGCAATAAATCATAACTGACCCCAGTGCCAGCAATTATGCCGTCTGCAGTTTTTGTTATCGGTTTATAATCGTATATCATACGAAAAGACGTACCCCAGATAAAACTGTTGTATTGCAGATTTATCCCCAACGCCATTTGTGTTCGCCAATCTGCAATTGTTGGTATGGAAAAACTGGTTTCAGAAAAACCGTCTGGTTTATCCATATACGACAGTGCCAATGAATATGCAGTTTTTACTTTTCCATTTGGTTGTTTTAATTTAATTGCGAAATCAATTGCGTAATTGTAATCGTCATCAAAAGCGGCAAGCGACAGGCCATATTGACCGTATTTAGTAGCAGTTGTAGCCAAATTCAGCCGCAACGAATCGCGTCCTGTTGTCGCAGTTGTATCTGAAATTAAAACCTGGTCTAATTTTAATTCGTCATGCAAAATAGATTTTTCATTTAAATTTAAATATCCGACGTCTGGCAGCCCCAGTCCCATTTTGCGCGCGATTGAATTAGTTAAACCGATTTCAGCGCGACCGATTTTGCGATCTTCGATTAAAACAAAAGCATCATGGACATAATCGTTGTCTTCGACGCTGTCCGCTTCTATGGAATAGGTTGCACCGATTCGTGTGGTTGAATTAAATTTATAAAACGCCTGGGTTTTCACTTCCCAATCATCGATGAAAACAGGTTTATCGCTTTTAGGTTCTAAAAACCCGACCATACCGTCTGCGTCCAAAACGAATTTCCAATTATTGACCGAATAATCCAGTGCATGTGCGTTTGTTGTGGCAACGGCCAAAACAGTCATTAAAAAAATTTTTTGTTTTATCATTTTTCTTCTGTAATCAGGGTTGGTTTATTGTTTGTTTCATTCAAAATTGCGTCGCGCAGTTTATTATATGCGCGTTCTTCGATTTGTCGGACGCGTTCACGCGATATTCCGTATTTTTGCGACAAAGTTTCCAATGTTGCCACCGGGTCAGACAACCGCCGTGCCATCAATATTTCGCGGTCGCGGTCGGGCAGGTTTGCCAAATGTTTTCGTAATAATTCATATCCGCGCCGTTTGAAATCAAGTTGTTCAATACCGTCTGCAACATTGATTCTGGAATCGGCCATATTTGATAAAATGTCATGCGCATCAGAATCAGAATTCATCGGCGCGTTCAAAGACACATCGCGTGCAGACATTCGTGTTGCGACATTTGCAACATCGCTTTCTGGGACGGATAAATATTCTGCGATTTGTTTTGTTTGCGCATCAGACAAAGATTTATCCATTATGCCCAACGCGCGTTTTGCGCGTGTTAAATTAAAGAAAACGCGTTTTTGATTTGCAGACGTTCCCAATTTCACAATTGACCAATTATTTAATATAGTTTCGTAAATTTCCGCTTTGATCCAAAACATAGCGTACGTAGAAAACCGAAATCCGCGGTCTGGGTCGAATTTTTGCAGCGCCTGCATCAGGCCCATATTACCACTGGCAATCAAATCAGACACCGGCAGGCCGTAATTTTTGAAATCGTATGCCACCGACACAACCAGACGCAAGTGCGAAGCAATCAATTTTTCAGCCGCGACATTATCGTGTTCATTTGCCCATTTTGTTGCATATTCGTATTCTTGCTCGGCGGTTAAAATCGGGAATTTTTGAATTTCATTGATGTATTTAGTCAAACTGACATCGTCATTCGCGCCTAATACTGTTGTTGAAAGGGCGTTTGATTTTGATGGCAAAGTTGTCTTGATTTGCTTTTTCATAACTTTTATAGTATAGCAATAAAATAGAATTTATCAAGCCCAGGAGAATTTGTTATGACAAGTATCTTAGAAAGAAATAAAAACCTTAAAAAGCCAGTTCAAAAAACACGCGAAGAATACGCCGAAGATGCGCTTTACCGCGAAGTCTGGGAAGATGTCAACAATGAAAAAACTCAACAGTTTGTGAAAAAATATTGGAAATATATTGTTGGCGCGGTCGTTGCGATTATGTTGATTATGTCTGGGGTTCAAATTGGGCGGCGTATGTATCATTCTGCGAAATTGGCGACGGCGGGGGTATATGAAACTGCGGTTGCAAACGGCGATGCAGGTGCGCTGGCAAATCTGGCGAAAAACAGCGGTGGTGCAACATCTGATTTGGCGATGTTTCAATCGTATTTAATTGATAAAGATGTTAAAAAACTGGAATATTTGGCGGATAAAGCGGATACGCGTGATTTCAAAGATTTAGCGCGTTTGCATTTGGCATCAATCAATGGTGATAAAATGAGCGCGGATGAATTTGAAAAATATTTGTCATCGATGAATAATAAACATTCGCCGCTGTTTTATTCTGCACAATTGATGATTGCGCAAAAATATTTGGCGGCGGGGGACAAAGCGCGCGCTGATAAATTTTTAGATGCGATTATAAATGATGCAGATGCGCCACAATCAATTCTGGTAAATGCCCAGATGATGAAATAGGGTGGTTTGGTTGAAAAAATATTTTGCGTTTTTGTTGACTTTGGTGGCGGTTGCAGGCTGCGCAGAACACGATCCGATTTTGCCGGGAATGCGGGTTGATATTTTTGATGTATCGAATGTCAGGGTTGAAAATATAGACGTTCCGCAATTATCAAATGATGCAAAAAATATATCTGGGGATGCAAAATGCGAATATACCCAAGATTCGTCTAATAACATTTTTATCGGCGATAAAAAAATATTTTCGGGTTTTTCAACAAACAGCGTTGTGCGCAGTAATCAATCACCAATTTGCACAGGGGGATTTATTTATACCGGTCTGACCACTGGGGAAGTTATCAAGATAAACGCATCGAACCATCGGGTTGTTTGGGCGACGGATGTTTTTCGTGCGTCGACTATGACGGGGGGAACGCCGGTTGTTGATATTGTTGCGCATGTTGGCGTGGACAAAGATTTTGTGTATGCGGGCGGTTTGGGCGATGCATTTTGTAAATTGAATAAATACAGTGGCGAAAAAATTTGGTGTTTGGATATATCTGTGCCGGTTGATTTTATAATGGTTGATAATTTTGTTTTTGTTGTCGGGGGTAATGGTACATTGTATGCAATCAACGCAAATAATGGAAAAATTTATTGGATGACGGAAAAAGTTCCACAAATTAAACCGAATTATCAAAATAATTTGTTAACCATTGGAAATTTGCGAATAAATTATCATAACGGCAAAATTGAAAAATAGCGTTTTTTTGATGTAATTTTTTGGAAAAAAAGAATGTCACAATTTTTGTGACATTTTTTGTTTGTATGATTTGTTTGTTTTTGATAGAATGATTATGTCGACGGGTGTTCCGTTGATGGGGTGTCAGAACCCGTTTTGAGTTGCGTCCAAGTTGTGACGAAAAAATCTCCAACCATACAAAGGGTTGGAGGGTTGCCGAATATATTGAATAAGGCACACAATTTCAACTCAAATTGTTCTGAACCTCCAACCACTTGAATTTTCATTGTGGTTTTTTTGCGTTTGATAAACGCGAACAAGATTTTTGGGTTACCCCCCACGGCGCGGCGCGCCACTCCCCCCGTGGGGGAGAATAACGGAGCGTTGCCCCCAGCCCTAAATTCCGCCCCACGGGGGCGGGGGACCGCTTGCGGTGGTGGGGGTATCGAAAGAAATAACAAAAACAAGAACAGAAAGCAAAAGGAGCAAAACCTATGAGACAAACAAAAATAGTTTTAACCAGTATGTTGGCATTGGTAATCGCCACGCCGGCGATGGCAGGGGTTGGTGATGTAATCACAACCGGTGCATCATGTACAATCGGCGATTTGGGTGTATCCAGCGGCACGGCAAATGCAACCGCGCAATTCAGCGTAAATTCATATAACTGCGCCGCTGGAACATACCTGCCCGCAGGCAGCAGTTGGTCAACAGACAATCAGTATACCCCGTATGAAGACGGTGACGACCCAATACAGTGTATGCAGTGTCCCGCGAACAGTTATTGCGAAGGCGATACATTCTCTTATAACGCATCCAACGCCCAGGGCGCAGTAACCTGTGCAAGCGAATGGGGCGATGCTTATCCATATTCAGACGCGGGTTCCGACAATGCGGACGCATGTTATTTCGTTGCACCATGTCCAACAATCAGTGCAGCCACAGCATGTGACCCCCATGCCGCAACATGTGCATACACAAATGATGCAATAACAACAAATGGCCGTATATATGCCGAGGGTGAATCTGGTCCCAACATGCCAAAATGTAGTTTAGATTTCACATGCGCGACAGGATATACGAAATCGACAACACAAAGCGCCCCAACATTACCCAGCACAAACGGTAACAGTTATGAATATCATTCACATGATAATAATTATATCAGTACGAATGGTTCGTCATTAAGCGCTGGTGAATGGACGGTAAATTGGACATCTGGCACGGCAGGGACGATAAAAGGTATAGCGAGTTGTAATACAGTTCCCGGTAATAATGACGAATGGACATGGGCGAACGGCAGCACATTACCAGCGAACAGCAATTTAGCTAGCACGGAAACAACAGGTCGTTATTGTTGGTGTAAACCAACATCTTGGACACCATCTGGTGGGTCTGAACAGTTGTTGTCTGCTGCGTGGGTGTTCCGCAGCGACTACGGGGGCGCGTCGAATTGCGCGTACTACTGTGCGTCCGACTGCGCGTACTACGTGAGCAACCGTGCGGACTTCCGCTCTGCGCTGTTCGGGGTCGTTGGCGCGTCGTCACAATGTGTGGCCAATACCATCGACATCAACTGGAATAACGAAAACGGGACAGTGTTCGAGACCGGACAATGTACGTATGATGAATCATTGGCCACACCGAACAGCCATCCAGATAAACGTGGATACACGTTTACCGGATGGATGTTCAGCAATCCGTCAAATCAATAGGCGATCGGGCCGAAAACGCGACGGGCGTGGGCCGAACGGACGAAGCGGCGAACTGCCGCAGTGCGGTAACGCGTAATGCGCCCCCCACCGCTGTGCGGTGGGGGGGACGAACCCCGCCACTTTTGTGGCGGGGTTTTGTTTTAACCCCCCACGCCACTGACGTGGCCCTCTCCCCCTGTGGGGGAGAATAACGGGCATTGCCCCCAGCCCCGAATTCCGCCCCACGGGGGCGGGGGACCGCTTGCGGTGGTGGGGGTGACCCCCCACGGCGCGGCGCGCCACTCCCCCTGTGGGGGGGGAATCTTTGGACTCGTCGCGGAATAAATAAACCCCGCCCTTGCGGCGGGGTCGCAGAGAACCATTGGTTCGATGCGGGGGCGGGTAAAAATATATTTTTCTTGATTATTTATTTGTCTGAGATTTTTTTTCTGACCCGCCCCCGACTCGATTTGCGCTGGCGCTTTATCTCGTCGGCCCCTCCGCAGGGGTGGGGCATACCCCCCTCCCCCACGGGGAGATTTTTTATCATCAATGCAAAAAATTTTACCGTAAATAAAATGTTATCGTTGACACTACGCGGACACGTTTGTTTATCGATTGTTTTTCATTATCGGACCATGCGTCAACCTGGTCACGGGCAGTAATACTGAACACGCCCTGGTTCGCAGATTGAATTTTGCCTAATTTTGCGTTTGCGTCTTTGGCAAATTGTTCGCCTGCGGCAGTGGCGTTTTTAGTCGCCGCCTCTATCATTTGTATTTTGATATCGTTCAGACCATTAAAGACATAAATCGGGCCGGCATAATCTTCAGTCACAGTCACACCCTGGCGCACTAAATCGCCCATTTTCCGCGATACAGAATCAACCAGATTCACAGAGTTAGAACGCACCATTACCCCCGTTTCGATGACATAGCGGTCGTTGGAATCTTCGCCCTGACGCTGGGCATCGGAATATCCTGCGAATTTATCGCGCACTGTGATACGCAGATTTTGAATTTCGCCGTCATTAAACCCATTTTCAGTCAAAAATGTGCGTACTTTTTGGATATCGCCATCAATCGCAGATTGAACCCGCGTCAAATCGCCACCAACACGATTGAATTTTATGTTCCAAATCGCAGTGTCTGCAACAACGTCTAATTCCGCCAAACCCTTTACTGTGACAGTGCGTCGCGCCATGGACCTGTAAATTCCGTTTCCAATGAAAAAGCCCCCCAGTGCAACACCAAATGCCAAAATCATCACCCAAATTGTCGGTCTGTTTTTGATTTTTTCAGATATTTTCATAAAAAACTCCTTCCGTTGATGCACCAATTATAATCAACAAAAATTTTTTATTCAAGATGTAAAAAGGCTTTATTTTATCTTTTCAAAACGTTTCAGATTGAATTTTTTCTAATTCAAAATTCCAATTGTATCAAATCCCAATTCTTTGGCATGCATCACCATTTCAGCAACAGTATTTTTACCGTCAAATCCAATTGTGTGCGTATGCAAAGTAAATTTCTGATTCATTTTCACCAGTTTGAACCGTCATTTTTATCGAACAATCGCTAGATATTTAATTGCGAAAGGCAAAACGCCCCAAGTTTGTTTTTTGTCCGTCCAGCATTTTGCAAATCGTCCAAATATCCACATTGATTTTTGATAAGATATTCCAACTCGTGTATCATCACTAAATCGTTTTTTCATCTGGTATGCATGGACACTGTTCTTGGTTCTTTCGCCATAATTGCAGCACTTATAACCTTTGTTTGAAAATAGGCGTTACGACAAACGAGTTCTGCACATTCATATACAAACAAATTCATATACGAACTAACCATTTTATATCTACGGCAGAAAATCCATGTATCTGGTGCTGCATCTTTACCTGTTATTTTTGCACGACACCATATATTTGACCCGATTTCTCCGGATGGTATTCCTGATTTTCCGTAATCACCATCGGTATCAAAAGCACCTATATGTAATTCCGCGATCTCTGAATTGGATTCTTGTATCTCACTAAAAAAGGATTTGATATCGTTAATATATTCTATATTTGCACCCTGATATGCAGTTGCAGGTTTGCTACCCAAAAAAATACCGTTTGATTTTATGGTGATGTATTTAGTATTTGGAATATCTGTCATTTTTTGCCTTTGATGTTTAATATGAATTCATAAATAGCAAAATTTGTTTGATTTTCAATAAAAATAATCAATCAACACATTTTTTGATTTTGCAAAATGAAAAGAGAATAGTTCTGGAACAAAAAATTATAAAATTCATAGATAAAAAACATTCAAAATTTGATTGAAATGTCATATGGATTGACGGAATAAAATACTGCGTGTCAAGGCCCCTAATCGCGGCTTTGCCATCGGCAAAAACGGATGAGGCGGGCCTGTCACACGAAGTTTTAACGAAGTGTGGCGACCAGATTGTATATTCCCACTTCACTTCGTTCGTGGGCCCCTTTCCAAATCGCAACGGTTCGAACTTCGCCCTGCTCGTTCTCTCCTGCTTTTTTGTCGAACTGGCCAGTTCGAATCCGAGACATCATGTCTCGATTAAATTAAAAAATGCCCATTCGGGCATTTTTGAATTTAATGGGGCGGGCGACCAGATTCGAACTGGCGACATTCGGTACCACAAACCGACGCTCTAACCAACTGAGCTACGCCCGCCAAACTGTTTTTTACTGTGCGCCACGCGCGCAGTAACGAAAATTAATGGTGGAGCTGATCAGACTCGAACTGACGACCCCTTGCATGCCATGCAAGTGCTCTACCAACTGAGCTACAACCCCATAGTGCGAAAGTTATTTTATATTTCTTCTTGCAAAAAGTCAAATCTTTTTGCTAATCTTTTCACAAAGGTATTACCCAAGGAGTATTTATTATGGATTATTCAAGCCTGAAAACCGAAGTCGAACAAAAAACCGCTCAAACACTGGAAGTCTTGCAGAATGAATTCGCAGGTTTGCGGACTGGGCGCGCGTCTGTGCATTTGCTGGACGGGGTCAAAGTGCCTGTGTATGGTGCTGAAATGCCGTTGAACCAGGTGGCAACTGTCGCTACGCCTGACACACAAACATTATCCGTGACGGTATGGGATATAAACAACGCGGCCGCTGTTGAAAAAGCGATTCGTGATTCTGGGCTGGGGTTAAATCCGATGACTGCAGGTGGTGTTATTCGTCTGAATTTGCCACCGTTGACCGAAGAACGTCGCCGTGAATTGACCAAAGTCGCCGGAAAATACGCAGAAGAAGCAAAAATTTCTATGCGCAACATTCGTCAAGATGCAATGTCGAAAATTAAACGCGCAGTCACAGACAAAGAAATTTCTGAAGACGACCAACGCAAATACGAAGAAGACTTGCAGAAAGTGTTCGATGGTCGCGCCAGCGAAGTTGACGCAATGGCAAAACAAAAAGAAGCCGACATTATGTCTGTTTAACTTTTCGCCGGGGGGATACAAAATGTTAAATATTTTTAAGAAAAAAACAAACAAAACACCGACCACGATTAAAATTCCTAAACACATTGCTTTCATTTGTGACGGCAATCGCAGATGGGCTGAACATCGCGGTCTGCCACCATTGATGGGCCATCGCGCAGGTATTTCAAATTTCGAAAATTTGGTTGATTGGTTTATCGCACGTGGCGTGACAACAATTACTTTCTTTATTTTTTCCACGGAAAATTGGAATCGTTCAGATGAAGAAGTCAATTTCTTGATGGATTTATTCTACAGCGAATTAAGCAAAAATATGAAACACGCAGTTGAAAAAAATTTGCGTTATCGTGTGATTGGTTCACGTGAAAGATTGCCTAAAAAATTGGCTGATTTGTGCGATAAATTGGAAGAAGTATCTGCTGAAAATACTAATGGAACGGTTGTGTTTGCGCTGAATTACGGCGGCCAAGATGAAATTGTTCGCGCAGTGAATGCAGCAATTGAAAACGGAAAACCGGTTGACAAAGAAACTTTCGAAACATTTATGGACACTGGCGATTTGTTGCCAATCGATTTAATGGTTCGAACCAGTAATGAAAACAGAATTTCTAATTTCTTGCTTTGGAAATTGGCGTATGCTGAATTGTTATTTGTCCCTGAACATTGGCCTGATTTGGTAAAATCTGAAAAATTGTGGCAACGTGTTTTGGACGAATATACTAAACGTGATCGTCGTTTTGGTGGTGGGAAAAAGAAAAATTATTCAGGAAAACAAAAATGAAATTATCTGAAACAATGTTAAGGTTTATCAGCGGTGGCGCGATGTTGTTGGCGCTGGTTGTGGCTGTTTATCTGGAACGCGCAATGCCGTCGTTGCACATAATTCGGTGGTTGACGATGGCTGTTGTCGTTGGTGCAATTGTCGAAGTAATAAGATGTTTTACAAAAACAACAGTGGAAAATTTTCAAAAAAATTCGGTTGTTTTCTTGCTGTTTTTGGCGCTTTTGTTGGTGATGTTGCGCGCTGGTTATACTGTCGGTGCGCGCCCACTGATTATGTTATGGCTGTTGATGATTATCGTGGGGGCTGATGTTGGTGGCTGGTTATTCGGCATCATTTTTGGTGGCGATAAAATGTGGGAAAAGATATCTGCACATAAAACATGGGCCGGGCAAATTGGCGGAATTATTTGTGGCACAGCGATGTCTTTGATTTACGGAATGATGATGGCGCGCAATTTTATGCCTGAATTGGTGTGGGTCGGCATCAGTGTTTCATTGCTGTCCCAATATGGAGATTTGACCGCCAGTTTTATCAAAAGACGTTTAAACATCAAAGATTTCAGCAACCTGTTGCCGGGACACGGTGGAATTTTGGACCGTTTTGATGGTTGGATTTACGTGTTGCCGCTGATTTGGTTCATGATAAAATAAACAAAAGAGAGAAAAAACATCATGCATACTTTTTTGACCGTTATTGCATTATTGATTGTTCTGGGGGTTGTGGTTTTTGTTCATGAATTTGGACATTTTATCGCTGCACGCTGGGCCGGTGTTCGTGTTGACGCTTTTTCAATTGGGTTTGGCCCTGCACTTTTAAAATGGACAGATAAACACGGAACGGTTTGGAAATTATGCGGATTACCGTTGGGCGGTTATGTTTCTATTTACGGCCAAGAAGACATGTTCAACCGTAAAAAATACCAGCGTTTACCAAAAGATAAAAAAATCGGACATTATTTATCAGTGCCTGCATGGAAACAATTTATAATTATCGGCGCTGGGGTTTTTATGAATTTTATGTTGGCGTGGGTCATATATTCTGCAGATTTTATGTTCCGTCCGCGCACGGTTCAATTACCTGTGGTTGGCCAGGTTGTTCGCGACAGCGTCGCTTTTAAGGCAGGTATAAAACCTGGGGACGTCATTATAAAAATAGACAAATCAAATGTGAATAATTGGGGCGAATTGATTATAGCAAAAGAAATCGCAGGTGAAAACAACGCGATGGTTTTATTGGCACGCCGTGATAAATTGATTCGCGTATCGTTGGCACCGGCAGAAAGATGGGGACTGATTGCAGACGGCAGCAAGACTGAATTTCGCAAATTGGGCTTTTTCGGGGCGTGTTATTCAGGGCTGCGCGAAACATATTACCAATCTAAAAATTTATTGATTGTGTTAAAACAGATTATAACCGGCGAACGATCTTCGAAACAATTGGGCTCTTTCATCACGATTGCCCAGGTGTCTGGTCATGCGTTGGAAGCGGGCTTTTTGGTGTTTTTATCAATAATCGCGTTGATTTCTGTCAATCTGGGGGTTATCAATTTGTTGCCCCTGCCGGTGTTAGACGGCGGATATTTGCTGATTTTAATAATTGAAGCAATAACCCGTCGTAAATTAGGTGGCAAAGCCATGGAAACCACTATTTTATGCGGATGGGTATTGATTGGCGCGCTGTTTATATTTACTATGTGGAACGATATATCGCGAGTGTTCGGGTTGAATTAAAAATATGAAACGAAAGATTTTATTTTTTGTATCGGCATTTTTTGTTTGCAGTTTTGCAAATGCAACCATTGTTTCGCGTATTGATGTGAACGGCAATCAGCGCATGGACGGGGAATCTGTACGAATTTTGTCTGATGTTCGCGTTGGCGATAATATAGGCGGCGAAAAAATCAATACCATCGCAAAAAAACTGCAATCCAGCGGATATTTTTCATCTGTGGATGTAAAAATGGACGGCGATGTTTTGAAAATCAAATTGGTTGAATCGCCAATTATCAACATGGTGACAATCGAAGGCAACGACGAAATCGACACTGATGATTTAAAGAAAGAAATTCGCACCAAAGAGCGCGCTGCATATGACGTATCGACAATCGGTTCAGATGTCCAACGGATGTTGACTCTTTACCAGCGCAAAGGATTTTTTGGAACAAAAATCAACCCCAAAAGAATTGATTTGGATAACAATCGTGTAAATGTTGTCTATGAAATTTCTGAGGGTCATCCGACATACATTCGCAACATAGATTTTGAAAACAATAAAAAATTCCGGTCCAGCAAATTACGCAAAGAAATTTTATCGCGCGAACATGCATGGTGGCGTTTTATGACACAATTTGATGTCTATGACGAAGATCGAATTCAATATGACCAACAATTATTACATCAATTTTATATGCGAAACGGTTTCTTGGACTTTCGCGTCACAGATACCCAGGGCGAATTTACGCCTGATCGGCAATATTATTCTGTAAAATTTACTGTTGATGAAGGCAACCAATACAAAATCGGCGATGTTTTCATAGATAACCCATTTGACGATGTTCCAGACAAAGAATTGTATGATGCGTTGACTATATCCAAGAAAGATGTTTATAACATTGATGAAATTGACGCGACCGTAAATGCGTTGCGTGGTGTTGTGGCAGATCATGGCTATGCGTTTATAAATGTCGAACCAATTCCGACTAAACACGACGATACGCGCATTGTAGATATGAAATTCCAAATAAAAAAGACAAATCGTATATATATAAATTCTATCAATTTATTAGGAAATGTCCGGACATTTGACAATGTTATTCAACATCATATGCCTATGCGTGAAGGCGACCCGTTTTCACTGCAGACAATTGAAACTGCGCGTCAGAATTTAATGCGCACGCGTTATTTCAAAGACGTTCAAATGGTTCCAACACGTCTGGCCGATGCAAATATGATGAATTTAGATGTCAAAGTCGAAGAACAACCAACTGGTGAATTATCTGGTGGTTTTGGTTGGTCGTCTATCAATGGTTTTATGGTTGATGCAGGTATTACTGAAAATAATTTTATGGGTCGTGGTCAAACTGTCCAAATTCGTGGTTCAATCGCACAATATCAAAGACAGGCACTTTTCAGTTTCACCGAACCGTTCTTATTCAATCGTGAATTATCAGGCGGTTTTGATATATCGTACACTCAATATAAATATTCGCAATTGGGTGGATATGGGTACGATCGTGATTCTTTTGCAATCTCGGGTCGTTTGGGGTGGCGTTTAACCGACCATTGGACACAAACAATGCGGTTATCTGCTACGTTCGACCAGAACTATGATTTGAATTTGGGGGGGTGGCAGAAAGCAAACCTTTACGCGTTGGGAACAAATTTGCGCTATTATAATTTGAATACGAATTTTCAACAAAACACTCATACCGGAATTGTCGGAGATTTAGGCATCACATATACCGGTTTTGGTGGAACCAGCACATTTATGCGATACAGTGCGGACATTACCGCGATGGTTAAATTCTTGGATGACAGATGGCAATTACGGACTTCGTGGGATTTGGGATATCTGCAATCACTGGACAGCGATAATTATATTCCACGTGTTTATCGTTATTTCTTGGGTGGGGAAACTTTGCGTGGATTTGATATCGCCGGCATAGGTTCGCGCAATTGGTATTACAGAAGTTATTCTTTGGGTGGTTTATGGAAAGCAAACGGTTCAACTCAATTAAATTTCCCGATATTTATTCCTGATGAATACCAAGTCAAAGGTTTCGTTTTCGCAGACTATGGAATTTTGGGTCGCCCCCCAAAACGCGAATATGAATACCAGGGTCGCCCGAACATAATCGACCAAGATTGGCGCACATCCGTTGGTTTTGGTATATATTGGAACACCCCAATGGGACCTATGAATTTTTCATGGGGCTGGCCAATGAAGATAAATGAATACGACCAAGAAAGACGATTCTTGCTTTCATTTGAAACGCAATTTTAATTGTTTTGTCTTGACGGGGGGGATGTTATTTTTTTATACTTTCATCAGGAACTCTAAGGAGAAGAAAAATGAAAAAATTTCTGGCGATTTGTGCATTATTGATTGTTGGAATCGGTATCGCAGCGTGCGGACAAATTTATGACCGCGAACCTGTGACGATTGGATATGACAATAACGAATTGAAATTAAGCCCATGCGCATGCATTTTGGTTTATCATGCATAAACTATTATCAATGGGGGGAATGATTGGATTATCCAAACAGATTTAATACACCGGCATTTCCTGCGGGAAAAAGTCTTGCTTTGTCCCGGGGTGTTGCTGTTCACATTTTGATTGTATTTTTTCTGATTCTTTGTACGTGTGGACTGTTGATATTTTTCATACATTCGCAAAAAAATTATCCGTTTTTAATATCTGTTGATCCGTTGACTGATGAATGGACTGTGGTTGCGTACCCACAAAAAAATCGTGAAAACATCGTGGAACAATATCAAATAATTCAGGAAAAATTAGTCAATGATTTTGTTGGGAATTGGTTCACTATTTCTCCGAACCAGACGTTAAACGATATGCGTTGGATGGAATGTTCGATTGATGAATGTTCTTTTTCAGAACGTTTTAATCCAATAAACCAAGAATGTGCGTTGGCTTGTACATCTGGGGAAGAATTATTCAAACAATTTACTGGCAAAATTTTACCTGAATACACTGCCCGAATAAACCAGGCAGCCGAAGTTTGGTCTGTTGAAAAGAAAGATATTATGCCATATTATGTCGACAAAGATACCAGCAAATGGCAGGTTTATGCTCAAATCAAATCTAACATCAATGGTGTTTTTAATGTTTTGATATTTTTAGACATTAAACGCGATGATAATTTATATCCGGCTACACTGGGGTATTATGTAAAAGATTTTAACGCATATCGGGTGGGTCAATGAACAGATTAAAATCATTTTTTATAGGTATTTTGTTATTGGCAGCAACGTTTGCGATGGTTGTTTTGGTTGCGCTGGTTTATCGTGCAAACGACCAGATGTCAATCAAATCTTACATATTTCAAACGAACGATTTCGCAAAAGAACGTGTTGGTGCATTGCAAAAATTAGATGATATGTCTGCGGTTGATTTGCGCAATCGATTGATAAAAAAATATATATCTGAATATTTTACGGTTATACCGGGCGAACAAAATATACTGGTTCGTCCAGATTTGCAAAAATTGTCTGATGCGAACGCGTACCGGCAATGGCAATCAACCGAAGCGGTCAAAATCACAGAAATGGCGAATAAAAAGATGTTTCGCACTGTGCACGTCTCAGATGCAGATATTGCAACGAAAAATCTGCCTGAGGGGTATGATTATTATGACGCAATCGAAGCAGAACCGATTTTATACGAAATTCATTATACTACAAAAACATGGACACAATCTAATGCGATGGAAATTTCACCGGTATATGAAACGGGAAATATTTACATTTGGGCGCGTTTTAAACCAGGAATAAATAAAAATATAGACGTTCGAAAATATCTGGAATCCGGGGAAAATCCGGTTGGGTTGTTCATGTTCGAAGTCACAAACATAGAAGACAAGGAATAGCGAATGTTAAAAAAAATTATGTTTTTGATGTCTTTGGTTGCGATTGTTTTTTTATCGCCGTTTGCGGTGGCTGATGACGCTTTTGATTTTGATAATTTTGCGATTATTGATGATGATTCAGACGATATCAACATTCCAAATGTTTCTTTGAATTCTGGGGCTGGACCTGTTGCGGTTGCACAATTTGATATTGGTGGCGCAATGTTGGGGATGACTTACGATGAAATAAACGACATATTTTTTGAAAATTCATCGCTTTATGCGCCGCGAAAAAACGACAGCATTATTTATAAAATAAACAAAGAATGGGAATATAATCTGGATTACGAATGTCGGCAAAGTGGTATTTTTGTTCCAGAACAATTACAAAAATGCATTTATTCTTTGGCACGAAATCGTGGATTGTTGTATGTGTCTGAAATACATCTGGAACGCACGTATACTGGTGAAACGATTGATATTTATTTTACCAGCAATGCGTCTGATAATGTTGTTTGGAAAATTGTATATAAAAACGATGCGAATGTTTTAGACGGCCAGGACAGCGAAACATCTCAAACATTCGAAAATCAACGCACGCGTAAACTGTTGGCATTTTGGCAGGGAGTATTGGATAAATATGGCGTTCCAAATTCAGATGAAGACAAATGGATATCGTCTGAAAACGCCTATGACCCAATGATGCGGGCATATCTGGGACAATTAGAATTGATTGACAACGGATTAAATGCCGCAGATTTGGCAAAAAATATCCAGGCTTCACGTGAAAATTTCCAGGCGAAACCTTATGCATTCTAGTCAAACATCTTATCAAATTGGTTTATATTCTGAATTTCTGGCGCGATGGTTTTTACGTTTTCATGGGTACCGCATATTAAAAAGTCGATATATAACCGGTAAAAATACTAACCGCGCCGAAATAGACATCATCGCGCAGCGAAAGAACACTATCGTATTCATAGAAGTCAAATCACGTCAAACTGTATCGGCTGCATGGGACGCGATTACACCGGCACAATCGGCACGGTTGCGACGTGCAGCCGAAACTTTTTTGATAAACAAACACTGGACTGGAAATGCCAGATTTGATGTGATTGTTGTATGCGGGCACAAAATTCATTGGGCTAAAAACGCGATTTAATTTTTTATAACTGCGCTTTTTATCAATGTGACATCTTCTTTGATTCCGTCTATTTTTAATTGCAATTGACCGATGCCAGATTCCAAAATAGTTGTTCTGTTTTCCAGTGATGTTATTCGCTGATCTTGGCGCGTCAATTCTTCCAAAGAAGAATCTTGGCGCGCAATCCAATAAACACATCCGAAAATCAAAGCCACCAGGAACCACCCGTCATGCAATATTTCCAAAATATTTTTTATATTTTTTTGTTGTGGCATGATTTCATAAATAATTTTCCATAAAAAAGTTGTTTATGTTTGATTATTCCCCCGTTGTATTAAATTTTCGATTTGGTGAACCAGCGCATTTTGCGCGGCCCACCAACGTAATTCATTATCAGAAACATTCGGTCCAAAAACACGTTCCACGGTTATCGACCGCAAATGCGCCAACACGCGTTTGCCGTCAAAACCAGAAAAAGTACGTGCATATTGTTTTTCAATTTCTGTCATTTTTATATTGTCCTTTTATATTGCAGATTCTTCACGTGCCATTTGTGCAATTGGCGCCATGTATTTTAATTCTGCATCACTGTGCAAAGATATTTTTTCTATTAAACCGCGACGCGATAATATCTGCAGACCGCGTTCACATAACGGTTTAATAAATTCGTGCAGCAACCGACCGTATGTCGCACCCAAAATTCGTATCATATCAGAATTACGTGCTAATATTTCGGTCGCAGTCATTTCTTTGTCCGACAATAACCCAAGTCTGTCTGCCAGCAATGTATGACGAATACGATCACGTAAATCGCGCAGGACAATTTGCGAAACATCAAAATCAGCTCCACTGGACAGCGGCGTCAGCCCAGAACTGCCAACTGCTTTCGGTATAATTGCACCCGGTGTCAAATTTATGTTTGATAAATTGATAACACCATCATCATCTGCCTGCCAGATACCACTGACCGCGATAGTCGCGTTTTTCAAAACTAATTCTACAACTTTGTTTGCGGTTTTTATATCTGGCAACGCGCGCAACACTGGGCCACGACCATATATTTCCCCACTGACCAACGACCAACGGAAAATTATATATGGATTTGTTTCAAATGTTCCACGTGCAACGATATTATTTTCAATATCACCGCCAACATCTATCCATGCTGTAAAATCTTTTCCGATTAAAGATTGCACCAATCTGATTGGTGTTTGCGGGTTATTTTTTATCGTGTCTTTCATATTTTTCGGGAATATGAAATTCGGATATTTTTCCATAATATCACACGCAGGCAGCGAAGTTGTATGGAAAACCGCACCGTTTAATAAAGCTATATCTGTCATTGGAATCGCAGTGAACGAAAAAGCAGAATCTGAACCGATTGGGTTTTCAGACATAAATAAACATGCTGTTCCTAAAACAACTAAATCAATATAGCATTGGTGCACTGTTGTATAAAAATTCGAATCATTCAAATGCGCACGCAACATTGCTGTCGCGATTTCTGGGTTTGGAGATAAATCGCTTTCACGAACCAGATTCACCCACAAAGATTCTGGTGGCGTCAACAGAGAATACATTGACGCAGCCAAATTGTCTACTGCATCCGCCGCAGTCGCATCAAACAAAGTTGCAACATCTGAATCATCGGTCGGGATTGTGTATCGTATTGCTGATTTCCAACGGTTTAACCATATTTCCCGTTCGTCCAGCGCACGTTTATATAATTGCATAAGATTTTTTTGCATTTGTTTTTTTCCTTTTGTTTTTTATATTTTGAATTCTGTGTTTGCTTTGATTAAACCGTTATTGGTTATCAAAGGCTTAACCGATATCGGGTTCATCAGCAGCGCACCTGCAACTGCATCTAAACCGTCATCATGTTCTTTCGAACCAATCGGCGTCCATGCCAGCATTTCAGACAATAACATTGTTTGTTTTATCCGCGTGTGCATATACAGACGACCTGTGTTTAATATCGGTTCAATGGCATTCAAAATTCTGGTTTCTTTTTTGGTATGATTTGAAATTTGTATGATATTTATTGTCATTTGACGCGCATTCGCAACACGTCGCATAATTTCAGGCAACGCATTACCAATACCGTTTATTTCTATACCAATGCGATTTATTCTGTGTTTTTGCATAAAATTCAGAACTGATTCACATTGGCTGGCCAGTGGGTGCAAATCGTCATCGTCAACCACCATATACAATATGTCGTGAACGAATACGTTTTTTAATTTGTCGTCACGATAAACCAGTGCGCAAACACTGCCGTCAGATGTGCTGTGGCCGGAAGACGGGTCCCAATACAAACACGCGCCATTTATATGATGTTCACCGATTCGCGACGAATGAATATCAAAATCATCGTCATAAAAATGCACACTGCCCGGGTCCAGATGTATTCTTTCTTCTGCGACATATTCCAACATCATCTGGGCAGAAAAATGTCGTGGTCCAACAATACGTTCTAATTCGTGTATTTTTTCAATGGGGAACAACTCTGGCCACGCCGGATTTCCAGCATCATCGACGATTGGTATTTTTAATTGTTTATACCCACTTAAAAAAGGTATTGAATTATTAAAATTTTCGTTTAATCTAATGGACATGGACTTTACTCCGAAAACTTTACCCACAAATTTAGAGGCCGAACAGGCAGTTCTGGCCGCGGTTTTAATGAACAACCGTGCTTTGGAATCTGTATCCGAATTTTTATTGCCAGAACATTTTTCGCATCCTGCCCACCAAGAAATCTATAAATTGGCACTGCGGCAATTTTCGGCGGGTATTCCGTTTGATATAATCACTGCGAAAACATATCTGGAACAACAGGGTGTTCTGGAATCTGTTGGTGGGGTTGAATACCTGACTAAATTGGCGGGCGCTGGTGCAACGGTTGTAAATGTTGAACATTATGGTCGTATTATTTTTGACAATGCCCGTCGTCGTGATTTAATCGGTTTGGGTCAAAATATAATTGACAGCGCCTATACCGAAGACATCGATAACACCGTTGATTCGCAAATTGAAAACGCAGAGCAAAAATTATTCAATTTGGCATCAACTGGGCAATCTGAACAAAACATAGTTTCATTGGCAGACGCATTAAAAGGCGCCCTGCAAGAGGCCGAAATCGCATACAAAGCCGATGGCAAATTGTCTGGTTTAACCACCGGTTTGGATGAATTAGATAAATCGTTAAGTGGCCTGCATCATTCTGATTTAATCATTGTCGCCGGACGTCCAGGTATGGGAAAAACGACATTGGCTATGAACATTGCTTTTAATGCTGCTAATGCTATTTTCAACGGCCGTGCGAATGAAAAATATCACGGTGCGGTTATATTTTTCAGTCTGGAAATGTCGAACCAGCAATTGGCCGCACGTGTGTTGTCTTCGCAATCTAAAATACCGGCATCCCACATGCGCGAGGGTAATTTGACAGACGAAGATTTCATGAAAATGTCTGAATATTCAAATGCGTTGTCAAAAATACCTTTGGTTATAGATGACACTGCCGATATGTCGGTACCCATGATAAAAACGCGCGCGCGTCGTATTGCTCGTAAATTTGGTGGTGTTGCGTTAATTGTTATCGACTATTTACAATTGATGAAATTGCCTGGGGGCAAAAACAGCGACAACCGCGTCCAAGAATTATCCACAATCACTCGTGGCTTGAAGATTCTGGCCAAAGAATTGGATGTTCCTGTTATAACTTTGTCGCAATTATCGCGCAGCGTCGAACAACGTGATGACAAACGACCAATATTGTCTGATTTGCGTGATTCAGGTTCTATTGAACAAGATGCAGATATCGTGATGTTCACGTATCGTGATGAATATTATTTAAGCAATCGCTCACCTGAAAATCGTCTGTCTGGTAATGCGCCACAGAAAGTGACTGAAAATTGGCAAAACCGTTTAGATAAATCTCGGAACAAAGCAGATATTATCATCGCGAAAAACCGTCATGGCAAACCAGAAACCGTGCATTTAAGTTTTGTCGGCGAATACTATCTGTTTGACAATTTGAACCAATTTGGACCTCAGCCGATTATACCGGACGATGGTTTTTCGGTGCAATATTCATCTAATGCTGATTCTGGGGTTCAAACTGTTGCTGATATAAACGATATTCCTGATGATATAATTTAATTATTTTTCTTGCCAAACAAATAAATTTTTAATATCATTTTGTCAACATATACCAAGGAGTTTACGATGGCCCTAGAAGAAATCATTTTTCCAAACAACATCAGAAACATTCGCGCCGCCAAAGGCATGAAAATGACTGAATTGGCACGCCAGGCGAATCTGTCGTTGTCTGCAGTATCGAAAATTGAAAAAGGTGTCAGACGTTTAAATCAAAAACAATTGTTAAATGTATGCACTATATTGGGCTGCAAATTATCTGACATTTTCATTCACGAATCAGACGCAGTCGCCAATCAATGGCAAAACGAAATCAAACGCCGTTTAACGGACAACGAAGACAGCGGATTGAAAGTCTTTGGTTCCGGGCTTCGTAAAATTCGTCAACGCGCTGAAAAAACCATCGCAGAAACTGCGAAAATGGCCGGAATGACATTGTCTGTGTATCATAAAATCGAAGTTGGCCAACGCGAAGTTTATGAAGATGAAATCGATATTTTGGCGAAAACTTTTGGTTATACATCAAAACAATTGTTCGATGAAATCGCAAAACTTTATAACGCCGGCGAATTGACCAAACAAATAAACAAAGTCAAAGAACGCGTCAAATCTGTTTTGGAACCTGGCAATCCAGAATCTGGATTGGATGTTCATGGTGGTCTTTTTGGTGCGCAATTGTATGATAATGCGCGCAAAAAATTGGTTCCTGTGTTCGGCAAACCTGATGGTAAATCAATCAAACTGAAAAAATCTGATGAAACGATGATTGTCGCTCCGGGGGCGTTGGAAGGCAAAAACGGAATCTATGCGATTATTCCGAATTCTAAGCGTTTGGGCGGATTTATCCCGGAAACATCATATATTTTCGCAGACGCTAATGAAAAACCATCTGTGGGTGATTTAGCAGTATGCATTGATTCAGATTTTTCAAAAATGGATTCTGATGAAACAGTGTCTGCCCAGATTGCGGTGGTTCGTCAAGATTCACATGGCAAATTATATGGACATATATCTAATCCTGATGAAAAAATACATTTCCAAACGATGCATAAAATTGTTATGATTGTTATGAAATAATAAAAACTGTCAAGGAGGGACATAACACATGCAACAACAAGCACACATAATTGCCCAGCGTTTGTTAAACCTTTACCGTCAAGAACACGTGATAAATGGTGGCTGGACGGCCGTGAACAAGGTTTTAATTGCAGAATCTGATGATCCCCAGGTCATAGAAGAATTAAAAAAATTGCCGACTGGAAAACGTCTGGCGACGCACATCGATAATTTGCGCAGCGGTAAAACCCCGATGAATACAATTGAAAGCGAATTGTTACCATACGGCGGTTTGATTGCCAGCCAAGAAATGCGTTTTTCTTTGACAGACGAAGAAATAACCCAATTAAAATCTGCATTGGATACATTTGAAACCACACCTGAAAATTTAAAGAACATCAAAAATATGGAATGTGTCCGGAAATTTGGCGCAGACTGGGTAGATGCTATTAAATCTGTGTTATCAAAAGATCCTGAATATCTTGCAAAATGGGACAATGTTGTCCGCACATCAAAGGCATACCAGATGTGGGATTCTGCAAAACAGTTGGTGTCTGAAACACTGACCGAACGCAATCGCGCTCAAATTCAGGCCGACATGCCAGAATTCGAGACGTATTTACCAATGTTTGGCGACCAAGGCCGTGCGATATTGGCAAAATTGCGAACATTTATGTCATCTGCATCTTGATTTTTACACTGAATATATCGTATCGCGCGCATGTGGGGTTCCGATATAGATAATCGTTCCATGTGGCGATAAAATAAAGTCTAATTCTCGCAATCTTTCGCGCAGGTTATCTCTTTTTTGCTGTGTGTTGCAAGTGTTTGGGACTTCGACGTCATCACATATCACTAAATCAGAGCGCATTCCTGTGATATTGCCAGAAATTCCCTGACAGATAACAGACGGTTCACGAATACCGATTGGACGTTTAATAGTTATTTTATGCGTACCCCACTCTTTTTTGACATCTGGTATTATGTCGGCGCACCACGGATGATTTTCCAGAATATTTTTTATATGCGAAACCATCCGCGATGCTAAATTCGATTCAGCAGACAAAATCAATATACGACTTTCTGGTCGAAAGCATAATACACAGGCTGCAAAAATACCGACAACTGTTGATTTTCCTGAATGTCGAAAAGCGTTTAACAACCCACGATGCGGTTCATCATTTAATACTTCAATTAAAAACCGCATTATCTCTTGGTGATGTTTTGGTGTTGAAAACCCCAACAATCTGTTCCACGCGTCCAGAAAATCAAAGGCTTCCGTAATCGTCACTGTTTTCATGATCTGCCGGTTCGGTTATAGAACCATAATCGTTTATCAATTTCGGCAATGCACCATCTAACACGTTCAACAGATTATAATACAAACCTAAGACGCCACCGCCGGAAAGTTTATCAGCGATTACATCCAACGTATAATCTATTTTAGTCAACAAATTATCGTGCACGTTTTCCCATCCAGCCAAATCGACATTCACACCCCATAAATCTTGCAAAGCCGCAAGCATAAAATTAAAATCTGAATTTAAATCTTCAGGATCTATTTTAACCGTCGGCTGGTAATCTATGACGCGGTCCAGCGAAATTTGGCGAAATATATCGATATGTTTTCCAGACTCAGGGGCCGTATCAAATACCACTAAACCACCAACAAAATTACCATTTGGTGAAACAGCATATTGTGTTTCGTCCAACAAAGTATTATCAATTGCGACTTTGACATCTGCATTTTGAAAAAATGGAAAAGTGAACACAAACTCTGTGTCTGTGCCGTTGGCTGTGTATGAAATTTTATACATGATGTCCCCCTAGCCTGCTATTTTATCGATTTTTGACAACCACGATTTCAATAAATTTGGTCTTGTTGCTTTGGTATTTTGTATTTTTTGTAAATTATTTTTGCGCTTGTCGTCATATGGCGCGCTGGTTTCATCGCGCAGACGTTTTAATACAGCCTGTTCAGAAAAACCGGTGCCTGAATTTCCTGTTGCACCGTATTTAGCACGCTGGTTTGACAAAGCTTTTTTTATCAAATTTATTTTTGTTGCTTCATCTTGCGCCATTTCAGCCAAGATTTGTTGCCGCTGGTTTTCAGCCGTTTTTTTGGCATCTTTGTAATCTAAAACTTTTGTGACATCGGATACAAGTTGTCCCATAGAAAACTCCTTTGTTTTTTTATATTGAATATATGCCGTCCACAGTCACAGACAACACGGTCATTGGTAATTGTTCGCTGCTGGAAATTGTCCATAACGGTTGCATAGTATCGCTTTGCGTTCCCAACAAATTGATAGACAAATCACCGCTGAAACCTGGGCTGTCGCTGGCATAGGCATAATTTGGTATCTCTACACGATATCCATTCACGAATAATGTCTTTGTATTTAACACCCGCATAGATATTTTTCGCGCACGTAATTTTTTCGGTGAATGACCGTTAACTATCATTGGAAACGCGGATATTGTATAATCAAAATCATACGCACCTGCATCATTCAGACAATCTGAATCAAATTTTTCTAGATAATTTGTCGTGCCACGTTTTACGATGACATATGTATAATTATCCAAAACCGCAACATATTTAAACAAACCATCTGTTTTATATGTCGCCCATGCAGAAATATTTTGATGCTTGTTCAACACTGCCATCACACCATCATTCATAACAATAAATAATTGATGAGAATTTTGGTTGTACGCCATACTGATTGGGTTGTTTATTAAATGTTTTGCAAATGGACATAAATCAACTGCATTGTAATGTTCGCTAAGCGCATCCAAATCTAATTCGCGAATGTCTTTGCCAGATTGAGATACAAACACCGTTCGTGAATCTATGTTTTGTGGTGGCAGATATGCGCTGGAAAAACACCCAATACTTGTATGCTGTTTTATATCAACATTTGACGGTGTCAACGGAGAATTCGAAATCGCCCATTCACCCTGACTTGTCAATATTTGTAATTTATCACTGCTGACCATTGTCCAAATTTGGTGGTGTTGAGCAGACAACAGTGTCACATATATTGCTTCGTCATCCAGACCAGTCCCTGCGCTGAAATTATCATGATTACCGACTTGCGACATCCAAATATAATTTGGTGCAGATTTCGTAGCACCAAAAATCAATCGATTTTGATGGAACGAAACACAACTTGGCCATCCGCGTTTATCATTGAATACAGATTCATACCAATCATAAATCGGACTGCCGGGCACAGAATAATTACCGTTTATATGAACTGTGGCTACACGTGCATCTTGAACTGCTGCGACAACCCACTGTTTGTCATCAACATATAATTGTTCGCCAACCGCATCTTCGGTCCAAAAATCTGCACTGGTTGTGAATGTCGCATAATTATTACCCAAAGCGCTAGAAGTGATGGTAATAGATATTCCGGCGGCATCATCAAATTTCATAAACGGCATATTTATATCACCGTTTGATTTTACTGTGAAAGCAAATTGCGACAATGCGAAACCACTGGCGGTTTTAGTCAACACACGTGGTGAATAATCAGGATGCACAAAAAATATTTTATTAAAACGTTGGGCATACTGTAATTTAGACAAATCTGTTCCGGCCCATGGTGCATTTATTGTCGTGATTCTGGTATCATTACTGTAAATTTCCATTGATAAATTATATATCACCAACAAATATTTTTCTGTTTCTGATATCGGAAAAGGCACCAATATTGCACCATTGGAAACATTTTTAATTTTTTGTAAACCACATCTGCGTTTTAAACCGCCAGATTCTAAAACATCTACATTTTCCAGTTTTGCCAGTCCATTATTATCATTTGTTGCATAAAATTCAGATGACATTTCACCACAGTTAAAAGAATTTTGTGTTTTAAGAAAATTTCCCATGAATGTTCTCCCTGAATTTTAAAATCTTGAATTTATCAAAGAAAAATCATCAATATTTGATTGATTTGATGTTGTGCTGTCTATAAATTTTGCTGATTGGAATTCTGATTCATATAATGCAGTCATCATTTTGAAAACATTTGCATCACCAACCAATGGGATACAAAATTCCATTGCCAGTTTTGTTGCAACCAAACTTGCAAAATAACTTGGGAAACATTCGGTTTCAACACGCACGATTGCAGTAATATCTAATGAATCTGATTGAATGACTATTTTATTTCCTATGATTTTTCCTTCGCTTTTGATGATTCTTAAAACATCATTTGGAATTACAAAATCACCATCTGAATTTTTATTCAAAGTAATATTTTGCGTTGCAAAACGCCACGGGAACATAGACAACAATGTGTCCACAACCGAATCAAACAAAGTTCTGGCTATTTGCGCAGACGCAGAATCTTCACGCAATGATTGAATTGGTTTTTCGCCCAATTTCAACAAAGCCATCGAACATAAATCTATTTTTGTAAACATATTTCGTCCCTTTTGATAGCAAAAAGGGCCGCATTACACGGCCCAATTACAAACATAAAACGTTGCGTTTTTAAGATAACGCACCAACAGTAATCGAATCTGCAGCAACAGCCAATACTTTGATTGATGTGCCATTTGATCCGTTTATGATGATGATATCACCGCTGTTCATCAAAGATTTTACATTGGCGAAATAGCCAGACGCTGTAATCGTTGCCAATGTTGCATTTTCTTTGTAATGCCACAACGTAAAACCGTTTGCGTACGCAATCACAGACAAATTTTTATTTTGAAATGCCATTTGATTTTCCTTTTGGTTATGTTATGAATTTTTTTTAAGCGGCGTCATCATCGCATTTGATACGAACGATACCTTCTGCGTCAATCAAGACTGCGCCTTGAGACATGCTGTTGCTGATAAAGTGCGCAGCACGTTCACCATGCCATGTGATGTCTGTTTTTACTTCTTGACCACATGCGTGCCCAATGCTGGATGCATGATAGATAAAGCAATCACGGTCATCAGTGTTGGCTAATGGCAAAGAATTGCACAATATCCAATTGATGCCCAACCATTTTCTAGATTCACAACCATCGACTAATGGTGTTGCACCGCCGACATAATCAGCAGATACAAATTCGTTCATAGACATCAATTCATTCCATTGATGCACACCGACTACTGCAAATCTGCGACCATCATCTGGAACATCGTTTTCATTTAATTTTTCCACAGCAGACATAATCAATGCTTTGGTTAAACCAGTTGAATAATCGCCAACATACTGTGTAGCATTATTCATTGCTGCGATAATCAATTCATCTGTTTTGCGTCCCAACGCGTATGCACCGGCCGACGCAACAACACGACGTTCATCAACATTGGTTTTCAATTCATCCAACGCATCAATCCAATCGCCTGCATAGTAATCTTGTAATGTGCATTCAACCGGAGTATGATTCAAATTCATCACTGGAACAATACCATGACGCGATTTAGTGCTGGCGATACCTTTGCCAACTTTTTGGAAAGTTGTAGACATTCCAACGACCCCAGATTTGCTGCGAATCGTAGAACGTAATTTTGTGCCCATTTGCTGATAAGCCAAATGAACATCTGCTTCAAATTGTTTGATAAACACTTGATCTACAGAAAGAGACATAAAAAATCCTTTTTGTTTTTTTAATTAAAATAAACGCCTTGACCAGGCGACACCACATTTTGAAATGATGGTTATGCGAAAAATTCGCGCCATAAAAACAAAATAAAAAACGGGTCCAAAACGGATTATCCAATAAAAAATTCAGTCAGACATAAAATAATATCTGACTGAACAATTTATCAAAAAAGCCCCAAAATCCTACAATTCTGGGGCTAAAAATGAATATAATAAATATTATTTATTATTTTCTTTTTGCAACTTTTTTTGCAGCTGGTTTTTTCGCAGCAACTTTTTTAGCAGCTGGTTTTTTAGCAACTACTTTTTTTGCAACTGGTTTTTTTGCAGCTGGTTTTTTCGCAACTACTTTTTTAGCAGCTGGTTTTTTCGCAACTACTTTTTTTGCAACCGGTTTTTTAACCGCAACTTTTTTTGCAGGTGCTTTTTTAGCAACTGGTTTTTTCGCAGCTGGTTTTTTAACTGCAACTTTTTTCACTGGTGCTTTTTTCGCAGCTGGTTTCGCAGCAGCTTTTGCGCAACCACATTTTTTCTTAGAACCAAAGAACATAATTCTCTCCTTTTAAGTTTTTGGATAGAACAAAATTATTTTGTTCATGATTCTATTTTATATGAATTGAATTCAATAGTCCAGAATAAAAGTTAAAAAATATATTTTATGAATATAATTTTTTAAAACCGTTTTCAATTTTACGAACATATTCTGGATCTTGGTCGCGCCAATATTTTGGATCGCGCATCATGTTACGCAAATCATCATCAGATAAATTTTCAGCAACATTTTTATCGGTTAAAACTTCTGGTTCAAACGATTGCATCATCTTGTACACGCCTTGGATTCCCTGGGGTGTAGAGCATAATTCATCAAACGCATCGGCGGGTAAAAATTTTTCACCGAACGCTTTTATTTCACGCAAAGCATCATTCATTTTTTGTGTTGAACCGAAAAATTTTTTTAATTCATTCATTGCATTTGTTTCGTTTTGCAAATCGAATAAATTTTTTATTGTTGGTTGTAAAATTTTTTCTGCGATGTCATAAATTTTTTCAACTTGTTTATTTGTTAAACCAATTTCGTGAAATTGATTACGAACCGATTCGTCATCGAACAAAGCATTTGTTGGATATTCCGACGCATCATCTGGAACACCGATTGCATGATTAAATTTTTGTTTTGTTGCATCATCACTATCATCGTTCGGCACAGAAATCATAGACCCCATCTTTTTTTCCAATTCACAATATGATTTGACCAGGGCTTGTGTATTTAATTCGCCATTTTCATCAAGAAATTTTTCAGGGACATTATCCATTCTTTTTTCCTTTGGTTGAAGATTCTTGTTTCAAAAAATAAATTCCGCCCAACGTGAACACAGTTTGCAAAACAGAAAACAAATCTTGTTCACCGATTAAATACGCCCCGACAGCAGAAACAATACCGACGCTGGCGATTACATAGGTTTTACGACCTGATAAATATCCACCTTTGATAAATTTGTTCATGATTTTTTCCTTTGTTTGCGTCAAAGATAAAACAGCATATCATCAATTTCTGCAATATAACCGCGCGCCACGGCCCATTGTGGCAAAACATTCGCATGATGAAATTTTGTTGCGCCGAACACAGAATCTTTTAAATTACCGCGAATCATTTTTTGCACAACGCGCAGACACATTTGAAATTTTCTGTCATTCGCAGGAACATTTATATATTCATGGCGCGGCGAATTTTTATCCAGCACATCAAAAACAGTATTATCATTTATGATATCTTCGAACGATTTATCGAATTTCATATGAATGTTGTAAATGACGGACGCCATAGCTTCCACGACTGGCAACGAATGTGCAAATGTTTCTGCATAAATAATTCGTGCGATTTTATATGGCACGCGTTGCGAATCATCTTTATTTTCAATCAAAGTTATTTGCATGTTTGACCTGTTGTTTTTTTATTAAAAAAAACACCCACAAAAATGTGGGTGTGATGAAAGGCCAAGAATAAAAAAATCCGCACACTTGGCGGACAAATTCTTCATTCTTGATGTTTCACATTATATCACAAATTGACATGAAAGTCAAGATGTTTACACAACGATTTCATCACCATAAACAAAAATATCACGTTCGCCGTCATTCAAAATCAATGCGCCGTCATCGTTAAGCCCAACAAATCTCAGCATTACACCGCGATATTTAATTTTCTGATTTATTCCGATTGCTAATTCCAGAAATCTTGCGCGCACGCTTTCAAAATTTTTATTACGCCAAACATCTATATTTTTTATCAACTCTTTTAATAAATCAGGAATCGTCACATTAATATAATTATTAATTTTCGTAGTTTGATATTCAGACACAATTGGTGCGTCATTTACATTTATACCAATACCGACAACGACAAAATCTTTTGCGTATTCGATTAAAATGCCACAGATTTTTTTACCGTCTATTAAAATATCATTTGGCCATTTAATTTTCGGCGTCATACCGAAATGAATCAAAGTCTCAGCCACTGCCACCGCCACAGCATAAGACAATTTTGAATCAGGCTGATGAATTTTATAAATGAAACTGGTGTATAAATTACCGCTGTGCGAAATCCATTTGCGTTTATATCTGCCACGTCCGCCAGTTTGTACAGTTGCTATAACGACCGTTTTATCACTTGCACGATTTTCATCAATCATATCCAACGCAAAATCTTGGGTACTGGTTATTTTATCCAAAGAAATCAGTTTATAAGTTTCCAATTTTATATTTTCCATTGATATTTTGTATAAAATCGCGACCATAAACTTTGCGCAATTGATATACAGCATTTTCCACTGCATGGGTTGAAACATCCGGCAGTATCCCCAGCATTTTTTTCAAATCGCGCATAGTAATATTCGGGTTTTTATCAAGACAGACAACAAGCCTGTGTTGCAGATTTGGCAGAACGACATCACGACCGAAAACCCGTTGAATAATATCGCGATTTTCAATTTTATCCAAAATGACGCGTTTCAAATCAGTCAACGAAATGGGTGCATCCAAATTGAGATTATCGAAAACGACATCTGCATCTTTTGGGGTGTCAGAAATAATCGCGCCCAAATCAGTAAAGATATGCGTCCAATATTTATCCGTCGTGTAAACTTTTATGTTGCTTAGCATAATTTCACAATAGCCCACAAAAGCCATTTGTGCAACATTTTATTATGCTACGATTACATAGTATGTTCAGTTGACGGGATAAATTTCGTAAAATCTTGCAGGGAAGCACCTGTTGACGCCAGTATTTTTGAAATACTGTTTGTCGACGGCCACCGTGGTTGTCCTTCTTTGGACCAGCGCTTACTTTTGTTGAACGTAGTTGGGTCCAGACCGCTGCATTTTGCCAGCCCAGAACAAGACATATGATGTTCCATTGCAAATTTTTCTATTGCACCCCATACATCTTCATGTGTCATAGTATTTTTCTCCTATGTTATGTTTCCCAATTCAACATTCTTATTATAGTTGTTATACAGAATAAATTCAATCTTGAATGTTTAGTTTGTATTCCTATGCACAGGAAAAAAAATAAGTCGCCTAAAAAAATTTTTTGACAATATACTTGACAAACGCTTTTTTGTGTATTATATTTCGATTCGTCAAAGGGGTTAAACCCAATGACCGGACGCCCAGCGTCCGTCGGGCCCAGAGTTTTCAGACTCCCTCCTACATTCTCTCTCCTCTGGACTTTGGACCCGAACAATTAAGTTTAGGATGCCCATTTCTTTTTCTCCTTTCCTTCCTTTCAGGGCATCCGAAAAAATACCGGCATCCGCCGGTGTTTTTTTATTTGCAACGCCCGTCATTCTCCCCCACGGGGGGGATGCCCCACCCCTGCGGAGGGGCCGACGAGATAGAGCGTCAGCGCAAATCGAGTCGGGGGCGGGTCAGACAAAAATTTCAGACAGATAAATAATCAAGAAAAATATATTTTTACCCGCCCCCGCATCGAACCAATGGTTCTCTGCGACCCCGCCGCAAGGGCGGGGTTTATTTATTCCGCGACAAGTGCAAAGATTCTCCCCCACGGGGGGAGTGCGGCGCCAGCCGGAGGGGGGTCCCCCCCACCCCCGCAAGCGGTCCCCCGCCCCCATGGGGCGGAATTCGGGGCTGGGGGCAATGCCCGTTATTCTCCCCCACGTGGGGGAGTACGTTCGAAGAACGGGAGGGGGGTAACGAAACCACCACCGCCACGCGGTGGGGGAAAAGGAGTAGATGGGGATAATATCCCAACCTACGAGAAAACCCAGAACCGAGAA
>JAZROV010000013.1:0-10978 GCA_045648885.1 Candidatus Enterousia sp.
CAACATAATACGTACTGCCATCCTGGGGGGGCGGATTGCCATTTTCATCACAGCCCTCACATTTATCAAGTCCTTCTGCCTTTAATTGCGCTTCTATCGCGGCATGCGCAGCCTCTTCTTCTGATTGTAAAACCAGATATTCATACGCAGATAAGCCGGCATAATTTTCATAATCTGCCGCCAGGTTTTCCATTCTTTCTGTAAAAGAATAATCATTGGCAACAGTCGGAAATTTTGTTGGTTGTAAAAAACTGGACCCAATCGCGGTTCCACACGTTAACAATATAAATGGTAAAAAACTGCCGACCCCAAATCCCTTCATACGAAAAATGTTAAAACATTTGAAATTTTATTGCAAGAGCCTTTATTTATGCCTTGCAACAAATTCATTCTTTGATAGAATAAATAACGTGTTAGGGATGAGTAGCTCAGTTGGTTAGAGCATCACGTTCACATCGTGGGGGTCGTTGGTTCGAGTCCAATCTCATCCACCACAATAAAAATCGGGGTCAATATGCCCCAATTTTTATTTTGCTTATAGGCTTGAAACAAAAAAACAAAGATTCATGGCACTTTTGTTTGATTTTATTCCTGGTTTTTGATATAATATTGTTCATAAAAAATAGAAAGGAGAAAGCAGAATGGAAACTGCACCAGACGGCGCAATCGTCGATTTTTATGCATTTATATTTTTTGTTTTTTTATTTTTAATTATTTCGTTCTTTACCGCGATGTATGCATACCTGACGAAAAGAAAAACCACTTTTGTTGTGCGCGAGAAAGGTACCCTGACCCATGGTTATGTCAATAATGGACGCGGAACAACCTATACGAATTTCATGATTTATACACGTGATGATCGCGCGCTGAAAAACGTGAATTCTTTATGGTATTGGAAATGGCGTTCGACCGAATTACAGGCAAAAATTACGGTCGGTAAAACATATGAAGCAGATATTTATGGTTGGCGTATTGGTGCGTTTAACATTTATCCGAATATCATCAACGTTCGGGAAGTCCGACACGACAAGAAATAAAAAATCGCCATTTCGGCGATTATTTTTTTTATCTTAAGCCTTTTGCTTTACAACACGCGCCTGCGGCAGATTGCCAATCAGAATATGTTGATTTAGAATCGCGCAGATTGCGCCATGGTTGCCATGCCTGACAATTTTTATTTGTTTTGCCAACACATTTTGCATATCGACGCAACGAACATGTTTCAGATGATAATTTGCCGGTATCGGTTGTACATTTTACAATTACATTTTGGTTTTTTGCATCGTCTTTGCCGTATTCTTTGGTAGATATAACCTGGTACGCGAACGAATTGCCGATGATTGTGAAGGTTGCTATCAAAACAGATAATATTTTTTTCATGTGTGTCCCCTGCTTTCGTATAATTTTATTATAAATGTTTTTTGTGATAAAAACAATAATGTTTTTATTCATACTGATTTGCAGTTGACCACGGAATTTCATTCATGAAAAGATAGAACATTTCGCCATGTGGATCATCAATGTTTGTTTCATCCAGACGTATAATTGGTCGAACAACATAAATATCAACATTACAGTTTGCACCATGTTCGTCCTGATATTCGTCCAGTTGATAATAAAATTTAGATGCAAAATCCATCGCCTGTAAATATGCAGCATCGTCATCTGCCGCATCGGTTGAATTGCCAGTCCACATCAGCCACATACCGTAATTGACGACGTTTTCTTGTCCGGCCAGATCATCTGCAGACAACAAACATAACGGTTTAAATTCAATGCCATTTGAAAATTCTTTGGACATAGCGGATGTTTTATCATACATATCCCCCAAAAATGCTACAATTCCATAAATCAACCCTGTGGCACTTTCAAATTTAGCCAACCGTGCGCCATGTTTTAATGTTGCATCACGCAACCAATCGGCCATACGCGCAGAACGCGAACTCATACCATGGCGTGCAACGCGCCCTGCTTTGGCCATTTGTTTTGTGCCACCTTTCATCGTTGCTTTAAAGGTTTTCAAAGCGCGCGAAACTATGTTCCCCGTTTGTGGACGACGGAGCGCACGTAATTCGCGGCGATATTTCATTAAATCGGCCAACGCTTCACCGTTTTGTTTGTATTGCGTGATATCTTGACCGGCTTTTTCTAATTTTGCCTGTTCTTCGGGGGACAATTTGTCAAAAACTTTCAGATATTTTTTGGGGTTTTCCAGTTCACGTGCGTTTTGTTCTGCTTGTTTTAATGCTTCGGTCAATCTGGTTTGTTCGCTTTTTAATTTATCAATGTTTTTCAAATTTTCAGGCGTTATTTTTGGATCAATTTTTTTTGCTGCATCTAATATATCTTCGGCTTCTTTTTCATATTTACTGGCGTCTTTGCCAGCTTTGCGCGCTTTTTCAGCGTTTTGCAAAGCGCGTTCATATTTTTCAGAATTTTTGATGTTTTTTTCAATTTTTGCAATGTCATCAGAATGTTGTGTTATTGTGCGTGCAACACCAGTATATTTTTTTACATGTTCCAATTTATTTAAATCTTTTGTCGATTTTATCAGGTTTTTTGCAGTTCTGGTTGCGCGCGTGCTTTTTAATGCGCCGGTTGCAAAAGCACCACCCCCAAATGTTGCGACTGTTATCAGAACATCTGCGGCGATTTCAGCATACATAACCCATTCCAGATTTACGTCGCCCGCAACATAGTAATCGTTTGAATCATCTTCGATGTTGACAACATTATGAATAACGCGGTTTATAGTATCATAGTTATTGCCCAGTGTTATCGCGCTTTTGCTGGTGCATCTGGGACCCGATGGATATAGTTTATCAATATTGTCATTTATGTATTTTAATGACACAGTATTATTTTTACCCGGGCCCACAAATTCAGACAAAGAATCGTGTTGAACAACCAATATGCCATACCATGCGGGTTCGGTACTTAAATATTTTCCGCCGTCTTCTGGGTCCATCAGTTTCGGATTGACATCGCCATTGGGTATACTGGGACGTGTTGCCAGCATTAAATGTTGTTTTAATACCTTTGGTGTCGTGCTGTAATTTATAGTCAATGTTCGTCCCATTGGGAATTGGTAAATAATCGGAGTGAATATTATTTTTGTGTCATCAGATACAGATGTTATTTCCGGACATTGTAATATTTGTTTTAATACATTGGCATCCAGCATAGTTGTTTTTGCCCAGGCTTGGACAATAGATTCTTCGTCGATTTCTGATATTGCATTGGAATTTTCTTGTAATGCAGCGGAAAAAATTTCACTGACACAATCGGTTTGTTTTTCGTTGTGATATTCAGCCAAAATTTCTTCGGTTGTTTTAAAATCAGATGACGGATGAAAATTGATTTTTTCTGATGCTGCAAATGAAATATATGGGCAGCACATTAAAAATAAAAAAGCATAAATGCATTTCATGTTGTTTGATTCATATCAAATATTTTTTTTAATTAAAACCGTGCGGCATTTTGTTCCTGTAATCGCTGTAATTCTTCCGCGCGTTCATTCATCTCTCTTTGCCAATCTGGAATTTGCGGTTCGTATGGATTTTCTAATTGATAGTCTGGAGCCATATCTGGATTTGAAACCGTTCCAGACGGGAAAGCCACAACCTTGTTCGTTGGGGCGTTGTTGCCATAATATTCAACATATTTTTCATAAATTGTGTCAATATAACCCGCGCATGCAGAAACATAATTATGATTCGGCAAACCCGCCAATTGAACCATCACTGCAGGACGTATGTCAGACAAAGATGTGTCTTTGCAATTATCACGAACCATACATTGGACAGATACCAGCGATTGAACAACGTTGATGCAATCTTCGGTATTTAAATCGGCACCCTGGACATATACAGGTTGTGGTAATTTCTTAGAATAAGGGGAATTCGGTGTCCAAAACGGGTTTGTAGAATAATTTTGAACGTTTTGAATTTGGCCGTAATTCGAAAACAAAGAAGACGCAAACGATGCCCATGGTGCAACAAATACGCCAACCAAGAATAATAAAAATTTTAACGATTTTGTTTTCATCTCTTGTCCACAATTATATCAAAAATGCGATTATAATCAAAGATAAAAAACCACCCATTAAAAAGAATGGTGCAAATGGAATATATCTTTTACGGTTTTTGTACACCCAAATGCCAGAGAATACGCACGATATCAACATAGCGATTGCCAAACCCACAGTGCCCAGCCAGATTCCCCCGGCCCCTAATAATTTTATGTCGCCAAAACCAATTGGGGGGTATTTGTCTTCGGTATGAAAATGTTCAAATATAAAGCCGACAACCAGTCCCAAACAATATCCAAAAGCACCCCCGATAACCGAATCAGAAACCATAATCGGCCACCATGGGAAAAATGTGGTCAGCAATAAACCTGCAAAAAGAAACGGGAACAAATACGCATCGGGGATAATTCGATGTTTTAAATCAGTCACCGACATACGGTATGCGCAAAACGCTGCGCCGATTAAAATCAGGAAAAAAAATATATAAGAAAACATGTTTTTCTCTCTTGCCTTTCGATTCGTTTATGTGATACAATTATATCAGAAAAAAAAGATATTTGATAGAAAATATGAAAACAAGGATTTTTTTATGAGCAAAGGTTGGGACAGCGGTATGCTGAAAAAATTAAAAGCTTTGGTTGGCAAAGGTTTATCTACTGCCGAAATGGGTAAAAAATTAGGTATGTCTAAAAATGCGGTTGTTGGTAAATTAAACCGTTTGGGTTGGAATGCCAAAGCGGCAGAACCGGCGGTTAAAACGTCTGGGAAAAAGACCGATAAAAAATCAGACGTGACAAAGACAAAGAAAGCAGCCCCGGTACCAAAGGCAAAGACGCCCGAAAAAAAGAAAGTCGAAATTGCTGTGAAAAAAACTGCACCGGTCAAAGCAGGCAAAACTGTTGCCAAAAAAACTGAAACTGTGGATGTCAAAACGCCAAAGATTCAATTAAAAGAAGTTAAAACTGCATCTAAAAAGACTAAAAAAGATTTGGCTTTGCATGAATTGTTGGTTGAACATGCGTTGCAGATGGCAAATTTAAAGCCAAACCAATGTCGTTGGCCAATTGGTGACCCCGATTCGGATAATTTCCATTTTTGTGGTGAAACTGTGTTTTCTGGGAAACCGTATTGCTATGAACATTGTCGCCAGGCGTACCAGTTTACTGCACCAAAAAAGAAATAAAAAACGGGGGGATTGTCAATGGCTGACAAGAGAGAAAATAATTTATCTGATTTGAATTATGGAACGTTGAATCTGCGTCCGTATAATATTTCTGGAAATGAAATAGATGCGTTTTATGATGCGGATGATGATTTGGTGTTTGTTTTGGATAAAACTTTGAATTCAAATAAAAACAATGTGCTGTTGGTTATCAATCCTGATGGTGATAAAAAATGGGATGAAATATTGACGTCTGGTTATGGCGTTGATTTAGAATCTGTGCGTCCAAAACAAGATAACAAATATCAAAAATTAGATATCGAATATTCTGGATTGCCGGTGTATGGCAATTTAATCAACGCATATGATGCCGGTGATGATATTGATGAATTATTGGTTCAATTAAATGTGTTGCGTGATTCTGCTGTGCGGCATAGTGCGATGATGCGTTTGAATGCTGCAAATGAAACGATTGCTGCGACAAAAGCGACGATTAAGAAAACGAAAGAAAGCATTGTTCGTTTGAATGTTCGATTGAAAACTTTGCGGTCTAATTTGTCTGATATGAAAAAAGAAATTGGTCGTGAACCTACTAAAAAGTCTGCATCAAAGATTTTACGCGCTGAATCTCAGATAGACGCAACAAATGAAAAAATAAAACGTGCAGAAAAACGTTTGGAATCTGCTCAAAGACGGTTGGAAAATGCAACTGTGGACGCTAAACTAGCGGGCGATTTATTAAATCTGCCTGGGGCGGAAATCAAAGCGACTGAAAAAAATAAACCGATTGCGGTGGTTCCGAAATATGAAATACAAACCGTGCCTGCGGAAACAGAATCAAGGGATGAAACCATGATAAATGATATTGATGAAAAAAAATTTGATAATGACAAAGATTCCAATTTGGTTACGGAAGATTCAAATCAAGAATTTGAACAAAGCGAAATAAAACCTTTGTTCGACCAGGATCCTGATATCATTGATGAAAACAATGCGTTTAAGCCGATATCTTTTGATGCGCCTGATTTGCCAGCATTGGACAACCAGTCTCGGCCCCATGACGAAGCCGAACAAAAAATTGCAAAAGATACAGATAATTTACCGGTGTTGGAAACTTTGACGCCTGTGATGGAAGAAAAGCCGGTTGCCAAAGAAGAAATCTCGGAAGACGAAAAATGGGAACCAATAAATATTTCTGGGGTTCAATCTGAAATGTCAGATGAAGTTGTTGTCCCAGATGAAAAACCGGTTGTTGAATTTGAATCGACCCTGTCAGAAACTGTTCCAGAAGAAGAAATTGTGCGTCCTGTGGCACCTGCGCCTGTTGATAATGGTGATAGTTTGCCTCGTCCTTCGGTTGCACCTGTTGCTTCGTCAGCGCCAATTGCACCCATTGCCCCGGCGGCACCAATCGCGCCAGTTGTGTCGAATTATGAAGATAAAAAATCTGGGTCAAAACCGACATTTTTATATTACACTTTGTTGTTGGTTTTGATTTGTGCGTCTGTGTTTGCATTGTGGCTTTACCAAAAAAACATGGGTAATGTAAAACCTTGGTTTTCTGTGGCAACTTCGGAACCAGAAGTTATTGTGTCGGAACCAGAAAACGTTCAACCGGTTGAAGCGGTCGTTGCCGAACCGATATCTGATGCAGATGTTTTTGTAGATACAGCGTCAATCGAACCAGTTGTTGAACCGGTTGTGACAGAACCAATTGAAACAGAACCAGAACAAACTGAACCGATGATTATAAATAATGTGTCGGCGCGTGTTTCTGCGTTTGCGAATGCGCCTGTTGAAAACGATGCGGAATCTGAATCAACGAATGATGATGTTGTTTATGCGCCGGTCGTGAATAAACCGGCATATGGTGCGGGTTCGCGGTATGATGAAATGTTTGTGTACGAAGAAGATCAAATTCCATACGAATCTGATGAAATTGAAGAATCTGACGAAACGTATGTCGAACCAGGCTTTGAAGATGACGGCATTATATATGAACCACAATTTATTGAAGAAAATGCCGGCGTCCAAGATGTCAATTATGACAATCAAAACATGATGTATGATGACACTGTGTTTTATGATGATTATATCTATGATCCTGAAGAAGCCGCATACCAAGCCGGCGATGATGGATATGATGAATATTAAAAAAAACGCCCAAACGGGCGTTTTTTTTATTTAGATTTGTTTTTTTTCTTATTTTTCGATAATAACGACCGCGGCTGAAAAATCATCTTGGTCAGTCAAAGATAACAAGACGTTTGCATTCGCCCCGGCTTTTTCTTTCAATACATTTTTTGCGCCGCCTGCAATCAATAATTCTGGACGTCCGTTATCGTCATGTATAACAGATATATCAGAAAAAGCGATATCGTCGCCGAACCCAGTGCCCAATGCTTTCAAAGCCGCCTCTCTGGCCGCCCAGAAATTCGCCAAATGTTTTTCTGCGCGGGCGTTGTCTTCTTCTGCGTATTCTAATTCTTTCTTGGTAAATATGCGTTGTTTTTTAAAGGCAGACCAGTCTAAGAATCTGTCGCTTTCTACCAAGTCAATTCCAATTCCGACTATCATTTTTATCCTTCCTTCGTTTTTTTTGTTATCCGATATGCGCCATACTAGTAATATTTGACCGATTCGTGCAAGCAAAAAAAATACAGCAACCAGAAATCTTGGTTTTTATATTGTTTCATAATTATTTTTGATTTTGAAAAATGTTGATTTTTTATATGTTTATGATAAAATTCTTGGTGAACAGAACCGGTATTTTTCATAAATCATTTATCAAAGGGGAATGTCATGTTCGATACTAAAAAATTAAAAACATTCTCTTGGATTAACATCGGGAATCCAGACCACGAAGATTTTGAACGTCTTTTGACGGAATATAAAATTGATGAAGATAATATTTTCGATATTCTGGACCCTGATGAACAGCCGCGTATTGAATTCGAAGATGATTACAAGGTTATAATTGTGCGTTTCCCGATTGCTAATCGTGAAATGGATACGACATGGCATACTGAACCGTTGTGCATATTTTATTCTGATAAGCGCGTTATCACTGTGTGTCGTAAACGTTGTGATTTATTGGATAAAATCAAAGACGATGAAATGCGTAATCGCGAAATGTTCATTTTGAATATTATTTATTATATTGCTGAATCTTATTTGCGCGCGTTGAAAGAATTAAACAAAAAGGTTGTAAATTCTAAAAAAGCCCTGCAAGAACGCGTTCGCAAGCAAGAATTGATGCAATTGTTAGAGGTGGAAAATGCGTATACTCTGTATATGGCATCGTTAAAGGGAAATGTTTCTGTTATGGATAAATTGGATAAATTACGCGGTTTCGTGAAAGATGAAGATTGCCAAGAATTATCCGAAGATGCTCGCATTGAATTTAACCAGGCAATCGAAGTCGTCACCAGTTATAGCAAAATGTTAAAATCTATCAAAGAAACATTTGAAAGCATCATTAATATGGATTCGAATACTTACATTAATCGTTTGACCATATGGAACATTGTGTTGATGGTGCCCAGCGTCATTGTCGGATATTATGGAATGAATGTCGCGTTGCCCTATGCGCACCATTCACATGCTGCATTGGTAATATTTATTGTTATTATGGTGTTGTTGATTGGATATGGTCTTTATACAATCGCGCGCCGTCGTGTGGTTTAAAAAAACGCCGAACGGCGTTTTTTTATTTTTCAATTGTTTTTAATATAAACGCAAAATTGATATCTATATCATCACTGGGTAATTTTATATCGTAAAAAGTAATGTCTTTTACTGTTCTTAACCATTCGATTGCCGGCACGGTTGTTGTTTTAAACGCGGCAATACGTTTCTGGACAGCGGCCGCATCTGCGTCATCTTTGCGATTTCCGCCCTCTTCCACACGCTTTTGAATATGTGCAATCATGGTTTGTTCAGATATGTTTAAAAACAAAATCTTTATATCAAATTTATCAGCGTAATTTTCAACCAGCCATTTTGCCTGGGCCAGTGTTCGTGGAAATCCGTCCATGATAACATCGTTTTGTGTTGATAATTGTTCGGATATAATCGGAAACAAATCTTCATCAGACACCAATTCGCCGCGTTGCATTTTTTTGCATAATTCGCAATCTGATGGCATGTTGCGCAAAATTGCACCGGTTTCAATGTATGTATAATTATGTTTCTTTAATAATAAATTTGCAAATGTGCCCTTGCCTGAGCCTTGGCCACCCATAAACACAAACATAGTCGGTTTCATCAATAATTCCTTTGGTTTTATGGTTTTTATTATTACATAAAATAAAAAAAATCCCACATAAAAATGTAGGATTTTTTATGTCATTAAAAACAACAATTATTTTTTGCTGTTTTCGATTGCGGCGCCCAAGATATCGCCCAAGAACGAACCAGAATCTGCTTCGTTTGCGTATTCTTTGACAGCCTGTTTTTCCAATGTTGTTTGCAATGCGCGGACAGACAATTTTACATTGTTGCCGTCAACCGAAACAACAGAAGCTTCGACAGAATCACCGACGCTGAATTTAGATGTGTCTTGTTCAGATTTTTCACGAGACAAATCTGTGCGACGGATAGTTCCGCGGACATCGCCTGGCAAATTCAAAATCAATTCATCAGGTGTGATTTCAGATACTGTTCCGCATACAACGGCGCCTTTCTTGATAGAAGTGCTGTTGTTTTCTGCGCTTTCTGTCAATTGTTTAACGCCCAAAGTGATACGTTCTTTCTCTGGGTTGATGTCCAAAATTTTTGCAGTCACTTCTTGGCCGCGAACGAATTTTTTCAATTCTTCTTCGTCCAGTTTATTCCAAGACAAATCAGAAATGTGAATCATTCCGTCTAATTCAGGTGTCAATGCAACAAACAAACCGAATTCAGTTGTGTTTTTGATTGGCCCAGTGATGACATCGCCCACTTTGTGAGATTCTGCGAATTCTTTCCATGGGTTTGGTTGTAATTGTTTATAGCCCAAAGAAATGCGGCGTTTGTCTTGGTCAATATCCAAAACAACGACGTTGATTTCTTGGCCGTTTTGCAAAACTTTGCTGGGGTGGATGTTCTTGTTCGTCCAGGACAGTTCAGACATATGAACCAGACCTTCGATATTGTTGCCCAAATCGATAAATGCACCATAATCTGTCAATGAAGAAACCTTGCCAGATACTGTATCGCCAACGTTGAACGCACGTGATGCAGTTTCCCATGGGTCTTCTTCCAGTTGTTTCATGCCCAAAGAAATACGGTGTGATTCTGGGTCGAACTGGATAACTTTGACCTGAATCTTTTCGCCAACATGAACCAATTCACGTGGGTGATTTACGCGTTTCCATGACAAGTCTGTTACGTGCAACAAGCCATCAATTCCGCCCAAGTCGATAAATACACCGTAATCAGTGATGTTTTTAACTGTACCTTCGATAACCGCACCCAGTTCGATGTTTTTCATCGCTTCTTTTTGTGCAGCGGCGATTGTGTCAGACTGAATTGCGCGACGAGATACGATTGCGTTTGTGCGCAAAGCGTCCATTTTTAATACGCGGAATTTGTCCTTTAAGCCAATCAAAGATTTCGCATCGCGGATTGGTTTGTGGTCAACCTGAGATGATGGCATAAATGCGAATACGCCATTGATGTCAACTGTGAACCCACCACGAACAACATCGATAATTGTACCTTCTGGGTCAACGCCTTCGGCAACTGTCTTTTCCAAATCTTTCCATGCTTTTTCTGCAAAGTCGGATCGTAGCCATGTCGTTCTG
>JAZROV010000014.1:0-46660 GCA_045648885.1 Candidatus Enterousia sp.
TATTATATTTTGTGTTTTCATTATTTCTCCTTTTGCTTCCTGTTCTTGTTATTTCTTTCGGTCACCCCCACCACCCTGCGGGTCCCCCGCCCCCGTGGGGCGGAATTTAGGGCTGGGTGCACTGCTTGTTATTCTCCCCCATTGGGGGAGTGGCGCACCGCGCCGTGGGGGGTAACCCCAAAAATCTTGTTCGCGTTTATCAAACGCAAAAAACCACCGGAAAATTCAGGCGGTTGGAGGTTAGAAACAATTTAAACCGAAAATTGCGTCGTTTATTCAAAATATTCACGACCCTCCAACCCCGTGGTTGGAGATATTTAACGTCGTTGTAGACGCGGTTTAAAAGAGGTTTCTAAGCCCCATCGGAAAAATACTTCCCGACGCTTTCAATAATATCATATTTCGCACTTTTGATGCAAGGGGGAATTTTTATTCGTATCTTAAACTGTCAATCGGGTTTAATTTGGCCGCTTTGATTGCAGGCATCACACCCGACGCCAATCCTACGACCGCCGCGACCGATATCGACACCACCACCGGCCAAATACTGAACGGAACATTATAGTGTAATATAAATCGACCCACGCCTTGGGACAACCCAACGCCCAGAATCAAACCAAACATCGACCCAATGAAAGATATCATTATTGATTCGGATAAAAATTGAATGATAATTGTGCTTTCTTGGGCGCCGATTGCTTTGCGAATACCGATTTCGCGCGTGCGTTCTGCGACCGACACCAACATCATGTTCATAATACCAATTGACCCAACCAGCAACGATACCGCCGCAATCGCAACCAATAACAAAGTCAAATAACTGCTGATGTTGTTCATGGTTTCCATGACTTGCTTCATATCAGTAATTTGGAAATCGTCGTCATCGCCGTCTTTTAATTTATGCCGTTCGCGCAAAAGTGCAGTTATTTGATCAGACACAACATTATTGTCTGCATCTTGATATAATTTCAGCGACACACTTTGCACAGCGTTCGGAAAACGCGAACCATTTATACGCTTTTTCAAAGTCGTTATTGGCACGATTACCATATCGTCTTGGGACATCATACCCGAATCACCCTTTGCCTTCGTTACACCAATAATGGTCAGGGGGGTATTACGAACACGAATGACTTCGCCAATTGGATTTTTTGGCAAATCTAATTCTTCGGCTGTATCGTGGCCAATCACTGCATAGGTCGACGCATTACGAACGGCAGACGTATCAAAAAACGAACCGTATTCCATTTCTATATTTTGAACGATTGTATATCCAGGATACACCCCCACCACAGATGTCGCCCAATTTTTATTACCGTATACAACCTGGGCCGAACTGTTTTCAACCGGCGAAACCGCCGCCACATCTGGTAATTTAGACAACGCCTCTACATCGTCCATCGTCAAAGTCATACGATTGCCCATGCGAACACCCGCACTTTGCGCCGCACCCGCACGTATCATCAATGTATTCGTTCCCAATGATGAAAATTGATCTGTGATTGATTGTTGAACCGTTTCACCAACTGCGACCATTATCACCACCGCCATAATGCCAATAACTATACCCAACACAGTCAAAAAAGACCGCATTTTGTTGCCACTGATTGAAAGCCACGATTCGTGCACAATGTCATAAAGTGTCATTTTCGATGCGCCTTTTGTTCTGATTTTACCAACACAGATTCATTTTTAGGAATCGGACCATCATACGTAATATGCCCGTCATAGATATGTATAACGCGTCGCGCGTATTGCGCAATTTCAAATTCGTGAGTAATCATAACTATCGTTATACCGATATCTTGGTTTAATTTTTTGAAAAACCGCAAGATTTCATTCCCCATTTTGGAATCTAATGCCCCGGTTGGTTCGTCTGCCAGAATGATTTTTGGATCGCCTGCCAATGCACGCGCAATCGCAACACGCTGTTTCATACCACCAGACAATTGAGTCGGCAAATAAGTTTCAAATTTTTCCAGATTTACCAATTTCAACATTTCACGCGCACGCGATTCACGCTCTGCCATCGGCAAACCACGATACATCAATGGCAACATCACATTATCCAAAATATTGCGTTTCGGCAGCAAATTAAAATTTTGAAACACAAAGCCAATATATTCATTGCGAACGCGCGCTAATTCATCCGGGGTCATGGTAGTAATGTCTTTGCCATACAATTCATACGTCCCAGACGTCGCAGAATCTAATGCCCCAATAATATTCATACATGTTGATTTACCAGACCCCGACGGTCCCATAATCGCAACAAATTCCCCCGGCATAACGCTGAACGTGTTGTCAAATAAAACCTGCTGCTGCCCGCCGATTTCCAGCGGATACGTCTTGCAGATTTTTTTCATAGAAATTATTGGTGTCTGTTTCATATCTTCGACCTTAACGTGGGCCACCGCCTGGGCCACCCATCATACCATTGCGTTTCGCCGCAGATTTAGACGCCTGGCCGACATAGCCAACTATGATTTTATCACCGTCAACAATTTCGTCTGATATAATCTGGGTTTCTGTGGCGGTCGATAAACCTTTGGTATATTTTACGAAAACTATATCTTTGTCGCGTTTTATTGCTAAATGCGTTTTCGGCGTGACATCAGCATCTGGAACCGCAACTATATCGTCAAAAGACCGCAATAAAAATGCAGAATTTTGCGCTTTCCATGTGTCTTTGGCCGCCTGGATAATAATCGTCACGAACGCAGTCATACCCGGCATCAAACGCAAATCAGAATTATCTACGTCAATCACAACCGTATAAACAACAACGTTCGAAGTCATTGTCGGCGACAAACGAATCTGGCGCACCGAACCTTCAAATTTCTGGTTCGGATATGCGTCCACAGTGAATGTCACAGATTGTCCCTCTTTGATAACACCGATGTCCGCTTCGGATACAGATGTTTCAATCTGCATTTTGGTTAAATCTTCGGCAATTTCAAACAAATCAGGCGTCTGAAACGATGCAGCCACCGTTTGACCTTTGTCCACTTTGCGCGAAATCACAGTTCCATCAACCGGCGAAGTAATCGTCGCATAGCCCAAATTTGTCACCGCACGATTGTATGTGTATTTCATTTGATTGACACGTTGTTCCGCCTGTTCGAATGTCGTCTGAGATTGTTCCATTTCTGCGCGCGAGATATACCCGTCGTTATAAAGTGTTTTATTGCGTTCATATTCTGATTTAGCATATTTTAATTGTGATTCAGCAGACACCAGCGACGCTTTGGCTTCGTCAACCGACGATTGCAAAACAGATGTATCAATTTTCAACAATAAATCGCCCTGCTTTACTTTCGAATTATAATCAACATACAATTCTTCAATGGTACCAGAAACCTGGGACCCAACACTGACCGTGTTCAACGGCATAATTTCCCCGGTTGCAGTCACTGTCTGGGACAAATTTCCGCGCGTAATATCGACTGTGACATAACTTTTGGCAGTCTTTGATTTACCGCCAATACCCAAAATCAAAATACACCCGACAATCGCCAACAAAAAAATGGTCAGCCATTTATGACGTAAAACCCAAAATTTCTTTTTCTTATTCATTCATCTCTCCCTCTAATTCAGAGCGCAAATCACCAATCGCCAACGCCACGGCAGCACGTTTAATAAATAAATCATATTTCGCACTGTTGCGCTGATTTTTCGCATTCACTAATTCAGATTGCGCCGTCTGCCAATCTAACATTGTCGCACGTCCAACCTTGTACATTCCGGACGTCACACGTTCGCTTTCTGTTGCAGATTTTAATAATGATTCAGTTTGATCCAACACAGTCCGCGCAGTCTTGTAATTCTGATATGCAGTAAAAACATCCATCATCGCATTATTGTTCGTCGCCAATTCATTATATTTTGCACGTTCATAGTCCGCTTCGGCTGCGCGTAAATTATACATATTGGCAAAGCCTGCAAACAACGGCATCGATGCGCGAATACCAATCGACCCGTTTGTTTTATTTGATTCAAACATATTCGACAAATCATCATTGTTCCAACCCACCGATGCACTGGCAGAAATTGACGGTAAATTTTTCAAGAACGCGCTGTTTCGTTTATGCCACGCGGCATCTTTGTTCGCACGCGCACGCAGCAAATCAGGTCTTTTTTCTTGGGCAATTTTTATCAATTCATCAATACTTTCATTTTCTGCATCGCTTCCAAAAGACGAAGACATATCTGCAATTTTTATATCCTGGTCTGCCGGAAAAGAAAGTTTGTTTAACAATGTCGCTTTTGTAATTTCACGATTGTTTTTTGCGCGTTCCAATGCCAATTTAGAAGACGCCAATGTGGTTTCAGATTTATAAACGTCGGCTTTAGCCACCGCCCCAGCCTTAAACTTTTTTGATGCAGTATCATATGCAGTCTGGGCCACAGTCAACGCAGATTGCGCCGCATCGACATTCGCATTTGCGTTTAATAATTCATAATAAGAACCGACCAAACCATAAACAAAATTTTGAACGGTTTCACTGTAATCAAAACCGGCCGCACGATATGCCGATATCAATTGATTCATATCAGATGTCCGTTTACCAAAATCAAAAATCAAATACGAAGCAGAAATCGATGCACCATACGACCAATCTTGCCATTGTTTATCCCTGTAATCTTTACCAGCCGAAACCGACGCAGACACATTTGGCAAATAATTTGCATAGCCTGCATTTTTACTGAAATGCGATGCACGCAGCGACTGATACGCCGCCGCAGTTTGTGGATTACGACACAGGCCCAATTCAATAACATCTTGCAATGATTGTTCGGAATCTGGCATATTGCGCATTGTTGCACAATCATCTGACCCGAATGCAACAGACGGCAAAACACACAGCGCAACAAACCATCGTTTCATTGAAAAAAACTCCTACAATACAATGATATTTATCCTATCAGAGATTATGAAAATTTACAACAAAAATTAAATTTTGTTATAAAAATAAAAACATCGTCAAACTGGACGATGTTTTTATCGATTTTAAATTTTATTTATCACGCCAGATTACACTTTCAAACATTGCATCTATTTTTTGACGCAATTCTTCATCTACAAAAAATTGCATTCTGGCCGCGTCAGTCGTTTGCGGATGCGTATTGTCATTGTGTGTTTCGTTATGACATCCACATTTTTCGCAATCACATTCATGATACGGACTATATTTTTGAACTGCGAAATTTTTAGCGCCCATTGACGACGTAATTTGTGCAATTTCTAATAAATCAGTTTTGCTGACGTATTCAGGATCACAGGTTGTGCGCACTTCCAATCCGCGTCCAGTTGACACCCAATATTTCAAAGATTCAATCATACGGTCATAGCCAACTTCAACCCCAGTTAAATCTTTATATCGTGCCTTGGTCGCTTTGAAATCAAGCCCAACCCAATCAACCGTGTCTGACACTTTCTTTAATAAATCTGGATAAAAACCATTTGTATGCAATCCGATTGCGAAACCCAATTCACGCACACGACGCATATAATCAATCGTCGCATCGGCCTGCATCAATGCTTCACCGCCGGAAAAAACAACGCCCTCTAATTTTCCAACACGGTTTTTCAACCATTCGAAAACTTTATCCGGATCGTATTCCCCATCACCCAATGGTATCAGATGCGGATTCGAACAATACGCGCATTTAAACGGACATCCACAAAGAAATAATACAGCGGCCAGTTTCCCCGGAAAATCAATCGTTGTAAAGGAAACCAGGCCGCCAATTTGAATTTGTTTCATGTTGACAATGAACCCTTATGCGGCCTTTTTCATCAATTCTACGTGACGCGCACCAGTTGTCAAACAATTCGATTCAGTGAATGTTTTACGTTCGCAAAATTCAGCATATTTTCCTGTATTAAAATTGCTGACAGGTCTGATATATCCCATTGCACGTGAAAATTTTTCGCATGGTGTTCTGGTTTGTGGGTTCATTTTACTCTCCTTTCCTTAGTATGTTTTTTGTTATTATTTTGTTTAATTGTTGCCGCAATCTTTGCATTGCAAATCATTGCTGTTCGCAGCGATTTCTGCATCACATTTCGGACAGAAATCATGCGCACCCGGCAAATAGCCATGTTTTGGACAGATTGAAAATGTTGTTGTCAATGTCATATATGGCACTTTGTAATTTTCGAAAATCGTCCGAACAATCTTTTCAGCCGCATCACCCGAAGACACAGGTTCACCCATATAAAGGTGCAACATCGTGCCGCCAGTATATTTACGCTGTAATTCTTCTTGGTGTTCCAAGGCGACAAATGGGTCGTCTGTGAAATACACCGGCAATTGAGTTGAATTTGTATAATATGGTGCGTCCGGCGTTCCCGCAGTTATAATATCTGGATAATTCTTTTTATCCGTTTTTGCGAAACGATATGCACAACCTTCTGCTGGGGTCGCTTCCAAATTATACAGGTTTCCGGTTTTTTCTTGGTATTCAACCAAATTCGTACGGATGAAATCCATAACTTCCAAAACCAAATTTTTACCGAACACAGTTGCAATATTATCACTGCCGTTTGTGAAATTCATAACCATTTCGTTCGCACCGTTCACACCAATGGTCGAAAAATGGTGGTTCCAGCTGCCCAGATAACGTTTTGTAAATGGATACAAACCATGTTCCAAATTTTTCGAAATAATCTTGCGTTTGATTTCCAACGAATCACGCGCCAAATCTAACAGACGTTTTAATTCGCGGAACAAACCTTCACGGTCACCCTTGTGCAGATATCCCAAACGCGCCAAATTGATTGTGACAACGCCAATAGAACCGGTCTTTTCAGCAGATCCAAACAACCCGCCACCACGTTTCAACAATTCACGCACATCCAAACGCAATCTGCAACACATAGAACGCACATCTGTCGGATTCAAATCAGAATTCAAGAAATTCTGGAAATTCGGTATGCCGTATTTCGCCGCCAAATCAAACAAAGGTTTGACGTTCGGATGATCCCATGGAAAATCGTCTGTGATGTTATATGTTGGAATTGGGAACGTAAATGGACGACCCAATGCGTCACCTTCAGTCATGACTTCTATGAACGCTTTGTTAATCATATCCATTTCAGGTTGCAAATCACCATATGTGAAATCAACCATCTTTTTACCAACAAACGGACGTTGATCGCGCAAATCTTTCGGACACGTCCAATCAAACGTGAAATTGATAAATGGTGTCTGGGTTCCCCAACGGCAAGGCACAGAACAATTGAACACCAATGTCTGCATAGAATTTTTCACATCAGCATAAGATAATTTATCCAAACGAACATATGGCGCCAAATATGTGTCAACCGATGAAAACGCCTGGGCCCCTGCAAATTCGTTCTGTAATGTGCCCAAAAAATTCACCATATGAGAAACAGCAGTCGCCATATGACGCGCCGGTTCACATTGCAAATAACCCTTTACCCCGTTAAATCCTTCGTATAACAATTCGCGCAAAGACCACCCGGCACAATAACCCGTCAACCAACCCAAATCATGGATATGGAACGCGGCAGATTTGTGTGCTTCGGCCACTTCGCGTGGGTATAAACTCAACCAATATTCCGCGGTCATACGTTCACTGGTTCTTAAAATCAAACCACCAATCGAATAACCGATATTAGAATTTTCTTTCACGCGCCAATCTGCTTCGGAGACATAACCGTTGATAACTTCTACTGCATCAACCAACGAATTACGAATCTCAGAACGTTTCTGACGATATATTATATAAGATTCAGCAGTCTTATATGCGCGTGCATCCATCAATGTTTGAATAACAACTTCTTGGATATTTTCTACATCTGGCACCTGGTCAGCATATTTTTTATCCAAACGTTTCAAAACATCTTGGGTTATTTTGACAATATCAGCATCAGAAATTTCGCATGTGACATCCACGGCCTTTTTAATAGCTTCAAAAATCTTTTTTGCATCAAACGGAACAACTTCACCTGAACGTTTTTTAATAGATTCCAATTTGCACGTCAGTGTTGATACAACCTGTATTTTAACTTCGTTTTCCATATTCGCCATTTACCTTTCCTTATTTTTGGCAAAAACACTATATATAGTATCTTTTTGGTTTCCTAAGACACAATATACAGTATTTAATATTTATTCTCATTATTAAAAAAAAATTTTTTTTATTTTTTTTTGTTGCAATTCTCTATACCGCATGGGCTGTGGCTTTGGGACGATTTTCATACTACCGATTCGGTTGTATTTTGGACACTAAATATATTTTTGTATTTATTTTCGTCAAAAAAAGCAAAAAAATCCGATTCGAATCGTGCAAAAAATCAAAATATAGGCAAAAAATTATCAATTTGAATCAACATATTGATTTTTTGACGTTATCTCGTTGAATAAAGGCATTTTTATAAATATTTTCCGAATCTGTTCAAAAAAAACGCACATAAAAACTAAACAAACAGGGTGATGGGACCGACCCGAAAATCAGGATTTTTTTGCGAAAGCCACCACCCTATTTTTATACTCTCTCACTCTGCTTTCGCAATAACAATATAACACATTAAATAAAATATTATCAACAAAAAGAATGCCAAAGCGGCATTCTTTTGAAAGAAATACAACGATAAAATTTAATTACGACGTTTTACGTATTCTTCATCACGTGGGCTTTCACCGAATATCCACACCAAAGCCCAAATCAACGCGGCCAAACCGATAACGGCATAGACCAATCTGGACATCAATGTCATCGGTCCAAAAATCCAGGCGACTAAATCGAATCTGAAAAACCCGACCAATCCCCAGTTTAATGCACCGATTAAAGACAACGGTTTTAACACATAATGTAACAAAGCACCCATTTTTTTCTCCTGTGGTTAAATAATGGTTGTTTAAGTCTTAACGACAAATACATTATAAATAAATATCAAACCCATTTCCGTAGGAACGATATCTTAAACAAAAAATCTGGCATAACAAAAACCCCGACGGTTGGTCGGGGTTTTGTGTTTGTTTGCACGTAAATTATTTTTTACGTGGGAATTTGACCGCTGCCTGGGCCGCTGCCAGACGTGCAATTGGCACACGGAACGGACTGCAAGAAACAGAATTGAATCCACATTTATGGAAAAATTCAATTGATTCAGGGTCGCCACCGTGTTCACCGCAGACACCCAAATGGATATTATCGCCTTTGGTATCGCGTGCTTTCTTAACAGCATCTTTAATCAACAACCCCACACCCAATTGGTCAACCGATGCAAACGGATCGGCAACATATACACCGCGCGCACGATATTCGTCCAAAATCTTGCCGGTATCATCACGCGACATACCCAATGTAGTTTGTGTCAAATCGTTTGTTCCAAATTCAAAGAATTCACAACTTTCTGCGATTTCATTAGCCAAAACCGCCGCACGTGGCAATTCAATCATAGAGCCAACTTTGTATTCAATCGATTCGCCGCTTTCTGCAAATACTGCATTTGCAGTTGCATCAATAACAGCTTTGACGATATCAACTTCTTTTTTGGAACCAACCAATGGGACTTCGATTTCTGGGAACACACGCACACCCATCTTTTTGCATTCAATCGCAGCAAACAAAATAGCACGTGTTTGCATTTCGCAGATTTCAGGATATGTAATCGCCAAACGGCAACCACGATGTCCCAACATTGGATTTTGTTCTTTCAACGCTTCGCTGCGTGCTTTCACGAATTCAACTGGTTTGCCAATATGTTCGGCCAATTCTTTCATGTCCGCTTCAGTATGTGGCAAAAATTCGTGTAATGGTGGATCAATCAAACGAATCGTCACTGGCAAACCATCCATAATTTTGAACAATTCGATAAAGTCCGCTTTTTGATACGGCAACAATTTATCCAGCGCAGCACGACGACCTGCTTCATCATCCGCCAAAATCATTTCACGCATATCTTGAATTCTGGATGGGTCAAAGAACATATGTTCTGTACGTGCCAAACCGATACCTTCGGCACCGAAATCACGGGCCTGTTTTGCATCTTTCGGTGTTTCAGCGTTTGCTTTCACAGTCAAAGTTTTGATTTCATCAACCCATTTCATCAATGTTCCAAAATTACCAGTCAATTCCACAGATACTGTTGGAACCGCACCTTCGATAATTTGACCCTTTGCGCCATCGATAGAAACCCAATCACCTTCGTGAATTGTGACACCTGACGTGGTTTTCATCGTTTTTGTTTCATAATCGATTTTGATGTCTGGGGAACCAGAAACACACGGTGTTCCCATACCACGCGCAACCACCGCCGCATGAGATGTCATCCCACCACGCGCAGTAATCACACCCTGGGCCGCATTCATACCTGCGATATCTTCAGGTGATGTTTCAACGCGAATCAACATAACTTTTTTGCCTTCTTTTTTCCAGGCTTCGGCATCTTCGGCGTTAAATACCGCCTGACCAACCGCAGCACCTGGGGACGCAGGCAAACCCGTTGCAATAACTTTCTTTTCTGCTTTTGGGTCCAACATTGGATGTAACAAATGATTTAATTGGTCCGCACCAACGCGCAAAATGGCTTCTTCTTTCGAGAGCAATCCCTCTTCGACCATTTCTACCGCCATACGCACCGCCGCTGCCGCAGTTCTTTTTCCGTTACGGCATTGCAACATCCACAATTTTTTATGTTCAATTGTGAATTCCATATCTTGCATGTCTTTGTAATGTTGTTCCAATTTGTTGCGAACATCGACCAATTCGCCGTATACTTCTGGCATAGCCTCTTCCAAAGAAACGCGACCAGAATCATCTTTGGCCATTGGCTGGGGCGTACGAATACCAGCCACAACGTCTTCACCTTGGGCGTTAATCAAATATTCACCATAAAATTTATTTTCACCGGTCGCAGGGTCACGTGAAAAGCACACACCAGTTGCAGAATCGTCACCAGAATTACCAAACACCATCGCCTGGACATTCACAGCAGTTCCCCAATCACCCGGGATATTGTTCAATTTACGATACGTGATTGCTTTCTTAGACATCCAAGAACCAAACACCGCACCGATACCCAATTTTAATTGTTCCCATGGATCTTGTGGGAAAACTTTACCGATTTTAACACCAATTTCTTTGAATTTTTCGACCAAATCTTTCAAATCATCGGCGGTCAATTCAGTATCAACTTTGTATCCTTTGTCTTCTTTCATACGTTCCAAAGTATGTTCGAACAAATCGATATCTGCACCCAACACAACATCAGAAAACATCATGATAAAACGACGGTATGAATCATATGCGAATCTTTCGTTATTTGCAGATTTTGCCAATGCTTTGACCGTTTCATCATTCAAACCCAAATTCAACACAGTATCCATCATACCCGGCATAGAAACACGTGCCCCAGAACGAACCGATACCAACAATGGGTTTTCCATATCTGCGAATTTTTTACCCATAATAGATTCAATATGCGCGATTCCAGTCTTTACCTGGTCCATCAAATCAGACGGATATGTCTGTTCATTTTCATAATAATATCTGCAAACATCGGTTGTGACCGTAAATCCCGCAGGAACCGGCAAACCGACCAAATTCATTTCTGCCAAATTGGCACCTTTGCCACCCAACAAATCACGCATATCTGCGCGACCTTCGGCAGCACCATTTCCAAATGTATAGACCCATTTATTAGCCATGATATCTCCTTTGATATATATTCATTCAGCCCGCGTATTTTGGAAAAAAAACCGCCAGAAAGCAAGCACAAAATGCACCAAAAAGCAATTTTTTTAAAACCGTAAAATCTACAGAAACATTGACAACCACGCGAATATCTATTACCATTTTCAACAGACAAAAAATGGATTGAAAAAATGCAAAAATTATCAAAAGCCGTTAAAAGACAGGTTCTCGAAAATATGTTTGTAAAAAATTACAAACGCATGTGGAAATACGTGAAACCGTATTGGGGACGTGCTTTGTTGACATTATTGTTGGCAATTCCTGTTGGATCAATGGACGCAGTAATTGCATGGGCAATAAAACCGTATACTGACGCGGTTATGGTTGAAAAGACTTTGACTGCCGGTTGGTACATACCAATTTTGATTATCGGCTTTACATGTGTCCAGGGTGCATTGACATACACTTTAAATTATTTAAACACATGGGTTGGCGGAAAAATTACTAATTTATTAAAGGCCGATTTATTCAAAAAATTGCTGACATTCGAACCAGAATTTTTCAATCTGCAAAATTCAGGCGACATCATAATGAAATTCAATTCAAATGCGGATACGGCCTGTGCAGGTCTTTTGAACAATCTTAAATCTTTCATTCAGAAATTTTTCACATCTGTTTCATTGATTGTTGTTTTATTTTATAATTCGTGGCAATTGGCCCTGGTTTGCGTGACAATTTTATTGTGCGCTTTTTTGCCGATGGCATCATTAAAAAAGCGTGTTTCACCGGTATTGCATAAAAACATGGAAGCCGGCGCCAGATTGACAACAAAATACAATGAAACGTATTCAGGCAACAAAACTATCCTGTCGTATAATCTGGAAAAATACCAAGAAAAAAGATATCTGGGCGTATTGAATGAAACGTTTGATTTAAGTATGAAATTATTCAAACGCACACGTTGGTTAACACCTGTTATGCACATTGTCTTGTCGGTCGGAATTGCAGCAGCACTTTGGTATGGTTCGCATTTGATTTTAACAGGCCGTTTAACTCCTGGTGGTTTTGTGTCGTTTTTAACATCTTTGATATTGTTGTACACACCGATAAAAACTATTGGAAACAATTATAATTCTGTGTTGGTATCTTTTTGGGCAATTGAACAAGTTTTTGAAATTCTGGATGCCCGACCAATCATCAAAGATTCACCGCACGCAATTGAAATGCCGAAAAAATTGAAACAAATTAAATTCAATGATGTATCTTTTGAATATGTGAAAGATGTCCCGGTTTTAAAGCATCTGAATTTAACAATAAAACACGGCGAAACATTGGCGATTGTTGGAAATTCAGGTGGTGGCAAAACAACGATTATAAGTTTATTACCACGTTTTTATGATGTCTCAGATGGCAATATTACAATTGATGGCACTGATATTCGTGATTTTACTTTGAAATCTTTGCGCCAAAACATAGCCGTCGTATTCCAAGATAATTTTTTATTTGGTGGAACAATTCGCGAAAATATTATGATTGGAAACGCAAACGCAACCGATGCAGAATTAAAAGCAGCATTAAAATCGGCATATCTGGATGAATTTCTGGCAACCCTGCCAAAAGGTCTGGATACAGAAATTGGCGAAAATGGTCTTTCGTTATCTGGGGGGCAAAAACAACGTGTTGCAATCGCCCGTGCATTTTTGAAAAACGCCCCGATATTAATTCTGGACGAAGCGACATCTGCATTAGATAATAAATCTGAGGCAGTTGTTCAAAAAGCCATCGAAAACCTGATGCACGATAAAACAGTTTTTGTTATCGCACACCGTTTATCAACGATTCGAAACGCAAATAAAATTATCGTCGTCAATGACGGACAAATTGTTGAATCTGGAACACATAACGAATTATTGAAAAACGAATGTGGCGCATATAAAATGCTTTATGATATGCAATTTAAAAACGAACCTGGGGATAACGACAAAGATGAAAAATAATTTTTTGCAAAATCCGTCAGTATCTGAAATCCAGAAACATTTTAAAATGTACCAAAACGAAATTCAGCCGTTGGTCGCAAAAGTTTGTATTCAAAAAATGGACGGCATGCACGGGTTAAACACGCATACAGCATCAGTGGTATTTCGTGGCACTGATTATGCACTGTCATTAAATAGAAATCCGCTGCCTGTGATATTTGCATGTGCGTTTCATGACATGGCACGAACAAACGATGATTTTGATATTGAACATGGGAAAAATGCAGTTCCACTGGCCAAACAAATTATGGAAAAATTCAATCTGGACAAACGCGTTCAGCAATCAATAATTTTCGCGATTGAAAATCATACCACGGGAACCAATGCACCAGATTATATATCCGCATGTCTTTGGGACGCAGACAGAACACGCCTGTCGTGGCTGTACGGATACCAACCAAAATATTTCAACACATTACGCGCACAACACATTGCGTCTTCGAATTATCAAGAATATATAAAATTCCAACAAAAATGTTTTTCAGATTTGCCCTGGGACAAAATATATTAAAAAACAAAAATCTTGTTTTAAATTGCAAATAATATTAGAATAAATTGTCCGATATAAAAATCTAAAAGGAGAAAGTATGAAAACAAATTTATTTTTAACAGGTCTTGGCACAGTCTTATTATCTTTAACTGGTGCGAACGCGGTTGAATATCATCCATTTATCGGGGCAACAATGGGCGTCGCGGATCTTGGTTATTCCAGCGAAGCGGACAATTTCGCACGTGTGAACGGAATTGACAATCCTTCTGATTTCTTTTCATTTGGTATCGAAGGCGGTGTCCGTTTTGGTAATTACAACGAAATCTATAATGGTGGTGTCACATTGAATATAGACATGACAGACACCCAAAAAATTCGTGATAAATTTTCAAACGCTAAATTCGCAGATACAAGAACATTTGCAATGTCTGCGACATACGATAATTATTTGCGTTTAAGTGGTGATAAAACATCGCGCATTGATTTGGTTTTGGGCGCGGGTATTGGAACTATGAATTACGATATTGATTTTGAATCATCAGCGTTATCTGATGAAACGGTTTATTCACCAATGTTCGCGTTCAAAGCAGGACTGGATTTCGAATTGACTCACAATGTCATATTGTCGGCCCAGGCACGTATGTTCGCGCCAACACGTTCGCACTATGACATCAATGCACAATACATTTTTGGTGGTGCAATCAAATATCAATTCTAGAATTTGATATTAATGAAAAACGACCCATCTGGGTCGTTTTTTTTTAATCAGAATTTTTTTATTATAATCTGACAATTTGATTTGGATTATCTTGCAGTGAAGATACAATCGCATCGATACGCGCTTTGTATTCCATAAACAACGGTTTGTTTTTTGAATCTAGATTATTTATAGCCGGCAATTTTACCGTCAACGGATTGACATGAACACCATCTTTGATAATCTCATAGTGCAAATGCGGGCCGGTTGATAACCCTGTGGAACCAACATAGCCAATTGTTTGCCCCTGTTTCACAACGGTGCCAACATTCACACCCTTGGCAAAACGCGACATATGTGCATACAGTGTTTCATATGTTCCGTTATGACGAATTTTCACAAAATTACCATGTCCACGATTAAAACTGCGCGCGACGACACGACCTGCGCCTGCAGCCGGAATCGGAGTCCCAGTTGACGCGCGAAAATCAACCCCTTTGTGTGCGCGGGTAAAGCCCAACACAGGATGTTTCCGACGGCCTGAAAAACTGGATGTCACTTTTGCATTATTTATAGGTGTCCGCTTCAAAGACTTTATTGCACCATTTCCATTTTCATCATAATATCCAACACCGCCATCACTTTTCACAAAACGATACATACGCACATTCCCACGCAACGCATGGAACGACACAGCAATCACACGACCATTATCAACTTTTTTTTCTGATGCAAAATTTTCTTCGTATAAAACAAAGAATTTTTGACCGGCACGAACATCACGTTCAAAATCCATTTCAAACGCCAACAAATCATAAACATCTGCCAAAATACCGGTTGGAATACCAGCCCGTTGCCCGGCCAAATAAAAACTATCCCCGTCCAAAATTTCACCTTCGCGATAGGCAACACGTGTATCGCGTTCAATTTCGATTTTTTGACATTGCCATGCACCTTCGGCGCCACAATCTATTTCGATACGATTCCACGGGCCATTCATAATAACTATTTTTGATATCGGCAAATCAGCCGCAGGCCGCACAAAATCGATTTTATCTTTACCTGCATATAATGTAGTAAATTTGACATCTTTCTTTAAAGTTGTTGAAATGTTATTTATATCTTGGATAGAAAAGCCCTGCCCCTGCAAAATCTTAGAAAGCGTATCCCCAGATTTAACCTCTATGATTGTATGCGATTCAGGTGGCACAACCACTATATTTTTCACAGGTTTATACAACAACACGACACCGACCGCAATCAGCGTCATTGCAACTGCAACAAACAAAACCATACGCAATAACGAACGAACATTACTGATTTTTCGATATGATTTTTTAACAACTATTTTTGTCTTTCTGATAATATATTTTGCTTTTTTCATAAACGCCATTATAATAAAAATATGAATATAAATCAAGCGTTCTCAATATTGCAATCATCAGGCGACATTCGTGCCGCCCGTATAATCACGGAAAAAAGAAAAAAACTGTCATTTTTGCGCACAATGTATTATGCGTGGTGCCTGCGCCGCGGTATTCCAGTGGCAAAAATCATACATTCTAAATGGTTTTATGGGTTGGAATTTTATACGAACAAATATACTTTGGATCCACGCCCAGATACAGAAACATTGGTGACGGCTGTTATCAAAGACTGCATCAACGACAAACCCCGTCGTGTATTAGACCTTGGAACCGGAACCGGATGTATAATTTGCGCACTTTGTAAAAATATAAACAACGTCAGTGGTATCGGAATTGATAAATCAAAACGCGCACTTTGGGTTGCCAAAAAAAATGTAAAATCTTTACAATTAAACGACAAAATAAAAATCAAATATGGCGATTTCAATAATTTCAAAGCCAAAGAAAAATTTGACATTATTGTTTCAAATCCCCCATATATCGCAACAAACGACACACGGGTTGATAATGGTGCAAAACACGATCCTAAAATGGCGCTTTATGCAGGCAACAATGGTTTGGCGGCATATGAAGCGATTGCGAAAAATTCTTTGAAACTGTTGAAAAACGACGGGAAAATTTATGTTGAAATTGGGGTTGGACAATCAAACCCAGTTATAAAAATATTTAATTTTTTTGGTTGGAAATTCGAACGTGTTGAAACAGATTTATCGGGTATCAATCGTGTGCTGGTATTCACGCTTTAAAAAATTGATTATGTTTTTTCAAGCCACCAATTGTAGAATCTAAACCATGGCCGTGAACCACATAAGTATCATCGTCCAAATCTGTTTCATATAAATTATGTATTGATTGTTTTAATTCGTCAGTATTGCCGCCCGGGAAATCAGTCCGCCCAACACTGTCGCGAAAAAGAGTATCACCCGTCATCAAAATTTTATATTTTGGGAAATAAAACATAACACCACCCGGTGTATGACCTGGGCTTTCTATTATTTCCATTTTGACATCTGGCAAAATTTCGATTGTCCCAGCCGAAATATGAATTGGTTTTTTATACCCCAAATGAATATGCGGAATACCAAACATATCCAATAATTCATTACCCCAACCAATTAAATATTCATCATTTTTATTCAAAAACCAATCAACATTGAACGCTCGCGACAACCCGGGCGCAGCCGATATATGGTCTGGATGTCCATGTGTTGAATATATCGCACGCAATTTTAATCCGCGTTCTAACAAAACCCGCTCCCAATCAGCAGCGCGCCCCCACGCATCAAAAATAACAGCATCCATCCCGCGCGACACCAACAAAGAATTAGTATTCATTGGTGGCATACGTAAAATTTCAAATTTCACATCGTTATTTTTTTGCATTTGTTTTCCGAGATGTTTTTTTCACGGTTGCTTTTTTATTTTTTCCAAAAACGATTTCGCGAATTTCTTCGCCAGTCAACGTTTCTTTGTCTAATAACGCTTTTGCGATTTTTTCGACCGTCGATTTGTTTTTAGACACCAAATTTTTCGCATCACGATACGCAGCATCCAACCAATCGCGAATTTCAGCATCCACCATTTCGGCTGTCTTTTCAGATGCATTTTCCAGTGCCATTTTTTGTCCGAATGAATTTGCTTGATTTACTGCAACCATACCAATTTTCTTTGACAACCCTGCCATAGTAATCGCATAGCGTGCAATTCTGGTTGCCATCGCGATATCGCTTTCCGCACCAGTTGTGATTTTATTTGGACCGAAAAAGACTTCTTCGGATGCACGTCCCGCCAAATCAACGGACAAATTAGCCTGTAATTCATCCAACCTCTGCGACACTTTATTATCAATTGGCAAATGTTGCACCATACCCAATGCACGACCACGCGGAATAATCGTTGCTTTGTGAATTGGGTCAGTCACACCCGAATAATGCATACTGACGAACGCATGCCCTGCTTCGTGATATGCAGTCAATTTAATATCTTCGGGACGTAATTTTTGATTTTTCTTTGGCCCCATTAAAATTTTATCGCGAGCTTCTTCTATATCACTTTGTTCAACCGCCGTATGATTACTGCGCACCGCATGCAAAGCCGCTTCATTCAACAGATTTTCCAAATCAGCCCCAGAAAATCCAGTCGTTCCACGCGCAACATCCATCATATTTAAATTTTCATCTATTTTGAATTTTTTCGCATGCAAATTCAAAATGTCGCGACGACCGTCTAAATTCGGCAATTCAATATGTATCTGACGATCAAAACGCCCAGGCCGCAATAATGCAGTATCCAACATATCTGGTCGATTCGTCGCAGCAATAACAATGATACCGGTTTCATTTGCAAAACCGTCCATTTCAATCAGCAACTGGTTCAAAGTTTGTTCACGATCGTTGTCATTAAAAGAATGTTTACTGCGACTTTGTCCAATGGCATCGATTTCATCAATGAACAAAATGCAAGGTGCGTTGCGTTTCGCCAATTCAAAAATCTCTTTGATTTTTGCAACACCTAAACCAACAATAATTCCTGAAAAATCACTGCCAGACGTAGCAAAAAATGGGACATTGGCTTCACCTGCAACCGCACGTGCCAACAAAGTTTTTCCGGTTCCAGGTTCACCCGACAACAAAACACCACGTGGCACACGCGCACCCAACGCTTTGAATTTTTCTTTGTTTTTCAAGAAATCAACAATTTCCATCAATTCTTGTTTTTCTGTATCAATACCCGCAACATCTTTGAAAGTAGTTTTTGTTTTACCAGTTGTAATTTTCGTCGGGTTTTGCCCGATTAAACTACGCGTGATTCCGCCACCATTTCCACCACCACGCATTAAACGCAACAACCATACAAAGAACAAAGCACCAACCAAAATCGGCAACCATTTTGCAACAGAATCAAAAACCGAATCAGAATTATCAATCGAAACCGCTGTCCCGTTTTCAGAAAATTTTTCCAACAATTCAGGGTTATAAGTAATCGTCGCGCGATACGGTGTCCCATCTTTTAATTTTCCGGTCGCAATATCACCCTTGCGAATGTCCATAGTTTTAATTTCACCCCGACGACGCAACACATCAGAAAAAGACAATTCGATTGGTGCTTTGGCAATTGCAGAATTACCCGCGGCAACATTTGCATTGTTTATTGCGAACGATTGTTCCGCATTTCCACCCAAAAATGCCCGTGCAATCAAACCAATGAATAAAATACTGAAAAGTATTAAATATAAAACAGACCCGTCTTTTTTTCTAAATATATTTTTTTCGTTTTTCATGTCTTTTCCTAAAACTTGTTCGTTTTCCTTCTGGAACAATCAAAATTCTGTCATTTAATCTTCGAATCGTGCAATGTCCCAATGTAAATTTACAATCGCTTTGTAAATTACATAGTGCTTTTTTCAAAGAATTCAACCGCACAGGATAATCATTCCCCCCTATGATTTGAATCAACGATCCAAGGAACTTTAATCTAATTTCCTCTGCTTCGTCAAACAAAAAAGCAGTAGCAAACATCGCACCCCACGAACGAATGACCAATTCAATTCGCGACGAAATGTATTTATCGACCCATTCGCGCGTCCGCCCCAGATTTTGAATTGCCAGCAAAAGCCGCGAATCTGTTATTCCCAAATCATCATCTAATAAATGACGATTTTTACGAATTTTAACACGCGTGTAATGTTCATCACTGTTCATAGAATCGATAAAATATTTAATATTGTTATCATCACAATATTTTTTAATTTCAGCACGTGACACTTCTAATAACGGGCGCAAAATTTTAATGCCGTTGCGTTCAGATTGTGGCAACATCCCAGACAGACCATACAAACCACTGCCCCGCGATAAATTCATTAAAAACGTTTCAATCTGGTCATCAGATTGATGCGCTGTCAACAAATATTCAATATTATTTTCATGACAAAAATCTGTCATCATTTGATAGCGCGCTTCACGTGCGGCAGCTTCCAATCCATTTTCAGGTTTTTCACCATCCCAATAAAAAATCTGGCATGGAACATCTAAATTTTTACAGACATTTTGAACATATTCAGTTTCGATGTCTGCTTCGCGACGCAAACGATGATTTACATGCAAACAGACAACATTCGCACCGATTTTATGCAGCCAATATAATAAACACATAGAATCAACACCACCACTGACCGCGACAGCCATGCGAATATTTTTGTATTTATTCATAAAATCTATAAATTTTTGATTCATAATTGACTATTTTATGTTATAATTTCGAAAAATAAAGGAAAAATACGATGAATAAAAAAATTAAATCAGTAGCAGTATATTGTGGACATCAACCTGGAACGAACCCTGAATTTACTCGTGATGCCCAGCGCATTGGCGAATTGTTGGCCCGTAATAAAATCACTTTGGTTTTTGGTGGCGGCAACGTTGGTTTAATGGGCGCGGTATCCAGCGCGGCATTGGACAACGGCGGCCAGGTTATTGGCATTTCAACCACACACGTTTTATCATTGCAAGAACCAGCCCTGGAAGGAATCGATGTTAAAATCGTAGACGGACTTTCCACCCGCAAACAAGAAATGTATGATTTATCTGACGCGTTTGTAATCTTGCCGGGCGGCATGGGGACTTTGGATGAAATGACCGACATCATGACAAAACAACAGGTCGGCGAATCTTGCAAACCTATATTTTTAATGAACACCGCAAAATATTGGGAATTTTTCGGTGAAGTAATGGTTCATATGCAAAACGCAGGTTTTATTGAAAATCCTGACGATTATAACATACACATCGTCAACACACCTGATGAATTGATACAAAATTTAATCGATTGTGATAGTTTTTTCGCGAAATGCAAGGCCCTTTGATATCTTGATTCGCGATTTTGGAACATCAAAATATTCAGACAACAATTCAATAACCGCCCCATTGGCACGACCTTTTTCTGGGGCGGTTGTTGTATAAACGCGCAAAACACCGTCGCTTTCTACGACTTTGTTTTGTTTGGCATGCGGCGTGACGCGCACTTTAAAATTCTTCGACAAATCTTTCATCGCTCATAATATGAATATGAAAATGCATAACAGATTGCCCTGCCCCACGTCCAGTATTAGCAATCATTCTGAAATTATCGCGCAAGCCTAATTTTTCAACAGTATTACGCACCCCGCACCAAAAAGCCAATTGAACATCTGCCGGTGCATTTTGCGTAAAATCAAAAACATCTGTATATTCGCCACGCGGTATCACCAAAACATGAACACGCGCCCGTGGTGAAACGTCATAAAATGCCAAAACGTTATCATCACTGTATACCGTTTTATTTGGAATTTGACCATTTAAAATTTTTGCAAAAACATTATTTTTATCATACATCAAAACCACCTTTTGTTTTTATTACCGATGGGAATATAATACACTTCAATCTATTATAAAATCAAGACTTGAAATACGAAATTTTTTCACTATATTTCACGCATAGCAAAGGAGTTATATTATGTTTAAACCATTGCATAATTATGTTCTGCTGGAAAGAATCGAAGAAGAAAACAAAACAGCAGGCGGAATTATTATTCCTGATAACGCAAAAGAAAAACCATCTCATGGTCGTGTAATCGCGGTTGGCGACGGCATATTTGAAAACGGACAAAAAATACCGATGACGGTAAAACCGAATGATGTTATATTGTTTGCCAAATGGGCGTCGTCTGCGAACGAAGTCAAAATTGACGGACACGATTATGTTTTAATCAAAGAATCTGATATACTCGGAATTTTATAAAAAGGAATTAAACAAATGGCAAAAGAAATTGTTTTTAACACAGATAAATTATCAATTGGTGTTGATAAATTGGCAGACGCTGTAAAAATCACTATGGGGCCAAAGGGTCGCACAGTTGTCATCGAACGTTCGTATGGCGCGCCAATCGCAACCAAAGACGGTGTCACCGTTGCAAAAGAAGTTTCATTAAAAGATCCAACTGAAAACATCGGCGCAAAAATGATTCAAGAAGTTGCGAAACGTGCCGGCGACAGTGCTGGGGACGGAACTACGACTGCAACCGTGTTGGCACAAAACCTTTTCCGTGCAGGCCGTCGTGTAATCGCAGCAGGTATGAATCCTATGGACATTAAACGCGGTATTGATATCGCTGTTGACGCCGTTGTGAAAGACATTGAAAAACACGCACGACCGGTCAAAGATTCATCTGAAATCGCCCAGGTTGCAACTATTTCTGCAAACAGTGATTCTGAAATCGGACAAAAAATCGCGGATGCTATGGACAAAGTCGGCAAAGAAGGCGTCATCACAGTCCAAGAAGCAAAAGGTCTGAACACTGAAATCGATGTCGTCGAAGGAATGCAATTCGACCAAGGTTTCATGTCGCCCTATTTCGTCACGAACAGCGAAAAAATGTTGGCAGAATTGGAAAACGCACAAATTCTGGTATCTGAAAAAAAGATTACTGGTTTGCAGGCATTATTGCCAATTTTGGAACCAATTGCTCAATCTGGTCGTCCGCTTTTGATTATTGCCGAAGATGTCGAATCTGAAGCATTGGCGACATTGGTGTTAAATCGTCTGCGTGGGGGGTTGAAAGTTTGCGCAGTGAAAGCCCCAGGCTTTGGCGATCGTCGCAAAGAAATGTTAAAAGATATCGCGATTGTGACTGGCGCAACAGTTATATCTGATGATATGGGTATGACATTTGAAAATATCACACCGGCGGTTCTGGGGTCTGCCAAACGCGTTGTTGTATCCAAAGATAAAACTTTGTTAGTCAACGGCAACGGCGACAAAGATGCGATTAAAAACCGCGCTGATGAAATCCGCAAATCTATTTCCACATCAACCAGCGATTATGACCGCGAAAAATTGGCTGAACGGTTGGCTAAATTGGTCGGCGGCGTCGCGGTCATCCATGTTGGCGGTATGACAGAAGTCGAAGTCAAAGAAAAGAAAGATCGTGTTGATGACGCATTGGCTGCAACCCGCGCTGCAGTCGAAGACGGTATTGTCGCTGGTGGCGGTGTCGCATTGGTTCGTGCAGTAGAATCTTTGAAAGATTTACACGGTGCAAATTCTGACCAAGATGTCGGCATTGATATCGTCAGAAAAGCAATTATTTCACCATGTATGCAAATTGCAGAAAATGCAGGTGTATCCGGCGAAATCGTTGTAGGCAAATTGATGGAAAACAAAGATTACAATTTCGGATACAACGCACAAACTGGCGAATACGTAGATATGATGAAATCTGGAATTATTGACCCAGCCAAAGTGGTAAAAACCGCGATCCAGGCGGCCGCATCAACCGCGGGTGTATTATTGACCACAGGCGCAGTTATGTCTGAAATTCCCGAAGAAAAATCTTGCTGTGGCGGCCACAACGGTGGTGCAATGCCCGGTATGATGTAAAAAAATCTAAAAAAAATATCCCGCAATTTGCGGGATGTTTTTTTATCTGGCATTATATAAAGCATATGACAATTCTGATTCACGATATTTTGCCAAAGTCTTTTCTCTGCCATTATATTTTATAAAATCTTTACCATTTGACAAACGTGTTGCAATACCATCTATTTGTTGATTGTTGTTCACATAAACAAAGATTGGTTGATGTTCATATTGTTTCAATGAATTTATATCAATTTCCAGATTTAATTTCGCATTTAATTCATCACACCATTCAAACACAGGTATAATACCACTGACAGGTTTTGACAATTTTTTGCCCAAATAAAAACCAGGTCTGCGATAATCATATCCATGCGTTTGATAAAAATGAATTGCATTATCCAAAGGCATCAATAACATATCTGATTTTATTAAACTGGCAGATTGTTCCGCTGATTGTAATAACTTTGTTCCGACGCCGAAACCGTGATAGATTGGATCTACGAATAAACTGTCCAGTTTTATTCCATCGCTCATCGTGTATCCGTCTGAAAAACCAATCATTTCATTTTTATAGAATCCTGCGAATGCAAACGCATTTTGTTCATTGGCATTTTCTTTGTGATATTTCCAACACGATTGAATGTATTCTGGGATATAAACCCCGCCCAACCAATTATTACAACGTAATTCAATACGTTCAAATTCTTTGCAGATTTCATCTGAAAGATTAAAAATCGGTCGTATTTCAAAATTTAAAATTTCTTTATACATTCTTCATCCTATGTCACCTTATATATTTTATACAAAATATTTTTTATGTCAACATATATCTCAAAATTTGCAAATACGCTAAAATACTGATAAAATTATCAACAACAAAGGTGAAAACTATGTCAAAAAGATTCAGAAAGATTTGGAAAAAATTTTGGACACCAATTCTGCATAATTCTGTTGTCCAGTGGATATTGGTTGGAATATTGGGTGGCATAACTTGGTTTATATTCCTGACATCGCGTCATAAATTCACAAACATCCAATCGTTAAAACAATATCGCGACAAACCGGCGGTCTTTGTATTTTTCCACGGACGCTGTTCAATGTTGTCACCGGTTATAAAATCTGCACACATACGCGCATATTGCGTTGCTTCGCGCCACAAAGACGGCCGCATGATGGCACGTTTGCAACGGTTATTTGGTATGCGTGCGATCTATGGTTCAACATCTGATGGTGCTGTCGCGGTTTTACGCACTGGCGTCCGTGTAATGCGAGAAAACAATGTTTCGATGTGTGTTCCGGTTGATGGTCCGTCTGGTCCATCGCTGCACGTCCAAGACGGCGCATTGTATTTTGCCCGAATGACAGGCGCACCGATTATCCCGTGTTGTTTTTCTTGTTCACGACCAATTTATATGAATCGATGGGATAAATTTATGATACCGAAATTATTCGGAACAATATCATGCAACATTGGCGACCCGATTTACATAGATTCGAAATTGACCGGCGAAGCATTTGATAAAAAACGCCAAGAAATTCAAAACATTATGCAAAAGCAATTACGTGAAATGGACGCTGAATTTAATTTACCAGTTATCGAAAGCGGTCTGGACGCAACAACATATAAAGAAAAAATTCGCGCTCAAAAGAAACGATAAAAAAACCGCCGTAACCGGCGGTTTTTTTTTATGATTCGCACCCATTATAACAAACAGTTATAAAACTTTTTATTTAGTTTTTGCCAAAAATTCTACTGTTGCCAGTTGTTCTGGATTCATTTCAGATTTTTGCACAGAAATTTTTCCCATTTCTTCTCTTGCCGTTTTCACAGCTTTAACAGCATCTAACATCAATTTCAAAGTATTATCCGACCATGCCATAGGTCTGTCGTCCACATGCAAGAAAATCTTATCAAAACCTTTTAAACTATGCGATATTGTAAAAATAGTTCTTGAACCTTTCGTCACAGAAAAAACTTCACTTGTATTTTCTCCTGTCATACCATCCTTAGTGTTACCACCAGTAATTTTAACATCAGGATCATACAAGCGCCCCAACAAAATCAGTGCCACCGATCTTTCAAAAGACTCTGCTTTCATCATAAAAACTCCTTTGATAACAAACTTCTACCTACCAGTAATAATTGCAAAAACAAACATCAAAGTCAACACAGTTTTAATCTGTCCAAAACACAAACAATACACCGCCCATTTGGGCGGTGTTTGCAATTCAAACATATAAACACATTTTTAAAATGCTTTGAATCTGTATGTTGTTCCTGCGCGGAATGAAACATCCGAACTGGACACGCCGGCACCCGCATTCACAGACCATCTCTTAGACAATCCCATCGCAGCACCGAACGCAGCAGCCGATTGACCATTGTAATATCCATATCCGCCACTGACTGCCACTTCACCCTTTTGCACGCCGGACGCAGCCACAGATGTCAACGCAATCGCACTGGCGATACCAGAAGACAAATCTTTGTCCAATTTTTCGATACGTTGATCGGTGTACGCGACAGATTGATTCAGCGTCAAAGCATTATTCGCTGCCATTGCATTATTCAACGTTGCAATCGCAGCCGTATTTCCATTGATTGCGACTGTGTTTTCATCGATTGCGCCCTGGATAGTTGTCGCAGTCAACCCAGACACAGTATTATCATAATCTGCATCTGCCGCAGTATTTTTCACAGTATTCGCAACCGAACCAGCGATATCCACACCACCGTTCAGCGTCAATATTGCATCAGCATTTGTTTTCGCCTGGGTATCCAACGCGGTCAACGCAGCCCCCACAGTATGTGTTGCATCTGCATCGACATACGAATTGGTTGTTGAATCGTATCCATTAGACCCAGCGATATAATTGCCTGCATTCCAATCGCCCAGTTGATCATGCATACTTGAATTATTCACCAATTTATTACTGAACACGACATCGTCACCGTCTTGGGTAACATCGGTATAATAATTCATATTGCCCGAGAAAGTTAAATCATCGGCCAACGCAGCACCACTAAGATTCAACGTATACGAACCCTGGGATCCATATTCATTTGAAACGATGTTGATGTTTTTGACCACAGATGTTGATGCATCCGCAAAGCGGTCGATATCACCCGATACACTGGCCAATTCAGCATCGACATACAAATCTGCACCGGACACAGTCCCAGACACATTATCTATCGCTTTGTTTTGCGTATTCAAATTTCCGCCGACCAAAGCGCCATCGAAATCTGCACCCAACGCCAATTTCACAGTATTCCCGGACGCAGTGTTATTAAAGTGCGTTGTTCCGTTGACTAAATTCGTCACCCCAGAACCGGTAATTGTTGCGCCCGATTCGAAAGTGACATCATTTGTCATATTTGCAACACCATTATTTGCTAATACCGCTGTTGCTGTGAATGTATCGTTATCGAACGACGCAGTCCCTGTATTTGTGACTGTCGCAGAATACGTTGTCGGGTCAGAATACAGCGTCCCCGCATTATTCAACGCGACATTAACATTTGAATTATTGATGTACAACACGGCTGTTTCGACATTGTTCAGCGCACCGTTTCCTGCCAATTTCAAATCGTTGATTTCAACAATTGCGCCATCTGCGATTGTCAAATTCGCATCAGCCAATTCCAGCCCCTGGTCAGCATCATCAATTCCGTCGCCATTCAGCACGAAATTGTTTTGAATTTGTTTACTGATTGCCAATTGTTCATCTTCGGTCAATTGATATTGGATATTTTGAACTGTCGCAGACGCATCAGCCGCCGCCGCGACACCGCCGTCAAATCCGCGAACAATCATACTGCCATCGGCCGCAGACGTAGATTCGAACGTCGCACCATTTTCAGACGTCCATTGTGCTTCGCTGATATCGACAGTCGCACCGTCAGACACGACCTGGATAGTTTTTGAACCTTTGCCAATATTGCCGATTAAATTACCGACTTTGTAATTGACAGTACTGCCCGAACCCGCAGCATACATATCTGCGACCCCGTCCAAGAAATTAACGTCGCCTTTGATATTGGCATTGTTATTCAAAGAGATAATTCCCGAATAATCATTGATGACGTTATCAATAGTATTGATTGTCCCGCCACCATTGACAGTCATCACAGACCCGGCCAAATTAGAACCATCTGTCGCGCCATCCGACAACCACAATTCTGCGCCATTTACGACAGTGATTGTCTGGTTATTTATCGCGCCAGTTAAATTGACCGTCCCAGTACCTTTGATATTGACTTTGTTTGTTGCCAACGTGCTGGATGCGCCATTAATACCGCCGTCCATTGCGAAATTTAACACATCATCAGCGGCAGCTGTGATATTGACAATGCCAGTGTTATAAATATCGCTGACATTTTCTTCGGCATTATTTTTGCTGCCACTGAACGATGTATCACCTGCGAAATTGACGATACCTTTGTTATAAATTATTCCGTCTTCGGCGACGTTATTTGTAAATTCCGACGCCCCGTTGAAATTCACAGTCGAACTGGCAACATTATAAATTACACCTTTGCCGTACGAATCGTTATGGTTCACGACCAGACCATCACCAAAGGTTATCGTTGAATTAGCAGAATTATTATTCGCGACCACACCATCACCATTCATATAAACCCATGTAGAACCACCGCCTAAATCGAACAATGGGTCATGGTTATCTTGGAACAACGCGTTATCGCCAATAGTTATACTGCTGCCATTTCCTTTGTTTGCCAAAGTAATAAACTGAGAATTTTTGAATTGCGCATTATCGCCGATTACATAAGACCCACCGAAATTAGTAATCACACTGCCGTTGTAATCAAATACAGCATTATCACCGATAACGTGCACTGTGTTGCCTTCGTTATTAAGCGCTTGGCCGATATTGTGGAAATATGCATTATCGCCGATTGTGGTATGGCTGCCATTCATAGTAAAGATACCGGTATCATAGGCATCATCATAAATCGGGTCTTGATATGTTGTACGTGTGAACACCGCATTATCCCCGATGGTCAAAGTTCCAAAATTTTTGACATCGCTGCCACCGTATGGGTTTGAACCGTATTCAGCGGTATTATCTTTGAACAGCGCATTATCACCAACCGACAAATTTCCACCATTCGCATTATAAATCGCGCCCCCAGATTTTGAAGAGTTTCCAACGAAAGACGTATCATCACCAATTGTCATTGTACCGCTGTTGTAAATGGCGCCACCACCAATCGTCACAGTATTATTATTGAACGAAGTATTGGTTATATGTGCAGTACCTGTATTATAAATCGCACCACCCCACACAGAAGAATTATTTGTAAATGTTGAATTTGATATATCTAATACATTCCAGTTATTGATAATACCATTATAACCATTTGAATTCCCGTTTTCCAAAGTTCCGAAAATCACATTGTCCAAAGTTAAATTACCACCATTTTCAACGATTGCCCAATCATTAGCAGCCCGTTCAGACACGCCTGAAAAGGTTTCATTTGAAATAGTCAATTGGGTTCCATTGCCAACATTCAATGGCAATGTTGTTTCTGCCATTGCAGGTGCGGCGACCAGGCCTAATGCGATGGCATTACATAAAATACCACGTTTCAAGACCGCCGAATACATCGCGGATAATTCTTTGATGGTTGTCTGTGATTGTTTCATGGGGTTCTCTCCTTTGCTTATATTCCTAATGCCCAGCATAGCGAGTTAAAGGAAATAAATCAAATATTTCTTGTCCGCACCACCCACCGCGCGTTTGGGTGTATATACATAAAAACGAATCGCCCCGCTTGTCATTACGACGAAGCCTAAGTTCTCCCCCAACGGGGGAGTACGTTCGAAGAACGGGAGGGGGGTTACCCCCACCACCGCAAGCGGTCCCCCGCGCCCACGGGGCGGAATTTGGCTTGGGTGCATTGCTTGTTATTCTCCCCCAACGGGGGAGTGCGGCGCCAGCCGGAGGGGGGTCACCCCCACCACCGCAAGTGGTCCCCTCCCCCCACGGGGGAGAATTTATTCCGCGACAAAGCCTAAGTTCTCCTCCGCCGGGGGAGTACGGCGCCAGCCGGAGGGGGGTCACCCCCACCACCGCAAGTGGTCCCCTCCCCCCACGGGGGAGAATTTAGTCTGCAACGTGTCCGCAATTCTCCCCCAACGGGGGAGTACGGCGCAGCCGGGAGGGGGGTCACCCCCACCACCGCAAGCGGTCCCCCGCCCCCATGGGGCGGAATTTAGCCTGGGTGCATTGCTTGTTATTCTCCCCCAACGGGGGAGTATGCCCCACCCTTGCGGAGGGGCCGACGAGATAAAGCGTCAGCGTAAATCGAGTCGAGGGCGGGTCAGACAAAAATCTCAGACAGATAAATAATCAAGAAAAATATATTTTTACCCGCCCCCGCATCGAACCAACGGTTCTCTGCGACCCCGCCGCAAGGGCGGGGTTTACAATTTTTACCCCGCCGCTGACGCGGCGGGGAAAACGCATTACGCATTACGCGGTAACGGCCGTTTCGTCCGTGGCCGACGGCAATTCGCATACTCGGCCGACGCATTGTCGGCCCTTTCGCTACATCAATTTGTCGCGACCGAACCAAAAAGCCCCGCGCGGCGCGAAGCGTGGGACCGGACGCCGGCGCCGCAGTTGCTCGTGCAATTCGACGCGCAATCGGGAGCTGAGCTGAACGTGTTGGAGAAAGCCCAAAGCGACACCGCCGGATGAGTCATTTTACACCAACAATATCTACCATTTTGTTCACCACCAATGACGCGCGCGCCACTGTCACTTAACTGGCTGACGGTACCACCCAAAGATTTGCTGTAATTCGATGATAAACAGGCGCTGACGCCGCTGACGGTGCCCCAACTGAACGTCGTAGTCCATTTCCCAACGTTATTGTCATAATCGTACCCCGTCCCGTTATTGGTCGGGTCCAATATGACCGCGACATTATCATTTTGGACGCACATAGTCGTTGAAAAAGCCGGCGCAATAAATGCCAGCGCGCATGCACATGATGCAATTATTTTGATTGTTTTCATTGTTTTCCCTTTCCTTGAAGCGTTTTATTATATTTACTTCAATTTTTATCTTAGTAAAATTTTCCCACCCTGCGCAAGTGTTTTTTTACCCCCCCACCCCGCCCGTTGGGCACCCCTCCGTGGGAGGGGAACTAGCCAGAGGGGAACTTAGCGCCCGTCGCAGAATATCGTATATGTGAGGATGCCGTTATTTTGTGCGGTTGCTGTATTGCAACAACAACACGGCAATATCTAAATTCGGCAAAATTTTTCCGTCGCCACGCGCCGACATAATATAGCCCTGTTGTTTCGGGTTAAATTGAATTGTAATATCGGGTTGCAAACCTGCTGCATGAAAATCTTCCAGATTACATGTGTTTGTTTGACGCACACGCATATCATCTGGCATATTTTGACGATTTTTAACGACTGATTTCGAATTTAACATCGGTTGAAACCACATAATTTTAAAATCATAGTTGTTAGCCAACCGTTTTTTGTGGAACCAATCTATCATCTGGCGAACATAACGCGGTTGAATCACGTCGTATGTAAAATTTTGGCCGATGTGGTCAAAAATCTCAAATTCTGGCACGCCGTAAAGCCATTTCGGAACACCCGGTTTCCAGAATGCTTCGTTGACCCAAAGTTTAGTAGCAAATTTTTCGGTTTCAAAATATTTTTCATCACGAAAATAATATTCGCGACCGTTCATTTCGCCGTCGCGCATAGGACGTGTTGTAGCAGATTTCAAATTATAAAACGAATTTATTGGTAAAACATTTTGTATAAAATAACTTTTGCCACTGCCGGACAGACCTGTACAAAATAAAACTGTATTTTTCATTTTTTGTCCCCTTTGGTTCAAAAAAGCCCGCAAAAATCATGCGGGCGGGTTTGTTTAATCTTCCAAGAAACTGCGCAGTTTGCGAGCGCGGGTTGGATGCTTTAATTTATTCAGCGCTTTTTGTTCAATCTGGCGGATGCGTTCACGTGTGACGCCGATGTATTCGCCGACTTCTTCCAAAGTGCTGGTTTTATTCGTAGACATACCAAAACGTTGACGCAAGACCGTTTCTTCTTTTGGATCCAATTCAGATAAAATCTGGGTGACGATTTTACGCAAATTCTTTTGCGCCGCCGATGTAAACGGATTTTTCGCAGTTTCGTCAGCAATGATTTCTATGCGCGAACTGTCGTCTTCGGTGCCGACTGGCGCTTCCAAAGAAATCGGGCGCAGATTGACTTTCATTGCTTTGTGAATCTTGTCGACCGGCAGATATATAATCTTTGACAATTCTTCGGCAGTTGGTTGACGCCCGTATTTATGCATAAACTGACGCGATGCACGTTGAATTTTATGAATGTTATCAATCATATGCACCGGGATACGGATAGTGCGCGCCTGGTCTGCGATGCTGCGCGAAATACCCTGTTGTATCCAATTCGTGGCATAGGTAGAAAATTTATTACCCAAACGATAATCGAATTTATCCACCGCTTTCATCAAACCGATATTGCCGTCTTGGACCAAATCTGAAAAATCAAGCCCCAGACCGCGGTTGCTAGATTTTTTTGCAAATTTGATAACCAGACGTAAATTTGCTTCTATCATTTCGCGTTTTGCGCGCGCCGCTTCGGCCTGGCCACGACGAACCAATTCGACCACTTTCTTGTATTCTGCGGTTGGTTGACCGGTTTCTTGAGCAATTGCCGTAATATCTTCTTGGATTTTCAAGACGTTTTCTTGGTGGGTTTTTGCGAAATTCTGCCATGCAGCACTTTTGTTTTTCGCCAATTTCTTTACCCAATTACGATTTAATTCGTTTCCAACGTATTCAGCCAAGAAATCTTCACGTTTAATTTTGCACGCCAACGCCAGACGTAACATACGACCTTCAAGTCCCATCAGCAACTGGTCACGCTGGGTCAATTTTTCCATAATTTCGGCAATTCTGTCGTCATTCAGACGAATTTTACCCACGTATTCGAATAATTCCAGGCGCGCTTTGTTATATTTCTTTTCCAATGTTTCATCCGGTTTAGAAGATGTAATCAAATTTTCCAGACGTTTTGTTTGCAATTTCTGCATACCTGTAAATATGCGTTTTATCTTTGCAAAAAGTTCGGTTATCATCGGCAAAAGCGCTTCTTCCATAACCGGAATTGGAACGCCCGACGAACCACGCTGAGAATCGTCTTTTTTGCCATCTTCGTCGTCATCATCGTCCAAATCGTCATCGTCGTCATCATCTTCATCAGATGCGACTGATTCTTCTAAATCATCCAAATCATCATCGTTTAAATCGTCAACCTGGTCTACACCCTTGGATTTCAAAGTGTCATTCAAAACAGCCAAAGATTTTTGTTCAGATTCACTGGAATACATCACTTCCAAATTTATGATGTGACGCAAACGAATATCGCCATTCAGCAATTGTTGATACCAATCTAACATCGCCTGGATGGTCATAGGGCTTTCGCAAAGGCCATATACCATCAAACGAGATGCTGCTTCAATACGTTGCGCAATTGCGATTTCACCAGCAGCGGTCAACAATTGAACCGTACCAATTTGTTTCAAATACGATTGAACAGAATCTTGGACACCCAACACCAGATTACCAGTCGAACTGCGTTCCAATTGTTTTGCATAATATTCGTAATCTTCGTCGTTGACGTCAACCTGCTCTGCGTCAGCATTCAATAAATCACGGGTTTTATCACGATTATAGTTTTCATCGTCTTCTTCATAATATTTTTCCATTTCGCGGGAAAATCTGTCTGGATCTGTTTCCAGAACTTCCAAGCCCAAATCTTGTTTAAAGAAATCTAAGACTTCTTGTTGTTCTTCGTCCGGGACTTCATCGGCCTGGATAGCGGCATCAAAATCCATTTTGGACAAATATCCAACTTCGTTCGCAGACAACGCTAATTCTTTAAGACTTTCTGGCAAAGAATCTATCAATAATGTCGTCGCTTCGTCTAGTTTTTTAGCCATGAAAAAACCTTTGATTTATTGTGAATGGTGCAGATTATTTGTGTGATTTTTGCGCTTTGGCAATTGCTTCGTGCAACGCAGATTCAGAAACCAAACCCAACACAATCGGGCTTTGAATTTGAATCAAAGAATACGATTTGTGCGTTTTATCACGAATAGATTTCACAGTCGGATTCGTGCTGCGCATCAGGCGCGCAATTTGACCGTCTGACAATTCAGGATAATTTTTGATAATCCACAAAATTCCACCCATACGATTTTGACGGTGCAATTTCGGAGTATAACCAACGCCTTTTTTGTTTTGTTTCTTTTGCGCTTCGACAATCACATCACGCAAAGTCAGACGTGCATCCGGATCTGCTTCGCATTTTTCGATATCTTCGCGAGTGACCTGGCCGTTGATGATTGGGTTTAAACCCTGCATTTTATTTGATTCTGCATCGGCGATGTTTTTGACTTCTAATTCGTGCAAACCGCAGAATTCACCGATTTGTTCAAATGTCAGTGCTGTATTTTCAATCAACCAAAGGGCTGTAGATTTTGGCATATATGGGTAATTCATGAATATTCCTCTTTTAAAGACGTGTTGTAATATAGCACAAAACGCGCTTTATTCAAGTGGTTTTTTTAATATTTTTTACTGTTTTTTTACCAATTTAAAACCATCAACCGTATCCATAACCGTCCAGCCCGCTGCGTCAATTTGATTGCGCAAGGCATCCGCCGTAGCAAAATCACGTGATTTTTTTGCGCTAAGGCGTTTTTGCGCCATTTCTTGGATTTCAATCGGTGCGGTTTCTGACTCTAAATCGTGTAATTTTTGGGCATGTTCCATCAATTGCAGTCCCAACAAATCATCAACAAATTTAACCAATGCTAATTTAGTATCTGAATTTACATCTTTGTTTTTTAATAAATCTTGGAATACAACCAAAGATTCCGCAGTTTTCAAATTATCAGATACCGGAGCCAAAATTTTATCGTGCCATTGTTGGTATAAATCTTGGTCAATTTTACCAGAATTATCGTTCATCAAATCAGCAATTTTGCGAACCAAGTTTTTATAACCTGTGGCCGCCGCATCTAATGATTCTAATGAAAATTCCAATGGTTGCCGATAGTGCGATAACGTCATGAGATATCTTAAAGCCATCGGATCATAGCCACGCGAAACCAAATCACGCACAGAATAAGATGTACCCGAAGATTTTGACATTTTACCTTCTTTTAAAATCAACCACGCCCAATGAACCCAATACCGAACCCATGGTTTTCCGACAATTGGTTCTGATTGAGCAATTTCATTTGTATGGTGTACTTTGATATGTTCTTGACCAGCAGTATGAATATCAAAATGGTCGCCCAGATATTTCATACTCATAGCGGAACATTCAATGTGCCACCCTGGGAAACCAACACCCCACGGCGAATCCCATTCCATTTGCCGTTTCACATCCTTTGGCGAAAATTTCCAGAGCGCAAAATCAGTTATATTACGTTTATTGTTGTTTTCTATGCGCGCACCCGCCTTTAATTCAGACAAATTCTGTCCACCCAAAGCACCATAATCTGGGAATTTAGATGTATCGTAATAGATGCCATCGCCCGGAATTTCATAGGTAAAACCGCGTTCTTCAAGTTTTTTAACCAATTCAATTTGTTCTTTGATATGGTCTGTGGCACGCGGGGTATGTGTTGGCAGAATAATGTTCAATGATTTCATGTCTTCCAAGCAGATTTTTATGTATTTTTCAGCGACTTCCCATGCGGTCATATTTTCACGCGCTGCGCCTTTTTCCATTTTATCTTCACCAGTATCACCATCGCTCGTTAAATGACCAACATCTGTGAAATTCATAACATGATTTACACTGTATCCATTCGCCAGAAACATGCGTTTTAATATATCTGCGTTAAACAATGAACGCATATTGCCAATATGTGGGTCCCAATAAACCGTTGGACCACAATTATAAAAACCAACATGATTTGGAGTTATCGGTTTGAAATCTTCAATTTTTCGGGTCATAGTATTATATAATCTGATTTGCATGGCTTTTTCCTTACTTTATTTTCGCAAATTATGATAATAGAAACAGATAAAGATTGCAAACATAATGTTCGCAAAACAAACAATTTAACAACAACAGTAAAAATTTATAAATAACACTGTCATAATCTTAAAGTGGCGGAGCGTATAGGACTCGAACCTATGGACCGCTATAACACGGTCACGGATTAGCAATCCGCTGCATTACCACTCTGCCAACGCTCCGCAGGGTGAAACGATTATATCAAACCCGATTTGAAAAAATCAAGCACAATTTAATAAAAATATTAAACCTGTTTTTCTTCGCTGACATGTTCAGGCTGGTATATTTCGACATCGCGCGTCATAGATAAAAATTTTCTTGCACGCAGCAACGGCAATTCGTCTGTGGGTGTTTCGCGCAATTCATTTATCGCATCTGCAACAGACTTTGCAACCAATTCCATTGTTGTTTGCCAATCTGCCTGGGCCCCGCCAGACGGTTCATTGATGATTTTATCAATAACATTTAATGACGCCATATCGCGCGCAGTCAATTTTAATGCAGTTGCAGCCTGGGCCTTAAACTTATTATCTTTCCATAAAATGCTGGCACAAGATTCAGGTGCAATAACCGAATAAATTGCATTTTCCAACATCATAACACGATCACCAGTTCCAATCGCAATTGCACCACCAGAACCGCCCTCACCTACATTTACTGCAACGTATGGCGCCCGCATTTTTAAGCCGGCCGCGATAGTCGCAGCCACCGCCTGAGATTGTCCACGTTCTTCGGCAGCACCACCTGCAAATGCGCCCGCAGTATCAAACAGCGAAATCAACGGCAAATCAAATTTTTCAGCCAATCGCATCATACGTTGCGCTTTGCGATAACCTTCGGGATTAGGCATTCCAAATCGATGTTGCTGACGGGTTTCGATTGTGCGACCTTTTTCTTGGCCAATTATGACAGCCGGAATTCCATACCAACAGCCAATACCAGAACCCATTGCCGCATCTTCACCAAAACATCTGTCGCCTGCCAGATACGTCCAATTATCCACAATTCCAGACACATAGTCCAAAAAGTGCGGTCTGTTTTCGTTTCGCGCCATTAAAACACGGTCGTATTCAGGTGTTTTTCCCATGTCGCGTGATTTTTTCGGCGCGTCAAATTTAGGCATTTTAACATCAATAACTTTTGCTTCACATGGTTGTTTGGTTAAAACTTTTAACATGCGTTCCAATTTTGTTTTCAATTCGACACGTGGCACAACCATATCGACCATACCGTGTTCATACAAATAATCTGCAGTCTGGAAATTAGACGGTAATTTTTCATGTATATTTTGTTCAATTACACGGCGCCCCGCAAACCCAATACGCGCACCAGATTCTGCAATGTGTATATCACCCAACATAGCAAACGAAGCGGTCACCCCACCAAACGTTGGATCGGTTAAAATGACTATGTATGGTAATTTGTTTTCATGTAATTTATTCACGGCGACCGTTGTGCGCGCCATTTGCATCAATGCCAATATGTTTTCTTGCATACGGGCGCCCCCGCTGCACGTCACCATGATAAACGGATGTTTTAATTCGATTGCATGTTCAATGCTGGCCACAATAGCGTCCCCTGCTGCACGCCCCATAGACCCCATCATAAAATCACCGTTCATAACACAAACAGTAGAATCTATGCCACCGATTTTACCGTCCGCAGTTGATATTGCATCATTTGCACCGGTATCGTTGCGCGCTTCTATCAATCGGTCTATGTATGAGACACGATCCACAAAATTCAACGGGTCGTCTGTATTTTGTGGTAATTCAAATCTTTGATACGAAATATCATCAAACAGCAAATCAAATCTTTGCTTTGGCGTCATTATAAATGCGCGCCCACAGCGCGGACAAACATAATTATTATTTTTGTAATCTTTGTAATATACCAAACGACCGCACGCTTCGCATTTTATCCACATCAAACGGCGGACGCGTTCATATTTATCACGGTTATGATTTTTTATTCCAACAGACATAATTATTATCCATTCATTTTCTTTATCAATTCACGACTGGGTTTAAATAAAATCGTTTTATTCGCAGGCAAAAATATAGATTTGCCAGTACTGGGGTTATAGCCGTTTTTTGTTGCACGGGTGCGTTGTTGGAAAGTTCCAAAACCACGAATTTCAATTCGTTCACCACGCGCCACTGCGTTTTTCATTTCGTCTATAACCGTATTCAACATCGCCACAGCATCTGTTGTGCGCATGTTTTTAAATTGCACTTGGATACTGCGTATTAAATCAGAACGTTTCATTCATAAACCTTTTTGTTATTACGATATATATTATCATATCATATTTTACAAAAAATAAAGTATTTTTATTTGGTTTTTATTTTTTAAGGGTATAAGAAAACGGTCTTGTTGTCGTGATGCGTTCAGACTGGTAAAATTTTTTATGACCAAAGGAGTTCACTATGCCAGATTGTAATGATAATTTTGAAAAATCTTTTCCTTTAATTGGCGACACAGCACCAACATTCACAGCCAACACTACAAACGGTCCAATCAAATTTCCTGAATCTTTTCATGGACATTGGGTTATTTTGTTTTCGCATCCATTAGATTTTACCCCGGTTTGCACCAGCGAATTTATGGCTTTTCAATCAGAAATGCTCGAATTTGAAAAAATCAACACTAAAATCATGGGGTTATCTGTGGGGGCGATAACTTCGCATCTGGCATGGTTTCGGGCTATACATGACGAAATAGTCTTTAATGGTTGGAAAAATGTAAATATAACGTTTCCTGTAATTGAAGATTTAGATATGAAAATATCAAAACTATATGGGATGATTCACCCAGGAATATCAGATACTAAAACCGTCCGCGCAGTGTTCGTTATTGACCCGAACGGAATTATCAGAACTATTTTGTATTATCCGCAAAGCACCGGTCGAAATATTCACGAAATTAAACGAATATTGATTGCGTTGCAAACAACAGATGAATTCAAAGTTTCAACTCCTGTTGATTGGACACCTGGGAAACCGGTCATTGAATCTGCACCTAAAACCGTGTCAGAGATGCAAAAACGTTTAAAAGATAAAAAATTAGACGTTCAATCATGGTTTTTCGCACTGCGCAAATTGCCGGAATCAAAAATTTATGAAAAAATAAAACGCAAAAATTAAAATTTAATCGGCATATCGCGTAAATCAATAGGAGCATTCAGACTTTCTGGGCGCCAGCGATATTTTTCAACATCTATTTTACCGTCCGCGGTAAAACCTATGCCCTCTGCGGTCAATAAATCACGTTGAACCTGTTCCCATTGACCGTCCCATGTTCGACCATCTGAAAAAGTGACACGATGCCATGGCAAATTATCTGTTTCGCATGATGCATTCATGGCATATCCGACAAATCTGGCGGCACGTGGACGCCCCAGCATTTTCGCAATATCACCATAGGTCGTCACCGTCCCCGGGGGAATTTTTGCAACTGTGTCATAAACTTGTTGATAGAACGTTTTCATAGGTTGAATTATAGTTTATAACGTCTGAAAAATCAAAAGGAATAAAATACAAATTAAACCGTTGATTTTTTATTTGATATAGATATAATTGCAACTGCAAATCAGTTTATGGAGATATGGCAGAGCTGGTTGAATGCGCACGACTCGAAATCGTGTATACAGGCAACTGTATCGAGGGTTCGAATCCCCCTATCTCCGCCATAAATAAAAAGCGACCCTTGTGGTCGTTTTTTTATTTGTCGTGTATAGGTTTGAGATTAGGCCCCGAAACGAAGTTTCTGGGTTCGACTATGAGTAAGCGAAAACAAGTGATAACGAAGTTTGAGCGCTAACGAATGCCGCGCAGGCATCTATGCCGAGCGAATCCCCCTATCTTTTATATGTCCAATATAAACTCTGGACAAAATGTTTGGTTTTCATTATGATTCGCGTGTTATAAAAAGGAAAAACCATGATTATACACAATGATATACAACTTGATTTTGATGATGTTTTGATTGCACCACAAACAACAACTATCAACCACAGGGCCGAAGTAAATATTATTCGCACTTTTGATAAAATCGCCCTGCGGTGTGTGCCGATTATGTCTGCAAATATGACCCAGACAGGGACATTTGAAATTGCAAAACAATTATTAAAAAACAAATTGTGTGCGACATTACATAAATTTTACAGTGCAAATCAAATTATCGATTTTATAAACGACATTTTAAAGAAACCCGAAAATCACGACGCAATTGACGATAACGGGGTTGACGGTTGTGATGCAATGGCGCGTTTATTTGTGACGGTTGGCAAACGGAATTGGGATGGCGAATTAAAAAAACTGTCTGAAATCGAAGCAAAAACAAATGTCCGTTTCAGTATTTTATTAGATGTTCCGAATGCCTATATTCCTGAGATAACAGATTGTGTAAAAACTCTGCGTGAAATGTTCCCAGATAAAATCATCGCCGTTGGAAATGTTTGCAGTGGCGACGAAACCCAGAAATTGATTCTGGCGGGGGCAAATCTGGTAAAACAAGGCATCGGCCCCAGTTTGATTTGTATGACACGTAATCAAACAGGTTGTGGGCGGCCACAACTGTCTGCGACCATAGATTGTGCGAATGCTGCGCACCAGGTTGGCGGTTATGTCATAGTTGATGGCGGTTTTAAACAAAATGGCGATTTTTGCAAGGCTTTTGTTGCAGGCGCAGATTTCTGTATGTCGGGTTCTATGTTTGTCGGATGCGAAGAATCAGACAGCAATAAAATCGTTAAATACATCCAAACAAACGAAATCAACCCGACTACAAATCAACCAATTGTAAAACAAGAATATTTCAAAGAATATTGGGGTATGAGCAGTTTTCGCGCACAACAGGCGAATTATGGTGAAACGACTAAATCAGGAACCAGCGAAGGTGTCGAATGTAAATATGTTCCGTTCACAGGCCCAATTCAAGATACTATAAACGATATCTGTGGTGCCCTGCGCAGTTGTGGCAGTTATATCGGTGCAAAAAACATTAAAAATTTCAGTCGCCAGGGTATGTTCTATAAAGTGAACAGAATAAAATAGACAAAATCGGCAAAACATGTTATGATTACACTTGATAACAAAAGGGGTTTTATGATGGAAAACAATTTGATAGATGTAATAGGCCAATACAATATTGAAGCAAAATCTATCCAGGGTTATATTCCAACTGCTGATATCAAAGAAATATATATTGTGGATGGGTTAAAAAAATTACTGACCGCGAAATCAGATATAGACGCAACCAAAGCAATTATTGAAACAAACAGGTATTTTCAAGATGCTGTTGGTTTTGAACCATCACACCGATTGTTTGATGCTGAAAAATTGAAAGCATTGGTAAAAAAATATGCTGTCGCAGCAATCAAACAAAAACAGATGTCATCCGAAGAATTGTTGGCACAAATGCGCGATTATCAGTCGTTGGTTATGAAACAAGAATCAGAAAAAAAAGAATTAACAGATCAAACATTTTTATTGAATAACGTTTTGGAAACAACCCTGCAATCCGGCGTGAACAGCGCATCTATCACTGCAAAATCAACAAAAAAACGTTTTGAAAAAGCAATCCAATTGTTAAAAGATCCGTCTTTCCAGGCACTGCACGGAACACAGCAAGCGATAATTTTAAACGATGTTGTTGTTGCTGGCGAAAGTGCTGAATCCGCTTTTAAACGTCAATTGTTTAACATGCAAAATGAAAAAGAATAATTGATATACATTATGATAAAAAAACGGTCAACCGACCGTTTTTTTATACATCAAAATCATACGCGTTCACAGATTTTACAATCGCGGCAACCAGTTTGTTTTGATAATCATCTGATTTTAATAATTTTTCTTCTTTCTTATTCGATAAATGTCCTAATTCAATTAATGCACCAGGCACAGTCGAACGCAAAACCGCGAACGGCGCATGACGAACCGCAGGGCCGGGTTGCTGTTCAATAGATGCACGATTCATAGTTTTTGCACAACCGTTGGCGTATTCTTCGCTGAGCTCTGCGACCGCATGTTGTTGCAATGCAGAAAGCGCAACACGAATATCTTTTGAAAAATGTTCGAAACCGCTGACATCTATTTTATCGGCAGCATTTTCAGAATCCGCCAATTTTTGCGCTTCTTCGTCAGATGCTTTTTCAGACAAAGTATAAATTGAAAATCCCTTCATATCGCGACTGGGGTTCGCGTTGGCATGCAAAGATATAAACAAATCTGCGTGTTTCTTTTCCGCGATTTCTGCACGTTCTGCCAATTTTAAATATGTATCGTTTGACCGCGTCAAAAACGTTTTATATCCGTTTGCATCTAATTTTGTTTTTAATTTTTTCGCAACCGATAACACGATTGTTTTTTCCTGGGTTCCGCCCTTACCTATGCACCCCGGGTCTTTGCCGCCATGCCCAGCATCAATAACAATTATATGCTGGTTCGTATTTGGCTTAGCAGCCGCGGTATTTTTTTCAGATTTTGTTGCGGATGCAGCAGGCGCATTCGAATTTATACCGCGCCCTGACCCAGATGCAAAATCGATTACCAATCGGAAATCATTGTCGCCATTTGGTTCTAATATCATAACCTGGTTCTTTTCAATCGCATCGATTGCACCAGATAATGTAGCAACAATTTGCAGTTTAGAGCCGTCTTGGATTTGAGTAATTCTTTTAATCAATGTGCCATTCGCCAGATTTGGTTTAACATCGCCCCGCCCATTTGTGTTTGATAAATTTACAATCAATTGATTTTCACCGTATGAAAAAGAATATGATGGTCGTGATGAAGTTTCAATAACCAATCGCGTTTTGTTTCCAGGCTGGGCCCCAGTGCGAATATTTTTCAATGCGTTTGGCGCAGCAAACACAACGCGTGGCGACATCCCAACAAACAATGCCCCAAAACTGACCGTTTTCAAAAGTTGTCTTCGTGTTATTTTCATGGCAATAATTATATCAAAAAAATTAGATTTTTTCAAGATTATGCATATATTTTTTTCAAAATAAAAAACCACCCGATTGGTGGTTGTTGGTTATCTTTGTGTTTTTTTAACTATCGGCTGACACAATTTGCAAAAGATTGCGCCATCAAAGACTTTTCAGACTGATTTAATGTTGCAACCGGCACCATATAGCAACGCGAACTGTCGCGGATGACGAAAACTTTGGTTCCGCGAATGTACGCAGTTTGCATATTATCCATTTGCGCCGAAGTCAAAAACGAATTCGGTGTTGATACTGCATTATTCGTCAAACCTGCCTGGACAACCGTATTCGCAGTCGCATAATCATAAATTTCCGACATAGATGTTATTTCCATATATAAACTTTGCGTTGCGTATGGGTTTTCAGTCTTTGTGTTTGCCGTTGGAAACGCAACCCCAGTTAAAACCGCCGCCGCTGTTTGCAGTGTTGGATAACCGTCGGTTGTTTCATGCGGTGTTGTATTCAATTTTAAATCGTCACCGCACGCCAAATTCATACGATTTGTATAACTGGCCAATACAGAATCAACCGCAGATTCCCAGTTGTTTCCTTTGGAATTCGCCTCTAAATTCACGATTTTTTCAGCCCAACCCCAAATATTCGCACCAACATTACCTGCGTTTGCAAAACGCGTCACCATTTCAGCAGATCCGCCAACGACACCGGCACCGCAATAATCAGACAACATTGTTTTTAATTTACTGTCTGTTTCGTTACCATACGCCAGCGCCACCGAATGACATGCCATTGCAGCCTCTAATTCACGACGACGTTGCAAACACAAATCAGAATGAGATTTAGTCAATTTATCCGCCATATTCGCCATTGATAAATACGACATTATTTCCTGTTGCACATACGACGGGCACAACCGCGCCGCGGTATTCATTCCGCCCGAACCATTTTTAGTTATCGTATTATATTGTGGCAATAAAATTGATGTATCTTTCTGTAAACACAACAGCGCATAATTATACAATTCGCTTTCTGTTGCGAAACCGTTTGCGCAACGACCAGAAGTTTTGCCTGGAACGACCGTCACATCACCGCAATAATCAGATAAACATTTATAGATTTTCTGACGACATGCCGTATCAACATCCGGTTGAGTTATCATAAAATAAGTATTTTTTTGATTTTGAACATATGCGTTAACCACGCCTTTTTGTCCACGTGATCCACCAGTAGAATTTCCGGCAGAATTCACATAAATAGTTGACGCGCGCGCGCCGTCATTCGCAGTCGTTCCCGCCGACAAACCGAACGCAGAATTCATCATACAAAGCGCACCAATACACGTAAAGGCTGTTAAAAATTTATTCATGGAATATCCCTCTCGTTAGGATAATTATATCATGATTGTTTCGTCGACGCAATAAAACTTTCACTGATTTGCATAAAAAAGTTGATTTAAAGAAAAATATTGGTATATTTTCAAATGTTATGGCCATAGAAACAGACGTTTTTGAACAAATTCGCGACGACATTTCTGCCGTCAGGGGGTTTCTTTGACCCGAATAAAATTCAATCTGAAATTGATAAATTGACCGAAATTTCAAATGGGCCTGATTTATGGGATAACCCAGATTATGCGCGTGGCATTTTACAGAAAAAATCAAGTTTGGAAAAACAAATCAACGAATTAAATCATTTGGAAAACGAATATAAAAATCTGGTTGAATTGTACGAATTATCCCCAGACGACCCAGATGTAAATACTGCGATTTTAAAATTATCAGATGATGCACATAGTGCGAAATTTATCACTTTGTTTCGCGCCCCCGAAGATAACAATGGTGCTTTTTTGTTTATCCAGGCTGGTGCTGGTGGTACTGAAGCCCAAGATTGGGCACAAATGTTGTCGCGTATGTATACCCGTTGGTGCGAAAGACACGGCTTTACAACAGAAATTGTCGAAGAACATCCGGGTGATGTTGCGGGCATCAAAAGTATTACCGTTCGTATTTCTGGCGAACGCGCATTTGGTTGGTTAAAAAACGAAATTGGCGTGCATCGATTGGTTCGAATTTCACCGTTCAACGCGAACGGTAAACGCCAGACCAGTTTTGCATCTGTGGATGTGTGGCCTGATATTGACGATTCTATCGAAATTGAAATTAACGAAAAAGACCTACGCATTGACACATATCGTTCATCTGGCGCAGGTGGGCAACATGTTAACAAAACAGACAGTGCAGTTCGCATAACCCATATCCCGACAAACACCGTTGTCACATGCCAGAACGAACGCAGTCAAATTCAAAACAAAGAAATGGCAATGAAAATATTGCGTTCGCGTTTGTATGAACTGGAAATGCAAAAACGCGCTGCCGCTGAAGATGCCGCAAAAGCAAACCAGAAAAAAATCGAATGGGGCAGTCAAATTCGCAACTATGTTCTTTATCCGTATCAACTGGTCAAAGATGTTCGAACAAACGTTGAAAAAACAGATTCAAATGCGGTTTTGGACGGAGATTTAGACGATTTTATGTTGGCGATGTTGGCACAGTAAAAGATATGAATACACAAAACGAACGAATTTCAACAATAAAAAAACTTAGCGGCGAAAAAACGGTCGTATATAAACCTGAATTATTAGGGATTGCGCACGATATTTATATTGCTGAAAATGGGGGCAATAAAACCGTGTACAGATTTGAAAATGAAATTACTGCGAAACACAATTTGTTCGCCAGCCAAAAATTAAAAGCAATCGGTTTATCAGTCCCAGATGTATCAATACATAATGTCGACGGGCAATATTTTGAAACATATCCGTTCTTAGAAGGAAAAACTTTTCATGACCGCATTATTGAAGGTATGTCGCCTGAAAAACAAGACATGGTATATAAACAATTATTTGATATATCGTACCAGATATCAAATATACCGTATAACGAACAATTTGAATTGAAATTGCCTTTGGTTTTAAAGGCTACATCTTTGCTGTTTAAAATATGCGGTGTAAAACACAAAAAACTTTATCATACTGATTTGCATGCGAAAAATGTTATCTTAGACAGCCAAGATAATATTTGTGGACTGATAGATTTGGACGCAGTGTATCCTGAATATTTTTCAGTGGTTTTAATACATTTAATCAAAGACGCAAAAACATACGGATATGACACTGAAAAATTAAAGACTTTTTCAAAATCTGCATATAAACAAATTGATTTTTTAAATCTGGAAAAACAGATGAAATTGTATTCAGGCATACGAAACACATTTCGATTATTTGTGAACGATTTTATGTATAAACAATTATTGAAAATACGAATAAAATGATGTAACATAGATACATTCGTAAAAACATCTGCACCCATAGCACAACTGGATAATGCGTCGGCCTCCGAAGCCGGAGATTGCAGGTTCGAATCCTGCTGGGTGCGCCATAAAAATCAAACCGACTTTTGTCGGTTTTATTTTTATCTGGGTCACCCCAGGGTTCGAACCGAAAAGCAGGTTCGACCCGCAGACGAAAGGCAGACGGAAGTATGCCGGTTCGCAAAGCGAATGAGTCAAGGGCGTGAAGCAAAGCGTAACAATCCCGCTGGGTGCGCCATAAAAATCAAACCGACTTTTGTCGGTTTTATTTTTATCTGGGTCACCCCCACCACCCTGCGGGTCCCCCGCCCCCGTGGGGCGGAATTTATTCCGCGACGAGTGCTAAGTTCTCCTCCGCCGGAGGAGTACGGCGCCAGCCGGGAGGTGGGGGTATTTGAACATACTTATTCTTTTTCACCCCCACCCCGCCCGTTGGGCACCCCTCCGTGGGAGGGGAACTTTTTTCCGCGACAAGTGCAAAGATTCTCCCCCACGGGGGGAG
>JAZROV010000015.1:0-25726 GCA_045648885.1 Candidatus Enterousia sp.
TAATGCGGTCCCAGGCGACAATCATAACTGGGCATGGGGTGGTGACAGCAGCGATTGGACAATGCCGGCGAACAATGGTTTGATGAGCAACAGTGCAGATGCGAACGATTCGTCACGTCGTTATTGTTGGTGCAAACCGACCAGTTGGACACCATCTGGTGGGTCTGAGCAGTTGTTGTCTGCTGCGTGGGTGTTCAACTACGACGTCAGGGACGCGTTGGATTGCGCGCGCGACTGTGCGGCCAGCTGCGAGGGCGGCGTGGGCCCCAATGCGGACTTCCGCTCTGCGGTGTTCGGGGTCGTTGGCGCCTCAATGCAATGTGTGGCCAATACCATCGACATCAACTGGAAGAACGAAAACGGGACAGTGTTCACGACCGATCAATGTACATACGACGAATCGTTGACGGTTCCGTCAACCCATCCGGACAAACGTGGATATACATTCACGGGATGGAAATTCGTCAGCCCTTCCCAGAATTAGTTCTCGGTTCTGGGGTGTTTTCGTAGGTTGGGATATTATCCCCATCTACTCCTTTCCCCCACCGCGTGGCGGTGGGGTTTTCGTTACCCCCCACGGCGCGGTGCGCCACTCCCCCACGTGGGGGAGAATAACGGGCATTGCCCCCAGCCCCGAATTCCGCCCCACGGGGGCGGGGGACCCGCAGGGTGGTGGGGGTGACGACCCCCCTCCGGCTGGCGCCGCACTCCCCCCGTGGGGGAGAATCTTTGCACTTGTCGCGGAAAAAAGTTCCCCTCCCACGGAGGGGTGCCCAACGGGCGGGGTGGGGGTAAAAATTGTAAACCCCGCCCTTGCGGCGGGGTCGCAGAGAACCATCGGTTCGATGCGGGGGCGGGTAAAAATATATTTTTCTTGATTATTTATCTGTCTGAGATTTTTGTCTGACCCGCCCCCGACTCGATTTACGCTGACGCTTTATCTCGTCGGCCCCTCCGCAGGGGTGGGGCATACCCCCACGTGGGGAGAGAATAACGAAGTATGCGGGGGGAATATAGGGTGAAAATGCAGAATTTTTTTATTGCGTGGTGGGTTTTACATGATACAATGGAATTCCCGCCGTTGTGCGGCAAAATTAAATAACCACAGGAGTTTTATTATGTCGTCAAATATCGATTACAGTCAAATTAACACTTGGCCGTTCCAAGAAGCACGCAAAATCTTAGCGCGTATCGGTAATAAAACCCCAAAGAAAGGTTATGTTTTATTTCAAACTGGCTTTGGTCCGTCTGGGCTGCCACATATCGGCACGTTCGGTGAAGTGGCGCGCACCAGTATGGTTCGTTGGGCGTTTTCAAAAATTTCTGATATTCCAACACGTTTGATTGAATTTTCTGATGATATGGACGGGTTGCGCAAAGTTCCGACCAATATTCCAAACCAAGAAGAAGTCGCAAAATACATCGGTTGTCCGTTGACACGTGTGCCGGATCCGTTCGGAAAATACGACAGTTTCGCCGCACATAATAATGCGATGTTGCGCGATTTTTTGGACGGTTTTGGTTTCGATTATGAATTTGTCAGTTCTACCGATATGTATAAATCGGGGCGCTTTAATGATGCGCTGATTAAAATTTTGGAAAATTACGATAAAATTATGGAAATTATGTTGCCGACGCTGGGTGAAGAACGTCGCCAGACATACAGCCCAATTATGCCGATTTCGCCATCAACAGGTCATGTGTTGGCGGTGCCTATGTTGGCTGTGAACCCAGAAAAGGGCACGGTCACGTTCGTTGATGAAGACGGAACGACGGTTGAACAGTCTGTGTTAAATGGAAACGCAAAATTGCAATGGAAAGCAGATTGGGCGATGCGTTGGTTGGCGTTGGATGTCGATTATGAAATGTGTGGGGCTGATTTAACCGATTCGTATAAATTGTCTGGGCAAATCGTGCGCGTTATTGGTGGACATCAACCGGATAATTTAACATATCAATTGTTCGTCGATGAAATGGGCCAGAAAATTTCAAAAACCAAAGGAAACGGTATCAATATCGAACAGTGGTTGGCGTATGCGAATCCTGAAAGTTTGGCGTTGTTTATGTACACTAAACCGACGACCAGTAAACGGCTTTATTTCGATGTTATTCCGCGCAATGTTGATGAATACTATCAATATCTGAATGCGTATGATAAACAAAATGACACGGAAAAAATGACTAACCCAGTCGTGTATATTCATCGTGAACACGGCGTCCCAGATGGCCGTATGCCGATAACTTATAATTTGTTGCTGAATCTGGCGTCTGCGGCGAATACTGAAAAAATCGAAGATATGTGGGGATATATTTCTGCGTATAACCCAGATTTAACACCGGAGAATAATCCTGAATTGAATAAGATGGCGGGCTATGCAGTGCAATATTTCCACGATTTCGTTAAACCAAATAAACAATATCGTGATCCAACCGATGCAGAACGAATCGTTTTGCGCGATTTAAGTGATGGGTTGTCGCAATTTGTCGGCAAAAGCGGTATCGAAAAAGATTTGGAAACATTCTGTTATGATATCGGTAAAAAATATTATGATGCTGATAAATTGCGCGAATTTTTCGGAATGTTTTATCATGTCTTGTTGGGCCAGACCAGCGGTCCACGTTTGCCGAATTTTATACTGATTTACGGTATAGAAAAGACCCAGCAGATGATAAACAATCGTTTGGCAAAATAAAAAATTATGCCAGATTTTATATAGCCCCGATTTTTCGGGGCTTTGCATTTTTTTCTTGATATAAGGAATATATTCTTTACAATTCAATTAGCTTTCAAAAAGCATAATAAAACAAAGGAGAATACATATGAAAAAATTAATGTTGGCTTTGTTCGCAGTTTTAACATTGGCTGCATGCACAGGTTCTTATCGTTCTGGCAATTGTGAATATGATTTCTTGTTGCACAAAGATATTTCAATTTCTAAATTGATTGGCAGCTGCAATTAATTTATCGTTTTGAATTGGAAAAATATAACCGCCCAATGTGGCGGTTTTTTCAGTTTTTTGAATTTTTTCCATTTTGGTTGATTTTTTTACTGGCTTTGATTTTCGTGTTTGTGTTATAATCTTTGCAAAGGCATTTTTCCCTTTGGTGAAGCGATCAGGGAGTCACCCTATTAACAGCTTAATCCCTAAGTCAGGTTCGATTCCGGATTGCTTCACCAAAGGGCACAGAGTGCCGAAGGGGAAAACAAATTTTATGAATTTTTATTCACGATCTTTGACCGCTTGTTTGGTCGGTTTCGGGTTTGTGGCTGATGTTATGGCTGCGACTTGTCCGTCTGGGTCAACTATGGTTGGCGCAAATATGGCGTATACTTTCACTCAACCGAATAATGGCAAATGCGAAATGCCTGGATATAATTTAACAACAATACCTGATGAATTGTCCGCAATTTATAACGGAACGTTGGTTGGAACTGCAATAAAGGTTTGTCCAAATGGGTATTTGAATGGTTCGTCTTGTACGGACTATGCCCAGGGTCATTGTGAATCTGGTTATTATGATATGGTCGGGGTAGGGGCATCGGCTGTTTCTGAACGTGTCGGGAATACCTGTGTTATGGGTGGGTATGCTGTGCGTGAACTGCCGAACACTGTTTATGCTATTTATAATGGTTTTACAGCGGGGACAACGATTTCACTTTGTGGTGCAGATGCGTATAGCAATGGTTCCAGTTGCGTTTCTTTGACGGGTGTCGGATGTCCGACAAATTATAAAAAATTGCCATTGGCGTCTGATGTTTTGTCGATGATGCCAGATTCTGGTTCGTGTGATAACACTAAACATTCTTATTCGTTTAATCAAAGTTGTGATGCCAGCCCAACCGAAGATTCTTGTGTTTTAGTTTGTGGCGATGGGTACAGTTATACAAATGTTGGTACATGTGAAGCCAACACTATCACGATAATTTGGAATAACGAAGATGGAACACAATACGGCGACGCAGGATCTTGTACATACAGCGATTCTTTGTCTGTGCCGGCACAGGCACCGACTAAGCGTGGATATACGTTTACAGGATGGGTGTTTGGGCAATAATTCCTGGTCAGAAAAAATAACAGCGGAGGGTTTATTCATCACGTATTAAAAATTTAAAAAAGGGGAAAACAAAAATGAAAAAAGTCTTGGGCTTGGCTCTGTGTTTGATGCCGGTCGTTGCGTTTGGAACGACGGTGTGTGCTGTGAATAACAGTTATATTGCTGTGTTCAAAAAAACTATAACAACTGGAACAGTCAACGAACACGAAGATGGAACTACGAAAACGTGGAAAGTGACGATGACTGATACAAATTACAGTAAAACCATCACTGGTGTTGCGGCGTGTAATGAAGTCAGTGGAACAAACGGTACGGCGCAAACAAATTTATATACTACCAGAACCGATGTTGGACAACATTGCTGGTGTAAAATGGAACCAGTAGAAGCATACGGATATGAAACCGGAATTGCATCGTATTGGGTTTATAACAAAGCCTATGCAGATGCAACAGCGTGCGCTGCGGCGTGTTCGACACAGTGTGCAACCGATATGGCTGCGGCTCCGACTTCTTCGTTCCGCAGTGCTGTTTTTGACGCGATTTGGTAATTTCAGATTTATGTTGAAAAAACCGCCAAATGGCGGTTTTTTCGTTTTTTGATAAATTTATTTTTTCGATGCGATGACCAATGAAACCAGCCATCCGATAATCGACCAACCAAACAGCATCACGCCACAACGGACGCGCATTCTGTCTAATTTTTCCCGTTCATTCACAGCAGCCAAATACACAGGCGTCAAAAATACGCAAACCAAAACAGATATCGCGATTGCGTATTTTATCACTGCTAATAAATTTATCCCCATCAACATTTATTTGCCGTATGTTGCATCTTTGCCTAATTCTTCTTCTATGCGAATCAATTGGTTATATTTTGCCATTCTGTCTGTGCGGGACATAGAACCGGTTTTAATTTGACCTGCATTCGTAGCAACCGATAAATCTGCAATAGTTGTGTCTTCTGTTTCGCCACTGCGATGAGAAATCACAACACCGTATTTTGCATCTTTCGCCATTTTTATTGCACGCAGAGTTTCAGTCAATGAACCAATCTGATTCACTTTTATCAATATTGCGTTTGCGACACCGTTGTCGATTCCTTTCTTTAAACGAATCGGATTTGTCACAAATAAATCATCGCCAACCAATTGACATTTATTGCCGATTTTTTCAGTCAATTTTTTCCATGCGTCCCAATCTTCTTCGGCCAGGCCGTCTTCGATAGAAATAATGGGATATTCGCTGATTAAATTTTCATAAAATTCAATCATCTCATCAGATGTTTTTGCGGCACCTTCGAAATTATAAATGCCGTCTTTGAAAAATTCAGAAGCCGCAACATCCAAACCAATTGATACTTGTTTGCCTGGTTCATACCCGGCCGCACGAATCGCAGATACAATTGTATCTAATGCTTCACGACAAGTGTTGAAATTTGGAGCAAAGCCACCTTCATCCCCAACATTGGTGCTGTGTTTATCTTTTTTCAAAATGTTTTTTAAATTGTGGAATATTTCAGACCCCATGCGAATCGCTTCGACTTCGTTGATTGCGCCATTGGGGATAATCATAAATTCCTGGGCATCCAGACCATTGTCTGCATGTGCGCCACCGTTTATAATGTTCATCATTGGACGTGGCATAACATGTGGATTTGATTCGCCAAATATATCTGCGATGTATTTATAAAGTGGTATATGTTTTGCATTTGCGACCGCATGTGCAATTGCCAAAGACACAGACAAAATTGCGTTTGCACCCAATTTATCTTTGTTTGGCGTACCGTCCAAAGCCAACATCTTTTCATCGATTTCTGTTTGGTTTTCTGCGTTCATACCAATCAAAGCAGGTGCGATAATTTCATTTACGTTTTTTACCGCTTTGGAAACACCTTTGCCCATATATGTGTTTCCACCGTCGCGTAATTCCAATGCTTCAAAAGAACCGGTCGATGCCCCAGATGGAACAGATGCGCGCCCAAATGCGCCACCATTCAAAATAACGTCACATTCAATCGTTGGGTTCCCACGGCTGTCCATGATTTGACGAGCGTGAATTTTTTCAACAGCAAACATACTATTTTCTCCTTTTTTTGCTTTTATTTTTTTGTTTAAAAAATTTTGTAATTTTACATAGTGAAATTTTCGCCCAGATAAACTTTTTTAACCATTTCGTCTCGGACGATTTCATCGGTTGTTCCGTGTTTCAGAATCATACCATCATGCAGAACATAACTGCGGTCTGTAATACCCAAAGTTTCGCGGACGTTATGGTCGGTTATAATCACACCCAAACCACGATGTTTCAATTGTGATACCAATGACCGAATTTCGTTGACTGCGATAGGGTCAATACCTGCAAATGGTTCGTCCAGCAAAATAAATTTAGGATCATTTGCCAACGCACGTGCAATTTCAACACGACGACGTTCGCCACCAGACAAAGATGTTGCAGGACTTTTCCTTAAAAATGCGATTGCAAATTCATCCAACAGCGAATTCAATTTTTCAATACGTTTTTTTCTGTCTGGTTCAACAACTTCCAAAATTGCCATAATGTTATCTTCGACCGACAGACCGCGGAATACACTGTTTTCTTGGGGTAAATACCCGATGTGCAAACGCGAACGCTGATAAAACGGCAGGTGTGTGATATCTTGTGAATTCAAAAAAATCTGGCCGCGAGATGCCGCCAATTGGCCCGTAATACAATAAAACGCAGTTGTTTTCCCGGCACCATTTGGTCCCAATAATCCAATCGATTCACCCTGGTTCGCAATCATGGAAATATCGCGCAATACAACGCGTTTGCCATAATTTTTGGATAAATGTTCAACCCGTAAAACAGATTTTTTTATCATAATTTTATCACCATTTTTTCTGTTAAAATTTTGTCGCCATTGCTGGAATCTACACGAACGTTTCCAATCAAAGTCAAAACATGTGTTTTATGATTAAATTGTCCCTGGATAGCCCTTACATTATCAGTGACTTTCCCTTGGTCTGTGTTGCGAACCACTGTGCCCGACGGTTTTTCCAAAAATATAATATCTGGTTTATTATATTCTTGGTGGCCAGACACCGCGTAAATTTTAAAAGGATTGTTATCTTTGTCAACGCCAACAAAAGATGCATTTGTCATTTTAAATTGATTTGAAATCATATCGCGCATATTTACAGTGGTAATCGGTGTCCATAAAATCTGTTTAGTGAACAATGGTGCCGCAATCAAAACGACAACCATAACCAGGCCCCAACCGGTAAAGAAAAACTGCCATAACCGCATCAGGCGTTTATGTTTCGATATTATAATAAAATTGCGACGATCTGGTTTCATCACCAACAGTGTATATGTTTGAAAATAAAAATGCAATTTTTATATTTATATAATCTTTTTTTTATGATATAATACCGTTGAACAAAAGAGAGAATGAAAAAAATATTATCTGTCTTTGTCGCCTTGGCTTTTGTGGCGCCGGTCGTGGCGTTGGGTGCGGTCAGTGTTAAAAAATCGTCATCTGTCAAAAAAAATACAGAATCTTCAATTGATTCCGCGACCAGTCTTTTGCCAACTGTTATAAGTTTGGTCGGCAATGTTAAAGGTTTAAATGCTCAACAACAACAATTGGTTGCAGATTGTGTCCCAACCAGTGATGAAATACGTGTTGTGAACGATTTGGTCAAAGAATGGGCAAAAATCGGCGATGTAGATGCAACAGGGGCGATTGTGGGGCTGGGGGACCCGTGTAATTCTGAATTAAGTGAAATCAGATCTGACGATGGTTTGTATGCCAGATTTATGGAGATTGCTGATAATAATAATGAAGTGTGCTTTGAACGTTTTGTCGGGGCCAGCAACAAAGAAATGATTTGGTTTGGATATCCAAAGGCCAGTTCAGCAAAGGTTTGTGATCCGGTCACTAATAAAGACTGTAAGACAGTGTCCAATATTTACGAGATTTTTGAAAAGATACCTTTTTCAACCCAAGATTATACCAAGGCAGAAGCGGCAAAAGTTGCGAAATTGGTTGCTAAATCTGAAAAGTGTGCGCCGTCAAAAATAAATGCTGCGAAACGCGAATTGTGGGGCGGTTTTTTAACCCAAACACTTAGCGGGGTTGGTAAAACCAGTGGTGCGTCTGGAACGGATGCGGTCATCCAGGCTGTATCTTCTGCGGGTGGCGGCGGTTTGCAGTCTATGTTGCCGTCTTTGGGACAAATGGCGACCCAGGTTTTGGATAAATAATTTTATGAAATTTTTGTTGTTTTGATTGCTTTTTTGCTTTACTAGATTTTCAAAAATCGATATAATTGTGCATATAGTATTCAAGGAAAGGGAAATATTATGAAAAATAAATATTCTGGGTTTGGTTTTACAATTGTTTGTGCTGCGTTTTTGGCGGGGTGTGCTGGGACGCGTAATGATACGGATAATGGCGGTGTCTATGAAACCCCCAGTGTTGATTATGTTGAACAATTGGATGTTTATTCTGCGCCACACAAAGATTCTTTCTTGAATCAATTGGCGATGAATTATCGTTCCTATGCGGTGTATAATGCCAGAACCAGCGGTTTCCCAGATATCGGTGAATTGTTTGCTCAAAAGGCGGTTGGTGCGTTTTCTGGCGAACGTCCTTTCCCGGAAAGTTTAGATACTTGGAATATTGGCTCTGAAAACGAAAGATTTGAAATTTATAATGCCTATAATGAATTGATGGACATTTTAAAAAGCGACGCGATTCAATTACAGCCTAAATTGGCAGCAGAAAGCCAGGCTAAATTTGATTGCTGGATATCTGCGGCGGCATCTGGGCAAAGTGCGACTGCGAACGAATGCAGAAATCGTTTCTTTGCAACGGTCCAGGCTCTGCGTGATTGCATAGAGGGTAAAACTGTGGAACCTGCTGCTGTGCCAGAATCAGCGGTTGCGCAAACTTTGCCACATGCGTCTGAAACTTATTATCCTGAAACAGCGGGTTTGACTGCGATGGGGGGTGCGACACGTGCACGTGATGGAATGGTTATCATCAACAATGTGAATATACCATCTAATTTGGTTAATGTTGTTCCTGTGCCGGCGGCGCCGGCGGTACAACCTGTCCAGGCAGCACAACCACAACCAATTGTATTTAATCAAAATATCTATGGTATGGATAATGGTGCGTCTGGGGCGGCCGAAGAAGAATGGGAATATGAAGAAGTTGAAGAACCTGTGAAAGAAAAAGATGTCGGCGAAGAATATGTTTCCCGTGAAGAATTTATAAATATGATGATGGCGATGCGGTCTGATTTGCTGGCGATAAATGAACGTTTGGACGCAATGGAAAAAACTCCTGCGTCGAATAATGAAAAGACGGTTATCAAAGTGCAACAAATTCCATTGGAACCAAAACAGCATATAATGGAAGAAATTTTCGAAATCAGATTTGATTTTAATAAATCGACGATTAAACCTGAATACGAAGAATTAATCAGAAAATTGGCTTCTACAACCCAGGCAAACAAGAATATCAAAGTGTCTGTGGTTGGGCATACTGATACTGCAGGGTCCAGCAATTACAATTACGCATTGGGTGGTCGTCGTGCCGAAGCGGTTCAAAAAATGCTGATTAAATACGGTATCCCGTCCAGCCAGATAATCGCTGTTTCTGCAGGGGAAGAAGATTTGAAAGTCCAAACCCCGAATAATACTCCGAATGCGGAAAATCGTCGTGTTCGGGTCGTGAAAGAAGTACACTATACAGAACCAGCAAAACCGGCGGCACCAATCATTGTCGAAGAATATACTGAATATGACGACGATGACGATGTCGATGACGGCGATTGGGAATAGGGGATAAAAAAGTCTGGTAAAAGATTGACAAAACGCTTGACAAAAAAATTTTTGTTTGGTATGTTGACCGTGTTACCAGAGAGATGTTATTGACCAAAGGTAAACAAAATGGACAAGTTAAACAAGAGAAAATCTTTTGGCAAAGGCCAAGAAAATGTCGAAAAAATAAAATGTGATATTATGGGGGAATTGCGCGCGCGTAATGTGTTTCTTGAAAAAACACCGGATATGCCGCGATAATATTTTCTGGCATTCAATTTAACAATACAAAGGGTCAGGTTTTCAGCATGTTTTTGAAAACTTGACTTTTTTGTTTATTTCAGATATAATATACGGTGAAAAACTGGGGTTCCCCAGAGTAATTTCCAAAAAAGGTTTTTTATATGCATGTAAATGAGTTAAAGACAAAGTCGCCTCAGCAGTTGTTGAAGATGGCTGAAGATATGGGTATTGAAAATCCATCGCAATTAAATGTTCAACAATTACGTTTCGCAGTTATGCGTGTGTATGCTGCAGATGACAAAATTACTTTGATTGGTGATGGCGTGTTGGAACGCATGCCGGATGGTTTTGGTTTCTTGCGCGCACCGGAAAGCAATTATCTGGCCGGGCCAGACGATTTGTATGTGTCGCCGAATTTGATTAAAAAATACGGTTTGAAAACTGGCGATTATGTAGAAGGCCAGATTCAGGCACCACAAAATGAATCTGAACGTTATTTCGCGTTGGAAACCATAGAACGTGTGAATGGGGATAATCCTGAAAAATTACGTCATCGTGTTTCGTTTGATGATATGACACCGCTTTACCCAGATGAAAAATTGAAAATGGAAGTGGAATCTGACACTGACAAAGGTCGCAATTTGTCTGCGCGCGTGATTGATTTGATTTCGCCAACAGGCAAGGGTCAACGTTCTTTGATTGTTGCGCCGCCGCGTACAGGTAAAACAGTTATGCTGCAAAATATTGCGCATTCAATCGCGACGAATTATCCAGATGTTAAATTGATAGTTTTATTGATTGACGAACGTCCGGAAGAGGTGACCGATATGCAACGCAGTGTTCGTGGCGAAGTTATTTCGTCTACATTTGATGAACCTGCGACGCGCCATATCCAGGTGGCTGAAATGGTTATTGAAAAGGCTAAACGTCTGGTAGAATCGGGTCAAGATGTTGTCATATTACTTGATTCAATTACGCGTTTGGGGCGTGCGTATAACACGGTCGTTCCGTCCAGTGGAAAGGTTTTAACTGGTGGTGTTGATGCGTATGCACTGCAACGTCCAAAACGTTTCTTTGGTGCGGCCCGTAACATCGAAGGTGGCGGATCGTTAACCATTATTGCGACTGCATTGATTGATACAGGTTCCAAAATGGACGAAGTCGTTTTCGAAGAATTCAAAGGAACCGGAAACAGTGAAATCATTTTGGATAGAAAATTGTCTGATAAACGTGTTTATCCGGCGATTGATATTACTAAATCGGGGACGCGCAAAGAAGATTTATTGGTGCCGAAAGACATTTTGGCAAAAATGTATGTTTTGCGGCGTATAATAAACCCGATGGGAACATTGGAAGCAATGGAATTTTTGTTGGATAAATTGCGTTTGACGAAAACAAATGCAGATTTCTTTAATTCCATGAATCAATAAAAACAAAAACCGCCGTTTCGGCGGTTTTTTTGTTTTGGTTGGGGTCACTCCCACCACCGCAAGCGGTCCCCCGCCCCCGTGGGGCGGAATTTATTCCGCGACGGAGCCTAAGTTCTCCTCCGCCGGAGGAGTACGGCGCCAGCCGGGAGGTGGGGGTATTTGAACATACTTATTCTTTTTCACCCCCACCCCGCCCGTTGGGCACCCCTCCGTGGGAGGGGAACTTTTTTCCGCGACGAGTGCAAAGATTCTCCCCCACTGGGGGAGTACGTTCGAAGAACGGGAGGGGGGTAACGAAAACCCCACCGCCACGCGGTGGGGGAAAGGAGTAGATGGGGATAATATCCCAACCTACGAGAAAACCCAGAACCGAGACTTAATTCTGGGAAGCGAATCTCCACCCAGTGAACGTGTGACCACGTTTTTCCGGCTGGGTCGCCGGTGCGGTTACCGCACCGTCGTATGTACATTCGGTCGTCTGTTGTGTTCCGCCGGCGCCATTGCCCCATTGGATACTGATTTCATTCGCACGACAATGCGCCGGCGTGGCGCCATCTGTTTCTAGCACCGCAGAGCGTAAGGACGCATTGAGGTTCACGGAGTTCGCTCAGTCGCCCGCACAGCCGTTCGCGCAACGCGACGCGTCCCCGCGGTCGTAGGCGAACACCCAACCGGCAGCCAAAGACTGCTCACCACCACCAGACGCCGTCCAAGATGTCGGTTTGCACCAACAATATTGTCCGGTACTGTTGCTGGTAAATGTATCAGATGGACGCAACCAGTTCGACGAATCGTTGTTCCATTGCGCCGAAGCACTATTACCCGCCGTGCTGTTGCAACTGGCGATACCATGCATTGTTCCCTGGGTCGCGCCAGATGTCCAAGATATCTTCCATTCGCCGTTCGACAGGTCGCTGGCTTGCGCTAAATCAGACGCTTCCCATTCCGATTCATCCAGACATTCGTCAAGAAAACAATATCTTGTTCCGTTGTTTCCTTTGGCGACAATTGTATCTTCATCTGGTTGCGCATTATTTGCTGGTAATGTTGGCGCTGCCGCCGCCGCTACATAATGATATCCGTTCACACACCCGTTCGATGTCGGTACACACTGGTTCACGTCACCGTAATAATATCGTCCATCTACAGCGTTCGAATGGGGAACATCACTGGTTGCACATGCACGATAACAGTCCGATTGGGCATCAGAACCGGCGTCTGATAATGCGTATCCAGATGGACATGATTGGATACCCTTTGCATTGCTTTGGCTGTATTCGTATTTACCACTGGCGTTGGCGTCGGATGATGATGCGCTGCCCACGCAGAAACTGCCTGATGAACACTGGGCACATGAATTGTCGTATTGGTTATCACTGGTCCAATTGGTTCCCGCCGGCAAATATGTTCCGGCCGCACAGGTATACGAATTTATCGAATATTGCGCCGTGGCGTTTGCGGTGCCACTGGATACACCCAAATCGCCCACTGTACACATTGCAGGGTTTTCGGCGTTCACTGTATCGCCAACCGTCGCCATCGCCGGCGTGGCGATTACCAATGCCGCAATACTGGTTAATATTATATTTTGTTTTACCATCATTTCTCCTTTCTCTTTTTTTTCATTCCTTTTGGTGCCCCCCTCTGGTCAGTGGGGAATATTAAAACAAAACCACCAGAAAATATCAGGCGGTTGGAGGTTAGATACAATTTAACAGGAAATTGTGTGCTTTATTCTTTATATTCAGCAACCCTCCAACCCCGTGGTTTGGTTGGAGAAGGTGTCATCTGTGTCAAACAAAAAACACAGATGCCTGTTAAACCGGGTATCTACACCCCATCGGAAAAAATCTTCCCGACGAAATGATTTTATCAAAAATCAATTTTTTATACAAGAACAAAAAACATACAAAAGGTTTTGTTATGAACAAATTATATCTTTTTATGGCTATTGCGGCCGTCGTTGTTGGGGCATATTTTTACGGTGCCAATGTCGCAGATGCTAACTGTCGCGCCCGCGCGGCCAAACAAAATGTCGAAAATTTAACAAATTTTCAAAATCAAATTATTAAAAACAAAAGGTCAAATCATGAAATCGTTTATAAAACTTCTTTGCGCGATATTCGTCGCATCTTGCGCGATAAATACAGCATCGCCGAATGATTTATCGCTGTGCGATTGTGATATTATTTACGGAACGCCGCACGATTGGGAAATAATCAGTGATTATCTGGCGCGCAATATATATGAACATAATTTAAACTGTGAAAAACAACAGACGAATTAAAGACGTTATTTATCATAACTTTCGATAACGCTTTCGGCCGCCAATTGAATGCGTTCCAGCCCGCGTTCGTATGTAGAACAATCGCGTTCGATTTCTGATTTATACGCGTCGCGCAGGTTAGATGACATATATGAACATGCACGCAGGTGATTTACGCAATAGCGATGACCAGTATTAAATGCGTTTTGTCCGCGAACACGGCTTTGTGTGTCGGCCCAATTTATGTTCAAAGCATTATCAATATTTACCCACGGATTGTCCCCAGTATAATTGCCGACAGTTGTGTCCCAATAAGATTTTATTTCTGCATCAGTCGCAGTGTTGCTGTATTTCAATTTGATGATTTGTTGAATTAATTCATCAATGCGATTTTCATATTTCGAATCAATTTGCGCCAATCTGGCACTGCAATAACAACGGTTATACGCAGTATCACTGCGTTCGCAGTATGAATCCATGCATTCTTTGTAATCTGCAAAACATTGCTGGGATGACGCTTTTGATTGGTTGTTTGTGGTTGTTTGTGAACGGATAACCACCCCAGACCGTGTGCGATTTACATTTGTTGGTGTGCGTGCAATTACGCGACGATTCGCATCATTTTGCCGAACGTTTGCCGCACGAGTATTTGTCGCCGGTGTTGCAGGTGTCGCCGCCGCCCGCGAATTATTTACGCGTGGCACCACATTACGCCCCGTCGAAGTATTCGATGTTATATTGCTGCCACTGCGTGCGTTGGTCGTTCGTTTCACCACACGATGATTCCCCATAGGTGTTATAGACACGGAATTCGCCATTGCAGATGTTTTTTTCGTTGCGCTGGCACTATTATTTTTATTTTGAACATTGTCATTTAATGTTGATGGATATATGTTTTCATAAAGCGCTTTGTTTATAAAACGATCAGGCAAAGCCCCGCCGGCCGTTGTTATTGGGCCCCAGGTCAACAAAATCGCGAAAAACAAAAAAATCTTTTTCTCCATACCATTTATTTTATCGTTTTTTATGTGAATAAACAAGTAAATTATAAAAAAACAGACCGGCAAAATGTCGGTCTGGGAAAAATCATTTTTATTTTTGTTATCTTGATTCTCTGTCGCGTTTTGGTTTCAAAGCCAATGCGGCCAACAAAGAAACAGCGCCTGTGCCAATCATAAAATCTGTTTTGCGTTGAGACGGTAATTCTTGTTTCGCCTGTTCAGGAGTCATTTTTTGGCGGTCGTCATCAATGCCTGCGCCCCATAAAATCAGAATAAAACCGGCGACGCCCAATAATGCTCTTACCCCAGAAAGATTCTTTTTTTTATCTTGTGACATTCTTTCACCTCTTGGTTTTTTATTGTCATGCCTATGTTATAATACAAAAATAACACTTTGTCAAGTGCTGGAGTACGGATGGTTATCTGTAAAGTGGTTCTGTGGGTTTAACGTGGCAACCATTTTTCCGCTTTATTTCGATTGCGTTGGCATAGCCGCGGCTGACCGAACCGTTATAGCGTTTTTTTGCAATGTCTTGTAAAAATTCGTTGCGGACATCCATCCATTGGTTATGAATGTCGCCCTGGTAAGATTTTACTGCGTTCACCATTTCGTCGTCCACGGCCGAAGATTTAGATTCCAGACCTAAAAATCTGCGAAATTGTGCCAGGGCGGTTCCGGGACCGCTGGCCATACAGGCAATCAATATATCGGTGCTGATGACGTCTGGTAATTTATAGATTTTATATTTTTTCCAAAATCTTTCGTAATAAAAATCTTCTGCTTCGGCGCGGGAATTGATGACTACGCCTGCGCATTTCGGGGACGAACCAATGCCATAGCATGTGTATCCACATGGGTCGTTTGCGACGGTGCCGCAACGACCTTCTTTCCTGAATATGGTGATAAGGCTTTTTTCAAAAGCAGGGTTGATATTTTCGTATTTACCAGTCGTCAAAACTTTGTTGGTGAAATGTCGATCTATGGCAGCCAGATAGCACGAACCGCCTGTCACTTGATTATTTTCCACGACAATGCCACCACCAATGGTTTTCCCTGGGAAAGTGCCGGAAGATGATGGTTGCTCATACGTGGTGTCTTCGTCTGAATCTTGCGTTCCATGGGGCAGGGTTGTCGTCGTCCCAGCTGTTTCGATGGTTGGTGGTTGTGAAGTGGTTGTTGCTTCGTTCGTTGCAATCATATGATCTGTATAAATCTCTTCGCCGGGGACAATGTTTAATTCAGTATACGCTTTTTTATCCATAAATGGTTGATATCCGCGGATTGCGTTTTCTATGCGTTCAGCAAAAGTAAAATCTGCATAGGTTTTCGGGAACGCCACAGCCTGTAATTTTGCGTTGGCGTTTGATGATAAAACGATTAAACAAAATATTAAATATTTTTTCATTTCTTGTATATTTTATCATAAAAAAACCTTTGGCGGTAGAAAAATACAAAATATATTTGCAATTCGTAAAAATAAGATTATAATTGACGATGCCTTCGGGGCGTAGCTCAGTCTGGTAGAGTACTTGGTTTGGGACCAAGGTGTCGAAGGTTCGAATCCTTTCGCCCCGACCAGATTAAATAAAAATACCACCATAATCGGTGGTATTTTTATTTAATTCTTTGGTGTCGTTGCGAAAAGATTCTTGAACATTCGGGAAGAAGGTTCGACCCGCAGGCGAAAGGCAGACGGAAGTATGCCGGTTCGCAACGCGAATGAGCCAAGGGAGTGAAGCGACAGCGAAACAATCCTTTCGCCCCGACCACAAAATTCAAAACCGCCACTAAGGGCGGTTTTTTGTTTGTATTCCAATATTTTCGCGAGTTCGAGAATTTAGTTTTTTGAAAATGCTATTTTTTACGCAATTTCGAACTCTTAAAGAAAAAAGGTTAGAAACATAACCTTTTTCATAGTTCGAATTCTTTGTTTTTTTTTGCATTTTAGGTGTATTTATGCTATAATGCACGATATAAAAAAAGGAGATATCATGAATCCAGATAAATTTAAACAAGCAACACTTAAAGTCGTGAAAATTTTAATAAAAGATAGCCAAACAATAAAAAAATTATCGGCAGATGAAATAAAAAAGCATAATCATCAAAAAGGAACACAAATAGAAGCCTATGAGATTGATGGTCTAACAGCCAACATGAACCATGAAAGCGGAGCCGCATTTACAATATTTTTAATAAAGAAAACCGGGACAAAAGAAATTGAACAAATAGAAATAGCATTCAAGGATAAAGACCAACATTCTATTCAGTTAACATCACATAAGGAAGTATCAGAAATTGTTAAACTTATACGAAATAGATTAACACAAGAAGGACAAAAAGAAGATAAAAAACAAAAAGAATTTTTAAACTGGCTAGAAGGGTATGTATCTCAAATGGTTAAAGGTTAAAATGCATTTTGCTAACAAAACCGTCTAATCAGACGGTTTTGTTTTTGAATTCATCATCTCTTCAATCTCTCTCCCAACCTGTATAATCTCAGTTCGCAAACCGCCATCCAAGCACGACCACAAAATTCAAACCGACCAAAATGGTCGGTTTTAATTTTGTGTTTGTGGTGAAATTTGGATTTGATACATCACAACGCAGTTGTCAGGTTCGACAAGCAGTAGATTTTGCAAGCGCCAGCGCAGCGAAATCGTTACGATTGCCCCGCAGCCGACACACCGTGTCGAGCGAGCCAATCTTTCGCCCCGACCACACTTCGCGTCTATGACGCTTCGTGTGGCAGGCCACAGAATTTTAAAGATATTTTTTTAACCGGCTGGTTTTTTATAACACTTTTGACATTGTTATAGATGTTGACAAATTAAATTTTAAATGCGACTATGGGTGAAAAGGCTGATAAATGAGATTGATTGACAAGTTGCCACAGGCACCTGATTTAAATGAAAAATCTGTTCGTATGATTTCAGACTTGTTATTTGTGCCAGATAAACCATTTAATCAAAATTATGGCGATTGCGGTAAATACGATACGAAATCAGCTTTACAGATTATGGGAAATATAGCTTTTTTGAAAGATATGTTTCATGGTACTGTATTGTCAAAGGTTTCTGCGTATTGTCCGAATGTGTCTTGTTTGATTATCACAGGTGGTATAAACCCAGCCTATACAGAAGACACCGAAGAAACAAGACTGGTAAAGCAACTTTATACAGAACACGGCAAATATGATTGGACAGATGTTTTAACCATTTCACAATCTGTAATCATGTATACTAGATTGTTAACAATTCCTGATAATCCATTATTAAGTAAGAAAACATTATTAGAAACAGATTCTACCAACACCAGAGCAAATTTTGTTTCTGTATATGAAAAGGGCTGGTATGATGGAATAAAACAATTACGTTTGCTTACAACAGCAGAAAGCGCTTTGCGAGTGACTGCGACGGCCAGAAAAATATTGCCCAGAATGAAAGATATTGGAACAATATCATATGTTGCAACTTTTCCGGAATTAAATATAAAATGCGACAAAGATAATTGGGCAAAGCATCCGCTGTCCAGACGATATGTATACGGTGAATTTTTAAGAGTTGTTAAATATAACGAAATGGCAGAAATAAAATTGACCGATGTTGAAAAAGCAAAGTTAAACTGTGCTATACAAGAGCTTTCAGAACAACGGTAATTTTTCTGTTTATTTGTTCGTTAATTGTAATTCTATGCGGCGGTTCTTTTGCAGGGCTGATTTAGTATTTCCAAATGCCACAGGATACAATTCGCCGAAACCTGATGGTATTAAACGCCGTTTTGATACACCGTCGCGAACCAATTCATTTACGACTGCGGTTGCACGCAAAAGTGATAATTCCATATTGTTTTTATAACCCGGCGTGCCATCGATAACCGCTTTATTATCTGTGTGGCCGTCGACGCGAATTATCCAATCGACATCATCTGGAATTTTCTTTTCGAATTCTTTGATTACATTTGCCAATATTTGAATTTGTTTTTTCCCGTCTGGTGATATTTTATACGATCCACTGCCGAACAAAATATCGCTGGAAACGATGAATCTGTCGCCGTCTTGTTGAATACCGCGTTCGTCGCCCAGTGCTAATTTTATCTGTTTATAAAATTCAGATTGATACAGACCAATAGCATTCAATTCTGCGATTTTATCTGCCAATGCTTTGTTCAAACGGTTTGACATTTCGATATATTCGACGTCTTGCTGTCTGGCGGTTTCTTCGGCTGCTTCCAATGCAGTATTTAAACGTGAAATTTCCGCATTTAATTCTTCGATTTTTGCAGTCAATTCGCTGTTTCTGACCATAACATCATCTTGGATATCACGGCGTTCAGATTCAATGCGCATCATTTCTTCTTTGGCAGATGTTGCGTGGTTCAACATAGTTGTCAATTCTGCAATTCGTGACTGCATTTGAATTTGCATTTGTTCAATTTGTTGACGCATCAATTGTTGTTCAGAAATCATTTGCGCAATTTTTTCTTCATATGCGTTGGCCAAATTTTTTCGTTGAATTTCACCATTATTTATCTGAATTTCTTGGTTTTCCAGTGCGTTGCGTGCAGCGATTAATAATTGTTCGGCCTGTTCTTGGTCGGCGGTCATTTGGGCAATCTGGGCCGCCTGTTGCTGTCTTTGATGTTCCAACACAGCCAATTTGCGTGCACCTGTGTTTTTATTAAATACACTGGTGGTTGTCCACAAGAATACAAAGACTATCAATAAAAATATTAAAATGATGACCAGGTTAGAAAACAAATCTACGAATCCAGGCCATGCATTTGTTTTTTCACGAAATCTCATATTTAACATTGCTTATATTCCCTCTCGTTATTTTTTGTTTATTTGTCCGTTCTGAATAAATATTTCATAACAGTTAAAATATATTTACTGTACGCAGTGAAAGTTTCCTGATCGTCCCGCTTTGTTGGACGGATGTTTGGACGCGATGATATATATCTTTTCAACGCATCTGTCGTAGCAAAATGAATTATCGCCCCCGATTTATCAGAATTCGTTCCATCAATGCACAAAATTTTGGTGTCTATGTTGATACCGTCCAGAGTATCTTTGAAACACAATTCCAGGCGTTTTAACGTGTTGTTTAATATTTCACTGTCAACATTGACCGTGGCCAAAAATAATTTTTCATTCGTTCCCAACGCAACCACCGCAGGATATTTTCCATCGATTCGAACCAAATCGCATATTTCATAATCGTTTGACGAGAATATATCATATATATCTGAAATTTTATTATATACATTTTCTGAAACTGGTGCGTTTTCAACCAATTCGGTGTTGGTTGGTTCTTGGAGAGTATATTTAGTCATAAAATCAGTTAAATCTTGAAACACTGTGTTTTGTGCAAATTGTACCTGTTGCCCCAGAAAACCCACGGATAAACTGCCCGCCAGACCAAGCAGCGAACTGGTGAACGCGGTCGCCATACCAGATAATGGCAGTGTCATCCCATTTTGCATAGTTTGCAAGACGGCTTCGCTTTCGAAGTCAACACTCATCAATAATTCTGCGAAACCACCGATTGTTAAAATCAATCCCCAAAATGTCCCCAGCAACCCCAAAAATACGAGTGTATTCGTCACATAGCGGATTGTATCGCGTTCATCTTCGATGCGATTTGATACCAATTCCATCAATTCTGTTAAATTCGCAGTTGTTATATGTGCGTGACGATTCCGTAAAATCATCGCGACCGGTCGCAGAATTGTAGGCACAAAACCGTACGTCGCGCGACCGTCAAAATACGCATGCAACCACCGATATTCAGGCAACAAATGAAACATTTGAGCAAAACAAATCACAACCCCGAAAATCGTAGTGCCAATTATAACGCCATTCAACAGCACATTAGCAATCGCGATATTCATAAATGTCCGCCAAAAAAATATAATCACCGCCAAAATTGTGGCTGTGAACATAGACATAATGTTAAAATTTCTGTGAAATTTATTCATGGTTTTTTATCTCTCGTTGATAAAATCATAGTAAATTTACAAAAGCGCTGTCAACAAAGATTTAATCCGATTTTGTGGTTATTGTTAAAAAGACTTGATTTTTTATAAAAAAAATTCATAATTGGGGATGTTCCTGCTGATGACATGGGGTTATCGGCTGATTTAAACCAAAGGAAATAAAATGGCTTACTATGAAAGCGTCTTGGTTTTCCGCCAGGACTTGACCGAACCGCAGGTGAAAGAAAAAGCGGCTAAATTCACAGAAATTATCAAAGAATTGGGTGGCGATGTAAAATCTACTGAATTTTGGGGTTTGAAAAATTTGGCGTATGTTATTCGTAAAAATCGCAAAGCACACTATGTTTTGTTGAATATCGAATTGCCGGGTGCTCAAATCGCTGAATTGGAACGCCGTTCCCGTATCGATGAAGATGTTATCCGTTTCTTGAACGTTCGCGTTGAAGAATTGGCAAAAGGTCCATCGGTCATGATGAAGAAAAATACAGAAGAAGAGGTGGCATAATGGCAGTCCGTGCAGCAATTTATCGTAAAAAATCTAATCCGTTAAAGGACAAAGATATCGATTACAAAGATGTAAAAATGTTATCACATTATATATCTGAACGTGGAAAAATTGTTCCATCTCGTATCTCTGGGGTTTCCCAGAAAGATCAACGCGCTCTGGCAACCGCTATTAAACGTGCGCGGCATTTGGGGTTATTGCCTTTCGTTCGCAATAATCTGGGGTAAAATTAAATTTTATGGGTGCTTGTTGTGTTTGCCGTTTCTTATGTAGCGTTTGTACACTGCGAAACGTCAAACACTGCCAATCCCCGCACATAATTTAATTTTACAAAAAAGAAGTATGTTTGGGTTGCAAGACTCTAACTTTTTAACAAAAAAGGACAGATAAAATGAAAGTTATTTTAACAGAAAAAATTACTAAATTGGGCAATATTGGTGATGCAGTAGAAGTAAAAACTGGTTATGCACGCAATTATTTGTTGCCAAACAAAAAAGCGATGCGTTTCACTCGTGAAAATGTCGCGTTGTTCGAAGCACAAAAAGCAGAAATCATCGCACGTCATGAAAATGCCAAAAAAGCAGCTGAATCAAAAGTTGATGCAGTTAAAAATGCTAAATTACACATGATTCGCCAGGCGGGCGATACCGGTCAATTGTATGGTTCTGTGTCGTCACGCGATATCGCGCGCGAATTGAAAGAAATCGCGGGCGTCAATGTTGAATCAGCCCAGGTTTTGTTGGGTTCTCCAATTAAATCTGTTGGTGTGTTTGATACAAAAATCGCGTTGCACCCAGATGTTATTGTCGATGTAAAAATTTACGTTGCGCAATCTCAAGATGAAATTGACGCATTGGTTGCAGGTAAAAAATTGACTTTCGGAACCAAAAAGGTTGAAGAAGAAGCCAAAGAAGAAACCTCACAGCCAGCAAAAGAAGAAGAACCAGCAGCAGAAGCTGTGGCAACGGAAGCCCCAGCGACTGAAAACGCGGAATAATTTTCTTTTGGTTTTCGTTTTGAATAACAACAACCGCCCAATTGGGCGGTTGTTTTGTTATTGGATATAAAAAATCGTTTGATGTTATGATATCCCGTATGCTTCTGCTATATGTTTCTTATATTCGTTTTGTAAGTTTTCATAATATTCATTTATGTACGGTACGCCATGCATTCTTCTTTGTCTGTCGGTGCCATAATCAAGCATATTATAACCACATTCATATGCACACATCCATGGACAAGTGCTTTCACCAAGTTTGTAATAATCTTCAGGGACATCGTTGTCCTGGTGTTCCAGGGCCCATTGATCAATAGATTCATTCAAACGGTATGGTATAAAATCCCATGAAAATTTTTGAGTGGTAGCACAATCTGTTAAATCTGATTTGGTTATTTTGCACCAACAATTTGTCCCTGTGCGGTTTTCTTCTATGTTGTCACGAATTTCATCTTTTTCGCCGGGGGTATCACTGCATCTGGCGATGCCTGTTATAGATTTACCATTTTTTTAATGTCACTTTCCATTCGCCATCGTTCAGTGATTTGAAATTGTTTTGTGAACATGTATTCGGGTTTTTCTTGCGATCATACAAGTATTTTCCACCACTGAAACCATTACAATATTTTCCATTATTTGATTTTGCCCAAAAAGCCTTTACATTAGAAGAGCCTTTGTAATCATTAAAATTTGTAAGACATTGTTCATATGTATCCAATGTCCATTCATTCGGATCCGTCGTTGGTTCTGTGATATCTTGTAGAGCTGTCAGAGTAGAATAGTACTCTTTTGTCTCTGGCATTGACACTGTTTCCGTGACAGTATTTGTGCTGATGGCTTTCGGGGCTTTTGTTGAAGCTGTGTCGGGGTTATTAATTATTTTTTTTTTTATCAACCACGTTGGTTTCAGCGTTCAGTATTTGTTGAAGGTTTGTTTGTAATTCTGGATTTGATGTTAACAGATTTTTGCCTGCTTCATATGCGTTGAATGGTGGTTTATCGGTTTCGCTTTTTTGTTCTTTTCTTTCGTCTTCGGCGTTTTTGTTTTGTTTTGCTTGTTTGTTATTGACCGAATTTGTTGTTTCGCTGTTTTGGCTTTCTTTTTCTGCATCTAATGCTTTCTTGGCTTTTTGGGTATCTAATGCGCGGCCGATTGCGTCAGATGTCACCAGACCAACCGCAGTGCCGACCCCAGAACCCAACATTGCAGATGATGCCGCGGTTTGCGCGCGTGTTTCACGATATGCATTTTCTTTGTATGTTGTTGCATTAACACCAAACCATTCTTGCATACAAACAAATGTGTCGCCGGCGTATAATTTACGCGATGCAGTTGGCGTTGTTTGATTGTCGCCCGCAAAGAAATTCACAGTGTACACGCAATCAAAACTGCGTTCGTCAAACATTGCACCCAATCTTTCGCATTGTGTCCGCATCAATTTGCGTAATTCATACATCCGCGCTTCATCAGTTTTGACATCTTTTTCGGCCACACCACGCAATTCGCCGATGACTTTGCCAAATCGTGCCGCCAGACCAGAATCTTGTTGGGTACAATTTTTCGCGATGGTTGCACATTTTTTGATTGCTGCATCTGCCGCAGTCTTGCCCAGGCATTTTGTGAATGTTGCGCCGCATTCGTTTTGAATACACGCGTTATAATTATTTCCACAATTTATAACCGCATTATACGACGCTAATTGAACATTCATATCACGGTCCGCCTTAATCTCGGCGGTGAACAAATTAAATTCTTCGCTGGTGCAGTTTGTATCACGACGGCATTTATTCAATTTATCACCGAATATAGTATCACCGTCTGTTGCACATTTTGTGAAATCTTCACCACAGGTTTTTTGCATGCATTGGCGCAGACCACTGTCGCATGCATTTTTACCACTGCGCAGGGAATTTTGCAGATTTGTTTGGGCCATGTCTATGTTGTCGCGCGCATCGGCAGCCGCACGTTGTTTGCGAATTTGTTCCGCTAAATCAGAAGTGTCTATACCGTCGTCGCCCGAAATAGTTCCCGATAAAATATCACCAAATTGAGATGATTTATTTTCAAAAATTTCAGGTTCTGCAATTGTCTCAGCCGGTTCAGATGTTGTTTCAACCACTGTTGCAGCGGTTTGTGTCGCCACAGTTTGTGCATTTGTGACCGGTTTTCGCGATACCGGTGTTCCACGAACGGCCGCACGTGTTGCAGCGTTCGATATGTTGCAAACGAAAGACAGCGAACATGTCGCAATCGCAACTGACAATATTTTTACAAAATTTTTACCCAATGTTTTATTCATATCTTTTTCTTTATTTCAACCGATTACATGCAGTTTTATAAAATTCACATAATTGACCAGCCAATGTTTCTTCGTAATTATAATTTGTATCGCATTTGTGTGGCATATTATTATTGCATACTGTCGCAACGCACTTTTTAAATCCGCCATTATCTTTACAGGAATTTTGTGCGCTTTGTAATTTTTGTTTGCGCGATGTTTGGTATGTATTCACAATCGATTGCAAAATTTTATCAGCACTGGCAATCATATCGTTGCGTGTTTTGGTCAATTCAGAACGAATTTGTGATAAAAACGATTCGCATCCGTTTGCAGAAACACTGCATTCTGAAAAATATTTATCAAAATTAGCATCTGATTCACAAAGTCTGTAATCAGCACCGCAACGTTTGTCATTCACAATACATGATTTTATGTCGGTCGAACACGCAGACAGATTTTTCGTCAAAGTTGCCTTTTGCGCCAGATTTGCGAATTGTGCGGAAATTCCGGCCGCGGTACATGATTTTTCAATCAAAGAATCATAATTGTCATCGACATCATCTTTTGTGCAACCGCTGACTTTTGTTAAACAAATTTTTGTCGCCCACACATAACGTTCGCCCGGATCAGATGGCGCGTTTTTTAATTCTTTGTCTGATATATTATATTTTGCAGATGTCCCCGCAGAAATAGTTTTCATTGCAGTTGATTTAGCAGGCGTTCCCGCCGCAGTTGAACCACAATATTGACAGCGAGCCGCCGGATTTGCGCCGATATTTATCGCGCATGCGGAATCCAGACACCGTGTCAAATTTGCAACAGAACATGCACCAAATGCAAGTGTTGGTACAAAAAATAACCCAAATATCGAAAATATTATGCGATTTGTCATAATTCTCTCTTGGGTGAAAGTATATCAAAAAACGCGTTTCAACGCAAATGAAAAATAGTGGGTTTTGTCGAGATTAAAAAGTCTGGACAGACTGTGATTTTTTATGCTAATATCGCCGTATAGCAGAGAGAATATTTATGAAATTTGTCAAATTTTTGCTGTTTTCTGTGATTTTTATTCCGTGCATATCTTTTGGTGCATCGTCGAATGATTTTCAAAATGCTGCTAAATTATTGGCCGCGGCACG
>JAZROV010000016.1:0-69648 GCA_045648885.1 Candidatus Enterousia sp.
CAATTTTATCAACCACGTATTCTGCGCCTGTTGCCATAAATTTAATCTTCTGACCACGATTTAAATTACCATCAACCACCCGCACTAAAATCACCACGCCCAGATAAGAATCATACCACGAATCGACCAACAACGCACGAGTCGGCGCATTTTCGTTTCCGTTTGGCGATGGTAGTTTTTGGACTATTTCTTCCAATAATTCTGGAACACCCGCTCCGGTTTTTCCAGACACACAAAGAGCATTTGATGCATCCATACCGATAACATCTGCGATTTGTTCGCGCGTAGATTTTACATCCGACGACGGTAAATCAATTTTATTTAACACTGGCAACATTTCCAAATCATTATCCAACGCTAAATACGCATTAGCCAAAGTTTGTGCCTGGACACCCTGGGTCGCATCAACCAGAATAATTGCACCTTCGCAGGCAGCCAACGAACGTGAAACTTCATACGAAAAATCAACGTGTCCCGGCGTATCCATCAAATTCAGTTGATATTTTTCACCATTTTTCGCAGTATAATTCAAACGCACAGTTTGCGCTTTGATTGTAATTCCACGTTCGCGTTCAATGTCCATAGAATCCAGAACCTGGGCCTTCATCTCACGCGATTCCAAACCACCGGTATATTCAATCAACCGGTCAGATAACGTCGATTTACCGTGGTCGATATGTGCAACGATTGAAAAATTTCTGATATGGTTTTGATCCATTACGCGTTCCTATTTTTCGATATTTTCCAATAAACTTTCCAATCTGTCTGCGCGTTCCAGCGTATCATCATAAACGAATCGAATTTCTGGGACATATTTTTGATCTATTTTTTTCGCCAGCGCAAACCGAATCATCTTGGTCGCATCATCAAGGCGTTTTTGCGTGGCATCAACATTTTCACGTGAATAAAAAAACAGTTTTACAAATTGCATTCCACCATGCGATTCAGCACCAACCAGAGACACTCCACGAATTAAATCATCATCAGAAAAATCATGTTGTAAAATTTGGGCAACCAAAGTTTGCACTTTGCTGGCAATTTTTTCACCACGGTTAGAATTTATCTGTTTTTTCATAATATGCGTATCCTTATTTTCACAACACTGCCCATGCGGCAATAATACACTGGTATATAAAAAAAACAAGGGGAAAATATTTTTTATATTCACTTGCGAACACGGCCATAATTTATTAAGATAACAAACGTGAAAATTATCAATAAAATCTTAGATCAATCGTCAAAACCGTGGTATGCATGGCTGGTATTTTTTATGACGATTTGTGAATCTGTATTTTTATTTGTCCCACCAGAAGTTTTTATGACTCCCGCCATAGTGGCCAAGAAAGAACGTACTTTTTCCATTACATTGGCGGCCGCAATTGGTTCAATTGTCGGTGGTGCGATTGCATATATGATTGGATATTGGCTTTATGATGTGATGGGAACATGGCTTGTTGCGACATTTGCAAACCCGCAAATTATCCCAGACCCAACGAATCATGCTGCGGTACAAACAATGATTGATGAATTATTAAACAAATGGGGAATATGGATGATTGCCATTACTGCCGTCACACCGATACCATATAAAGTTCTGGCGATTTGTTTGGGGCTTTGTCATTATCCGATTTGGCTGTTTTTGGGTGTGTCTGCGATATTCAGAACAGGACGTTTCGCGACGGTCGGTTTTTTACTATGGCGATTCCAAGATCGCGCAAACACATTGGTAAAAAAATATTCATGGCAATTGACAATTGGTGCAATAATTTGCGCTTTGTTTGGATTGCTGGTTGTGACATTGATATAAAACATCTTGCCCGAAAGAAAAAATTTTATTATGATAAAAAACACTATGGATGGCGAAACGGTTATCTCTTTTGCGAATGTATCAACGAATTATGATAATGGTCATGATATATTGACTGACGTGTCTTTTAACATTGGATCGGGTTCTTTTTATTTTCTGACAGGACCATCTGGCGCGGGAAAAACGACACTTTTGCGATTGATATATCAATTACATAAACCGACCAAGGGTCAAATTAAATTGTTTGGTCAAGATTGTGACAACATATCGCGTAATGATATTTCACTTTTGCGACACAAAATGGCAATCGTATTCCAAGAATATTCTTTGATTTCACATATGACAGTATTTGATAATGTCGCCCTGCCACTGCGCGTACGTGGTTTGGCAAATGATAAAATAAAAAAAATAGTCACCAAGACTTTGGAATGGGTTGGATTGGGTAAATACGCAAATGTTTATCCCATAGAATTAAGTGGCGGACAACAGCAACGTGTATCTGTGGCACGCGCAATTATTATCCAGCCTGCAATTTTACTGGCGGACGAACCCACAGGAAACCTGGACGATGATAATGCATCGCGATTGATGGAATTGTTCACCCAGATGAATAAAATATTTGGAACGACCATCATTTTAGCGACACACAATAAAAAATTATTAGAAACTTATAAATTTCCGGTAATCAGTATTGATAATCGTCACGTTTCATTTTCAGGCGCAATTCACGAAACAGAATCAACCCGAAAATGGAAGGGTCCCAAACCGCAATCACAAAATTATTTTAATGAAATATCAAAACAATTTGAAAACATCGGAAATTCAAAATGAAGAAAACATCGCTTGTATTTTCGTTGGTCCGCGAACAGTCTAATTTTATGACCGTGGTTATATCTGTGCTGACATTTTTATCTGTGCTGGCGTTGGGAATTGCATTATCTGTGGGCGGCAGTGTTATTCGTTGGAATAATCAATGGGAAAAATACGCAACCGTCCAAATTACAAATCTGGATAATACAAAAACGGTCAAAAAAATTTTCGAAGCGAATTCTGATAAAATTGAATCTGTTAATGAAATTTCGAAATCAGAAATGGAAAGCCGTCTTAAACCCTGGATATCCAGCGGCGCAAAATTAAATGATTACCTGCCCCAGATGTTCGAAATAAAATTGAAAAAATCGTCTGATATGCAATTCATCAAAAATGAAATATCTACGCGCGCTAAATTTTTGACACACACATCGGCTGTAAAATCATCAATGAATGCAGGATTAAAATTGGTCGGCATAACATCTTTCGTTTTAATAATGATGTTGATATCAATTGGTGTATGTGTATCCTATATATCACGTAATATCGCAATGCTGCACAAACACGAACTGGAAATATTGAACCAAGTTGGTGCCACGGATAAATTCATCGCACACCAAATGCAAATAATCGTCGGCAAAATCAGCACCATTGCTGCATTTCTTGGTTTTGCAATCGCAGCCCCAATATTATTATTGATTTTAACAGCGGCCCATTCTGCACGCGTCGGATTGATGGCCACACTATCATTAAATGGTTTTGATTGGTTATTACTTTTGATATTACCAATATTGATTATAATATTTTCAGTATATATAACCAAAAAGACAACATTAAAAATATTATCTGAAAACTGATGAAATATGTACCTTTGTCTTTTGTGATATTGTTCTGCTTTGTCTTGGGCGGCATGATGTTTAAATCTATGACACCACCGCGATGCGAATCGTTATTACAAGATGATAATATCTTTGTTTTAACTGGGGATACGCGTCGTATTCCATACGCGGTAAAAAAATTAGAAACCCTGCGATATGGAAAACTTTATATAATCGGCGCGGGCGCAACAAACATTCCAGACATTGAACACGTCCGCGTAGAATCTTTGTCTAAATCAACATATCAAAACGCATTGGCGATAAAACACATCGTTGAAAACGAAAATATATCGCGCGTTATTGTCGTCACAACCGAAGATCACATGAACCGCGCACTGTATCTGTTGCGCGAAGAGATGCCAGACACAGATATTGTTGCATGCCCTGCTTCGTTGGTCGGAATGCCAACGGTTGACCGCTTAAAACGCTGGACTATTGAATATATAAAATACATCGTCACACTTTTTGGAATCAAAGAAGGATAATATCATGTTGCGCAGTTTTTTATTTAAAACATTACTTGGGGTATGGTTTGTATTATGGACACCATTTTTAATTATTGGTTTAATATCATCCAAATTGGAACGTAAAATATTATTAACAGACGCATGGGGTGTGTTATATCTGCTGCGCATTATTTGCGGGGTGAAATACGAAATACATTATCCACAAAAAGATGAAAACGGAATCCCATTTAAACATAATATAAACACACGCCTGGATGGACGCACTATTATCGCATCAAAACATATGTCTACATTCGAAGTCGCAATTTTATTCACACATATTCAAAATTGTACTTTCATTTTAAAACGCGAATTATTATGGATACCGATTTATGGTTGGGCATTTGCCAGAATCGGTTTAATTGGCGTCAACCGCACACGCGGAAAAACAAATATGAAATCTTTGATTCATCGTGTCACGAAAAAAATTATGAACGGAATGACACTTATCATTTTCCCAGAAGGCACACGCGTTAAACCAAATCAAAACATTCCATTAAAGCGCGGTTTAATGTTTATCGCAGAACAATTAAAATTGCCGATTACACCGGTTGGCGTTGACACAGGTTTATATTGGCCAAAACGTGGTCGTATAAAACGCGGCACGGCGCAAATTTATTTTGAACCGGAATTACCGTCGACTGCATCATTAGAAGAAATTCGTGAAGCTATAAATAAACACAGTTGTTAAATTTATTTTTTATTATCACACCACGATAAACGTTTGCCACCAGAATATGCGCGTCCTATTTTTTCACGCACCAAAACCGAACCAATATCACGACCACGCGCATCAAAAACATTCGCATCGATTCGACCGGCGTATTTGTCATTTTTGACATTTTTAATTTCTGCGGTTGAACCAATCGGAATCAATTCTGCCAATCTTTGTTTCGCACGATTGGCCAAAGCGATTTCCGAATCGCATTGTCCATGAATTTCTGGTGTATCGACATTACGCAAACGAACATTCACAGATTTAACACTGGCCCCGTCTTTCAACAAAACATCACCAACAAACGTGTCGCCATCAACAATGTATTTCACCACCACAGGCGTCGCGCAACACAAATCCGCCCAACCACATAACAACAAAGTGAACACATATTTTTTCATCAAAACTATTGCATTTTTGGTGACCAGGTTGGTTCTGTTCCATTTATTCCATCTGGCAAATCTATGTCATATAAATTCTGACCCGTTATATCAACACTGCGAATATGACTGATGCGTTCTTGGTTATCTTCGCTGCGTTCGGTTTCATAATAAACAATTCTGCGAGACCCAGGCGCCCAAGACGGCGCTTCCATATACCAGCCCCCGGCCAAGATTTTTTCATGACGGCCCTCTGGATTCATAATACCGATATAGAAGGTATCATCCGCCATTTTTGTAAATGCTATGAATTGACCATCAGGTGACCATGCCGGTGTAGCATAACGCCCTGCCCCGAAAGAAATACGTTTTTGCTTGCCTGATTTCAAATCTAAAATATGAATCTGCTGAGATCCTGAACTGTCCGAATTATACGCCAAAAATTTTCCATCTGGGGAATACGAAGGACTGGTATCAATATGATTACCAAACGTCAATTGTTTTAACGTTTTGTTTTCTGTATCATATTCGTAAATATTTGTCACACCATCTTTGGACAGCGACATCGCGACACGTTTTCCATCTGGTGAAAAACGCGGCGCAAAAGACATTCCACCGAACACCCCCAGTTTTGTTTGATTTCCGTTTTCTAAATCTAATGCCCAAACCATCGGATCATTATTACGATACGATAAAAATACAACCGTCGACATATTCGGTGAAAAATGCGGCGACATTACAAAAGTATTTTTATCAGACAAATATCGCATACCGTAACCGTCTTGATCCACAATCGCCATACGTTTTACACGTTCAGTAACCGAACCAGTTTCAGCAATAAACACTATTTGCGTATCGAAATAACCAATTTCGCCGGTTAAACGTTCATAAATTGCATCTGCCATTATATGCGCCAAACGCCGAATCGATTTTTTCGACGCAACCAAACTTTGCGCTTCTATTTGTTCATGCCCATTTACATCCCATAAATAAAATTCCAGTTTATAATTATCTTTGCCTTCGGTTGAAATTTTAGCCTGGACCAAAGCCTTTGTTTTTATCGCGGCCCAATTTTTAAACTTTGGCATTTCATTCATTTTGACATATTCTGGGAACGCATCATGATTGACAATACGAAACAAACCAGTTCGTTTTAAATCATTTTCGACCACTTCGCGTAACATATTTGCATCGGCCGCAGACACTTTGCCGACCCGTTCAAATTTTTGCACAGCGATTGAAATCGGATCAACACCACCTGCAACAATATCGACATGCAGTTCAGCACGCACCACCGAAGTAAACAGACACACGAATACACTTGCAATAAACATTATAAATCTATGCATTAAAAATCCTTTCCTTTTGATATATGGGTAAATGATAATAAAAAAATCATTTAATACAAACATAAAAATAACCCATCAACATAAAAAATCACAAAAACCCACCAACACAACAAACTATACAAACGCCTATATTTCCGCCATTACAACAATAAATACAAATGTATTGACAAATGTAAATACAATGATATAGTCAGTTGTAATCACCGGTGTATAGGAGATTGTCAATGCCAAATGTAATGCAACAATTATTCGTTATGAACATCGAATCTTTGTTAAAAGAATATGCCGCTTTTCGTGCATTTAATAAATCAGATTGCGTTATAAATATGCGTATCCCACATCAGATACTGGAAAAAATAAAAGAATTAGCTGACACACAACATGTGCCCTATCAATCATTAATATCATCCGTGCTGTTTTCTCTGGCCAATATAGACGATTCAAAAAAAGATTAAAAAACATAATTCATAAAAAAACACCGCTCGGTTTGAGCGGTGTTTTTATAAATCATAAAATTACCATGTCTTTAACGCATCACATCCCATCATTTTCATTCCAGACGCAGACATAATGAAAGACAAAATCGCACCGATAATAAACAACAAACTGAACCCGACCAGCAAGCCCATACCTTTGCCCTTTACTGTATCCATTTTTGCTTCACCCTTAGAGATAAATTCCCATGCCCAACCGGCAATGTAAAACGCAGCGCCAATGAATGCAGCTATACGTAAATAATTAAAAACGTTATGTAAACTTTTAATCAAATTACACATATCTTTATCAACTGTCACTTCCGTCTTACTAAGTGCGGCGAACGCAGGCACAGATGTCATCACTGTGATAATTGCAAAATTGATTTTATTCATAATTTTTTTCATATTAAAAACTCCTTGTCCTTTTCTCTTTATTTTACCATAAAAAAACATATAAACAAACAAAAAAAAACGCGTCACACCTTAAAAAATGTGACGCGCCAATAATCTTAAAAAACTAATTATTCAGCAACGATAATATATCTGTTTTTCAAAACTTGTTTTTTACCACATTTAGAACAACCACATTTGTTTGCAGTTTTTGGTTCTGTATAGGCTGGAACAATTGCTTTACGATCATTGCGTTCTGTATTGAAAATATCATCAGCATACAAATCAGCGCAACGAGTATTACGATACACTACTTTTTTAGCATCTTTCAAAGAACGAATGTCTTCGTTGAATTTTTTGCCTTTTTCACCAAAATAGTAAATGCAATCATTACCATCTTGACGATAGCGCACATCTGTTTTGTAATAATCATAACCAGAACATGCAGCAACCAAAGCCAAACCCAAAATTGACAAAATTACTTTTTTCATTTGTTTTTCCTTTTGTTATCGATTCGATAAGGTAATTGTTGCACAATTTATTTGATTGTCAAGTTTTATATGAATTTATGCAAAAACGCGAAAAAAGACATTTTTTGTGATATAATTAAAAGCGATGATAAAAAAAGAGGCTCTTTATGCACTATTCTTGTTTCGGACTGACAAATACTAAAAAATTGTTGACGCGCGCACTGAACGACGGTTATGCGGTTCCTGGGTTTAATTTTTACAACATGGAAACGCTGATTGCGATATTACGCGCTGGCGAAATAACACAAAGCCCGATTATTTTACAGGTTTCCGAAGAAGCATTGAATTATATGACTGATGATATTTTAATGGGAATGATAGCGGGCGCAAAATACAAAAAAAATCAAATTGCCCTGCATCTGGATCATGGGCACAGTTTTGAAGTCTGCAAACGTGCAATTGATATCGGTTTTTCGTCGGTTATGTTTGACGGTTCTGGACTGTCATTAAAAGATAACATAAAAATATCACGGCGCGTAGCAGATTATGCTCATAAATTTGAAGTTTCGGTTGAAACAGAATTGGGGGTTTTGGCCGGGGTTGAAGACGATAATACTAAATCAGACTCACACCTTTATACCGACCCTGCAATTGTCAAAGATTTTGTAAAACAAACCGGCACAGACTCTTTGGCCGTTGCAATTGGAACATCGCACGGTGCGTACAAAATAAAAAACAAAAATGCCAAATTGCGATTTGATATATTAAAACAAATCGCAACAAACATTCCAAAAACTCCGCTGGTTTTGCATGGCGCATCATCAATTCCACAAAAATTCGTTAACACTATAAACAAATTCGGTGGCGACATTACTGGCGCACGCGGCATCGCGGCCGCACAATTACGTCACGCTGTATCATTACATATTGCAAAAATAAATGTAGATTCCGATTCGCGTCTGGCATTCACAGCGGCTGTTCGCGAAAGCCTGAACAAAAACCCAAAAATATTTAATCCGCGCAAATATTTAACCAGCGCAATGGACGAAATAACAAAAAATTGTATCGATGAAATTCAAAACATTATGGGTTCGGGATACAAGATATAAAAAAACAACTTTTTTAAAAATAAATTAGAATGATGAAGATACAACGAAAAACGGTGGCGTAGTGTACAAACGCTACATGAACCACCGTTTTTTGTTGCAGATATATTGTTATAATTTATTTAGCGCGTTCAACGTATTCCAATGTTTCAGTATTCACAACAATCTTTTCGCCCTGTTCGATGAAGGTCGGAACCTGGACACGAACACCATTATCCAAAATCGCAGGTTTACCACCACTGCTGGTTGCAGTTTGACCTTTTAATGCAGGTTCAGTTTCTTCAACCGTCGCAACAACCGTCTTTGGCAAAGTTATTGATACCGGATGACCTTCGACAAAATTCGCACGCACAATCATTTCAGGCGCCAAAAATTTCATTTGTTCACCCAAAGAATCGACCGGCATAGTAAATTGTTCATAATCAGACAAATTCATAAAGAACGCATCTGTGCCATCAGAATAAAGATATTGGCATTCCAAATCTTCAACCATCAATTTTTCGACTTTGTCTTCAGCGCGCCAACGATCGCCACCTTTGTTTCCAGAATCAATATCACGCAGGTCGGCCTGGACAAACGCGCCACCTTTGCCTGGTTTCACTTTGGTAATAGAAGTGACCGAATAACGTTTTCCATTGTGAGAAATAACCCAACCCACACGCATATCATTTGCAATATATGTTGCCATTTTATAATCCTTTGTTGTTTAAACTGGCATAAGAATAAAACAAACTTTTAACATTCGCAAGAATTTTTATAAATCACGCCCCATGTCATCACCTAAAACCTGTGGTTTATTTTTTAAGGTTGCAGATTTCATTTGATGTTTTTTGTATTCCTTGTAATTTTGAATCATTATTTCTTTTTGTTTATCGGTCAATGTTTTGTGTAAACTATCCCGAATCGTCATATTACGAATATATTCGGGCGCCATCAAAGATTCCAGATTTTCATTATCAATAATAATTTCAGATGCCTTATTTGGTGCACCCGCCAAACTTGTTAGCTGGTTATAAGAACAATCAAAATCTCCTTGAACAGATTGTGGTGCACCAGCTAAACTCGTTAATTGATTATCACTGCAATCAAAACTATACCCAACCGATTGTGGTGCACCCGCCAAACTTGTTAATTTATTGTTGTAGCAATTAAAATCACCACCAACCGATTGTGGTGCACCAGCTAAACTCGTTAATTGATTATCACTGCAATCAAAACTATACCCAACCGATTGTGGTGCACCCTCTAAGCTTGTTAATTGATTATCACTGCAATAAAAACCACCACCAACCGATTGCGGTGCGCCCGCTAAACTTGTTAGCTGGTTATAAGAACACTCAAAATCTCCTTGAACAGATTGTGGTGCACCAGCTAAACTTGTTAGCTGGTTATAAGAACACTCAAAATCTCCTTGAACAGATTGTGGTGCACCCGCCAAACTTGTTAATTTATTGTTGTAGCAATAAAAACCACCACCAACCGATTGTGGCGCACCCTCTAAGCTTGTTAATTGATTATCACTGCAATGAAAACTATACCCAACCGATTGTGGTGCACCCGCCAAACTTGTTAATTGATTCCTACTGCAATGAAAATTACCTTCGACCGATTGCGGTGCACCCTCTAAGCTTGTTAATTGATTATCACTGCAATAAAAACTACCACCAACCGATTGTGGCGCACCAGCCAAACTTGTTAATTGATTATCATCGCAATGAAAACTACCTTCGACCGTAATAGTGCTTAAATCAGGTAATTTTTTCAGATCCATACCCGATAAATCTAAATTGCCCTTTACAACAAAATTTTTCGGTAAATTAAATATATCATACAATTTACCATCTTTTTTTATTAATCCCAGATTTTTTGCATCATGCGTTAAATCTAATTTCATCTGTTCAACAAACATTTTTGCGGCGGGTACATATTTACGCACCAATGCTTTGTTTTGTTTTCCTTTGGCTTGATATACTTCGTTGCCACGCACTTCAAATGTTGCATGTGGTTCCCCACGTTCATCACGAATCGAATATATTTTTATACTGCCGTCCTTTACACCCGCGTCATATGACCCCTTACCTACACAATGTCCCATATATTCAGATTCAAAATCCAGTGCCTCCTCTGTTGTTAATTGATATGCAGATAATCCGTCACACAAATCCATTACATGCACCGCACCAACCAAAGATTTTTCCAACATTTCCTTGGATTTATTTAATTTAGCCAGATTTTCAGCCAAATGTTCGTGCCATTTTTTCGCTGCATCCAAAGCCATTTCAAACGTAGCATATTCATTAGATGTCTTTAAATAATCATATCTTATCTTTGGTTTCTTTTTTGTTCGACGTGCTATCTCAGCGGTTTTATCAACATATTGCCCCGCCATTTCATACAAATAATCACGTACAGTAATAATTTCATCACGCAATTTATCGGACATTTTTGTCGCATCAAAATTATAAACTTTTTTACCCTTGGCAAAAACAGTTTCAACCCAACCCGGTAAATTTGGTTCGTTTCTGTCCACCAACACAAACGCAGGCTCGTTTTCTATCCCCACCATATAATCACGCAGACGACGCCTAATATATTGTTTTAAAATTCCTTTGACAATTACATCACGATTTTGTGCCACATAATCTGGACTTTCAAATTCGCCATGCAAATTTTCTTGTTTGGGTGGTGGTGTTCCTTGGTACACCAAATCAGTAATATACGCAGTTAACTTTGATTCATCGATTAAATCTACGGCCATAAAAAATCCTTTTGTTTTATCGACATAATTGTAACAAAATCCACGCTATAAACACAATAAAAAAACCGCCAAAAGGCGGTTTCAAAGAAACAAACAACGAACAAAAACTACATACGCATCGGCATCAATACGAACAACGCATCGGTGTCTTTGTCCGTAGATTTGATAATCGTCGGCGACAAAGATTCCTGCATTTCCATTTGGAATTTTTCACCTTCAACCTGGCCTGCAACATCCAACAAGAATTTCACATTGAAATTGATGTTAAATGCAGCATCACCATTGTATTCAATGTCTAATTCTTGGGTTGCAGTCCCAGCATCTGGGCTGGACGCATTCACAACCAATTTATTCATTGAAAACGCCAATTGAACAGATTTTGTTTTATCAATGCTGGCCACAGAAACCAAATCAACCGCATTAATAAATTTCTTGCGATCCAAAATCGCGATTTTATCGTTGCCTTTTGGAATAACAACGCGATAGTTTGGATATTGCGCATCAACCAATTTACTGGTCAATGTAGCGGCACCAACTGTGAAACGCGCTTTGGTATCTGACAATTCAATCATAACATCATCGACAGTTGCATCTTCCAACAATTTTGACAATTCGCCAATCACACGACGCGGAATAATCACGGACGGCATACCTTCGCATCCTGCCGGTGCAGCAATCGCACACAATGCCATACGCTGGGCATCCGTTGCAACCGCAGTCAATTTACCAGTATCTTCGGATATATGGAAATAAATGCCACCCAAATGATAACGCACATCATCAGTTGGAATTGCAAATTTAGTCTGATTGATTAAATGTGCCAAATCACCAGTTGTCATTTGGAATTTAGTCGTCAAATTACCACCCGCCATAACTGGGAAATTTTCCGCAGGCAATGTTGGCAAATGGAATACAGCACTGCCACTGGAAACGACCAACTGATCCCCAGATTGTTTAAAATTGATTTCTGCATCATCTGGCAATTTACGAACAATATCATATAACAACTGAACCGGCACAGTTGTTTTGCCAGCCAAAGTGATATCTGCACCGACATGTTCAACCAATTCCAAATCGACATTGGTCGCAGACAAAACCAAATCATCTGCCACTTCTATTTTAACATTGACCAAAATCGGCAAAGTAGCCCGCTTTTCAACAATAGACTGCATATGCCCCAGCGCACGTATTAAAACCTGACGAAACACTGAAAATTCCATGATATTTCTCCTGTTTATCTTTTGTTTTTCTTATTTCCTAAGGCTTAGTCTACCAAAAAACACCGATTCGGTGCAAGTGTAAATCTTCAGATTATCAGTCGACAGAATTTAACAATGGTTCGCCCAATTCTTTGGCTGAAAAACGGAACCATTCTGGATCATCACGTTTGATTGGCGCCCCACGTTCCATAGCGGTATTATACGGATGGTCGTCTGCCAACCAACCTTCTAATAAATCACCCGCCAACAAGCCTGCGACCAGACCGCCCGCCAGACTAAGTCCCCCAGTCAAAGGTGACAACAACAAACCCAATCCAACGGCCGAACCAACTTTGCCTGCAATCGCCGCGCCATTTATTTTAAAATCTGGTTCTGCCAAATTCCCCGAAATTTGCAAAGAATTGACCAAATTCCCAGACAAAGATAATTTCAACCCGCGCACCGGCACAGTCGCCAAAGATAAATCAATAGTTTCTTTGCCTAAATCTAATGTACCTGCCAGACGTAAATTGATAACATGGGTTTCAACCGCTACGCCGTTTTTGGTTTCAATCAAACCATTACGCAATTTAACATTCGCAATCGCACCATCAATTTGAATCATATCACGTTTGTTGCCTGTAAATAAATCTTCGACATTATGACGCAGCGAAGTTAAAAAATCACCGCCATACATATATTCAACCAAATCTGCATGGGCATAACCTTGGTCCACAGAATACACAATTACCGGCCCAGTAATAGTCTGCATAATTTCAGACATATCTTTGCCGTTTGCACGAACATATAATTCGAGATCCAGTGGCAATCCAGATATAACATCATGCACATAAATTTGTCTTAAAATTTCCCCAACATGAATACTTTGACCACGCGCTGCCCCTGTCATAATGTAAAGCCCATCCGGGGTTATATCAGAATCGACAACCGCGTCTATTTTTCCGCCACCGATACCCACAGTGGCATCTGCACGCAATTTATGATTTTTTACCTTTAATTTCAAATTTGAATTATCCAAATCTAACGAACGATAAACTATGAAATGTTTTATGTTCGCATCTAATTCAACATCTGAATTATAAAGCACATCTCCAAACAAAGGCATATCATAAAAAACATTCAAATCACGATTTGGATGTATCCATTCAACACCCGCCCCAAACCATTCTGGGAACGATTTATAAATATCTAATCTTCCAGATGAAATTTTAGCACGAACAAACGGAATATTTTTTGACCAATCATATGTCCCCGAAAAAGTTATATCAGAATTTCCAAATTTAACAGATGATTTGCGAAAAGATATTTTCTTTCTGTCCATATTCATCGCAATATCAACATTCATAGACGGCACATTAAATAAATTCAATTTAAACCAATCGCCTGATTTTTTCAGATTTGGAATATCTCCACGAACAATTATATCGATTGGTAATTTGCTGGTTCCTTCTAATGCGATATCTGCAATCAAAGCCCTGGCCCCGGTTGCAAATGCAATTTGCACAGGATAAATTTTACGTTCACCGTTATATTCAGAAAATTTTATTACAAACGGTAAATTCGTATCATATGGTTTTACCCAACCACTGTATTCTACATTTTCATCATGCACATAATTATGGATACCAAAGCTGGACATCAAATATTTGTTTCCATAAATATTTGCAGTAATTTTTTGAATTTCTAATCCTGAAAAAGGCAAAGGTCTTACCGGATATTTTTCAATTTTTGTTTCATTGTTATCTGATTTACTTTCATTATCTGTCGATTCGATTCTGACAATTGAATCTTGACCATTCGCATTTTTTTCCAGATTGATTTTCGCATCAAAAATTTTGATATAACGAATCACTGGTTTCGGACGAAACAAAGAAAATAAATCTAAACGAACATCTATTTTTTCTGCTGAAAACAAATTTTTATTTTTCGCCCACTCTGCATTTGGCACACGCACATTGTTCAATTCTATCTGAGGACGCAAAGAAAATTTCCAAGAAATATCACCGTCTATCTCAATTGGCATATTTGTCGCGTCACGCAGACCTGACAAAATATTTCCACGCAATGTTTCTAAATTTATTTGATGTAACGCGATACCAACTGCAACAGCCAACCCCATGAAAAAAAGTGCGATTATTCGCAACAACCAAATATAACGTTTATAAAACGTATAAATAAACATATATCGCCATCCATTGATATATTTTTATGGTAATTGAAATTCAAAAAATTTCAAGACCGAATGCATAAATTCAGGCACTTCGGCCCGCAAAGTAATCGTCTTGCGCGTTGACGGATGAACAAAAGTGATTTTATAGGCAAACAAAAATAAATTTTTGCTTTTTATAATTGAATTTAACATCTCTGATTTTTTGCCACGCGTTATACCGTACAAATCATCACCAACTATCGGCGCCCCCAGGCTGTACGCGCTGTGCAACCTTAACTGGTGTGTCCGACCAGTCTTTGGCGAAAACCAAACCCATGACAATAAATCATTGGTCGTCCCCAACACACGATATTCAGTAATTGCCCGTTGGGCATGAACATCATCTGGAACATTTTCAATATTTTCATAAACTGCGCCTTTGACAATATGATTATCGATTGTTCCACGTTTCTCAGAAACAACGCCGTTTAACAGCGCAACATATTCTTTATGAGCGGTCTTATTTTGAAATTGTTTTGATAATTCTTGGGCTGCACGTTGATTTTTTGCAACAATCAACAAACCACTGGTTTCTTTATCGATTCGATGCACCAATGAAATTTTATCATACGGGAACATCATCGCCGCCATTTTATCAACAGACTTTTTTATCCCTGTTCCACCCTGGACCGCCAGACCAGCCGGTTTATTAAACACAACGATATCATTGTCACTGTGAATTATACACTTGCGTAAATCTTCCAGATCAGACAAAGAAAACTGTTCGCCACTTTCGCTATGTTTTTTAACAACCTTATAAGATTGAATTGTTGGCGGAATACGAACAACATCACCTGCTCGTAAAATTTCGATTCCACGAACCCGCGAAGAATTCAAACGAATTTGCCCCCCACGACAAAGTTTATAAAATTCACGTTGAGGCATTCCCGGAAAAACACGAAGGAACCAGCGCAAAAGCCTGGTTCCTTCATCAACTTTCGAAATTGTAATAAATTCAGCCAATGCCGTTATTTACCATCACCAAATGTAATTGTCAATTTCGTACCATTGCAAGCTGATTCACCACCATTTGCCCATGTTCTTTGTGCCAAACCAGAACAAGTCGCAGCGGTATCTGTATTGAACGAAATTTGGAAATATGGACAATCTGCATCCGTGCTTGCACATGCGGTATAACTTGCGCCGTTTTTCTTTGCAGCACTGATTGTATATGTATCATCAGTTCCATATGCAGGTTTCACATTGTCAAAGCCCAACACTTTCAATGTATTTGCAGATGTAGCAGTCACAATTCCTTTGAACCCACCAGCATCAGCACTGTTGTTATACAGCAAACGAACACCCGCGGCCAACGCAGCGATATCATCATCGGCACGACTTAATTTCTGAGAACGCATTGCAGACGTAATCAACACGAACGCCGCAGCGGTGATTAAACCCATAACAGCCAACACGCCGACCATTTCAATCATTGAACGGCCAGATTCTTGTTTTTTGTTTTTCATTTGTTTTTTAATTTGTTTTTTCATTTATTTTTCTCCTTGCTTTCGCTGTTTTACATTTTATCAGATAAAAGCTTTGTCGTCAAATAGATTAAAAAAACTTTTATCAAATTTTTATTTACGGCATGTCACTTCCGGCATTTATTTTCTGAAATAAATATAAACTATACCGCTGTCGCATGACGCGTCCACTGCCTCCGACCATGTTCTTTGAGATAACGCCATACAATCTTCTTCTTCCAAACCGCGCATTTGAACCAGAAAGTCTGCATGATCACTGTTATCTCTTATTACACTGTACGTCGTGTTGCTGCCAAACGGTGTTGTCGTTGTTATGCGCAAAGAATTTAAAAATTCTATTCCACTTTTATAATCAGTAGACAAAGCCCCCATATTTTCGGCTTCTGAATAAACATCACGAATCGTTGCAACAATATTTGCAACCTCAGCAGATGTGCGATTACGTCTTTGCGAAGCCAAACCACTTCGTATCAAAACAAACGCGCCAGCGGTGATTAACCCCATAACAGACAACACACCGACCATTTCAATCATTGAACGACCGGATTCATGTTTTTTATTTTTTTTCATTCTTTTCTTCCTTTGTTATTTTGCATATTGTATTGAAAAATCACAATTGGTTGCAGTACTGGCGCACGCAGTCGTGTCGTTATCCACAGTCAAACATGTTGCACTATTTGCGACTGCATCTGCCCACGCACTGGCCTTTAACGCTTTGCAATCTGTTGCTTCTAATTTTTTAATTTTCACAGTGAAGCGATTCGGTGTTGCAGACGCATAGCGAATCGTATAATAACTATCCCCACCAAATGGTGTCGCCGTTGATATACGCAAATTACCTAACAAAGTTTTACCTGCAGCATCAGACGCACCATCTGTGGCCAGATTGCTGAATGTATCACTACCTGCGGACAATGTTCGAATTGTTGACACAATATTTGCGACTTCATCTTGGCTGCGGTTACGTTTTTGGGACGCCATACCACTTCGCATCAACACGAAAGCCCCCGCTGTAATCAAACCCATCACCGCCAACACACCGACCATTTCAACCATTGAACGGCCTGATTCATGTTTTCTTGTTTGCTTCATTTTAAATATCTCCTTTCATTAGTTTTCCAAGATTATATCACAATATTATTCTATTTGGCAAATAAAATAGATACAACCCCATCTGCGCATACTGCCTGTCCATGTGAATTTGGCCATGCAGTCGCAGCCAACGCTTTACAATCTTCCTGTTCCAAACCGATCATTTTTACGTAAAATTTAGAATTATCACTGCTGTTTTTGACAACACTATAAACCGTGTTCTGTCCAAACGGGGTTATAGTATTCAGATATAACGCATCTATCAATGTTGTTCCATCAGTTGTATTATCTGTCAATTCACTGAAACCTTCACTGTCTGCGTACAAACCACGCACATTTTCAGCAATAACAGAAACCTCGTCCACCGCACGACTTCGTTTCTGGGCCGCAGCCCCACTGCGAACCAACACAAACGCCCCCGCAGTAATCAATCCCATAACCGCCAACACACCGACGATTTCGACCATCGAACGTCCCGATTCATGCTTTTCAAAAAACTTATTCTTTCTCATATAAAAAACCTTTCTATCAAAATTATTTGTCATAGGTAATAGAGATTTTGTAATTCCCCCCAGCAGTACAATTGGATGTTCTTGACACTGCCTCAGGCCATGTTTTCGACGCCAACACAGTGCAATCTCTGGCTGGTAAATTTTCAATTGTGACAACAAATCTTGAACTATTTGTCGTATCTAAATCCACAGAATAAACAGTATCTTCATATGGCCCGCTGTTACTGATTTCCATTGCAGCCATTGCATCATTGCCCTTGTTTTTCAATTCACTTAAATCATCGTATTCGGCATAAAGCGTTCGAATACCGGTCACTATTTTCGAAACATCATCAATAACCGTATTGCGTTTCTGGGTTGCCATACCATTACGAATTAAAACGAACGCACCCACTGTCATCAACCCCATCATAGCCAACACGCCAATAATTTCAATCATTGATCGCCCAGATTCTTTTCCTTTATAGATTCTTGACATAATGCCCCCTTGATTTTTAACAATTATATTTTATCATGAAACCTATGGACATTCAATTCAAAGATTTAATAAAAAACACACCTCTGTCACCCGGAATTTATAAAATGTATGACGATTCGGGGAATTTGTTGTATGTCGGCAAAGCAAAAAATTTGTTTAACAGATTAAATCAATACATTGATATTTCGAAACTGGAAACACACAAACAAATCATGCGCACATTGGTTCGACGTGTTGAATGGGAAATTACACCAAACGAATCAGAGGCTTTGATTTTGGAACAAAAACTTATAAAAACATTAAAGCCTAAATATAACATCATGCTGACAGATGGAAAAATGTACCCAATGTTGGCATTAACAAAACATGAATTTCCACGACTGTTAAAATTTCGCGGCAAAATATCGCAAAAAAAAGATATCTATGGTCCATATCCGTCTGTGTACGCATTGAACGAAACAATTAAAACTATTCAACGCGTATGCCAATTACGCACATGCAACGATACTTTCATGCGCAATCGATCACGTCCATGTCTGCTTTATCAAATTGGACGGTGCAGTGCACCATGCTGTATCCCACAAAATAATTACGATAAAAATGTACAATTGGCACGTCGTATTTTAACCGGGGACAGTGAACCGATAATTTCTGATTTAACAAAAATGATGAAAGATTTTTCAGACAAAATGGATTTTGAAAATGCTGCAATTATACGTGATAAAATAACTGCACTGACCAATACTACAAATCGCGGTATACGACAGAAACCGTCGTATAACACGAATTTTGATTGGGATAAAAACGTTTCAGATTTGGAAAAATGGTTAAACATAAAAATCAATTGTGCCGGTGTATTTGATAATTCACATTTGTTTGGCAAAGCGCCCGTTGGTGCAATGATAGCATTTGGTCATGATGGATTTATAAAATCATCATACCGACACTTTAAATTACACGATGTTCAACACAGCGGTAATGATATTGCGATGATGGCAGAATTTGTCGAACGCGCTATAAACGATGGTCCAAAACTTGATTTAATTATTGTTGATGGTGGACGCGCGCAATGGAATATTGCACATCGTATTGCGAATGGCAAAATACCCGTTTTAGGTGTGACCAAAGGTGTCGTTCGCAACGGTGATGAACACTTTATTATGCCAGACGGTTCAGAAAACACTTCATTACCAAAAGACAGCAATCTGTTTTTACTTTTGCGCGCGGTTCGTGATGAAGCGCACAGATTTGTTATTACATATCATCGTTTAAAACGTGCAAAACAAATGACTGCCAGTGTACTGGACGAAATAGAAGGAATCGGTCCAATTCGAAAAAAACAATTATTACAACATTACGGTTCTGTACGTGCAATTATGGATGCAGATTTAAAATCGCTTTCATTGTGTCCAGGACTTGGCAAATCTGCCGCAGAAAAAATATATGCATATTTTCATTCTGACATGTTATAATAAACACAAATAAACCAAAGGAGAAAAAATAAATGAAAATATTTGTAAACTTTCTGTCTGCATTCCGCATAGCAGCGGCTTTTGCAATCATTCCAACAATCATGTTCGGTCTGTATTGGACAACATTCATTATATATGTATTGGCTGCAGCCTCAGATTGGTTTGATGGATTTTTGGCACGCAAATATGATTGCTGTTCAAAATTGGGTGGTGTAATGGATCATATTGGCGATAAATTATTGGTATGCAATTCATTGATTATGTTGACAATTTTGATGCCAGTTTGGTTCATCGTGATTCCTGTGATAATTATGATTGCACGCGAATTGTACATCAGTGGTCTGCGCGAATTCTTGGGCACACAAAAAATAGAAATGCCTGTACCGAAAGCACGCTTTTCGATGGGCAAAATAAAAACAACAATTCAAATGATTTCAATCGCGGCATTCTTTTTGTTGATGTCGATTGGTTCGTCTGTCACCCAAAACACGACCAGCAGTATTGTATTTTATATGATATATACCCTGCCCCAGATTGGCATCTTTTGTTTATGGTTTGCATTGGCCGCATCTATCATCAGTGCGATTCAATACACAATTACATTTTCACAAAAATTAAAGAAAATAAAATAAACAAAACGCAAAAAAATATAACAACTGAAAAAACCGCCTTTACGGCGGTTTTTCTCGCACAAACAGATTTTGCTATACAAACAAATCTTTTACGAATTGGGCATGTTCAGTAATAAATTTAAATCTGAATTCTGGTTTTTTACCCATCAAATCATAAACCAACGCTTTTGTTTTTTCAGTGTCTTCTAAGCCCTCTTCTGTCTTTGGGGGTAAATCAACCCGAATCAAACGACGCGTCTTGGCAGACATAGTAGTTTCTTTTAATTGATTCGGCATCATTTCACCCAACCCTTTGAATCGAGAGATTTCAATTTTTTTGTTTTTATATTTATTATTTTTTAATTCTTCTAATTCTTCGTCTGTATCGACATAAAACGATTCGGTTCCACATGTCAATTTGTACAACGGCGGACACGACAAATACAAATGTCCCCCATAAATCAATTGCGGCATATATTGATAGAAAAACGCCATCAACAATGATGCGATATGACTGCCATCGACATCAGCATCTGTCATAATAATAATTTTTTCATAGCGCAATTTTGCATCGTCCCAATCTTTTGCAGTTCCCGCACCAATAATATCAATCAAATCATTTAATTCACGATTTGCGCTGAATTTTTCATCGGAATTAGACAACACATTCAATACTTTTCCACGCAACGGCATAATCGCCTGGGTTGCCCTGTCCCGCGCCTGTTTAGCAGTTCCACCGGCCGATTCACCCTCTACAATAAACAATTCGGTACCTTCGATTCCGTGTTTAGAACAATCTGCCAATTTCGCAGGCATACGAATTCGTTTGGTTGGTGTTTTGCGCGCAACATCTTTGACCTGTTTTGTTTTAATACGCGCATTCGCTAAATTGATAACAAATTCCAACAGCGCATTTGCAGTTTTCGGATCAGACGCCAAAAACATTTCCCATGGATCTTTGATTGCGTTTTCTGTATACCGTGCAATCTCAGGATTCGATAATTTTTCTTTGGTTTGACCTAAAAATTGTGGTGTTTTGTAAAACACAGATACAATCGCAGCAACCGAATCGAACACATCTTCACTGATAATCGACGCAGCAGATTTATTATTTATCTTTTCGCCGTACGCTTTTAACCCTTTGGTAATTGCAGCCTTGAATCCGGCTTCGTGTGTGCCACCATCGATTGTCGCGATAGTATTGCAATACGATGCAAAAAATCCATCATCAGACGCAGCGCCATTTTCATCGGTCAAAACATTCAACGCCCATTCTACACGCCCCATATCATCAGGAAAATCTATCGCGCCAGAAAATATCTTTGGCAAAATATGCGGTTTAGATTCTGTTTTTTCGCTGACAAAATCTGCGACACCATTTGGATAATAAAAAACTTTATCCGATTCGATGTTCATACCTTCGGTAACCAACGCCGGATTACAATGCCATTCAATTTTCACCCCACGTGACAAAAACGATTTAGCCCGCGCCATACGATAAATCTTAACTGGCTTAAACACTGCGTTTTCACCAAAAATTTCATCATCAATAGTAAATCTGATTTTTGTCCCGTGCGCTTTGGTTTCAATTCCACGCATAATCGGCGAAATAGCCTTGCCACGTGAAAAGCTTTGATGCCATTCATACCCATCGCGTGAAATCACAACATCCATATTTGAAGATAACGCATTTACAACCGCACTGCCAACGCCATGCAGCCCGCCACTGGTTTTATAAACATTATTATTAAATTTACCGCCCGAATGTAGTGTAGTCAAAATAACCTCAAGTGCAGATTTACCCGGATATTTTGGATGTTCATCAACCGGAATACCGCGTCCATCATCTGTGATTTCTATGGTCTTGGCATCTATTAAATTCACAGTAATTTTTTTAGCAAAACCGGCCACCGCTTCATCGATAGAATTATCCATAATTTCGACCGGCAAATGGTGCCATGCTTTTTCATCTGTGCCGCCAATATACATACCCGGGCGCAAACGAACAGGCTCTAAGCCTTCCAGCACTTGAATATCTGATGCATCATATTTGTTCATAACTTTCCCATCTTTAACACCATATTATTATAACATTTTCGTATTTTGTGCAAGGTAAAACTGACGAAATCAGCACAAAAAACCGCTAAAAATATAGTTATTATCAGACTTGATTTTTGTTTAAATATAACTATATATTTATCAACAATAATAAATTGGTGAATAAAAAATGAATAAAAATCCTTATGAAGTTTTGGGTGTCGCCAAAGATGCCACTGATACCGAAATTAAAAAAGCTTATCATAAATTGGTTTTAAAATATCACCCTGATAAAAACCCGGGCGACAAATCTGCCGAAGAAAAATTTAAAGAGGTCAACAACGCATTTGATATATTGAAAGATCCGCAAAAACGCGCTGCATATGACCGATTTGGCGATGCTGCATTCGCAGGTGGCAATGGTGCCGGCGCAGGTTTTGGCGGCGGGAATCCTTTTGGCAACGGCACATTCCATTTCAATATGGGCGGTGGCGACATGGGCGGAATGGAAGACATTTTACGCGAAGCCATGCGTGGTTTCGGATTTGGCGGTGGTTTTGGTAGCGGTGGCCAACAAGGTGCGCAACAACACGGCCGCGATTTACTGGACGAAATCGTCATTGATTTAAAAGATGCTTTTTTTGGTAAAACACACACCGTAAAATTCACCAGTGCGGTCAAATGTGAAAAATGTAACGGCAACGGCACCGCTGATGGAAAACCTGCCCCAACATGCAAAACATGTGGTGGCACAGGATATGTTCATGCACGCCAGGGATTTTTTGCGGTTGAAACCCCATGTCCAGATTGTCATGGACTGGGTAAAAAAATTGATAAAAAATGCAGCGCCTGCGACGGCAGTGGCATGGTGAATAAACAAAGAACATTGGACGTAAAAATTCCTGCCGGCATCCAAGATGGCGCACGATTACGGCTAAGCGGTATGGGCGAAGCGGCCCCGAACGGTGGCATTCCTGGTGATTTTTATCTGGATGTTCACATTCGTCCAAACAAAACATTTGAACGAATCGGGGATGATTTACTGATGCATCGTGATTTAGACTTCACAACTTTGGCCATGGGTGGCGAAACAGAAATCGAAACAATAGATGATAAAAAATTGTCTGTAAAAATACCGTCTGGAACCCAGGTTGGCGAAAAATTACGCGTCCGCGGGCATGGTATGCCAAACGGCCGCGGTGGCTTTGGTGATCTGTACATAGAAATCGGAATTGTCATACCGAAAAAATTGACCGAAAAACAGAAAAAAGCCTTAACCGAATTCGCCGGCATAAAATCAGACAAAAAAGGTTGGTTTTAAAATTATGATTAAAAAAACACCGCCCGTCTGGGCGGTATATTTTTATTAAAAAACTTTATTTGCAGATTTTTATTAAATCGTCTATTTCTGCATTCAAAATTAAATCTGATGCTTTCTGATTTTCAATTTGACTTAACGCATAAACAACGGTTGCATGATCACGTCCACCACAAACATTACCAATCTCAGTCAAAGATAAATTCGTCACGCACTTTAACACAGACATCATTATCTGGCGCGCACGAACCAAACAACGCGCACGAGAATTGCCGCAAATTTCATCGTATGCAACACCCATCTTTTCACACATAGATTTTACCATCATCATTGGTGTTTTGTTTTTATTCAATATGTCACCCAATAAACGTCCGGCAACATCCATATCAACCGATTCGCCCATCAATTCTTGGTATGTTTTGATTTTGTTTATAACACCATTTACCAAATGACCGTCTGCCCCAATACGTTTTGACAATTCGTCTGCAACGATTCCATTTATACCCGCACGATTTAACATATTACGACGCACAAACGCATTCGGCGCAACAACATCAACGACCAAGCCTGACGCAAACAAAGACTGCATACGTCTGTCGAATCCCGTCAACGCATTTGGTGCAACATTCCCAGTCAACACAACGCGTTTACCAGCATTACGCAAATCTGTTAATAATTGTAAAAATTCATCCATTGTTGCGCGTTTGCCAGACAGCGCACACACATCATCCAATATGAACATATCACAATTACGACAAAAATCTTTGAAAGAAAATACAGTCTTATCACGCAACGAACGTGCAAAATCAGAAACAAATTGACCACCCGACATCATCACAACACGACCGTCAAACGAAGAACAAATGCAATTTGCCAACAAAGTTTTACCACAACCCGCTGCACCACAGATGAACAATTGAGAAAACGAAGCGCCACCCGTTGCAATTTTTTTACATGCAGCCACCGCAAACATATTGTCATCAGACACAACAAAATCATCAAACGCATTATGTTTTGTTTGTTTAACAACATCATGTTGGTTTGGAGTATAGGCACAAACAACATTATCATTCGCAGATACATTGACAGTATTCATATTGCCACGCACAAACATATTGAAATTCAAAGAAAAATCCGCCGCAATCTCTTGAATGATGTTTCCATACACTCTCTTGACATAGTCGGCGGAAAATTGATTGTGTGCAACAACATTTAAACAATCATTTTTTATTTCGAATTGCAACGGCATAATCCAGGCAGTGAACCCCGCAGAATCTATCTTGGCAGCAACCGCCGTTTTTATTGATTCTGCATTTACATTTTGTTTTGCTGTCGCTAATTGCATATCGTTTGCTCCTTTCCCTTCCATTAAAAAGAGTTGCATTTTTTTCAGGTGTAAAGAACCCCTGTGCATAAACGTTAAATTCTCTTGAACCCAAGAATTTAAAATTTATGTTGCCCCACTCTTTTATACATTCTTTGATTGATGTTTTATCAATCGTTTGGATACAGAAAACAATTTATAAGATTTATTTCTGTTTGCAACCAAATGTTCAAATTTTTTTAAACATTTATTTTTTGACAACGATTCGTTTTTTCCCTGGATTTTCGCACATTGTATATACACTGTATATACATACAAAAAATCAATTCAAGACATAACCAGTATCAACTTTTCTTATTAAACCTTGCAATTCTAACATCACCAAATCAGCCTTGATTTCCGGAACCGTTTTTTTGACAAGTTTTGCCAATACACTTTCAGACACAGGAATCATTCCTATTTTATCCAAGACATCATTTTCGACCGCTGAATTTTTTTTATGATTTTGTTCTTTTTCTTCATCAAAAAAATCTTTAGCAGACATACACAATGTTGCCAGCCCATTTTTTATCAAAGAATTTGGCCCAACACTGCGCGGGTCGGACGGATGTCCAGGCACCGCGAACACAGGCTTTCCATAATCAATTGCGAATCGGGCAGTGGTCATACTGCCTGATTTTGCATCTGCTTCGCCGATAATCAATAAATCTGCCAATGCTGCAACCCAATGATTTCTTTGTATAAAATTACTGGCAACCGGATTGGTTCCAACCGGCATTTCACTGATTAAGACGCCACGTTCCATAATTTCATAATAAAGACCTTCATTTTCCAACGGCCAAATATAGTCAACACCACCGGCCAACACGGCGACTGTTTGCGAATCGCTCTCCACACGCAAAGCCCCACTATGTGCGGCAGAATCAATTCCCATCGCCATACCAGAAACAACTGCAAAATCATGCCCAGCAAACGCAGTTGCCAAATCTGACATAAAGCCCATTCCTGCAGCAGTTGCATGACGTGTTCCAACCATAGCCACCATTTTTTTCTTTAATGTATCAACATTCCCACGCACAGAAATAACTGGTGGATGATTTTTTATATCTAATAAATTTTTGGGGTATAACGAATCATCATCGCAAATATATTTAATTCCTAAATCATTCGCCCTGTCGATTTCACGTTTCACAGAATCAACATAATCTGAATCTAAATTTAACGAATCGACAACAGACGCCACATCGCCGTATTCTTCCAATAATTTATTATAGCGTACCGCCCCTACCCCCGGCATGCGCAATATCAAAAGTTTATTTAACAACATATCATCCATAACAAAAAAGATTGTAGAACAAATCTACAATCTTTCGAAAGGAAAAAAATCATATAAAACCGTTATTTTCCAAATTCTTCCAACAAAGATGCATATTTATCACAATCGAAATCATCATCTTCTATCAATTGAGCATCACATGCTTTTCTGATGGTTCTTAAATTTTTTACATATTCTTGATATTGACTTGGGTTTTTATCCTTTAACGTCAACAACTGGGATCTGTACACCTGGACATCAGATAAATTTTTATTTTTCTGACCTTCTACTTTGCCACCAATCAATCTATTACCAAACAATTCCATCGCACCAACACCAAGAGCCGCCCCACCAACAGAAGATGCAACTATACCTGCGATACGGTTCCCCTTTTTGGCATCCAAAATACGTTGTTCCAAATCGGCTTTATTTGCCCAGCTGCCACATTCAATATTTTCACCCCACATAAAATACCGTGGCGCAATATCAGCAACAGAAACACGCGATTCGTCATCAGATTTTAATTCCACACGAACAAAGCAAACATTATTCTGCGGATTTACAACATCTTCCACCATACCAGAATAATTGTTTGTATTACTGTAACGTGATGCCCAAACAAAAGTATTACCAATTCCAATATTATTATTTATACATGCGTTTCTTTCAGCTTCACGCATATCGATTTGTGGTGTTGTCACAATTTCACGTTCATCACTGAAAACCGTAACATGCGCATCAGTCGTGTCGTTTGTCACATTGGTTGTATTCGTCACATTTGTAGATGGTGCCATCGCGCCATTTAATTGATTAATCGATGCAGTATAACGTGGCGCAGCCATGATTTTATTAGACATTGCCGGACGACCACTTTGCGCTGCAACCGCGTCAAACGCGACAAAAGACAAAACAAAAATCGATAAAAACCGTTTCATGTAAAATCCCTCTCTTCGTTATGGCATTATACCACAAAATCGCCACAAAAACAATACTAAATATATTTTATTTCTTCCACTTCCATTCGATTTTTGATTCTTTTCCTTGAATCAACCGCACAATATTTTCACGGTGACGAACCAAACAGAGCAAAGAAATCGCCAACAGTGCGAAACCGACGCTTTTCCCAACCAAAAAGCCAAAAACAGGCAAAGTCATAAATACAAACAAAGCGCCCAACGAAGAATATCCAGATATCAATGCTGCAACCAACCACTCGGCACCTAAAACCAAAAACCACAACGGATTTCCTACGAACAACATTCCAAACAACACAGAAACCCCCTTGCCCCCGTGGAATTTCAACCATATTGGAAAACAATGCCCAACAATAGCAGCAAAACCGCACCAAATAGAAAACACGCCGCCAACCAAAAATCCGCCCACCAGCACGGCTGCAATACCTTTTAACATATCCAATATCCAAACCAGTCCTGCCAAACGCAGCCCCCCGACACGCATAACATTGGTTGCACCGATATTGCCACTGCCAACCTTACGTAAATCGACATTTTTAGAAAGTTTCGCCACTATTACCCCGAAAGGAATAGAACCCAATAAATAAGAAATTATTATACATATTATATATATCATGTCATTTTTCCTTGATTTTATGTTTGTTTCTTATACAATAGCATAAACCTGATGAAAATAAAAGGAAAATAAAGTGGCTAATCATAAATCATGTGATAAAAGAATTTTGGTAACTGCGAAAAAGAACGCAATCAATACTGCACGTCGCAGTGCCGTTAAAACCGCAACCAAGAAAGCGTTAACCGCTATCGAATCTGGGGACAAAGCCGCCGCCGTTGCAGCAGCACGCGCCGCAGAAAGCAAAATCATGAAAGCAGCGGGCAAAACAATGCCAAAGAAAACTGCTTCACGTAAGGTTGCACGTCTGGCAAAGAAAGTTGCTAAAATCGCATAAGAATCTTTTATCTTAAAAAACCGTCCGATTGGACGGTTTTTTTGATAACAAAATTACATTTAAAAAACCGGTTTCTCAACCGGTTTTTTATTCTTTAATTCAATGGCGCACCCCAATTCTGTTGAATGTTCCGTTCTGCATCCATCGGGCTGACCAAAACATTCGGAGTCAAGATAACAACCAAAACTTCACGTGTTCCTTTGGCATCGCGAGAGCCCGACAACGCCATAAAGTCCGCATCGCCCAAACCGTATCTGGTATCATCGTTCGTCTGTTTTTCAAATCCAGACACGACCAGCATTTGACCAGATTCCATAATAACTTCCTGCATAAACGAACGTTCTTCAACTTCTGGTAATTGCAGAGTAAAGCCTGAATCACCACCAATCTTTTGAGTATTCATTCTGACCAATTCGCGCACATTCATTTTAAACAACAACAATATCTTGCCGCTTTCCAAAATATTCGGCAATAATTGTAATGAAAAACCAGTTTCCAAATCAGACTGTTCAACAGTGCTGGTTTCGACCGTTGTGAAATTACGAGATTCCAAACGTTTGATATATCCCGTGGTTTTAGTATTATTCACCGGCGCAACACGATTATTACGTGTTGTCACACCAACATTCGTCACCAAAGACACTTTACCCTGCTTTGCCAAAGCATCTATCAACGCCCCAGATCCCGCAATACGAGAATCGTTTATTTGTGCATCAGTATATGCACCCGCTACAACATTACCACTGCTGTCCAGATGGGTTGCGCCTGTCGTAGCAGACAACGCATTACTTAACACCGCAACGCTCAAAGAACTGGCACCTGCAACTTCTGGATGCGATGGACTGGCAACAATATTCAATCCCGATGCAGAATTCACAGCCGCTGCCAAATTCAAACCAAACGCAGATTCATTTGACAAAGACACTTGAAGCACTTTGACATCAATCGTGACCAATTGTGACAAACGTTTATTCTGACGCGCGATATATTCAGCAACACGGTTCAACACAGACGGTGACGCCGTGACAGTAATTGTTCCCAAACTGCGTGATACTGTAAATTGAGCATTTTTTACCCCGCTGACAATAGATGTTATTGCCGCTTCTATTTCGTCCCATTCATTCAAATTAGATTCCAAAGAAACCGCATTTCCATCATTTGATTGCACAGATGATTGATATGACACGTCGGTCCCCAGCGCAAACAAAGTATACGTCCGTGTTTCTGTTTCATAGAAAACGATTGCGCCTTTGTCATAATACCAAAGCAAATCTAAATCTGTCGCAATTTGAGATAACAAACCTGACAATTTTCCAGTATAAGCGACATCAACCGTTCTCTTTAATTTTTCAGTATCAATCTGACTATCTATTTTCACAGGAATACCAGTGATAGAATTTATGTCATTTGCCAATGCTTGAAGCGTGACCGGTTCACTTAATAAAATAGTCACCCCAGAATCAGTTTCATATTTTGACGGCAAATTATTTTTATGTTCCAATAACATTGATTTATTACCCAACCAAACACCTTCGGACATAGAAACCGTATCACCACCGGCAACTTTTGCACGCGGGCTTTTGGACAATTCAAACATTTCATGGGCATTCACAAAATCTTTATCTACAGCTGCAGACACTTTGGCAGATTCACGCAACGTGCATCCAGACATAGCCAACCCTGCAACCAAACCCAAAATACAAACATAAAAACGATTTGCCATATTTTATCTCCTACAAACCTTTGATTTCCAGATTATTCGTCCAGCGTTGATATCACCAGAACACGATTCCCCTTGTAAAATTTTGCATACGGTGCCGGCGCAGCCCGTTCAAAATTACGAACCAACGCAGAAGCGACATCAACAAAGCGCCCTTTGAATACAGCACTGGCTTCGATTGGATATTCACGTGGTGTTGTCCAAACCAAATCCCAACCTTCTTTGTCACACCATGCCTTTAACACATCCTGCAAAGTCTGGCCAGACGCAACCACCCAAGAACGCACTTCGTTATCAACAAACGCAGGCACCTGGTCATCAACATCATCATTTACATTTATAACCGCAGTATTACCAGCCACATTCTGACCAGATATTTCTGGAGTTTTTTCAGCCACAAAACCCGCCCGTTCTGCGAACGCCATATACGCATCCGGTTGTTTATTGCAAACGCGACGTGCACTGCGAGACATAGACAAAACCGTTCCGCCATCATCTTCCATCATTTCGCGCTGCAACAAAGGCATTTCTGCATTATTTACACATTCATAGTCAAAACCAGCCGGAATTTGGCGACCATTATCAATACTGGGGCCACCAGACCACCCAGTACCACGAACGCCGCCCATATTTATATTATTTTCTATAACCAGCCCCGAACCTATTTTCGACACGATTTTCATATCGCCATCGGAACAGCCCGCGTCTTTACAACTGATTTGGAAATCAGCATCAGTCCCCACCAATGGCCAAACAGGAATACGCTCTGTCACGTTGGCCATTTGAACAGGTTCATAATTGTTTGTTTGGATATATCTTTGTTCAACAACAGTGTCTTCTACGACGTCATCTGCCCGATCCATATCATCATATTCATCATAGTCATAGAACACTTCTGAAGTCACAATTTGTTGTGGCATATCCGCCGCAAACGCAGTCCCACCCAGCAAAACAGGCAATAAAAACAAACAAAATTTGTATGACATAATTCTTTTCCTTTCCATTTATTATATATGATTATATCAATTCCACCGAATCAGTGCAAGACTTAAAAAACACAAATTTAAATAAAATCGAAAAATCTGCAAAGATAAAATCGCACGAATCGATAAAACGTGTTATACTGATTTCCAAGAAACAACAAAAAGATGGATAAAAACATGGAAAACACTATATTTTTAATTCTGATTTCGGTATTGGCAGTATTAAATATTATCTGCATTTTCTTTGCGTTAAATTCGAACAAACACATACGCAATATTTCAAAGACTTTGACACACCAATACAATTTGATTGTAAAAATTCAAAATGTTTTAAAAAACAGAATTTCTGTCAATGACACAACAGACAAAGCAGAAATAATCTACCAAGATCTTTTACAAGATTTAATTCCAATCATGGCATCAATAGATGTTATGCCACGCAGTACATCTGAACATCCGCTTTGGCGGGCATTGGGCGGCATTATGGACGAATATGCAAAAAACCCGTTTGTGTTGGAAAAATTGCGTCGTGCGATAAAATTAGATTCTACAATCGCCCGTAATATCAGTCATTATTTAACACGCGCAAATATGTTTTTACAACACATGGCAACGACTGATACAGACGGCATATTGGCAACAACATTCACAGACGGCTTGTTGGGACAATCTTTGACATTTTTTGCCCAGGCACAAGCCCTGGCCACACCAGATAAATGAAACGGTTAAACGAAGAACTTGTTAAAGAAATATCACGCCAACGCGACGAACCAGAATGGCTTTTGTCATGGCGGCTGGCTGCTTTTGATGCATGGAAAAAAATGTCTGAACCACATTGGGCAAAAATAAATTACGAACCGATTGATTATGATGGGTTGAATTATTATAACGAACAAAAACAAATTGATAATTCCCAATTAAAATCTACATATGAAAAAATGGGATTGCCTGAATCTGAACAGCGCGCACTGTTGGGGATGGCGACCGATACCGTCATCGACAGTAAATCTGTGCATACTTCATATTCAGACGAATTGAAAAAATTAGGCATAATATTTTTACCGTTATCAACCGCGGTTATTCAATATCCAGATTTAGTGCGCGAATATCTGGGCAGCGTCGTTCCAAACAATGACAATTTCTTTGCCGCGTTAAATGCCGCTGTGTTTTCAGACGGAACATTTGTTTATATTCCACCAAACACAAAATGCCCTATTGATTTGGCCAGTTATTTTCGCATAGAAACCGCAAAAATCGGGCAATTCGAACGAACGCTGATAATTGCAGACGCCGGTTCAACCCTTTCGTATATGGAAGGATGCAGCGCCCCACGTCGTCCAAATCATCAATTACACAGTGGCGTTGTTGAAATCATTGTAAAAGATAATGCATATGTAAAATATTCTACGGTTCAAAACTGGTATGCGGGAGATTTTAACGCACAAAACGATTCTGAGATGCAAAAAAATGGGATATTAAATTTCGTTACTAAACGTGGAAAATGTTTTGAAAATGCTGGTCTTGATTGGACCCAGATTGAAATCGGTTCTGCAATGACATGGAAATATCCATCAACGATTTTACAGGGCAATAATTCGCACAGTGATTTTTATTCATTGTCTATAACGCGCGGCGCACAACAAGCAGACACCGGAACAAAGATGATTCATTTGGGCGACAAAACAAAATCAAACATTGTTTCTTATGGTGTTGCAATGGATAAATCTTGCCAAACATTTCGCAGTACTGTTTTATTTTCAGGACACGATGGTAAAAACGCGTGTAAATGTGACAGCCGTCTTTTGGGCGACGACGCGACTGCAAATACAATTCCAACAATAATTCACAACAACGCAACCAATGAGCAATCTCACGAAGCAACCACTGGGACATTGGACGCGGCGTCATTACTTTATCTGGAACAAAGCGGTATTGATTCAGATGACGCGATTGCTTTATTGATTGGGTCCATGGCATCACCGATAATATCCAGATTACCAATGGAATTTTTGGTAGAATCAAAACAACTTATACAAATGACATTAAAAAAAGAATAAAGAAATGTTAGAAATAAAAAATCTTTGTGTATCAATGGATAAAAAACCTTTGTTAAAGGATATAAATCTGACGGTCCCAGATGGCGCACGTTATCGAATTGCGGGTCAAAATGGTTCTGGAAAATCAACACTGGTAAACGTTATCTCGGGAAACCCGTTGTACACAATCGATTCTGGGAAAATATTTTTCAATGGAATCGACATAACAAACGAAAACGCAACAACGCGTGCATTGATGGGGATTTTTTTAGGCGCACAAAACGTACCTGAAATTCCAGGACTGACGATTTTAAGTTTTTTAAAACATTCTATGATTGCGCACAGACATTATGAAACAGGCCAAGATTTATCTATGGGCGAATTTCTTGAAAAATTGGAAAGCGCACGCGAACAATTAAATATTCCCAAAGAATGGTTAAACCGTTGTATAAATGTCGGTTTTTCAGGTGGCGAACGCAAACGTATAATGTTGCTGCGATTGATTTTAACACAACCGAAACTGGCTATCTTAGACGAACCGGACTCTGGTGCAGATGTAAATGTTCAAAAACAAATTATCGACGTGATAAAACAAATGAAAGACACTACATTTTTGTTCATTTCGCATCAAAACGATTTTTCATCAAAAATAGAAACCACACAAACAACTACTTTAAAAGACGGACAAATTGTGATACAATAAACACATGCATAAACAAAAGGATAAAATCATGCCCAAAAAAGTCACAAAAAAACCAACCACCAGAAAAAATATAAAAAAATATTCTATGAAAACATGGTTGTTTAATACGCCATTGATGTTCGCATTTACAGCATTTTTTGCTACAATTTTTGTGACATTTTTATACGCGATAATTGCAGCGATATTCAATACATCTGCATCTCAGCCATTGGCGATTTTGCTGGTTTTGACATTTGTGTGGGCGATATATTACATGATAAAAAAATTACCACACGACGATATGCATCGCGATGATTTTGTTGCGATAACAAATGGATGCAATCTGATATGTTTGATTGTCCCGTTTGTTGCATTGTCTTTGTTTGGATATAACATTGATATGTTGCAATATAAATTGACATGGCTGTATGTATTTCATCCTGTGTTTTTATGGATTATCGGAATCTTTGGTGTGATACTTTATCTGTACGTGTTCGGTGTGGCCGTATCAAATATCTATGCTAAATTTAAACGCGCAGCACAAATTGGCATATCAAAAAAATTGATTATTGCATCTATGCCGTTTGCGTTTTTACTGATGTGGACACCGGGCTATTTGATTTCAGATAAAAAACACGATTCGAATTTGAATATTAAATGCCGTTGGTACAAACGCTTTAATGATTGGGTTGTAAATAATGCGACAAATACGTTGGTGACATTTTTAGTATTCGTATTATTGATGAATGTTTTCTCGGGCCCATTATCATTGTTATTAACAGGCTGTTTATTGATAATCTATGCATTATGGAATTTAAGATATAAAACAAAATTTATGAAAAACATCAATACATGGTACGCATGGACGGCGGTGGCGATAAATATCTCTGTACTGTTGGCAATCATATTACGTGCATTGATGTAATAAAAACAAAAGGTAAACCACGATATGCATAATTTAGTCACATTTATCGCAATAATCTTTTGCCTGTGGATTGGGCGGTCGATTTTCATTCCTTTGTTGGTTGCAACATTTTTATGGTATTTATTAAATGCAATCGCCGCCTATTACAGACGTATAATGCCATGTTATAAATCTGGGTCATGTACATCTGAAATGGTATCGACAGGATATGATTGGTTGTCTAAGTTATTGTCTTTGTTCACATTGGTTGCGTTTTTATATTTATTTGCGACACAAATCAAACCTATGTTATGGGAACTTTATAACGCGACGCCTATTTTACAGCAAAAATTATTATCATTTTCACAATTTCTGGCAAACAAAACAGGCATTGATTTTGATTTAGATTTGATACCTAACCTGCCCCAGATTGCTGGTCATATCGGCGCATCGCTGGCAGGATTAGCGACATCCACTGGTATAGTCATAATCTATTTGATTTTTATGTTTGTAGAACAAAATTCATTTGCAAAAAAAATAGAATCTTTGCCGCTTAGCAAAAGCAAAGCAAAAAAATTGCAATACATTTTGACCAGCATTGATGAAAATATGAAAAAATATTTGTTCACAAAAACGGCTATATCTGCCGCAACAGGACTTTGTTCTTTCATTCTTTTAAAAATCATAGGTTTGGAATATGCCGGCGTTTGGGGTTTTATATTGTTCCTGTTAAATTACATTCCGACAATTGGTTCTATTTTGGCATGCGTCTTGCCGATTGCATACGCATTGATAAACCATGACACATGGCAGATTCCGGTATTCACAACAGTTGCATTGATATCCGTAGAAACCATATTTGGAAACATCTTGGACCCAAAATTAACTGGCAAAACATTGAATATATCGTCATTGGCGATATTGATAAATTTGATATTCTGGGGAATGCTTTGGGGACCGGCAGGAATGTTTTTCAGCGTTCCCATTTTGGTGGCGCTTTACGTCACAACGGCCCAATTTGAATCAACACGCTGGATTGCAGTATTGCTTTCCACCGATGGAAAAATTCCCGACGAAACAGAACCAGATTAAACGCGTTTCAAAAGGCTTATCGCGTTTTCCAAAATTACAACCGCAGAACGAGAATCTAATTCGCGTTTAATTTTTCTGACGCTGGTTTTGCCCATTTCTTGTTGAGCCATAACACTGGTTAAATTTTCTTCGACAAACAAAATCGGCAAATTGGTTTTTTCAGACAGTATTTTCGCAAAATCGCGAACATGCTGGGTTGTTTCAGAATCTTGCCCATCTGGATAAAGCGGCAAACCAATAACAACACCAACTGCTTTTTCTTGTGTCATAATAGCCACAACATCGTCTGCCAATCCAGATTGACTTTTTACATCTATCTGGGGACGAACAAACACAAAACTGCGGTTTTCATCAGACACTGCAACACCACACCGACGCAGTCCCCAATCCAGTCCGATTATGCGTCCGAAACGCGGAAAATTCTTGTAATTATCAAAAATCATTGTATAATTGCCTTTGCTCTAAAAATAATAGGATTCAAAATGGCATTTAGCAAGCAACAATTAAAAAAATTTGCAGATTTAATAAAAATTGAAATATCTGATGAAAAACTGGAACAAATGAACATCGATTCCGTTGTTGAATGGTTGGATAAATTGAAAAAAATCGACACAACTGGCGTAAAACCGATGTTATCTCCGGCCGAACACAAATTGCCTTTGCGTGAAGATATAGCGCGTGAGCCAAATATGCGCGATGCGATATTGGCAAACGCACCTGATAAAACCGGTGTTTCACGCGGATATTTTGCGGTGCCAAAGGTTATGGATGCAGATTAAACATAAAAGACAGGGAAAAAATTATGAAATACACGATAACAGAACAGATTTCAGTAGAACCATTAAACGACAGATTAAGCAAATGCCCCAGCGAAGAGGCAACACATCAAATGGAAATTTACAAGGCTCGCGAAACCAGTAAAAAAATCTGTGTAATTAAACCATTTAATGAAAATCAATTTTCACACTCGGTCAATTCTACTGTGCATATGGTTCCAGGGGATGTCATTAACGACGTGATATTGCCTGCATACAGAGATTTTAAAAAATATCAAAGATAAAAAACAAAAAATAGGAAACAGCATGATAAACCTGACAATAAAACAAGCGTTAAAGAAATTAAAATCTCGCGAAATTGGTGCATTGGAACTGACGAACGCATATCTGGAAAGAATTGAAAAATTTAATTCAGAATTAAACGCGTATATCACAACCACGCCTGAACGCGCGTTAAGCGATGCAACTGCAGCCGCAGAACGTATTGCAAACGGCACTGCGCGCGCATTAGACGGCATTCCAATCGCAATGAAAGATTTGTTTGCGACGCGTGGAATTCGTACTACTGCGGCATCACACATGTTGGAAAATTTTGTCCCAGAATATGAATCGACAATTTCACAAAAATTCATTGACAGCGGGACAGTATTGTTGGGTAAATCAAATTTAGATGAATTCGCGATGGGAACGTTTTCAAAAACATCCTATTTCGGTGCGCCAATCAATCCATGGCAACGTACACGTAAATTGACTGCCGGCGGATCGTCAGGCGGTTCTACATCTGCCGTGGCGGCGGGTTTGGCAATGGGTGCAACCGGCACTGATACTGGTGGTTCGATTCGTTTTCCCTGCTCTATTACCGGTTTGGTTGGAATGAAACCAACATATGGTCTGTGTTCGCGTTGGGGTTGCGTTGCATTCGCATCCAGTTTGGACACACCGGGACCAATCGCACGTACAGTTGATGACGCAGCGTTGTTGCTGTCGGTTATGGCGGGTCATGATGACAAAGATTCAACCAGCGCACCAAACGCACATTTTGAAACAGATGGTGATTTAAAACCAATTTTAGGTGATGGAAAGAAATTACGCGTTGGCATTATCAAAGAATTTAATTCTGTTCAGATTTCCGAAGACATGAAAACCCTGTTTGAAAAACGTTTGGCAGATTTGAAATCTATGGGCGCAGAAATTGTCGAAGTTTCAATTCCAAATATTCTGGACGCGTTGGCGGCATATTATATAATCGCACCAGCAGAAGCCTCTTCAAACCTGGCACGTTATGACGGAATGAGATACGGTTTGCGTGTAGAAGGCGTTGATTTAGAAGACACATACAAAAAAACTCGCGCAGCTGGTTTCGGAACCGAAGTGCAACGCCGTATGTTGATTGGAACTGCGGTTTTATCATCTGAATCTTATGAAGTATATTTTATGCAAGCGGCACGCGTTCGTCGTATGATATCGGACAGTTTTAATGCGGCATTCAAACAATGTGATTTGATTGTTTGCCCGTCTGGCGCAGGAACTGCCCTGCCCTTGGACTCTGATTTAACACCACTGGAATATTATGCACTTGATTTATTCACAGTCGCGATGAATCTGGCCGGTGTGCCGGCGGTATCTGTCCCATGCGGTCTGGCGACAAACGGTTTACCATTGGGGATGCAGGTTGTTGGCCCACGCTTTGCCGATATGCAGGTATTACAATTGGCAAAACACATTGAAACCGCGGCCGACGTCGATAACCGCCCAACAACAATTATGGGTGAATAACACCTGGCGGTGTGCAATCTAAAAAAGAGAAACGCTTATGTTGGAAAAATTGAGCAAAATAAAAATGGTGGCCAGAAGTGGAATCGAACCACTGACACAGGGATTTTCAGTCCCTTGCTCTACCAACTGAGCTATCTGGCCATCCGTGGGACACATAATAAAATACAAAGAACTAAAAAGCAAGGGAAAAAAGAAAAATGTTTACTATCAAAGGCAAAACAACAGAATGGGAAGTCGTAGTAGGATTGGAAACACATATCGAAGTCCTGTCCAACAGTAAAATTTTCAGCGGCGCATCAGCCGATTACAATCCGACGGTTGCCCCAAACACCCAGGCATGCATGGTCGATGTCGCTATGCCGGGGATGTTGCCTGTATTAAATAAATACTGTGTTGAACAAGCAATAAAATTCGGTTTGGGTATAAACGCAGAAATTTCACGTCATTCAAAATTTGCCCGTAAACAATATTTTTATCCCGACCTGCCCCAGGGATATCAAATCTCTCAACCTGCCGAAGAATCGCCGGTTGTTGGTCGCGGCTGGGTTGAAATTATGGGTGACGACGGTAATCCTAAAAAGATTTTAATTGAACGCGCACATTTGGAACAAGATGCAGGAAAATTAAAACACGACATGCACCCAATGAAATCTTTCGCGGACTATAACCGCACAGGCGTCACTTTGTTGGAAATCGTATGTTATCTTGATTTAAACGATCCTGAAAACCGTTCATATATTACTTCCCCAGATGAAGCGGAACGCTATCTGCGTCAAATTCGCGAAATCGCTCGCGCATTGGGTGTATCAAAAGCAAACATGGAAGAAGGCTCTATGCGTGCCGACGTCAATGTTTCTGTTCGTCCAGTCGGCGCAAAATATTTCAACGAAAGATGCGAAATTAAAAACATGGTATCTTTCAAATTTATTAAAACGGCAATTGAATACGAAGCGCGCCGCCAAATTGAAATTTTAGAAAACGGCGGAAAAATTGAACGTTGCACGATGCGCTTTAACCAGGGCGACGGTACAACATCCATAATGCGCAGCAAAGAAGACGCCCTTGATTATCGTTATTTTCCAGACCCTGATTTGTTGGAATTGGAAATATCGGACGAAGATATAGAACGCATTCGCAAAACTATGCCAGAATTGCCAACTGCGACACGCGCACGTTATATGAATGAATACGGTTTATCTGAATATGATGCCACGCGTCTGACAGAAACAGTTGATATTTCACACTGGTACGATACGGCGGTCGCCGGCAAAAAAGAACGCGCAAAATCTATCGCAAATTGGATGATATCTGAATTGTTCGCGCATCCTGAAAATTTCAATATTACAAATGAAAAACGCGAAAATGCTGATCCAGATGCACCGCGCATTATAACCCCTGAAACGTTGGCTGAATTGGTCGATATGATTGCATCAAACGAAATCAACGGCAAACAAGCCAAAGAAATCTTTATCAAAATGTTAGACGGTGAACGTGGCACAATTCATGAAATTGCAGATAAATACGGTATGAAACAAATAACTGATACATCGGCAATTGAATCTGCAGTGGACGAAGTCATCAAAAACAACCAGGCTCAGGTTGAACAGTATAAATCTGGCAAAGTTGGTCTGTTGGGGTTCTTTGTTGGAAATGTTATGAAAGCGACACACGGTCAGGCGAACCCTGCAATGGTCAGTGATTTATTAAAACAAAAACTGGGATAATTATGGATACTATTTTTGTTTTTCTTCCGCACGATTTAGAAATGGCTGCAATTGATTTGCTTCGTATGCACCAAATGCAAAACAGCATTCCGAATACAACAATTATAATTTGCGAAACACCGACCAAGGAACAAACCATGACCGTCCAAGAATTGGCTGAAATACTGGTGAAAGAAACAATTGAAGAAGTTAATGAATTAAACATACAAAAATTCGTAATTCCTCCACGTGTTGAAGTTGAACCAGCACCTGAAATACCAGACGAGAATCAAAAAAACAAACACAGACAAAATCTTTTACGCCAAAGCATGAAGCGTTTTAATATTGTAAACCAATATCGCAAACAAACTCTTTTTAACAGAACGAAACATAAATAAAAAACAAAAGGAAAAATAAAATGTCTAAACAATATACTATGAAAATTGTGACAATTATCGAAAATGATCCGATTTTAGGTGTTAAATACGGCGAAAAAGAAATCACTTTGTCGGACAAAGATATCAACAGAATGAACCATATCAACAGATATTTGTCTATCAAAGCACGCAATAACTATATGTTAAACAAAAACCGTACAACACAAAAATAACGATTGACGATTATGCGGACGTTTTTCATTCAAACTTTTGGTTGTCAAATGAATGTATATGACGGTCAACGAATCGCCGCTATGTTAAAATCACGCGGTATGGTTGAAACCGATAATGTTGCAGATGCAGATTTAATAATATTAAACACCTGCGCCGTTCGTGAAAAGGCAACCAACAAAGTATATTCTGCATTGGGACGAATACGTCGCGCAAAGAAAGAATCTGCCCTGTTCGGCATTGTCGGTTGTGTCGCACGCGAATCGGGCGCTGACGCATTCAAACGCATTCCAGAATTAAATTTTGTCTTGGGTCCGCAAAGTTATCATAAACTGCCTGAAATCATAGACAACCCAAACACAAAATTATTAAACATAGATTTAACAGGTCTTGAAAAATTCGACGAATTACCACGTATGACACAAACACCAACGGTTGCATATATTCCTGTCCAAGAAGGCTGTAATCATTGTTGCACATACTGTATTGTTCCATACACCCGCGGACGCGAAATATCACGTCCTTTTCAAGATGTGATAAATGATACAATAAACGCTTCAAAAACTGGTGCAATCGAAATTTGTTTTTTAGGTCAAAATGTAAACGGATATAAATATTCAGACGACCAAGGAAAAACATATCGCCTGTCTGATTTAATTCGCGAAACGGCGAAACTGCCTGAAATCCAACGTATACGCTTTACATCCAGTTATCCCACAGAAATGTCTGATGATTTAATTGAGATATTTGGCATCGAACCAAAATTATTACCATTTTTAAATATGCCAATTCAAAGTGGTTCGCCACGTATATTAAAATTGATGAATCGACCAGACGATATAAATGTGTATAAAACAATCGTGGAAAAATTAAAAAACATTCGCCCAGACATTCAAATTTCATCTGATTTTATTGTTGGTTTTCCCGATGAAACAGATGAAGATTTCGAACAAACTTTAAATATTGCTCGTGAAATAAAATATATAAATTCGTATTCTTTCAAATATTCGCCCCGCCCCCACACAGCGGCCGCATTGATGAAGAATCAAATCAGCGAACAAATTAAATCTGTTCGGTTGCAAAGATTGGATGCACAATTAAATGAAAATCAACGCGAATTTAATATGTCTTGCATTGGACGTGAAATGGTATGTCTTTATGAATCCGTGGATAAAACCGGTAAAAACTTGGTTTTTCGCACACCTTATATGCAACAGTGTATTGTTGAAAAACCAGACTTTGAAATATCAAATCTTCAAAAAATAAAAATAACAGACGCGAATAAATCGTGCCTGCATGGTGAAATAATAAAATAAAAAATTTGTTATTTTTTTCAGAAAGAAAATTTTACATCAAACATCGCACGATAATTCATTGCAAAATTATCTTTGAACATCCCGACACTTATTGCGACGCCTACCCTGTCTATCACCGAATCAAAACCTATACGCGCGACACCGAATAAATCACCATTTGAAACCGCGCCGCCGTACAGACCGTATTCATATTTTATACCATCAATCGTGAAACCGTATTTGACCGCCGTCCCAGCACGTAAATTCAATGTCAAATCATTATCATTCAATATATTATAATTGTGTATATTCCACCCAACAAACGGTGTTAAATAAATATTTTCAGAAATTACATAATTATAAAACCCGTCCATTCCGCCGTACAGAGAATATCCAAATGGATTGTTTTTAACATCCCCATCAACATAAATATGATCTGCTGTAAAATCGACCAAATTAAAACCAAAATATCCTTTGACAATAAAATTATCTATTTTGTGCATTCCGTTTACATCTGCACCATATGATATCCCACTGAAAACATTTAAATTATCTTCATAATTAAATTTATTCAAACGCAAATTAAACCGCAGTGCTGATTTTTCATTATCCACCACGTTTCCATATAAATACACACCACGATTGTTCATATATTTCGAACCAACATACACAGGAACTACCCCACCCCCAATCCCAGTGTCCCAAAACAAAGCATCCATCATCGCGAAATTATCCAATGCGACAATCGGACGCATCAAAATATCTGCATTGAAACGATACGAAGAATTCATAATATCGCGCAATTCATTTATATCATGCGCCCCATTCATTACCAACAACAATTTATCGTTTGGATTAGTGTTCTGAATATCTTGCAACATCGCACCCTGGACATCATTAAAAAGCCGGTCATAATCAGTCTCTGACACAATATTCACCGTTGGATCTTGACCTGTGTAATCAATATACGGTTTATTAAAACCGTCGTTATCCAAAACTTCGACAATAATACCATAATCTGGTAAATGATTCAGATTTATCCCGGAAACGATGTCTTCTGATGCATTGATAGACAAAGTATTTATCCCAGACCAATCAATATCAACATTCCAATCTTGCCAATTTGAAATGTCATCAACAATAATTCGCGAATTTCGAAATCTGACATGGTTCGGATTTAATGATTGGATATCGTTCAGATTCACACCATCAGAAAAATTATTTATTGCGATTGTATAATCACTGGTTTGAATATCCAAACCGCCAAACACAACATCAGGTGTCATAACCTGAATAACACGCGGTGCAATAATTTGACCAGACACATCCCCATAATTGTAAATTTGAATCAAAGTATTATCATCTGCGAACAACCCCGCATTTATAGTCCCATAATTTATTATACTGGTCGAATCAATAACCGATATATTCGTCCCAGAAACAGGATTTAAAACTGCACCTGATTCAATTAAATTCTCATCCCCAGACAGTTCTGAAATCGTATTATTTCCAACCCAAACCTGGGCAAAAACATTTGCACATATACAAAAACTAAAAAACACACCCAGGAATATTTTCATATCAAAATTATGCCAACATAACACGATAAAACGCAATAAAAAAATCCCGTAAAACGGGATTTATAGACAAAATTTTGGAAAGAATTAGAACTTATAACGAATGCCAACATCCGCACCGAAATTATGCATTCCAGATGCAACATCAACATAGTTATATCGGGCGGCTACGTCAACTGAATAGCAGCCAAAAGGCATATCCAATCCCAAAGTCACCATACCAGACAATTTTGTATGTTCTTTGCTGTGTGAATATCCTGGGAAAGATTCCTTGGTTTCAATAAACGCCATACCCAGACCTAAACCTGCGAATGGTTGAATATATTTGAAATGTCCGATATTCATATAGGTATTCGCCATCAATTCGATATTAGAATTCGAAATTTCTACATTATCAATTGATCCAAAATCTTTCTTGTCTTTACCCTTTGTAAAGAAAGAGCCTTCGATTTCAAGACGCGCAGTTTCATACATAGACAAACCCAACGCAGCACGAACCTGATACATGTTTTGGGACACGCTTTCTTTTGAATCATTGAAACTATAATTCAAATTAGCATAGGTTGCGCCACCACGCAAAGCGACATATGGCAAAATATCCCAACCCATAAAGTTAGTAGTTTCTTGTTTATACATTTGCCCACCCGCGAACGCTGGTGTTGCTAATAATACTGCCATTGATCCGGCAATAACTTTTTTCATAAGTTTTCTCCTTTTGTTGCTGATTAATCTCAACAATCACATTCTATCAAACAATATATGATATTTATACAGGCATGTATTCTTATAGGAAAAAAGTCTTATATACGGCTATTTCTGCCGTATAACGCGTTTTTTACTTTGATAATTTTTTAATAACAAAATCTGCAAGCATTAAACCGAAAGTTCCCGTCACAGTAATAATTGAACCAAATTCACGACCACCGTTTTTTTGTGGCGCAGCATTTTCAATAGAATATACCACCGGAAAATCTTTCAGTTTTAAATCACGAACTAATTTTCGTATCTTGGATGCCAATGGGCACACCGTCGTCTTAGATATCTTATCAATTTTAATTTTTGTTATATCTGTTTTTCGCGCCGCCCCCATACTGGATATAAACGGAATATTTTTATCCGTACACCATTTATAAAGCGCGATTTTAGATTGAACCGTATCTATGGCATCAATGACAAAGTCAGGCCTTACATCTATATTTGTATTGTCATCAAAAAACATATTATATGCATCAACCAATATATCTGGATTTATATCATGTATCCGACTTTGTGCGATATCAACTTTGTTTTTTCCAATTGTGGAATCTAATGCAAACAATTGACGATTTATATTTGATTCTTCAACAACATCAAAATCTATTAAAATTAAATGGCCAACACCACTGCGTGATAATGCTTCAATTGCAAAAGAACCAACCGCACCACAACCAACAACCATTACCGTTGATTGACGCAAATTATCAACACCTTTTTTTCCAATCAACAAAGATATACGATGTAATCTATCCATTTTTTAAAATCTTCTTGGTATTATTATATATAATATTTTGTGCATTGGTATCGTTTTTTATTATCGACATTTTATTTACAACATCGATTAAATTTACATCTTTGTCACCATCTGATTCAACCAAAATTTTATCAATCGGAATTTGCGTTATACGGCGGTTTCTGTCGTATAACGCATTTTTACCAAATGAAAAATATATATTATCTTTATAATTTTTTAACAAATTATTCAATATATTTTCACTGCCATTAAACGCATGAAAAACTATATCTGGCAATTCTGATTTTTTATATTGTTTTAATACATATAAAATTTTATCCCATGCACCAACACAATGTATAAACACCGTTCTTTGCAGACGAATCGCCAAATCAAATTGATTTGTAAAAATTTCAATTTGTTTTTCCATATTCGGTTTATATTTATCCAAACCAATTTCACCCACCATAAAATTTCGATTCGTTTCTAAAAATTCTTTCAATCGTACATCATACCCATCAATCACAGAATCAACAAACCAAGGATGAACCCCAAACGCACCATAGATACAACCATCACCATTTATTAAATCAATTAAATTTTGCCATTGAGATTCATTGGTTGTACAAACAACAGTCCCGACAACATCGTGTTGTATTTTATGTGTTAAATAATCAATATGACTGTGCGAATCAATAATCTTCATAAGAAAAATCGTGGTGGACGCACAGGGACTCGAACCCTGGACCCACTGATTAAGAGTCAGTTGCTCTACCAACTGAGCTATGCATCCAGAACCTTTAAACTTTGGCAATTATAGAATATTTTATGTAAAAAGCAAGTCTTTTGCCCAATTTGCAGATTTTACATTACATCCTAGGCATTCAAACCTGACGATATTTTAAATACTTTCATATACAATATTTACGAACCATAAACAAACCAAAGGAGACATAAATGAAAACTAAAACTTTCGCGGTTTTAACATCGCTTTGCACACTAACGTTATTGACCAGTGCATGTACGACCTGCCCCATGAAACCGCACGACGGCTATGGCCACCAAGAAGAACACCATAACCAACATAAAAAACATGATAAAAAAATGCATGGGAACGCCCCTGTCGTTTTCCAACAAAATTACGATTCATCTGACATAACAAAAGTCAAAGCAAACATGTCCACACGTGCTTCTGGCGGTGGAACAGCAGAAATGGGAACAATCTGGTTCAAAGAAACACCAGACGGATTAAAAATGATTGTTGATTTGGTATATTTACGTCCAAACAAGACATACACAGCCGAAATCTATCAATGTGGCGCATGCAACGATAATACATGCTGTGCAGTGGAAGCAATGTCTGTAGATTTACCTCAATTAAAAGTAAGCAACAAAGACGAAAATCTGAAACAATCTTACATAGTCCGCGGTTTAACAGCAACCCAATTAAACAATGCTAAAATAATATTAACACGTGACGGCGGATACAAAGCTGCCTGGGGCACATTAAAACAATAAAAATATTATTTATAAAACGAATCGGGGGTGCAGCACGCGCCCCCTTTTTTTTAACAATTATTTCTTCAAATATGTTATCGGATTATAGGCTTTGGTGCCTTTGCGAATTTCAAAATGCAATTGCGGTGTATCAACCTTTCCTGTTTTTCCAATTTTGCCAATTTGTTGCCCCACCACTACTTTGGTTCCGCGACGCACCGACATAGAATCCAGATGCGCATAAACCGTCATCCACCCATCACTGTGTTGTATAATTACCAGATTTCCCATTCCTTTGACTTCATTTCCTGCATATGCAACAACACCGTTTTCAGCCGCTTTGACCGCCGTTCCCAGGTTTGCAGAAATATTAATACCATCATTAAACAAACCACCTTTCTTGGCACCGTATTGAGACAAAATTTTCCCACGCACAGGCCACGAAAATTTACTGGCTGAACGCGCTGCAATTTTTAGCGATTGTTTTTGCACCCCAGATGAAGTTTTGGTCGATTGTGCATTTTGTTTTGATTTTGCACCAGGCATTGGTACGGCCTGTGATTTTTTCTCTGATTTTTTTTGCGCGTTTTTCTGATCTGTCTTTTTGTTGGTTACAGCATCTTTTTTCTCTGGCGCTTTCTTTGGCTCAACCTTTTTCACTGACGCATCTGATTTAATTTGTTTTATTTCTGAATTTGATTTGGTTTCCACAGTGTCTAATTTCGGAACCTTTAATTTTTGCCCCACAGACAACGTAAACGGGCTCGAAATTTTATTCATGACCGCCAAATCATTCACAGGTATTTCATATTTACGCGACAAAGAATAAAGTGTATCACCAGGCGCAACAGCAATCTCTTGAACGGCAACGCGTTTAGTGTTGTTTGGTTTTACTTCGACCGGCTGGACAGATTTTGCATGTTCAATTGGTTTAACAATTGGTTGCGATGGCGTTTCTTTGATCTTTGTTATTTCTTTCGGTTCTTCGGGCGCTTTATTTGTATCGGGTTTTAATTTTAATTTTTGCCCAACGCGTAATGTGTATGGTTCAGTCAAAGAATTTATTCTGGCCAATTCTGAGACAGTTGTATTATTCCCACGCGCGATTGAATAAAGCGTATCACCACGTGCCACCACTATAACATCAGCATCTATTTTTTCGACTTCTTTCATTGGTGCTGGCTGAACATATTTCGGCACAGATAAATAATCTTCAATTTCCGGTTCGGCCGGTGTAACGATTTTCACCTCTTCTGATTTTTTTGGGGTCGCTTCAACAATCTTTGGCTCTGGTTTTTCATCATTTGGTGTTAAAACATAATCATCAACACTGGCGTACAAAACATAATCATCGATATTTCCAGAACCATATAATTCAGGCGATGCATAAACCCCATAATCTGTCACCGCAGAATTATAAATTTCAGGTTCTTTTTCTGGGTCGGCCAACAACGCTGGATAACGCGTCGATATAAAATCACCAATACTGTCTGGAATAGATGCAATTTTCGGCTGTAAATCACAGCCCCATAACGCGACCGCGCCGCATAAAGATATGCCAAGAAAACAAATTCTATTCAAATTCATACATTGAATTATATCATAAAAACACGACAAATAAAACGACTATCCATCACGCCGCATGAACAAAAGACTTATCTCGAACAGCCCCCACATAGGCGCCGCCAATAAAATCTGGGACACTATATCTGGCGGGGTTAAAACGGCAGCAATAATGAAAATCAGTACAATTACATATTTGCGACTATGCACCGCAGTCGCCCTGGATAAAACACCTGTTCTGTTTAATAAAACCAACACCAAAGGCAATTGAAAAGCAATTCCAAAAACTTTTAATAAATCGATTGCAAACGCCAAATATCCACGTACAGACGGAATTAAAACGACTGGCAAAGACCCAGATTCATTCAAATCCAAGAAAAATTTAAATACTATTGGAAACAAAACATAAAATGCAAACGCCGCCCCAGACAAAAATAAAATCGGCGATAATAAAAATATAGGCAACGCAAATTGTTTTTCTTTCTTGTGCAAACCCGGTGCGATATACGCCCATATTTGCCACATTAAAACCGGCACAGTTATAATCAAAGCAACCAATGTCGCCAACGAAAATTGTATCATCAATCCGTCTGATAACCCAGTATAAAGCAACGCGGCATCATGCCACACATTTATCAGAGGTTGAACCAAAAACGATTCGACGAACGGCGCGACGACCCACCCCAAACCAAAAGCAAAAACGAATACAACCAGTGTCCATAAAATCCTGCGACGCAATTCGGAAAAATGTTGCATCAAAGTCATATTTTTCATTTTTTACGAACCGTTTTTTTTGATTTCTTAGAGATTGTTTTTTTACCGAAAATTTCATTACTGGCCCCAACGATTAAATCATCGATTGGTTTTTCGAGTTCTATACGTTTTTGAACATCTTCAGAAAAATCAGATATTTTCCAAACAATTTCGCGAATATATTTAAACGCGCGTGCAAAGAAACGAATCACCTCAGACCAATTTTTCACAGGAACAACACAAAGTGCGACCAATAAAATTACTAAAAATTCAGTCCAACTGATTCCTAACATATTAAACCTTAATCATAAAAATCGTCACCATCATTTGTAGACACAGTCTTATGCCGCGACAATTGAAAATAATATTTTCCAAAATCTGTTTTTGGTTTTAAATCATTGAATATAACATCTGTTTTATTAGACGTTGCATCCACCACAGACCACGATTTTAACGCGACCGGCTTTTTGTTAAACACAACCGTCATATATCCCAAACCTTCTTGGTCGCGCAGATTCATCTTCAAAGAAAATGTATCTTTGTCATCTTTGGTTTCAGACACATTTATATCTGCATTTTGCAAATCAATATGACGACGAACCAAAATCCCCGCAGGCGTACTGGTCAACGGCACAGTAGTAATTTGATCCAACGATTTATCATAAAAATACAAATCTTTGCCGTCTGCAATCAGTTGAATCGGGGCATTTTTGTAATCTAATCTGACACGTCCCGGACGCAGCATTGAAAACGCACCACGTTCTTTTTTGCCGTTTGCAATCTGGATGAAATCACCTTGGATACCTGTGATAGAATTTAAATATTGTTCCGCACTGTTCACCAATTTTTTATCCACAGCACCGAACCCAGAAAAACAAACAAACATTCCCAAAATACAAAAAAATATTTTTTTCATCTCTCTACATCCCTTTGAAAGCCTTAATAATATTTTCATGAACGTTGTCAAAACTGTCCATCACAACCGCCCCGGCAGCACATAAATGTCCGCCACCCCCAAACGATTCTGCGATATGATTGATTGGTGTATTTTTGCTGCGAATCGAAATACCAATCTGATTTTCTTTCTGTTCTTTCAACAGAACGACAAATTCAACACCACAAATTTGCCCCAGCAAACTTAAAACCAATTCACCACGTCCATCTAATTTTTTATAATCGCTCTGACGTATAGCAGCAATTACCAAGCGACCTTTCATATAAAATTCTGCATTCGCAACCGCGCCAGATTCCACCAAAACGGTCTTTTTATCCCTGTTGTATAATAAATTCACCAAACGGGTTATATTTGCACCTGAATCAACCAAATCAGCAGCCGTACGCAACACATCGCTTTGTCTGACGAATTTGAAATTACCAGTATCGGTTATAATACCTATTGTCAACAAATCGATAATCTCTGAATCAATTTTAAAATTCGCAGCCCGTGCAACATCGTAAATAATTTGAGTTGCGGACGCCTTGGTAGGATCATCGAAACAAAGATTGGCGACAACATCGTCATTAAAATGGTGATCAAATTCAATTACAAAATCAGCAGCCGATATAAACTTTTCCGCCCCACCCAAATGTAATCTGGTTCCATAATCAACCAATATATACAAATCGAATTTTGAATCTTCTGGGATATTTCCAAAATAATGCACACGTTTACGTAACGGCAAACGCTCTAAATCACGTGGGATACTGCCGTCATAAATCACCGTCGCAGTTTTATCAAAATTCAATTCGATAATCTTCATCAACGCCAACGCAGAACAAACAGAATCTCCATCTGGATTTTTATGTCCAGATATAGCAATTGATTTTGCGTTTTTTATTTTTTCTATTAAAACATCTATATTTTCCATCATAATGCAATATCTTCCAATGTAAATTGCGCGCTGACGCGGCCGTTATATTCGTTTTCTTTCAATTTGCCCAACATCATTATTTTAGTATTTGTATTCGCATCGTCCAGTAAAAAATCACCAACGGGCGTTCCAACCAAATTAAAGCCTACAAAATTTAATTGGCCACCATTACTGGTGACAATGGCCCCACGCAAATGCGAACCGTTTCCCATAGTCGCAGCAAATTTCAATACCCCACCACACAAAACCAACGTCGGTTCTGGATTACATTGGCCAAACGGTGCCAACACAGACAATTTTTTTACCAAATTCATATTTGCCCCCCCAGAATCAACCATGGCATCGACCACGATTTCAGATACAGGCTTTTCCCCATTCAATTGCGTTCGCACTGCGTTTTCTAAAAATTCACAAAAATCATTTTCATGTGCGGCATCCAACGTAAAACCCGCAGCAGTGGCATGCCCGCCGCCTTCTGATAAAATGCCGGCAGCCATCGCATCATGAATTATTTTTCCCAAATCGATTTCAGGAATCGACCGTCCAGACCCATTTATTACGCCATCCAATTTGGTTGCGACACATGTCGGCAGATTATATCTGTCTTTCAATCGACCTGCGATAATTCCCATAACACCACCATGCCAATTATCACCGCAAACAAACAAACTGCATTTACCAGATTTACAACATTGTTCAGCCTTTTGCGCAGCATCCACCATAATAGCATTTTGAATATCAATTCTGTCTTGGTTCATCTGGTGCAATTTTTTTGCCAAATCTTCTGCAATCAAAACATTATCCGTCAACAACAATTCCAATGCAGGTGCTGCAGAATCTAAACGTCCTGCTGCATTCAAACGTGGCCCCAGCGCAAATCCAACCGCATACACAGATGGATTTTTTATTCCTGCTATGTTCATCAAAGTCTTTAAACCCAAATTTTGCCGCAACCCCATAACTTTCAAACCAGTGGCAACAAAAGCGCGATTTAATTCAATCAACGGCATTGTATCGCAAATAGTCCCCAACGCGACCAAATCAACATAGTTCAACAAATTCACATGATTTAATTCATTATTAAAAAATCCGCGTCTTTTTAATTCACGATTTAAAGACACCAATGTTAAGAACGCGACACCTACCCCGGCCAGATAATCCAAATTTGATGTATCATCTGAACGTTTTGGATTCACGACCGCATCGGCATTCGGCAATACAGTATCCGGAGAATGGTGATCAGTTATAACAACCTTTAATCCCAATTGTTTTGCGAATTCAACCTCTCGAATTCCACTGATTCCGCAATCTACCGTTATCAATAAATTCACACCACTTTGTGCGATTTGTTCAATTGCAGAAATATTTAAACCGTATCCTTCGCCTTCACGTGTAGGTAAATGCCACGAAACATCAACACCCAATGCGGTTAAATATTTCACGAACACCGCAGTGGAAGTAATTCCATCAACATCATAATCGCCATAAATTGCTATTTTTTGACCGCTGCAAATTGCATCTGCAATAACATTGGTCGCCACATCCATATCTTTCAACACGCACGGATCAGGCATATATTCTTTCACAGACGGTTGCAAAAATTTTTCGATATCTTTGTCATTTGAAATTCCACGAGACAATAAAATATCCCGAACCAGCGCATCTGGGTCATTAAAATTTTTATTCAGATTATAATCATCCGATATTGTCCATACTTTGCCCAGCATGGACTTTTCAACTATTCTACGCACTTCTATCTCTTTTTTATTATCAAGAATATTATAATCTAAATTTATTCAAATAGCAATGGCATGATTCCATCCAAAATTGCCCCTGCCGTCGGCACCGCATTCCATGCGGCCGTTTTCCAATTTCCAGACTCTTTGGTTCCCTGGGGTTCGTCTAACATAACGATAATAATATATTGCGGTGCAGACACCGGAAACACACCGGTAAATACGGTCACATTTCGATTCACATCAACACGACCGTCCGCTCCGCGCTTTTCCGCAGTCCCCGTTTTACCACCAATTTCGATTCCTTTGACTCGCGCTTTACGTGCGGTTGTTTCTTCTGCGATATTAAACATAATTTTTCGAATATTTTCTGAAATCTGGGAATCTATGACACGTTCCCCACGCACCGCCCCGATACTGCGTTTTAACAATGTTGGGAAAATATAGAAACCACCGTTCGTGACTGCGTTAACCGCCAACAACAAATGCATAGGCGTCACTGCTATACCATGCCCAAACGCCGCGGTTGCACGTTCTGTCGGTCCCCAATTTTTATATGTGATTGCTTTTTCAGTTTTTCCGAATTCCAACGACAACGGTTTATCTAAATTCAACCGATGGAAAAATTCTCTTTGTGCGCCATCTGGTAAATCTAATGCGATACGCGCACTGCCCACGTTACACGAATGCAGCATTATCTGGGGTGCTTTTAATTTACTGATACCTTTCTTTTTTATAACATCACGTTTGAACGACGCAACATCATCAATTGGTTTTCGCAACGCCCGACGTCCGAATTTATCATAAATCATCAACGGTTCATCGACTTTGTAATCTTTATCTTGCAAACCATTTTCATATGCCAACACAGTATTAAATATTTTGAAAATAGACCCCATTTCAAAATTATCACGCAACAATTTAAAGCGCCGTGTTTTTGGCGAAACCGATGTGGCATTATTCGGATCAAAATCAGGCAATTGCACCATCGCTATCATTTCACCCGTTGAAGAATTCATCAACATACCCATCGCACCACGCGCCCGATATTTATTCATAGCAATCGTTAATTGTTCGTGGAAAATATTTTGCACACGCGAATCGATTGATAATTTCAAAACATCTTTGTTGTCGCGCAGATATTCATCATATGTGTATTCGACACCTTCCAGACCCGCATCTTTCCCCGCAAACCCAACCACATGAGCAAACACATTGCGTTGCGGATAACGCCGTACAGTGAAAACTTCTATTTCAAAACAATCGTATTTTTTATTGGCGTCGCGAACAAATTTAATTTGTTCTTCACTGGCACGTTTTTTTATGTACACGCCAGATTTTCCCGATTTAATCAAATTCAGCGCATCTTCTACACTGTAATCTATCGGTGCAATTTCATGAACAATACGCGCAACATCATCAATATTTTTATCTTTGACACGTGGCGGATATAATTTTATATTGCCCATTTCAACGCTTTTTGCCAATACAATACCATTCCGGTCAACAATATCTGCACGACGATCGATTTCGGCGCCATTCAACAGAGATTGTCTGTAATCACTGTGTTGTACCCCCAATTGAACGGTCCGCACAATGAAACAAAAAAACAACCCCATAAAAACAAATTTTATCAACCTCAGCCGATTCGCACTTTCGCTGTTAAAGACTGAACCTTTATATTCATGTGGTAAAATATCTTTGCCGATATTAAATTTCATTGTGCCACCATTGGTATATCATTTATATTCACAGTCTTACTGAACGACACAGTCTCGGCCTTTGGGTTGATACCCACAACAGATCCACGCAAACTGTCCGCCGACGACAGCGCAGAAAAACGCGTCTGGGCGATTGCATATTCTTGGCGTGCAACATCCATTGAATGACGAATGCTTTTTAAATTATTACTTTGTTCACGATAACACACCTGAAGAAAAACTATCAGGCACACCATGCCAAACGCCATCACCATTCCCAGATTAAACATTTTTTCATCATCGCGCATAAAGATTTAACCCCTTTCCTGAGTATTTTATCATAAATTCTGAAAAAAACTAATCATAGATTGAATACCATTCAAACGCGCCGCACCAAAATTTAAATTCAAACTGTTAAATTCCCCGATAAAATCGATTTTTTTAATTTCTTCAACACTTTTTCCATCAACCAAAGACAACATTATTGCGACGATTCCACGCACCATGGCTGAATCTGCCACGCCGTAAAATTTATTTCCATGACGACATATTTTTACAAATGATGTACAACCTAAAATTTCAGAGCAATCAGCATCATCTGGGACGTTTTCCAAAGATCTCCCAAAATCCATAACCATTTCCAATTTTTCAACTGGATCTTCAACCAAAGACAATGCGTTTTTAATTTCATTAAATTTCATTGTGTTACCATCCCTGCTCTGTTAAATCTAATTCGACACGCGCAGCATCTGACATTCGCGACACATCCCACACAGGCTCCCAAACCAATTTCACATCAACACTTCTGCCACCGGCCACAGATTCAACATTTTCACGAACCTGGGTTAAAATATCTTCCATCATGGGACATGTCGGACTGGTGAAAGTCATTTCTATAACGATATTTTTATCTGTTACGCCGATATTATATATCAAACCCAAATCCCATATATTTACCGGAATTTCTGGGTCATATACTTTTTTAATTTCATCAATAATCTGGTCACGTATATCCATATTATTTCACCAATTTGCGAATCGTTTCAACAACGTATTCTGCATCAGCCATTGTATTCCACGGCCCCACAGACAAACGAATCGACCCATTTATATTTAATTTCTTATGTATCCACGACGCACACATATTACCAACACGAATACAGATATCATTCGCACCCATTAATGCACCGAAATCTAATGGATGCATTCCATCAACAACAAAAGTCAACATACACGCATCACGCATTGATAACATTTTTATTTTATCAATTTTCGATAATTCATCATACATATAATGTATTAAATCAGTTCCACCCGACCATTTTTGCAATTCATCTATGGCGTGCGACATACCGACTATCTGGGTCAACGGCAAAGTGCCCGCTTCGAATTTTTGTGGTGCATCATTCAAAATCCAATTTGAATCATCAACAATTTTATTCACCATTCCACCACCAAATTTATCAGGATAATATTTATCCACATCACGAATATACATTACCCCAACCCCAGTATCTGCGCCAATTTTATGTCCCGAAAACACCAAAAAATCACAGTCCCATTTTTTAACGTCTATTTTTTCGTGTACGATATATTGTGACGCATCAACAACAGTTATCACTTTCGGATTTTTATCACGCGCGGCGCGAATAATCGCACCAACATCTTGGGCCATTCCCAACACATTAGACATAGCAGTTATAATTAAAATATCACTACGAGGAATCGAATCGATTTTAATATTGTTGTTTTCATCCAAATCACAAACGAATATTTGCCCTGCTTTGCCTGTGCGTTTTAACGCTTCCCATGGCATACGCGCACTGTGATGGTCCAAATCAGACACTGTTATCGTTGACCGTATATTATATTCCGGTTGGGATGATATAATATTCACAACACGGTTTAACCCATCAGTTGCCCCCGATGTCCAAACTATGTTTTTCGGCCCAGCCCCAATAAAATCAGCCACTTTGCGCCGTGCATTTTCAACCATAACATCAACTGCGCCTGCGCGTTCACAAACCCCACGACCGGCATTTGCATAATGATTTGACAAAAAATCAACCTGGGATTCAATCACAGATTGTGGTTTCAACCAACTGGCAGCAGCATCCATATAAACGTTTTTTTTCATATAGTTTTTCTCTTGCTTTTTGCTATGATTATAATAAACTCAATTGAAATATCAATAGCAACCAAAGGAGAAAAATATAATGTCTTTGAAACACGCTAATGATGAAACATTTGAATCTATGATTTCTGATGGATTGACATTGGTTGATTTTTGGGCATCATGGTGTGGACCATGCCAGATGTTTGGTCCAATATTTGAAGAAACGTCTGAATCTGAAACGGACGTCAATTTTGTTAAATTTGAAATTGACGAAACGAACAGACGCATTCCTGCAAAATTCGGCATACGCAGCATACCAAGTGTTTTAGCGTTCAAAAACGGCGAATTAAAGGAAGCACGCACTGGTTTAATGGATTCTGACACCCTTAAACAATGGATTGACGAATTAAAGGTATCATAAAATGGCAAAAAAAGATTTTAAAAAAATAGAATTAGATTCTAAATATGTTCCAAAAAAATCAGAACCATATATGTGTCCTGAACAACTGGCATATTTCTATAACATTTTAACGGCGCAACGCGAAGAATTATTAAACGGACGCAATGATGTTTTAAACGATGTTCGCATGGCGGAAAAATCTGAAAACGCCGGTGTTGGCGACGAACAGGACCAGGCGTCCGCAGAACAAGAAATCACAATGAATCTGCGTATGTCAGAACGCACTGACAATCTGTTGCGCAAAATCAATGCGGCAATTGAACGCATTGAAAACGGCACATACGGATACAGTGTGATATCTGGTGACGAAATTGGCCTGCAAAGAATGTTGGCGCGCCCATTGGCCACCATGACAATCGAAGAACAAGAAGAATACGAACAAAACAAAAAAGAATAACGTTTTCTTCTTTGGGGATTTATTGTCCATCTTGACAAGCTTTAACACATCTAAAAAAAACACCGCTTTTGGCGGTGTTTTTTTATAACCCATTTAATAAATTTAAATTTGATTCACCCAAAAAGTCGCCGAACGAAGATATAAAACTGGTCTTGTTTGAAGTGTTTAATATATCCAGCGCACTTTTGCCTTTTAAATCACCGGACATTCGCGTAAAATCTATTTTATCCATCACACTGCTCAACGCGCTTAAATCGAGGTTCGAAAAATCTAATTTATTTATATCTTTGACACCTGCATTTTTCAATGCGGTCTTAATTTTACTAATAACATCTTTGTTTGCACGATTGTTCGCAGCGTTGCCTTTGGCCTCTTTTATCAATTCACCCAATTTTCCGTTGATTGCACTGTTCCCGACCAGCCCACCAACAACACCAACGCCAGCCGCAATCGCGCCGTATTTCATACGATTGGCAGATTTGGTCGCATCTTCTTCTATCTTGGTTTTATCGGTTTCACTGTTCAACATTTTTGCACGATAAAGCGATGAATATGAACCGTTTTCAATACCAACATTTTCTTGGTCATATAAACCCATATTGGCTTTATCTAATATAACTTCGCTTTCTATACCCGGCATTAACCCCAGCGATTCTTTTCTGATCTTTAAACTGTCGGCCAGTGCAAAATATTCACTACGTAAATTCATTAAATTTTCATCATTACCACCCGGTAATTCGATAGGGTCCTTGCTTGCTGTGACATTTCCGTCATTACCATATGTGCAACGGAATTTTTCAATGTATGCTGTCATATCCTCATCCGCAGCCTTGTCGGCCCGTTGTTCAGCTAACCCACGTGCAAATTCCATGGCACCGATACCGGTCGCAGCAGTTGTCGCCGCAGTCAAAATACGATTGGCCGAAGATTGCTCTTTTTCTTTGGCGGAATCATACGCAGATTGTTTCGTCTCTAAATCTTTTGCTTTTTGTTCAGGTGTACGCAAATCGGGTTTTTCACAAGTCTTTTTATTGTAATTAAATTCCTTACCATTTTCATTACAAAAACATTCGTTTGTTTCTTCATCCCACCAAGCGATTTTATTCGCATCCATACACATTTTAAATCTATCAGACGTCCCCGCCTCTTCACAGCGTCCTATACTTTTTTCCCACACTTTACCATCTGGACAATTGCATGTATCTTCACTATCCAACCATGTACCAGCATTAGATTTTGATTCACACAACGATTTATACATATTTTGTTGTGGACTGAGAGCCAATTCCGTTTTTTCTTGTGTATTTATCAAACCAGCAGATTTCATCTTGAATTCATCAGGAGCCTTATCAATAACATCAACACTATCCAACCTCTGATTACTAACACTCACCCCACTTTCATCTTCATCCACATTTTCACCTTTTAATGTGGCACGATTACCACCACCCGACGAACCAGCAGTTTCATTAAAATAGCAATACCCACGGGCCAAACGAAAACCATCTTTACAACTTAATGCTTTGCAAGAGTATGTCGCCTTTCCGCTTCTTATCTCTGGCGTTGTCGGATCTGTCCATTCTGCAACAGAATTTCTTGATTCTGATTCATTTGTTCGCATATTACAATTTTTAACATATTCCTGCCACGCGTCATAGGCTGCATTACCAAATTTTATCACCCCGTCTTTAACCGTCACAGACGAACCCAACACCCCAATATAACTATATTCTTTGAAAGCGGAAACCACTTCATCAATTTTTTTTTGTTCTTTTTGAGTCTCGATGTCGCTTTTTTCAGATGCCCCACAACTAGAATTTCTTATTAACGCATACGTACGCTCATCGGTGTCATTTGGCATGCCATAGGTTCCGATATTATAACAATCAGCGTGCACACGAAAATTATAAGATTTTGGCAAATCACAACTAAACTTTCCATCTATACCACTTACACAGTCGCTGTCCCTAATATTACCACCAACTCCTATAAACGCGCCAACAACCGGCGAACGCGTTTCTGAATCAACAAGGATGCCACTAACAACATTCCCCCATGAACAAAACGGCATCAGAAAAAACAAACCGATAAAAATCTTTAAAATATTATTTTTCATCTCTCTCTCAAAAACACGCGCAGGGACGCGCAAGAATCACAAATTATTTTGCTTTCTTAGCGACCGCTTTTTTGGTGTTTTTCTTTACTGGCTTTGCCGGTTTTTCTTTGATTTCTTTCTTAAACACCTTTACCCCGTCTGCGATATTTTTCATCATAGACGGTATTTTGGCAGACCCAAACAAAATCACAACCAACACGACAATTAAAATAATTTCCCAAAAACCCCATCTCATATCAATATCCTTTTTATTTTGTCACATAGCAATCTAGTCCATCAGATTTCGCATTTCTGCAAAAACCATTGGCGTCATTATTAGAATTGAACGCGATACGCAATCTGTATATAGTCTTACCGTTCACTTCAGCCGCCAAAATCACAAACTGTTTACCACTGAATAAACTTTGATGCGATGCGCGAATCTTATGTTCCGCAGCATTCGCCAATTCACGTGTACTGTACGAACCAAACTGAACATAAATATTGCCATTTGTCGCAGTCGCCACAGGTTTCGTTGCTGGCGGAGTAATTTTTTTCACAGGCTTTGCCACCGGTGCAGGCTTTGCCTTTGGTTTTTCAACAGGTTTTGCCACTGGCGCATCTGGGTTGAAAGTGACTTCTTTTCTGTCTTCTATGACACGAATCGGTGCACCGTTATTTTCAGGAACTGGCGCCACCACAGGTTTTGGCTCTACCATTGGTTTTGGTGCTTCGACCGGACGCGGGGCTGCATCTGGCATTGGTTTTGGCGCAGCATCAACCGGTTTTGGCGGAACATTCAAATCTGCAACAGGTTGTGCCGGAACATCAACCGAAACAACCGGCGTATCTAAATCAACGCTAAGCGATGTTCCCGAATCGCCCCCAACCCGCGCGATGATTATCCAGGTAGCCAGCACGATTACCGCAACACCCAGTGCCATCAATAACCATGGTCTTTTCGGACGTGGCACGGAAAAAGGCGCAGCCTCTGGCAATGTGTCAACTTCGCCATTATCATCTAAATCTAATAAATCTAAATTTTCATCTTGGTCGTTCATGGATATTCCCTCTTTATATATACGGATACATTATATCATAAAAAAACACTATTACCAAGAAATCGTTTTAAATTATTTTGGCATATTTCCAAAATTAGGCGGCACAATCAATTTATGATTTGATTCGACAATTGGTTCTTTTTCACATTTGCAAGAACAACCCGCAACAACACAAACGACTGAACACAGCGCAACCAACAGAGCAATTTTTTTCATAGACCTTTCCTTTTTTATGAATATTTGAATGGGGCGAAAACGCCCCACCCTGTTTTTTTTTATAACGGCAATTTAACCGCGTTTGCCATATATTCAACAAATTCAGACAACGGTTTAACATCTTGGCCATCGCGTCCCAGATAACGCAAAGTCACCGTTTTATCATTCATTTCTTTTTCACCTACAACCGCGATAATCGGGGTCTTGGCCAACGACAATTCGCGAATTTTGTAATTTACTTTTTCATCCCTTAAATCAGCACGCGCCCAAACACCACGATTACGCAACTGGTGAACAACAGATTCCGCATAATCTCTGTATTTTTCAGACACAGGCGCCACAACCACCGGCTCTGGCGACAACCAAAGCGGCAAATTACCACCTGTTGATTCCAGCAAAATACCAAAGAAACGTTCAATCGAACCCAACATTGCACGATGCAGCATAATTGGACGATGTTTTTCACCATCTTCGCCGATATAAGACAAATCAAAACGTTCTGGCAAATTCATATCCAATTGCACAGTACCACATTGCCACACACGCCCCATAGAATCTTTTAAGTAATTATCGATTTTCGGTCCGTAAAACGCAGCATCATTTTCTGCAATTTCATATTCAATACCGTTTTTATCCAACGCGTTTTTCAATGCGCCTTCGGCTTTGTCCCAGACTTCATCTGAACCAATTCTGAATTCAGACAATGGACGCGTTGCCAATTTCATCGTTATTTTTTCAAAACCGAATTTGCCATAAATATCTTTGATAAAGCGTAAAATTTTAACAACTTCGCTTTCTAACTGTTCTTCGGTACAGAAAATATGGGCATCGTCTTGGGTAAATTCACGCACACGCAACAAACCAGACAACGCGCCGGCCGCTTCATAGCGATTTACCTTACCAAATTCAGCCAAATACAATGGCAAATCTTTGTATGATTTAATACCCTGGCCAAAAACCAACATTCCACCCGGACACGACATAGGTTTTACACAAAACACTTTGCCGTCTTGGGTTGTACCAGAATAATTATGCGCACCATATTTTGCCCAATGCCCAGATTTTTCCCACAAGCATCTGTCCATAACAGATGGTGTAGAAATTTCCAAATATCCAGCGCGTTCTTGGCGCGACCGAATATATTCAATCAATTTACGATAAATCTTGAAACCTTTGTCATGCCAAAACACAGCGCCTGGCGCATATTCTGGTTCAAAATGGAACAAATCCATATCTTTGCCCAATTTACGATTATCGCGTTGCGCTGCTTCTTCTTGCTGTTTCAAAAATTCTGCTAATTCATCAGCAGATGCAAACGCATCAACATAAATACGTTGCAACATTTTGTTTTTGCTGTCGCCTTTCCAGTATGCACCTGCAACCGTTCTGATTTTGAACCCATCTTTTGGCAATTCTTTGGAACTTTCCACATGTGGCCCACGACACAGGTCTGTAAAATCGCGGAATTTATAAATCGACAACACTTCGCCATTGGCATCGTATTCATTTAACCATTCCATTTTGTATGGTTGGTCGCGGAATATTTCTTTGGCCTCTTCTAATGAAATTTCACGTCTTTCAAAACGGCCATCAGATTTTATCAAAGATTTCATTTCTTTTTCGATTGCTGCAAAATCTTCTTCGCTGAAACGATGTTCAGTATCAAAATCGTAATAAAAACCATTTTCAATTGCCGGACCGCCCGCAAATTTCACATCTGGATATAATTTCTGCACTGCCGCCGCCATAACGTGTGCCAGCGAATGACGAATTAATTCTATTGGATAAGACATAATAAATACCTTTTTTGTTTTTTTATTTTTCTAATAGCTTGCTTATTTTAATACGCGCGGAAATTTTGCGCAAATGAAATCTTATACCCCCAAAGGGGTTGTAGTTACAGTCGCTGTGAAAATAAATAATTTATAAAACATGCTTGCTATTTTAATACTATGAAAAACAAAAGTCAAAAAAAATCGCCCAAACGGGCGATTTTTCTGTCTTTATCTTAATTCAAACCATTTATCAGATTTTGAATTCGATTCATACTTTCTTCGTCATTCAACGCGACAGCAATAGTAAATGCCGCCTCTAAATCTTTTTTCGCTGCATCTGTATCGCCCAAATTCAAATGCAATGCCGCAGATTTTTCAAAATAAGACATCGCATTACTAGATTGCGCTTCGCGTTCATCTTGCGTTGGCGCCGCCTGAATTTGTTCAGAAATCACACGTATCGCAGATGTATAATCATTGATAGCATTTTGATATTCGCCCAACGCAGTGTACGCTTCGGCGCGTTCTGCATAAACATTTGCAGAAATGCTGCCTTCATCACGCGCCAATGAATTTGTATAATCTGCAATCGCACCCTGCCAATTTTTAGCCCACAAATTCAATTGCCCACGTTTTGCATACAAATTGCGCATTGATAAAATATCAGACGGACGCATTGATTGTGCCGCCAACGCATTGTTGATATCATTCAACGCAGCGTCATTATTTTCCAAACGCATATGCAACAGCGCACGATCATAAAACGCAACTGCATTCATAGAATCAATTTCTATGGCCGAATTAAAATCATCCAACGCTTTTTGATAATCGCCAGTTTGCATATAAATTTCACCGCGCAGTGTATAATTATCAGATGTTGCGTTCGCCGCAATAGCCGAATTCATGTCAACAATAGCCGCATCCATATCGCCATTCGCCAAATTTTCTTTGGCAGAATCCATATAATCATTACCCTGCATTAATCTTTCTTCGGCAATTACACGATGAGACGACGGATGCAAAAATTCATGACTGCGTCCCAAAAGATAAAATGTTGCCGCGATAAAGAACAAAATAATGAACCAATAGACATAAATAGTCCATGACCAAACACTGGATGCACCGCAGCATGTTTCTTTTTCAACAGCGCGTTTTGCAACCATTTTTGTTCCGTTTCTTTTAACTGTTTTTGTTTTTTTCATGGTAGATCTCCCTTCCCCTGTATATTTGTGATTTTAAAGATTTTTTAATATCGCGTCAATTGTTTTCTTATCAATCTCTAATATTTTTCCAACACCCAATTTTCCCAGGCTTATCGCGCCATATTTCACACGATGCAACGCAACGATTGGTGATTTAACATGTTTAAAAACTATTCTGATTTCGTTTTTTTTGCCTTCGATAACAGTAATCGACAAATTGTGTTCATCTAAAACTTTGACATCCATCGGACGATATTTAACCCCATCAATCGTGACGCCACGACGCGCAATATTTAACCCATGTTCTGTCCAATTATTCACAGTCGCAATATATGTCCGCGGTATATGATTTTCAGGCAAAGACAATTTACGTGCAAAATCACCGTTATTGGTCAGCAATAATAAACCACTGGTTTTGAAATCTAGCCGTCCAATATATTTTAAATTTTGATATTTTTTATCCAACGCATCATATATAGTGCGCCGTCCATCTGGATCATGCGTCGTCGTCACGGTATTTATAGGTTTATGAAACATATATAATTTAATTTCATTTTCTTTATGTATCTTTTTACCATTTATATATATATCATCATTTTCATCTACAAAAAACACGGGTGTATCAACAACATTCCCATTCACTGAAACTGCGCCAGATTTTATTAAATCTTCAGCCCTGCGCCGCGAAGCCACACCACAATCTGCTATAAATTTTGCCAATCTTTGTTTCATTTATTTAAAACCCGAGCTATTGCGACCACGGCCGCCGTTTCAGCACGCAAAACCGTATTCCCCAACGATAATTTTCCGCATTTTGAACTATCAATTTTTTCGAATTCAGATTCTGAAAAACCACCCTCAGGCCCGATTAAAATTTTCGAATACGATTTATTATCATCAATTACATTTTTTCCATGTGCGGCACGTTCATCGGCGACAATCGTATCTGATAAATCAAAATCTTCAAATTTTATTGGCTCTAATAATTTGGGTACACTGTTACGACCAGATTGTTCAGACGCCTCTATAATTATTTTTTGCATACGCGTCCAATTTATATGATGTGCAACCGTCCGCGCGGTTATAACGGGCTGGAACGATGCGATTCCCATCTGGGTTGCCATATTTAATAAATCTTCAATTTTTTTAATTGGTGCAAAACCAAGCATTAAATTATTCGACGGGTCAATATGGTCTGTTTTTTCACCTAAAACAATAAATTTATTGTCGTCAGATAATTTTGCAGTATATTCCACCCCATTATTGAACACCAGACAATCATCACGACGCATCACACGGCGCAAATAATGAACAACATCTTTATCTATCGGGAAAGATTTTTGCGCCGCCAAATTTTCATTTAAAAAAATTCTTGGTATATTTTGCATTTTTTTAATCTCTGTTTTGTGATATAATATCAGTCATGGCAAGAAAGTTCAACATTTTCTCGAGCAGTGATTCCGGCAAAGGTTTAAAAATCTTTGATTCCAGTGCATACAAAGAACACGAACGAACGCCAATGGCGCGAAAATTCTGGGAATTACGCTGGGATGTCATTATATGGCTGTTGTGTGCATTGGCATTTGCTGCATCTTTTATAATAGAACATATATGGCGATACGGATGGGGGCCGGCCAGTGAACATTGGATAAACCTTTATACACGAAATATGTTAAGAACTGGCGGTTTATCAGTGGTTGCTGAAATTCCGTATTGGCTTTCGCGAACATTTATGCATACTGATTACGCGTGTCTGGCACCACTGTTTCCGATTATCGCGTACTATTTTCTGGCGGACGACAATTTCAAAAGCGAATTTAACCCGCACAGCAAAGATAAATACGAAGAAAAATCTTCCCGCAAAGCAACTGCCGATGACATTAAACAAATGGGCACAGACCACAAAAACAAAGAAGGCCTTTTCCATGGCTTTATGATGGTGTTGGGATATTTTAAATACAAAGGCAAACCAACCCCATTGATGATGGATGAATCTTTATCGACACTGTGTGTGGCACCTCCAGGTACTGGTAAAACCGCAGGTGTAGTAATACCCACAATTTTAGATTGCGATACAGTTTCCATGATTATCAACGACCCAAAACCAGAATTAAAGCAAAAAACTTCTGCATATCGCGCAAAGATTGGTCCTGTGTTTATCATGAATTGGGCGGGCCAGGATGATCCCGAACGTGGAATATATTACCCATCATGGAATCCGCTGTCCCCCGAACACGTTCCATACAACCCGGAACAGCGCGATTTGTATATTGATTCTATATGTAAAGTCTTGGTTCAAGACACGGTCCAAGATCCGCACTGGGGAAACACAGGTCGCGCAGGTTTGGCAGGATTGATTCATTTCATAGTTTCAAAAGTTGAACGCGCCAAAGCAGACGATTATTTTTATGCCCGAATAAACAACGGAACATTTAATTCAGACGACGCAGCGGTATTGGGTGATTATTATTTATCGATGATGAATGATCCGAATGCGTACGCGGCGTATTCCCTATTGCAAAAAGGCGAATTGAATGCGATGAATTATGTCCACGTTGGAACATGGGCAAATATTCCAGACGCATGGCGTGGCAAAGAGGCATCGCTTTCCATGATTCTTGATTGGGTCACATCCAGCCAGGTTGCCATCGCCGAACAAATAGCAGAACGCCGTCGCCAGGGTGATCAAATGGTAATGATGGCCGACCCAATGAAAGATTTATTATTAAACGCGGTTGAAGAAGCACGCCGCTATTCATACGCACATCGTTCTGTGTCTGAATTGACACAATTGGCGAACACACCTGACAAAGAACGTGGTTCAATTTTATCAACGATGATGGAAGGTCTGGCTATATTCCGCAATGCCGCAGTCCGCAATCGAACCAGTCATTCTGATTTTCATTTTTCAGACCTGCGCGGATTAAAAGACCCACGCGACGGAAAAATCAAACCGGTCAGCGTTTATTTATCTGTGAATATGGTCGATGCCCAGGCAGTCAATCCCATTACTGCAATCTTTATTGAATTGATGTCCAGTTATTTATTAGCGCATACCCCCGATTCTTTGGTAGACGGCCAGCGTGTCGGTCCGTACCCTGTATTATTTGTATTGGATGAAATGCCGAAAATGCAAAAACTGGATGCGGTTATCCAGGGTCCTGATCTTGGACGTGGCTGCAAAGTATCTTATTTAATCATTGGTCAAGACATTCACCAAATTCGCGAAAAATACGGCGAAGACGCCGCATCTACAATTATATCTACAACTGCGGCCAAAGTAGTTTTGCGGCAAAACGATCCAGAAACCGCCGAAAGATTTTCTAAGATGATGGGGTTGAAACAAACCAAAAAAACAGAAGAAAAAGATGGCAAGAAAGTCGAAGTTCCAAAAGAAGAACCTCTTTACAGCGAAATGGATATTATGAAACTGGCCGACGGGAAACAATTGGTTATTTATCAGGGCTGGTACCATCGTCCAATTGAAGCAGACCAAGAAAGATACTTTGAAAACAAAACACCGGTTGAAAAGAAATTACATGAAAAAGTAATGATGGGTGAAACAACGCCTTTGCCTGAATTTTTAATTCCGTCTCATCACGCGATTATGGGATTCGAAGGCGCGCCCCGCATGTATAATCCACAAACCAAAGAAATCAAAATTTTGGAACCGCTGAAATAAATTAAAATTATAATGCGAAAAATAATCTGTATTTGTTTGTTATTTTTGAACGCCTGCGCAGCGACCATGCAATCACATCTGGATAAAATTCAAAACGATTTTGCGAATGGAAATTTTGAAAACGAAACAAAAGATATAGATATAAAAACTGCGAACAATCTTGATTTATTAATAGACGCAACCGCCCTGTTCCATGAAAATAAATTCCGCGAATCGGATGCGGCTTTTGAAGAATTCAACAAACGAAACATATCTGAAACTTCGTCATCGGTTTCCCGCGAAACGACCGCCCTGCTTTTTGGTGGCGGTGTAAATTCATATAAGCCATACATGATGGATTCGCTTTTTGTATCGTATTACCAGATTTGGAATTTACTGGCACTGAACGATTGGTCGAACGCACGCGTGGTCATCAATCAATCATACGAGCGACAAAAAAATATGTCGATAGAATATGAAAAATTAGTGGCCGAAAACAAAACGAAACTCGCAAACGCAATCGAATTAAAAAACGAATTAAATAAAAATCAGGCTGATTGGGCGGCATTCAGTGATATAATGAATCCTGCATTGATGTATTTATCTGGAATTTATTTTTTAAATGACGGTGATTTTGAAACGGCAGAAACTTATTTAAAACGCGCGAACGGCATGATGCCTGAAAATGAAGCAATCAAATCAGATTTAAATTTTGCGCAAAAACATATAAAACCCCAAAACACCACATGGGTATTTACAGAATCAGGTTTTGCCCCGCGTCTGCGCGAAGAAAATTTCGGACTTTTCTTGCCGTCAATTGGAATGGTTTATTTTAATGTATCAACGCCCCAGTTTATACCAACGGCGCACACACCGCAAGATTCAGAAATATTGAACGACGTTGATAAAATGTTTATGACAGAATTCAACGAATATCGAATAAATGAGATTTTACGCACATACGCGTCCACGGTTGCAAAAACCGCACTGCAATCAACGATGTATAATTCAGGTTCGAAATCTGCACCATTGATGGGGATATTATCGACAATTTATACAATATCGTCATCGAACAGTGATGTCCGCACATGGGCAACATTACCGAAATATATATCGGTAAAACGAATCGCTTCATCAGACTTGCACGACGCCGAAATAACTGGTAATAATTTGATATACATTCGCGAACACGACACAATAACCGATAAAAAAATTATAGAATTAAAACCAAAGGAGAAAAAATAAATGAAAAAAATAATTCCGATTGCTGTATGCGCTGCGCTGTGCGCCTGTGCAGAAACACGTGTTGTCGATTTGAACGATGAACGGGATGTATCCAGAATGCAAAACGTTATGGAATTGGAATATCGCGATTGGACAAATACGGCGGAAAAAATGACAAAATCTATGATGGCCAGTGCAGCATTTCGCGACGTCAAAAAACCGGTTATCGCAATCGCAGATATAAAAAACGATACTGCGCAACGATTTGACACTGACATTTTGACCAAGAAAATTCGCACAACATTGTTGAAATCTGGCACGGCACAAATCGCAACAAATTATTCTGGCGAAGATTCCACATCAAACAACGTCCGTGCCAATTTGCGTGGGGATAAAGAATACGACCAATCAACAATCGCAAATACCGGCACATTGATTGCACCGAATTTATCATTGTCTGGGAAAATGTTGCAACGTAATTTGAAATTAGAATCGGGATGGTTTTCATCGGTTGACACCCGTGTAGAATATTATCTGCAAATGACGCTGACCGATTTGAAAACCGGCCTGTCAGTATGGGAAGACGAACAACCAATTATCAAAGAAGGCGATCATGCCCCAACCTGGTAAAAAAAATTGCAAAAAAAACGCCGCCATTGTGGCGGTGTTTTTTTATTTGCGCCGCGACGAGTGCAAAGATTCTCCCCCACTGGGGGGAGTGCGGCGCCAGCCGGAGGGGGGTCACCCCCACCACCGCAAGCGGTCCCCCGCCCCCATGGGGCGGAATTTATTCCGCGACGAGTGCTAAGTTCTCCTCCGCCGGAGGAGTACGTCCGCAGGACGGGAGGTGGGTATGCCCCTCCCCTGCGGAGGGGCCGACGAGATAGAGCGTCAGCGTAAATCGAGTCGGGGGCGGGTCAGAAAAAAATCTCAGACAGATAAATAATCAAGAAAAATATATTTTTACCCGCCCCCGCATCGAACCAATGGTTCTCTGCGACCCCGCCGCAAGGGCGGGGTTTACAATTTTCACCCCCAC
>JAZROV010000017.1:0-17604 GCA_045648885.1 Candidatus Enterousia sp.
ACTGCTTGTCATTCTCCCCCACGGGGGGAGTGGCGCAGCGCGCCGTGGGGGGTCACCCAAAAATCTTGTTCGCGTTTATCAAACGCAAAAAAACCACCGGAAAATTCAGGCGGTTGGAGGTTAAGAACAATTTAATCCGAAAATTGCGCCGTTTATTCAAGATATTCACGACCCTCCAACCACTGGTTGGAGATATTTAACGTCGTTATCGACGCGGATTAATAGAGGTTCTTAAGCCCCATTGGGAAAACGCTTCCCAACGTTGGTATTTTATCAAAAATTATGCGATTGGTGCAAGTGGTTTTTTATATATGGACATTTTCCGTAAACAAAAACTTGCACCATTTTTTTGTATTTTCTATAATGCGATTATGGCGAAAGTGGCAGACCTTTTTATCCGTTCGGAACACGCAGATTTGTTGAAAAAATTAAATGCGTGGGATATCGCGTATCATCAAAATGATGCGCCGGTTGTTGATGATGCAACCTATGACGATGCAAAAAAACGTATATTGGAAATTGAAAGCGAATATCCTGAATTGGCGGTGAATGGTTTTTCGAATCATGTTGGGGCGGCGGTTTCGTCTAAATTCAAATCATATCCGCATGTTGTGCCGATGTTGTCTATCTCAGACGTGTTTAACCAAAATGAATTTTCAGATTGGTTTGATAAATTATCAGACCAAGATGTTTTTATTGAATTAAAGGTGGACGGCCTGTCGTTCGCAGCGCGATATGAAAACGGAATTTTGGTGCGTGGTCTGACACGGGGCAGTGGCACTATGGGCGAAGATATTACTGCGAATTTAAGAACGATTTCCGATATCCCGCAAAAATTATCTGGCGATTTCCCCGATGTAATCGAAGTTCGTGGCGAAGTTTACATGTCGCGCGCCGATTTTATCGCGTTGAACGAAAATTCAGCCAAAAAATTTGCAAATCCGCGTAATGCGGCGGCGGGTTCGCTGCGCCAATTAAACCCGGCGATAACTGCGTCACGACGGCTTAGCGCGTTTGGGTATACCTATGGTGATTTATCGTCGCGCACGTGGACAACACAATCTGAATATTTTGATAAATTAGAATCATGGGGTTTTAAAACTACGCGAAAATGGGCGCGACGCGCAGATTCTGTGTCGGATGTCCAGGCTTTCTATAACGAAATTATGTTACAGCGAGATGAAATTCCGTTTGATATCGACGGTCTGGTGGTGAAAGTGAATTCAATCGCCGTCCAAGAAAAAATGGGCGCGCGCGCAAACAGTCCACGTTGGGAAATCGCCTATAAATTTCCGGCGGCGCGTGCAATTACTAAATTGAATAATATCACGATTCAGGTTGGACGCACTGGGGTTTTGACGCCGGTTGCAGAATTAGAGCCCGTCAATATCGGCGGCGTGTTGGTGTCGCGTGCGACATTACATAATGCCGATGAAATTGCGCGTTTGGGTGTGAAAATTGGCGATAAAGTCATTGTTCAGCGGGCGGGCGATGTTATCCCGCAAATAATCGGCGTCGCAGAAATTGGCGAAAAAGCGACCGAATTTGTGTTTCCTGATGTTTGTCCAGTCTGTGGTGGCGCGGTTGTCCAAGAATCGGGCGAAATTGCGCGCCGATGCGTGAATTCTTTGTCGTGTCCTGCGCAAATTCGCGGCGAATTAGAACATTTTGCGTCCCGTCATGCGTTTGACATAGAAGGTTTAGGCCAAAAACAGATTGAATTATTTACCGCGCGTGGTTGGGTGAGCCAGGCGGCCGATATATTTACTTTGATTGAAAATCATGGCGATGAATTGCGGAAAATTGATGGTTTTGGCGATAAATCAGTTGGCAATTTGAATCAATCAATTGAAAAGGCAAAAAATGTAGATTTGCATCGATTGATTTATGCAATCGGGATACCTGATGTTGGCGAAGTGACTGCGAAAATATTGGCGCGTGAATTTGGTAATTTGGACGCGTTGCGGTCTGCGACGGTTGAACGTTTGGTTGAAATAGACGGTATCGGCGACGTTATGGCAAATGAAATAGTTTCGTTTTTCAATGATGAACATACTGTGAAAGCATTGGACAATTTGTTAAAATATATAAATGTCAAAGATGCCGGTGTGAAAATTATTGAAAATGCTTTGTTGAATGGTAAACGCGTTGTGCTGACCGGGACATTGGAAAAATATACTCGCGATGAAGCGTCAGAGATTTTGGAACGTATGGGCGCGCGGCCGCAATCGTCCGTTTCACAAAAAACAGATATCGTGATTGCGGGGGCAAATGCAGGCTCTAAATTGGCAGACGCACAAAAATACGGGATAACAATTTGGTCCGAAGATGATTTCGAAAAAGCTGTGAATGGGGGCGCGGCGTAAAATGGTTGAAAAAAAAGAAAAACGTTCAAAAGATACAGAAAATCGGCGGTCTTTTAAATCACGCGTGATTGGGTTTTTTATAAATGTGTTGTTGGTTGTGTTTGCAGCAACTGCGTTGTATGTTTTATATGTGTTTTTGCAAATGCCGTCACTGGATTCTGTGTTGAATGAAACGCGAAAGCCGTCTATAACATTTTTGGATAAAAACGGTAATGAAATTCGTTCTATGGGGCGTATTATGGGCGAACCTGTGTCTGTTGAAACTTTGCCGCCGCACGTGTCCCAGGCGATAATATCAATCGAAGATAAAAATTTTTATAAACATGGCGCAGTGTCTGTTCGGGGGATATTTCGCGCTTTGATTGTGAATTTGTTTAATAAACGTTTCGCCGCGGGTGGTTCAACAATAACGCAACAGACTGCTAAAAATATCTTTCTGTCGCGCGATAAAAAAATGTCGCGAAAAATCCAAGAATTAATATTGTCCCAGTGGCTTGAAAACAGATTCACAAAAAATCAAATTCTGGATTTATATATGAATCGAATTTCTTTGGTGGGCGGATTGCGCGGAATTGATGCAGCGGCCAGTGCGCTGTTTGGACATGGTGCAAATGAATTAACGCTGGCGGAATCTGCACAAATCGCCGCGATGTTGAAAGCGCCGACGTTATACAGCCCACTGAAAAACCCCGAACGCAATATTAAACGCGCGCGTGTTGTGTTGGCCGAAATGGCAAAGCAGGGATATATCACATTGGCCCAGGCGCAATCGGCATTAACACAATTAAAACCTGCAACCGTGAAACAAGACAAAAATGTATATCGTTATTGGACTGATTTTGTTATGGATGAAGTCGAATCACGAATTGGTGATATATCTGATGATTTGTATGTGTATACTACCATAGATACACATTTACAGGACCAAGTTGCCGCGGTTTTATCGTCCAGTATTGATGAATACCAGGGCGCAATTGTCGCGATTGCGCGTGACGGTGCAATTCAAAGTATGGTCGGCGGTGATGATTATCAAATCAGTCAATTTAATCGTGTTTTGGCACCGCGTCAGCCGGGGTCTGCGTTTAAACCTGTGGTGTATTTGGTTGCGCTGGAAAATGGTATGACACCGGAATCGTATGTGAATGATTCGCCATTTTCAATTGGTGATTATAATCCGAAAAATTATGATGAACGGTATTACGGCGGAATAAATTTGGCGACTGCGTTCGCAAAAAGTGTGAATTCTGTCCCATTAAAATTGACCAAAGAATATGGTATTGACACGGTGTTAAATATGGCGTCTCGCTTAGGGGTGGGGGGAAAATTGCGTCGTGAATATTCTACGGTTTTGGGCGCGTCTGAAATGAGTTTGTTAGATTTAACCACGATTTATTCAGTCATTTGGAATGACGGAAAATCTGTCCATCCGTATTCTATATATAAAATTCGTGATGCAAATGGAAATGTAATTTATGAACGCAATCCGTCTGATGAAATGACTATTTTACAGCCTCAAACTGTCGAATATATGAAACAATTGCTGTACGAAGTCGTCACCAAAGGAACCGGGAAACGTGCATATACCCCGAAAGTCTTTGGCGGAAAGACCGGAACCAGTAATGATAATCGTGACGCGTGGTTTATTGGTGCAACATCTGATTATGTTATGGGTGTATGGGTAGGCAACGACGATAATACCCCGATGTCTAATAAAACAGTCGGTGGAACATTGCCAGCCACAATTTTCCACGATATAGTCGCAAAATAAAAACATAGATAAACAATGATTTATTTAATTTGATTTTTATCTTGTATATTGCTATGCTTTACCCTGCAAGAGATATTAAATGTCTATAAAAACAAAACGATTTTTCAGAAAACTTATCAGTTATGCTGGGATTTTTTTCTTTGTTTTAGCGGCAGGAATGCTTTATTGGCAACTGCGTAATTATTCATGGCGTGAAATTGCACATGCGCTTTGGAATATTCCATTTATCAATTTGGTTATGGCATCGGTGGCGTGTTTTTGTGGATATCTGGTGCTGGCGCTTTATGATTTGTTGGCGTTGAAATATGTCGGACATAAAATTTCTTGGTGGAAATGGATGTTGGCTGGGATGCTGGGGTTCGCAATCAGCAACAATGCCGGCAACGCGATGGTCAGTGGTGGCGCAATTCGTTATCGCCTGTACACTCGGTGGCGTATTCCAGGTGGCGATATATTGAAAATGTTGACTTTTTCTGGATTTACGTATTTTCTGGGGTTTGCAGCAGTTGAAATTATCGGATATTTCTTGGTTTCGCCTGCATTCTTGGAACAATCGTCTGATGGGGTGTCTTTTGGAATGAATGGATTGTTTATCGCCTGTTTGTCGTTGATATTGGCGTATTATGCGATAACAATTGCGTTTTGTGACAAAAGTATTCGTGTCGGTCAAATTAAATTCAAAATTCCATCAATTGGGACTGCGCTGGTTCAAACAATGTTGGGAATGATGGACGCACTTTGTGCGGGTATGGTGCTTTATTTCTGTATTCGTCCGTATGTGGGACCCGAAATTATGCCATTTGGTATGTTTATCGGTTTATTCGTCATCGCAATGGTTGCCGGCGTATTCAGCCAGGTTCCTGGTGGAATTGGTGTTTTTGAATCTATATTTATTGCTGCGTTGCCTGATTCAGTGGACAAAGCCAGCATTTTTGGCGCATTATTGGCATTTCGAGTGATTTATTATGTATTGCCATTGATAGGCGTGGGCGGATTGTTCTTTATCTATGAACGGTGGTTGCGTGCGCGTATGAAACGCTGGCTGGAAGAAGCCAAACAAAAAATGCCAAAAATTCCGATACATCCATTGCATCTTGGCAAAAACGACCATAAATCTGGGAAATAAAAAACTTGCCTTTGTTATAGCCATTTGATATCTTATATTCCGTTGTATAAGATGAGGTCTTAAAAAGTGTTTGTGTTATCACTTTTTTTAATAATGCGAGTCGCGCTTTTGATTATCGTTGCGTGCATCCTTGGCATGGGCGGGAAAGCCCCACGGGAACGCATTATGTTCATTTCATACACCCACAACACAAAAGGATTATTAAATGTCAAAAAAGATTTATGTAGACGGGGTGCATCCCGAAGAAACCCGGGTGGTGGTGGTCGATTCTGCTACGAACCGTGTGTCTGATTTTGACGTTGAAACAACAACAAAACCCCAGATAAAAGGCAATATTTATCTGGCCAAGGTTATACGTGTTGAACCGTCGCTTCAGGCTGCGTTTGTTGATTATGGTACCGGGAAAAACGGATTTTTGCCGTTTTCTGAAATTCATCCTGATTATTACCAGGTCACACCTGAACAGAAAAAGAAACTTATGGAATTGGCACATGCCAATATCGTTGACGACGATGACGATCCAAATGACGAAGAAGACGAAGTTGCCGAATACGATGACCAAAGCGCGGGCGAAGATAACAAAGAATTTTTGAAACGCGCGCGTGAATTTAAAATCCAAGACGTTATCAAACCAAAACAAATTTTGTTGATTCAAGGCGTCAAAGAAGAACGTGGCCAAAAGGGCGCGTCTATGACGACATATTTGTCTTTGGCGGGACGTTTTGCGGTTTTGATGCCTAATTCCAGAAAGCGCAACAGTTATGGCGTGTCCAAAAAGATTTCTGACAGAACAGAACGTGCGCGTTTGCGTGATATTCTGCACACATTGAAAATACCAAAGGGCATGACGGTTGTATTGCGCACGGCCGCGATGGATGCCAAGGCTGAAGATATCGCCAAAGATTATGATTATTTGACATCTCTTTGGAATGAAATTCGTAAAACAACATTGGAATCGATTGCTCCGGTCACTATTCACACCGAAGATTCACTTTTGCGTCGTGTAGTCCGTGATTTTATCGGCGATAAAAACGACGTGATGTATGTCCAAGGCGACGAAGTATTTGAAGAAGCAAAAACATATTTTCAACAACTTTATGGTCGTGCGCCACGTAAACAATTGGTGCAATACAGGGATACTGCGGTTCCGTTGATGACCAAAGCAGGCGTCGAGAAACAACTGGAAGGTCTGCATGGCCCATATGTTGGTTTGCCGTCTGGTGGTTCTATTGTTATCAATCAAACCGAAGCAATGGTGACAATCGACGTTAATTCTTCGCGTGCAATCAAAGAAAAAGATATCGAACAAACCGCGCTGAACACCAATCTGGAGGCGGCCGAAGAAATCGCTTTGCAATTGCGTCTGCGTGATTTGGCAGGTATCGTTGCAATCGACTTTATCGATATGGAAGATGAAAAAAATAACCGCAAATTGGAACAAAAAATGCGCGAAGTTATGAAACACGACCGCGCCAGAACCCAGGTTGCAAAGATAAACGCTTTCGGCGTGTTGATGTTATCTCGTCAAAGATTGCGCAGTTCGTTTATTGAATCTTCGTATGTAGTTTGCCCACACTGTATGGGGGCGGGCGTCGTACCAAGTATTCAGACTGCATCGATAATTTTGTTCCGCCATCTCCAAGAAAAATTGTTGGCCAAAGCGGCACAAAAAATCATTATGACAGTCCCCAGCGATGTTGCAATTTATTTGTTGAATCAAAAACGCGCTGAATTGGCGGCGATGGAAAAAGAGTTTGGAACAGAAATCGTTATCGTTGGTGACGACAGTTTAATGAATATCGATCAATATTCTATTCAACGTGTCGCAGCGGAAAATGTTAAAACAGACGATGTTTTAAATGCGCATGAACCGTCGACTGATGCGAAAAAGAAAAACGCTCAACATGTCGAAGCAAAACGCATAACATCGACCGCGCCGCGTCACCGTGGCAAGAAAAGAAAGCCACAACCAAAAAAATCTTTGTGGAAAAAATTAGTTGGGTAATAAATAAACTGATAAAAAACCGCCATTTGGCGGTTTTTTATAAATGTCTTATCTGTTTTTTTGTTGTTTTTTTGCTGCGCTGGTTTGTCGGTCGTATAATGTTGCGGTCTTTTCCAATAATGTTTTCGCCGCCGCAGAATTCACAGGATATGGCGTCCCACCTTTAACGATAGTTTTAACACAGTCGCTGAATCCTTCGGTTGCGCATTGCAATTCATAAAGGTTTTCAGACGCGCCGCGACCGGTAAATCTGCGAACAAAATAATATTGACGCCAATGTTCTATAACAACGCTTTTTTCGTAAACGTGCAACATTTCTTCGCATAATTTGATAATGTCTTTGCCAGAAGTTGTTTTGGCGGCGATTAAATTTTCTGATTCTGTCATATTAAATTTCCTTTTTGATTATTGTATGCGAAAATGCATCACAAATAATAAATATGTCGATAAATATTACAGGTTTTTCAAGATGTCACCTGATTTTATATATTCCGGAGAATTTTTCTTAGATTTCTTTTGCGCCGATTTAGCGTATTTTTTTGCGTTTTGCGTATCGCCATTCATTTTATAGAATTCTGCCATTGCCCAATCAGATTCGCCGTCGTTCGTCACGCGTGCCAATATCCAATATGCCAATGGCGACGCATCGGTCAAAATAACATGTTTGCATAATTCGCGGGCGCGCGCCATATCACCATCGTGTCCCCGTTCAGACAGCACCAACGCCAACGCGGTTTCAATTTGTGGTGCGTCGTTCGTCAATTTTAAACTTTGTTCATACGCGTCAACACTGTCGTCGTAATGGCCATATTGAAATTCTATGTCGCCCAGCAATTCATAGAAATAGGGCGATTTTGGATGCCGAGCGATAAGTGTTTGAGTGCCTGTTTTTGCCAGTTTAAGATTTCCACCGCGCATATTTGCGATTGCGCGCGCGTAAATGGCCGCATCTGATTTGTCAGAATAAGGATACACTGTTAAGATGTTTTTTTCAGTGTTCAAATACCCAATCAATTTTGCGCGCAACAATTCGTATTCTGCATTTTCAGTTGCAATTTGTGATTCTGATACTGTTGGTATTTTTTTCAAACCTTTGATTTTTGTTTTTGCATTATTCAATCGTTCGGTGGTCAAAGGGTGATTTACACGGTTTGGGTTTATACGTGATTCAAACGCGCCATGCATATCCCGCATTTGTTCAAAAACAGTTATCAACCCATTTGGGTTTTGGTCGGCGTCCACCATCAAATCAACCGCCAAATCGTCTGCGATGCGTTCTTCGTCGCGTGTGAAAGATAACAAAGATTGTTGCGCAATACCGGTTGACCCCGCCAATACACCAACGCCCGCAGTCGGGTTGCCACCTGCCACCATTAAACCGACGCCCAACGATTGTATAATCAATGTTCGTATCAATTCTGCACGTTGACGGTCTGCAATTTGAATCATGTGTCCACCGATTGTATGTCCCAATTCGTGAGCAATCACCGCCTGTAATGCGTTTGGTGTTTTAATTTGTTTCAACAGTCCGGTATAGATAAAAATGTCTTCGCCCCCGCGGACAAAGGCATTAAAATCATCGTCGCGCACGATAAAGATTTTCAATCGGTCGTTCGGAATTTTTGCAGCATTTGCAACCGGGGCAATGATTTTTGCAATACCGCGTTCGATTTCTGTATCGTTAATAAGTGTTGCCGCCCCCGCATTAAACGCGATAAAAATTATTGATAAAAAAACAAATATTTTTTTCAAAATTTTACGCCCCTGCGATGGTGGAACAATCAAATATATGTCGCAAATCTGCCGCCCATGCCGCATCATCACTATTATTATTCATTGCGGCCGTTTGTGCCAATTTGAATAAATCCCTGTGTTCGCGATAGTCAACAAAATGATATTGTATCCAACCGCTTTGACGCGTCCCCAGCAATTCACCAACACCGCGCATCATTAAATCTTGTTCTGCGATGACAAATCCGTCATCTGTTTCGCACAACACATCCAGTCGTTTTAATCCGTCTGGTGAAATATTGTTCCCATAAAGTAATATGCAATATGATTGTTTTGAACCGCGTCCCACGCGCCCGCGCAATTGGTGCAACGCCGCCAGACCAAACCGTTCTGCATTTTCAATAACCATAATCGTAGCAGACGGGACATCAATGCCGACTTCGATAACCGTAGTTGAAACCAAAACACGCATTTTTGAATTTGGATCTGCGAATTCAGACATAACTGCGTCGCGCGCTTTTTTATCCATTTGACCATGGCAAAGCCCAGTATGTGGAAAATGTTTTTTTAATTCATCAAATCGTGATTGGGCTGCGGTCATATCTGAAACCTCGGATTCTGCGACCAGTGGGCAGACCCAAAAAACTTTTGCCCCGTTTTCGATTTGTGGTGCGATGCGTTGAATTAAATCGTTTGTCCGCATAACCGAAATTTTCGAAGTTTTAATCGGAATACGCCCAACAGGTTTTTCATTTATAATTGAAATATCCATATCGCCGTACACAGTCATAGACAATGTGCGCGGAATAGGTGTTGCAGACAACGCCAACATATCAGGATTGTTTCCTTTGTTGCGCATACTGGTGCGTTGTTCTACGCCAAATCGATGTTGTTCATCAATCACAATCAAACCCAAATCTTTGTATTCTACGTCATCTGAAAAAAGCGCGTGTGTGCCGATTGCGATTTTTGTGCGTCCTGATTTCAAAGAAATCAATTTTTCGCGACGTGCAACGCCTTTGTCACGGCCAGTTAAAATATCGCAAACCAATCCTATTTTTTCACACATGGGGGCTAATTTTGCAAAATGCTGTTGTGCCAAAGTGTCCGTCGGTGCCAACAATACAGATTGTGCCCCGGCTTCAGCCATCTTTACCATGGCCGCCATTGCAACCATGGTTTTTCCAGACCCCACATCACCCTGGACCAGACGCATCATAGGAATCGGTTTATTAAAATCATTAAATATTTCATCAATTGTGCGCTGTTGCGCGCCCGTCAATTCAAACGGCAAAATACCGTAAAATTTATCAATTAAATCACGTTTTTTTGAACGTACCACGCGTGTGTTTTTTTCATCATGTCGCATGCGACGATTTATCGCAATCGCGCTTTGATGTGCAAACAATTCACAATACGCCAATTTTGCAACATATGTATTATTTGGTGCCAAATCATCATTGGTGTTTGGATAATGAATGTGTTCCAGCGCGTCGAAAAATTCCAGCATTTGTTCATCATTGACATGTGCGGCAATTTGTTCGTGTATGATTTTAAAAATCTCGTCCCGAATGTTTGCAAAAGTTTTCTGGCTTAACCCTTCGCCCGATGGGTATATCGCCTGGTGCGTTGGAATTTTTGCCGCGTTTTCAGGCAATTCAATAAATTCAGGATGATTTATAACCGCGCCATTTCGTGAATTGAATTCTAATTTACCGCTGACAATGCGCCATTGGCCAATTGGCAATTTTTCAGTCCAATAGTCTAAAAATTTCACATTAAAAAATTGAATTGTAATCGGTGCTGAAAATTTATCAGTGCATACAATCTGGGTTGGACGACGCCGTCCACGAAAAGTTCCGCCTGGTTTGTGTGATTTGACCATTACAGAAATCGTAATTGTATCGCCACTCTGTGCCCCAGTCACAGAATCTAAAATTTCACGTGGACGCACATATGACGGTTTGTGTAATAAAAAATCTAGGACCCGTCGACCGCCCAAAACATCATTGAATCGAGCAGCCAGCACGGGACCTACACCACGGATGAACTGTAAATCTTGGTTAAAAAAATCAAAAACGGCCTTGTTCACACGTATAAATCTAGCAAAATTTTCGTGATTTAATCAACAAAAAAGATTTGTATTTTCGATGGTTTGTAAATATTTTTATATTTGGTGAAAACGATTTGTTTTGTGTCATTAAAAAAATAAACAAACCGCCAGACGGCGGTTTGTTTTATGATAATTTAAATTATCTTTATTTTTCTGCAAAAGAATAGTTCATTTTCAAATGATTTGGGTTATATGTCCCTTTCATAATTGCGATTGTATCTTCGACAATGACTAATTCTTCGTTTGTTGCAATCATCAAAACCTTTACCGGAGAATCAGGTGTGCTGATAATCGCTTCGTCAACACCTTTGCGGGCCAGGGCTTTTTTGTTGGCTTCTTTGTCTAATTTAACGCCCAATTCTTCCAATCCACTGCAGAATTTTTCGCGCAAGAAATCGTCGTTTTCACCAACGCCTGCGGTGAACACAATTGCGTCAGTGTGTCCCAATTCTGCCATAAATGCACCAATGTATTTTTTGACATTGTGTGTTTCGATTTCAATAGCCAAACGACAGTCTGGATTTGATTCGCGATTTTCTTCGACATCACGACGGTCTGCGAAACATTTTGTAATACCCATCAAACCGGAATCTTTGTTCAAATGTTTGGTCATTTGTTCAGGGCTTAAATTCAATTTTTCCATAACATAGAACAATGCCGCCGCATCAACATCGCCTGGACGTGTGCCCATAACCAGACCCGCAGTCGGGGTCATACCCAAAGTGGTATCAACTGCGACACCGTTTTTGATTGCAACACCCGATGCGCCCGAACCAATGTGCATAGTAATCAAATTGCATTTGTCAGCTGGTTTGCCCAACATAGCGGCTGCGCGTTTTGATACATACAAATGTGATGTCCCGTGGAAACCATAGCGACGCACCCCCAGGTTTTTATACCATGCTTCTGGAATTGCGTAACGATATGATTCTTCGGGCATTGTTTGCAAAAACGCAGTATCAAACACTGCAACCTGTTTTGCGTTTGGCAATGTTTGGCGCGCACTTTCAATACCCATCAATGATGCAGGAATATGCAACGGCATTAAATCTTTCCATTCTGCGATTGCACGCATAACTTCATCAGTTATTTCTACGGACGAAGCGAATTTAGACCCACCCATAACAACGCGATGACCAACACCGCCGATTTCATTCATATCAATAGATGCTTTGCGCAACATCAACAAAACTTCGTTCAATGCTTCGATGTGATTTTGCATGGAAACTTGTTTTTTATCTTTGGTTCCGTCTGGATATTTTTGAGTAATAAAAGAATCAGGCAATCCGATTTTTTCAACATTTCCGCCAACGATGACCTTTTTGGTGTCCGCGTCAAAAACCTGGTATTTCAGGGAAGATGATCCGCAATTCAAAGCAAGTATATACATATTCTGTTCCTTTTGTTGTATGTAATTTTACCTTTCACGCGCAACAGAATAGCAAATGATTTTCACTGTTTCAATAATAAACTGACATTTTAATTTTCCATTTCGCGTTTGTAATATTCGTCTTGGTTGCGTCAGTTTTATGGAATACCCAAAAATTTTGTTCGCGCACGAAAATTTTTCCATGCAATGCGCCGTTTGAAACATATGTTTCAACACGTGGGTATGCATAATCGCCAATACCAAACGCACGCACAGTGTCATTTATGCTGTATCCTGCTTCGGGGCTTTGGCAGACCAAATATACATCTGCAACGATTGGCATTTGATTATATGAAAAAGTGTAATCAATGAAAGCGGCATTTGAAACAGTAATTAAACTGCTGTGTTCAGACTGTAATGTTGTGGGGGTTTGATATGTTGAAAACAAATTAGTCCAAAATGTTGCGGATACAGAATTTATATCAAACGGACTGGGCACTGCATCTGCGCGTGCCATTTTGAAACCGCCCAATGTTGCGCCGTCATGTACGCGCAAAGTTTTTGCGGTTGTATCGAAAGTAATTTCACCGCTAAGCCCTGTAAAATTATCATTTTGCGCGCCAGTTCCACGGCGAATTTGTAAAATTCGTGTCATTTTAATTCCTTTTTTTATTATGTGAGAAAAAGTTCATTTAAAATTGTTTTTATAAAAACAAATGGGCGGCAAAACCCACCGTCCAATTGCATAACATTATATCATAAATTGAATAAAAAATCAAGCAGCATCATAAAACGATATTACATGACGTCAAGCCGCGCGGAGTGTGTCATATTCTTCCATAAACTTAGCTACTTGTAATTGTGCCTTGCTGTTTTTGTCTTTCCAACCCTTTAAAAAGTTATCTCGTTTTACCTTCATACTGCCCAAACCAAACGAATGGGTTTTTGTATAGGTTTCCAACATATCCCAATATGCGACCAAATCATGGATATTATCAGGGTTTTTCTCGCGCCATTTTTCATCGTTTAATTCCAATTGTTGACGTTCGTATAAATCGTCATATAATTCAACATCTTTTTGTAATTTATCTGTATCTACAGTGCCGCCGCCTGGCAAAGCCACTGTTGGTGAACCTGCAGCCACAGCCGCCTCTAATGCTGCACGCAACGGCCCTGGAACATCCGCAGTGCCCATGTTAGTACTGTTTATCTGAACGTTGGTTTCATACCATTGGTTTGTAACCCCCATAGGTCTGGCCGGGTTATCCAGTCCTGCCAATCTGCCAGCAACATGATATGCAACATTTGATTCGTGCTGGGCGGCTCTTTTATCGCTATCTCTTTGTTCCCATTTTTGATACTCTTTTTGTAAATGTTCGTATCCGGCCTTAAACGGTTTTCTTTTTCTTATATCTGGTCCAATTTTTGTTCTGCGATGTTGTATAAAATTATACGTCCCCGTCACAATACGCCCCAGTGCGCGTATCCCAAAACCAAGAGTCGCATTCGCAGCATTTGCTATTTTTGCAGCATTCTCATTTTTCATCCAGGAATATCCAGAATCATTAAGCAGTTTCATCTCTTTGGTTGCGTCTATTATTTTATTCATGGTTCTGCTGGTGGTTAAACCATATTTTGCCACAGACAACACTTCCAGTGCAGTTTTTGCCTTGGCGATTTCTCCATCTTTCGCTGCCATAGTAATTACATACATGGCGACCTGTCTTAATTGATGTCCGTTTCTTAATGCGCCTTCGTATGCATCTGGGATTTGTTCTTTAATTTTTTCCATAGTTTTAGCAAACCATTCAAAATGCTTTCTGGTTACTCCATCTTGGTTTATAACATTTTTAAACTTTGCATCGTCTTTTTTTGCCAATATCCCATCAATTCCATCGGTTGGTTTCACGCCAACTTTGTCTATTGCTTTCATTATATTCTGGGAATGTGGCGAAAAAAACTTTCTTGCGCCACGATGGTGTTCAAAGAAACGTCTGAAATGATTTTCATAGGTATCATTTGCCCATTTTTTTATCTTTTGTTGCCAATTTTTTTCATCCAACGGGTCTGGGGCAACATAATCGTCAGATTCAGTATTTTCATAATCTGTATCAGAGATAGCATAGTTCAAAGCGTCTCTGATGACAGAAGGCGGGACGGCTTTTTCCAGAAATTTATCTCTGATGGTTTTATTGGTTAACAGTTTATCAAAAATGTTTAAATATTCAGCTTTGAATCGTTCAATATGTTTGTCTTTGTTTGGTATTTCATACCATGTTTCTGGGTGATCTTTATCCAAATTCGGGTTTGGTGCAACTGCAACATTATTCAGTCCTTGTAACACTGGATCTGTAAAATTTACCGTAGGATCGCCGCCGGGACCAACTGGACCAGTCATATTGTACCCCAGGTTGGTTGGCCAGTAAGTTGGGTCAGGTGGAAATTCACTGTCTTTTACAGGTCCGTATGTGGTTATATATTGAATGACCGCTTCAACAGTGTCTCTGAATTCTACTTCGTCATTAAATTTGCCTTTTTTTAATTTATCGTAAAATTTTTCGTATGTCATCTCGCCGTTGAATACGTATGACAATTCTTTTATGAAACGCGGTTTTAATTCTGCTTTCTTGCTTTCCAAAAAAGCCCCAAGATTTTTTAATAACGTTTCTACTTGGCTGGTTGCTTTAGAACCTGTAAATACTTTTGTTCTTTCATCACCAAACCACGTGGCAATAAAATCTTTTGTTGGGCCGTTGTACGGGCTGCCGTATCCGACAGAATTTGCCATGGCATCATTCATCCCCTGAAAGGCTTTTTGACATGAATCATATAACTTTTCCCAATCAGCAGGATCAGTAATGGCTGTTTCCAATCCGACCAATGGGGTTCCATTGTATAATTCATCCCATTTTTTCATATGGCCTATGAATAAACCATCTTTGGCATTTTTATCAAATCTATCACGAACATCAGCCGGCATTAAATCAAAATGCCGTTGCGCCAACCAATCATGAACGATGTTTTTCAAATCTGCCATTTTGTGTGCCTTTGAGTTGTTATGGTGCCACCATCAATCACCACCGTTATTATAGCAATTTTGTGCCTGATTTTCAAGTGAAAGTGAAAAAATCGCGCTGTGGGACAAATTATGTTTTCATTCCTGACGACAATGGGGGTGGGGAGAATGTATAATTTATCTATTAAATGTCGGGGGTGTCGTATGAATTTAATGAACATCTTGTTAAAAATGATTCCGTATGTGTTGTCCATCGCAGGTGGTGTGTTTGTATTCGATTTTTCTCAGAAATACCTGCACAGTCCAGGCTGGATAGATTTAATGGACAACGTCGCAGCATCACTTTTGGCGATTCCATTAGTATTTTTGTTTTATGATTATTCTAATTTTCTGGTGACGCGTCGTGTGCACAGACATCAGCATCGCAGTCTTATTAACACTATCGACGGACATTTGTTCAAAATTTTGACCCAAATGAAAAACATAATTGGTCTGGCGCGCATAGAAGTCCCAATGCAAGATTTAAATTTGAACTATAAAAAATTGAATTTGGATAAAAAATATATTCGTGCAATACGAAAACAATTAAATGCATTGGAAGAATTGCTTTATAAATCTGACAAAATAGAAGTCTTAGATTCTCAACATACCCAGATTTTATCTTTCATTGCCCAAGAATTAAACCAGATATTAAACGAATGTAAATTTCATAATTCACCGAAAGAAATCGCAAGATATCTAGAAACTACATTGGCGATGATAGACGATTGGTTTTCTGCGACAGGATATACTACGCGGAAAAAATTGCAATCGAATCCGAATTGAATTATCTCGGATTTTTAACAACAACCGAATCATAAATTTTTACTCTTGCGTTGGTGGTTGAAAATATGATAGAATGACAGTGTCGGAGAGTGTTTTTCCGATGGGGTGTCGAAACCCGAATTGAGTAGCGTCCATGACGACGTAAAAAAATCTCCAACCAACCACGGGGTTGGAGGGTCGCTGAATATAAAGAATAAAGCGCACAATTTCTACTCAAATTGTTTCGAACCTCCAACCGCCTGAATTTTCCGGTGGTTTTTTTGCGTTTGATAAACGCGAACAAGATTTTTGGGGTTACCCCCCTCCGGCTGGCGCCGCACTCCCCCAATGGGGGAGAATAGCGAAGTGTGGCACCCAGCCCTAAATTCCGCCCCACGGGGGCCTGGGACCCGCAGGGTGGTGGGGGTATCGAAAGAAATAACGAAAACAAAAACAAGAAGCAAAAGGAGTAAAACCTATGAGACAAACAAAAATAGTATTAACCAGTATGTTGGCGATAATAATCGCAACGCCGGCAATGGCAGAGGTTGGCGATACAGTGAACGCCGAAAACCCTGCAATGTGTACAATCGGCGATTTGGGTGTGTCCAGCGGCACCGCCAACGCCACGGCACAATTTACAATAAATACATATACTTGCGCGGCGGGAACATATTTGCCCGACGGTGATAATTGGCTAACCGAAGATCAGGGGTGTACACAATGTCCCGCGGGCAGTTATTGCTATGGCGATACATTTACATACAGCGAAAGTTCAGACCAGGGTATAGGTTCGTGCGATAACAAATATGAGGGTTCAACATCAGACGCAGGAGCAACCAGTCCAGAACAATGTTATTGGTCTGGTGTATCATGTCCAACGATAAGTGCGGCCACGGCATGTGATGCCCATGCAGCGACATGCGCATATACAACACCTGCAAATGCAACAAACAAAAGATTTTATCCTGAAACCGGTGAATTCACGGGCAGTTGCGCAATGACATTCACATGCGGCACCGGATATACAAAAAGCACACCGGGTTCCGCAATAACAGCACCGAATACAAATGCGACTAGTTATGAATGGCATTCACATGATAATAATAATATCAGTACGAATGGTTCATCATTAAGTTCTGGTGAATGGAGTGATACATGGACGGGGACAGGCACAATAAAGGGTATAGCAAGTTGTAATGCGGTCCCAGGCGACAATCATAACTGGGCATGGGGTGGTGACAGCAGCGATTGGACAATGCCGGCGAACAATGGTTTGATGAGCAACAGTGCAGATGCGAACGAT
>JAZROV010000018.1:0-12881 GCA_045648885.1 Candidatus Enterousia sp.
CAATAACTTTTTCTGCCATACGTGGCGACATAGGCAATCCACGTACGCTGCGGAATACAAAATCATCTGTCGCATTGCCAAACGGTCGAATTGCGATGTATTTGTCCATCGCGACATAAACTGCAGGCAACACAGGAACCAACCTTTCTTTATTTCCTTTGCCACAAATGCGCAAAGTTTGTGGTTTGTTCACGATATCTTGATTTTTTAACGATAATGCTTCGGATATGCGTAATCCGCATCCAAATATTAAAACAATCAATGCCCAATCGCGTGCAGCAATCCATGGTTCGGAACTATCAACGGAACGTATTGCCGCGTGCATATCAGATACATCGGTTGTTTCAATTGCTTTCGCCAGTTTGCGGGGGACTTTTGGAGAAGATATCAACCCGATTGCTTCATTTTGAATTCCGTGGTATTTCGCCAGCCATTTATAAAAAGACCGTACTGCGGACAACGCACGCGCAGTCGATTTGTTTGTTAAATTTTGTCGTGCACGATTGGCCATCCAAGACCTGAACAGCAGGGTGTCTGCGCCAAAAACATCGACATCTCGTACCGGCATATCATTGTATTTTCGAATAAAAGAAAAGAAATCGTCAATATCTGTCTGGTATGCCGTAACGGTATTCGTTGAATATTTTTTTGTATTCAATAAATAATCTGTAAATTTGGCGATATATTCATTCATGACTATTTTATTTCAAATACAGCCGATACATTGACTGTGATTTCCGTGTCTTTGGAAACAAAACTGCCCGCTGTGTCAAACGAGGCAGATTCTTCCACCGCCATTGATTTTGCCGCCAATCTAAAATTAGAATAGGGCCGTTCGACATTTGTCGACGTTCCGTATGACACAGACAACAATTTTCCCGCCACGCGATTATCCGGTGCAACCAGTGCGTTTGCGCGCGCCCTGGCGTTTTCCAATGCGCCACCCAGACATTTTTCCATAATCGGTTTTAATGTTTCTGAACTGGTGAACATGCGCAAATTTTCAGTATAAACATTTTCATTGCCTGCAAACGCATTTAAAATTTTTTCGATTTTTTCCATGTTGTCGGCGGAAACTTCAACTGCGATACGTGTTTCTATGCCAACTTTATCAGATTTTTGTGTTGTTCGATTCCATTCGGTTTTTTCATAAGAATCAAATTCTGTTGTCTGCATTTTGACATCCAGAGTCTTTAAAAACTGGGTAATATTGGCCATTTTTTCGGTCGCCATCTTTACAGATTTTGCCGCATTTTTATCAAGTGTCGTGACGCGTAGAGTTATAGCGATTCTGTCTTTGGGGGCAGATGTCAAACATTCGCCTGCGACAGAAATAGTCCGTATTGTTGCCGGTTGATTCATTGTGCCGAAAACCAGAGCCATCACTGCGCCCATTCCGATAACTGATGCTATCCAAATAACTGTATTTTTCATAAAATCTCTCCCTTGGTTTTCTTTGATTATACCACTAAATAACGAAAAAGCCAAATTTGATATACAAAAAGAGAAAGCCCACGTCGCCGTGGGCTTTTCTCTTTGCACTCGGATAAACTCTTATCTTGAATAAAATTCAACGACCAATTCAGGATACATTTGGACCGGATATGGAACATCCTGGAACGCAGGAACACGGGTGTATGTTGCCGTGAAATTCGCGCTGTCCACAGTGATATAATCTGGGAAATTGCGTTCGCCAGATTCCAATGCCAACACAACCAACGGCATCTGTTTTGCTTTTTCGCTGACGGTGATGACATCGCCTGGATTAACACGATAAGATGCGATCTTTACGCGTTTGCCGTTGACATAGATATGTCCATGACTGACCAATTGACGTGCTGAAAACACGGTTGGCGCCAATTTAGAACGATAAACAACAGCATCCAAACGGCGTTCCAACAAACCGATTAAATTATCAGGTGTGTCACCTTTCATATTGTTGGCTTCTGCATAGTATGCATGGAATTTCTTTTCGCCGATATTGCCGTAATATCCCTTTAAAGTCTGTTTTGCGCGCATCTGTTTTGCGTAATCAGACGAAGACGCCCCACGAGCAGTTGGCCCATGTTGTCCAGGTTTGTATTTACGTTTGTTAAACGGAGATTTAGCCTGACCCCAAAGGTTGACACCCAGTGAGCGGCCGATTTTCAATTTACGTGTGCTACGTTTTGCACCAGCTCTTGCCATAATATATATCCTTTTGTTTTTGGTTTTTATTGTGCCAGACGTTCCACAGAATCCTTATCTCAGACGGGACCAAAAATACACCGCTTGATTAATCAGTTCTGGTTGCCCAGCGCGCACATTCTATAATTTTTATTTGTCAAAATCAAGAAAAATATTGCACTCGTCACGGGATAAATTCCCCGCCCTGGGCGGGGTGGCGCGAAGCGACGGGGAGGGTTGAATTTTTTCCATTTTTTTTAGTGAAAAAACCGGTAAAACAAGCCTTGATTTTGTGGAAAGAAAAAAATCGTAAAAAAACACTTGCATATAAAAAGATAAATTTGCTACGCTGAGAATGCGGACTAAGTGATAGATAGTCCGGGGACTGTGCAAAGTTCTTATGGGTATCCGGTGCGAATTGCACTGTAAAAGATAGCGTTTTCGGTGCTTTTTGCATCGTTAACCCCGGCAAAGGTCGGGGGGTCGTGAGTTATAAAATAGGGGCTGTCCCCGAAGACCACGGAATCACCGATACTCTGATTTTGCAACTCCCCGGCCGCCTTGGTTGTTTCTTGGCGGTTTTTGACTTTGTTCGCATGATGCAAAGGACGAAAGGAAAAACGGGGGGATCGAAATGCCGTTGTTTAACGAATCGAATCGGAAAGTATTGAAATTTTTTGCGAAATTTTTGACATGCATCTTTTTTGTATGTGGCGCGACATTCAGCGGTATAACCGCCGCGAATGCAGCATGCAGCGCGAATCAAATTGATGTCGCCGGCGACGGCACCAATTGCCAAGATGTAAAGTTTTCTTTGACGACCACAGATGACATCGCTAACGGCGGTGTGTTTAAATTCCAGATGGGTGCCATCGGAACATTTTATGTTGATTGTGGTGAAAATGGTTCGTTAGCGACCGCTACAGGGGTGTCTGGTAAAACGATTTCGCGTGGCAATACAACAGTTGTAACATATACTTGTAATTATTCTGTTGGTGGTACAAAAACGCTTCGTTTTGGCGGAACTGCAACAGGGTATACTAGTTCAACCAAGGTTGTTTCAACAATTGCTTTCTATATTTCATCCGGTGGAACCCAAGATAAAATTTTATCGGTATCTGGCGATTTGTCTGCAATGTTTCCAAAAATAAATAGTGCAGCAACCTCTGGTGCAGAGCCGCGTTTTTATTTAACGTTTTATCAAGCATCCAATCTTACTTCTATACCAGAGACATTATTTAGTGGATACACGACAGCGGTTAATTATATGTTTTCCTCTGTTTTTTCAAATTGTAATTCAGTTACATCAATTCCTGCTGGTTTGTTCAATCGTATCACGGGTGGGGGGCAAGTGGCTTTTGATATTACTTTTTCGGGAATGAAAGGCTTAACATCTGTGCCAGAGGGATTGTTTGCAGGACTAACATCAACGTCCAGTTATATGTTCAATTGGACATTTAATGGTTGTTCTAATATGTCGGGATACATACCTGCATCTACATTTGCGGGATTGGCGGGTCAAACAATAGGAACCGGGATATTTAATAGCACATTCAGGGAAACACAGATATTGACATCATGTCCATCGGATACTACACAATTTGCAAAATTGGGAACTTGGGTTTCGTGTGTGCCGAAAGCGCCGGTTGAAATAACATTGGATACAACCGATGCCGATACTGGTGCAATTCCGTCGACGATATATTTAAAGCATAATACAGGTTGGTACAGTGATGCCGAAGGAACGACATCAATATCTTCGTTAACAACCATTCCGACAAAAGCTGGTGAAACGTTCACTGGATTTTATACCGGCCAAAATGCATCAGGAACCAAAATCATAGATGAAAATGGTGATATAATATCTGGAAACCTAACATTTACCGGTACAGCAACAACATTATACGCACATTTTGGAACACCTTATACTGTAACATATTCATGCGGGGGCGAATCTGGCACCGCACCGAACAGTGATACGGCTTTTTCTGATGCGCAATTTACGCCTGCGGCAAACACTTGTTCAAAAACAGGCCACACATTTGCTGGTTGGGCCGTGTCCGGCACGAATGATGTTAAAACCGCAGGTACCGCATTTACCTGGAATTACAGTGAAAATAAAACATTAACCGCAACCTGGACACCAAATACATACACAATTTCATATACTATGAATGGTGGAACGAATTATTCTGGTTATCCGACATCATATACATACGGCACGGGTGCAACAATTAATGGCACGCCGACGCGTACTGGGTATACCTTCGCCGGCTGGTGCACCGATTCGGGGTTGACTACATGCGCGATGACCCAGACGATATCGACAACGGATACTGGCAATAAAACATTCTATGCTAAATGGACCGCGAATCAATATACTGTGACATATTCGTGTGGCGATGGAACGGGGACAAAACCGGCTGATACTACTGCAACTTATGGTTCGTCGTTCACACCTGCGGCGAATACTTGTTCCAAGACAGAACATACATTTGCTGGGTGGACTGTGTCCGGAACCAGTGATGTCAAAACAGCAGGGACTGGTTTTACATGGAATTACACACAAAATAAAACATTGACCGCCAAATGGACGGCGAACACATACAATATAACATTGAATAATATCGGTGATTTACCGTCTGGATATACTCAATTGGAATATTTACAATCGACAGGTACACAGTATATCAATACCGGTTTTAATCCGAATCAGGATACACGGGTTGTCATAAGCTTTAAAGTTTCCGGATCTTCTAACGGTACGCACGTGTTTTATAATAGGGAGACATTTAGTGGTACACAATACGATTGGGGAGAATTGCTTAATTCAAATATATGGCGCTCATCTTATGGCCAAAATATAGAAACAGCACCTACATCAAATATGATAAATAAAAAAATCACAATAGATAAGAATAAAAATATATCCACCGTATATGATGAATCAGATAATGTACTTGCAACGCATACGTTGTCGTCAAGCACGTTCCAGTTTACATCTCCGATGCCGTTATTCGGTTTTAACAATTCAGGTAGTTTCACTTCTTCTGATGCAAAATCAGTTACAATTTATGCTGCGCAAATATATGACGATGGTACATTGGTTCATAATTTTATTCCGGCAAAGCGCAACAGTGATAATGTTTTGGGTATGTATGATACGGTAAACAATGTATTCAAAACAAACGCTGGGTCTGGAACATTTACTGCCGGGGATCCGGTATCTGGTGCGAACAGTATGACATACACATACGGTGTTGGCACAACGATAGATTCCACCACTGCTGGGACACGTGATGGATATACATTTGCTGGCTGGTGCACAGATTCAGCGTTGACCAATTGTGCGATGACGCAAACGATTGGCACAACCACGACCGGTGATAAAACATTCTATGCGAAATGGACTGCTGTAGCGGCAACAGAATACAACATTACCTATGTAATGGACGGTGGTACTAATTATAACAACGCTCCAACAACATATATGTCGGGCACAGGTGCAACAATCGACGGTACACCGACCAAATCTGGATATACCTTTGCGGGTTGGTGCACAGATAGCGGTTTGACGTCATGTAATACAACGCAAACAATATCCGCGTCGGATACTGGTGACAAAACATTCTATGCCAAATGGACTGCTGTAGGTTTGTGTACATCCGATCAGATTGATGTTGACGGCAGTTGCGTTAATGGTAAATTCGCGGTAAAAACAACCAATTTGAATGCAAATGATACATTTACTTTTAATATGACTGCAGTAGGTGATTTTACAGTAAACTGCGGTGATGGCGGCTCGCTACAGGGCACAGGTGTTTCTGGTAATACAATCAGTCGCACAAGCACATCAAATGCAACATATACGTGTACATATTCAACTCCTGGGATCAAGATTATCATTTTTGATGGCTTGGCAACATCATATACAGATAGTTATTCTTCTAGTGGGTCGTATACTGATGCTAGGTATTCGGCAATAGGTTTTTCGAACAACACTAAAGTGGCTGAGTTTATAGGAGATTTGTCCAAAATGTTCCCACAATATGGGACTTCGCGCACGCAGTGTCCACGCTTTATTAATGTGTGTAGAAGTTGTTCTAATTTAACATCAATTTCTGCAACATTGTTTAACGACTATACTGGTGGTTGTGAACGTATGTTTAACACTGCTTTTTATCAATGCAACTTAAGAATGATCCCATCGGGTTTATTTCGCAACATTAGTGTTGCTGCAGAGCAGTTGTTTACACATGTTTTTAATGGAAACTCTTCGATAACATCGATACCAGAAGATTTGTTTGGCAATCTTACTGGGGCGGCTCCTTACATGTTTAATCAGACTTTTGCAAATTGCACAGGATTGACATCAATACCAGAAAATTTATTTAAAGGCGTTGACGCCCCTGCGAATAATATGTTCCAACAAACATTTAACGGTTGTACTAATATTACTGGATATATCCCCCCATCCACATTTAGTGGTTTGATATCAAAAGGTTCGCCATATAGCAATTATATGTGGAACGGAACCTTTACCAACACTAAATTAACAAACAGTTGTAACGGTTATCCCGGGACCACTGAATATGATACAAAATATCGAGGAACCTATTCCTATAGTAATGGTAAATGGGGTGATTATATATCATGTCAGGTAGATTCTTCAATTGCTGGTGGTATAGAATATGTAATGAATGGTGGGGTAAATTATTCAGGGGCACCAAATTTATATCTGTACGGCACGGGTGCAACAATTGACGGCACACCAACAAAAACTGACTATACCTTTGCTGGCTGGTGCACAGATTCAGCGTTGACCAATTGTGCAATGACACAAACGATTGGCACAACTGCAACCGGCGACAAAACATTCTATGCTAAATGGGTATCTGGAATTAACTGTGATACAGGATATAGTCTGAATGCTGCGGGGACTGCATGCGAACCGAATTCTATCACCATAAATTGGGGTGACGGGGAATCTGAATCATGCAGTTATGGCGAAGAATTAACTGTTCCGGCGACGCCGCCAACACGTCGTGGTTATACTTTCGTTGGTTGGACTTTCGAATAAAGGGCGCAATAGCAAAATAAAAAAATGAAAAAATTATTATTGTTGATTTTTGCTGGTATTGCTTTGACGGACGCGTTTGCCGACGGCCCATTATTGCCACCCGATGAAACTATTGTCGGTGGATGCAATATATTAAATCTGGGTGTGTCGTCAGGAACTGCGCAATTGATGCCACAGTTTGAATTATCTACATACGTTTGCGACCCGGGGTATTATGTGCCTGCAGACAATGAAGGTTGCGTGATTTGCCCTGAAAACAGTTATTGTGTCGGTGGTGCGTTCCAATATAACCCAACAACACCCCAGGGCATAATGGAATGTCCGAATTCGTGGTATGCGCCTGCGGGTATGCATGAATTGGCGTCCTGTGGCCGTATATTGCACATTGGTGACAATGTAGTTTATTTACGCAGTGTCAGAAAGACTACGCCGTCGATGAATGTTAAAATTGGCAATGATACATTCTATGGCAACATGACGGTTGGGGATGTGGTTATGAATTCTGGGACTGAAAGTAAATTAAAAGTGCAATATGGTGGCATGACGTATTCAGTTTACGATGACACGGTTAATCAATAATCGACAAACGATGTCATCACACGGTTTCTCTGGTTAAAATCAGAGAAATAAAAGCCCAAGACTTTTGTTTTCCCCTTGGGCTTTTTTTATTTTTATATTTTGACGGATGATTTTTATTTCATCACAAAATGGATGCTGTATTGTGGTTTTTTATCTGCACCCAGACTGGCGCGGACAACTTTGTTCGCAGCAGTTTGAACCGCGCGATGCAAATTATTGCTGTCTTTGCGTTCGGTCTTGGTCAGGCCGTCAATCGCTTTGGTGATTTCAATTTGAATTTGACGTTTCATAAAGCCTGTATCATCAGTTTCAAATATACCAACGCTGGAAACTTCAGGCGTACCTTTTAAGAATCCGCGTTTGTCGACGGGCAGGGTGACAAATATCGCACCATTCGAAGCAATCTTTTTGCGGGTCTTGTACACAGGGTCATTCGCGCTGCGTTCGGTTTCACCTTCCATAACTACAAACCCAACCGGTACAGATTCACATACATACGGTTCGGTCCCATCTTTCAACGCAATCATATCACCGTTGTGAACAATCATCATATGTTTTGCGCCGCCACGTTCCATCGCCATTTTTCCGTTTAACATTTCAGAGATGTATTCTCCGTGCATTGGAATTGAAACCTGGGGATGAACCATATCGTAAAAACGTTCGAATTCCGGCCGTCCCGCGTGCCCAGACGCATGAATGTGGTCTGTATCAAATATAGTATATGTTTTTATGCCCATGCGCGCCAATTTGTTGTATAAATACGAAACATCTTGTTCGCGTCCAGGAATAATAATTGCGCTGAAAACCACTGTATCTGTCGGCATCAGTTTTAATTCTTTGACCGTACCAGCGCAAAGCCGTGTCAACATAGCGTATTTTTCGCCCTGGGACCCCGTCAAGAATATAGCCTGTTTTTCTGCGGGCAGATCCTTGATTTCTTCGTGTAAATATACATCGTCAGGTTTTAAATATCCGAATTCAATTCCCATTTCACGGAATTCAGGCAGCCCAACATATGGTACAGGATTTGGATTGCTGCGTTCTTTGATTGCAGCCATACGACCAGACGCATGCGCCGCTTCGGCAAACATTTTGATACGTGCCAGACTGCGCGAATACCCTGTGACGAATACGCGCCCTGGGGCGTTTTTCATAATTTCAGTCAATGCATCGCGTACTTGAATTTCGGTTGTTTGTGGCGTTTGCCGTTCAGACGATGTAGAATCGCACACGCACGCCAATAATTTCGGGTCAGAACCGATTTCTTTCAATCGTTCATAGTTAGTATTTGGTTCAATCGGATTGTCGTCATTGAAAGTCCAATCGCCCGTATGCAATATTTTACCCGCAGGTGTTTTGATAATTAACATTTGCGCTTCGGGTACAGAATGTGTCACATGAAACGTTTCGATAACGAACGGATCCAGATTTAATTCAGCCCCAGCACGATCGAATTCTATGATATCGTGTTCTGGGTCAAATTCCATTTCAATACCCGCAAAGGTGCGACGCAAAATTTCAGCCGGAAAACGTGTGCAATAAATAGGTTTTCTGAATTTTGGCCAGATATATTTTAATGCGCCAATATGATCTTCGTGTCCATGAGTCATAACAAATGCGACGACATCGTCTTTGCGTTTTTCCAGCCATGATGTATCGCAATATTGAACATCGCCTGCGCCGATTTCTTCTTCCAGAAAGCCCATACCGCAATCTACGACCAAATATTTTCCGCGGTATTTATAGACATACATATTCTGGCCGACGTGTTCCAGTCCACCCAGTGCCATAAAATAAATTTTATCATCATTTGCATCTGATTCTGGTGCATTTGATGTTGTTTCTTTTATTTTTACCATATAAAAATCCTTTTTGTTTAATTTACAGGTTTGCGCATCCGCCAATTTATTGCGAATAAAGAATTTTATTTGTAGTAAATCTTTGGATGCGCGGTTTATATATGAAAGATTATATCATATTTTATCAGTAATAAAAATAGAGTTTTTTGCCCTGAAAATCAAGAAAAATATAAAAAGTAATATTTTTGCTTGACTTTGTGTTTATGTGTAATACTATGACAGACGTAGGTATAAATATTATATTTTGTGCCGAAATATTGTTTCTCTCATAGTAGGGGCCGTAAAACGCCCCGATTTTTATTTTTTTATTGGAATTCTGGGGATGTGTGTGCTAATCTGGTTCGTGTCAGGAAAAACAAAGGAAACAAAATGGCAAAAAAACAAAATATTACCGAAGATCCAAAATCTGTGGCGGAACGATTTGTTCGTGAAAAGAAATTAATGATGGCTGATTATTTTGATATCTTGGAAAATATGGATAAACGCCAGGAATATTCCAGAAAATTAAAAACCAACCAAGAATTTGTAAAAATCGACGCAGAACACGATATGCGTTTAATTCGTCAGAAAGAACGCAACGAAAAGAAAGAAAAAGCAATCAGAGATTCTATATTTATATTGATATTGACTGCGTTCATCGGTGGCGGTATCAGCGTCCATAATTATCAAACCAAAAATTATGTTGCAGAATCAAACGCCCAAGGGACGGAAAACGATCCATCTTTGATAATCGTTATATCTGTGGTTGTTGGTGTGTTTGCAGCATTCACTTTGAGCGATCGTCCGAAAAACCAGTGGCGAACAAAAAATGCAGATGAATTTTATAATCGTCTGGTGATTCGTTATTTTGATAAATTGCGCACTGAGAACCCGACAATATCAGAAGAGGGACTGCGCACATACAACCCAGACCTTTCGCGCGCGATATATGCATTGATGGCGGCGAATTTGTCAAAACGAGATATGGCGAAATTGGACAATTTGGCGTTATCTGTTGCTTCGGAACTGGACGGCAACAGTTTTGGTGAAAATTTAAAGGATATCGACGAAAAAATGGCGGCCGCAGTGAAAATTGTGAACGGTGCATTATCAAAGCGTCCTGAATTGCGCCAGATTATTCAAAATGTGTATATGGGCCAGATTCCAAACACATTTTTCTTGGAAAATATTAAAAATCGTGGCATGACCAGATAAAACCGATTTTACCAACAAGATACACGATAAATATTCCACAAAAATAGTGGCGGGGGGAGGAATATTAAAAAAACATTTGACAAATTAATATTTTTGTATTATATTTCTTGTACAAAAAAACAAAAAGGGGTAAAAAACATGGCAAGTGGAATTAAATTGGCCAAACATGCTGGCAAAGCAAAACAAAGTGGCGAAGATATAGAACGTTCTAAACAAACCCAGGCAAATCAATTTTTGGGTGATGTTTATGATGCTTTGTTGGCATTGGATGTAAATGCGGCGTTGAATTTTATCAAAAAACCATACAGTATAAAATTCTGCAACACATATAACACAAAATATGGTTTGCATGCATTGTTGGTTTTGTTGGCTGCAAACACCCACAATTGGTCGGATATTTTAAACGAAATGTCAGATCGTGAATTGCAAAATTTAAAAGAATGCGTTTCTGCTGTTAAACACGAACGCCAACCAAAAGCGGATTTAACAAAACGTTATTTGTTAAAGAATATCTTTGACATGTCGGACGGCCAAGATTTAAATCTTTCGCAAATCATTACCAAAATGCAGACTTTGCCGTTTAACAAAAAGATTCGTGCAAAAACGATGTTCATAATCATGACGGTTGCGGAATCTTGGGATGTTGTGACAAAAGAATTAAACGATTTGTCTGGTGCGATTGACACGTTTAAACGTGCGCCACGCCAGGTTGAACCGGTGGTTGCAAAACCAGAAAAATCGATAACTGTTCAACATGTTGAAACATGGACGACTGAAGAATTAAGACAGAAAATGGGCTATAAAAATCTGAAAGTGCTGCAAAGCATAAAAAGCCAGGTTTTGGCTCAAAATCCGGAACGTCGTGGCGAAATCAAAAGTTGGTTTTCCAAGAACGGTAAATTTTTCATTGCGAAATATTTCAAAGATTTCCAATCTTTGTGCCAAGCGAATGGAAAATCTGGTGTGAAAAAAACCGTGGCAAAAGCGGCATCTGACAAAGAGAACGCTCCGACAACAACAGTTGCTGTGCCGGTTGAAATAAATGTAATCGAAGATGAAGTGCCAATTGCGACACCGCGTTTGAAACCAAATACAAATTTTGATAAAAAATCGGACAAAATCGCAGTGTCAAATTCTGCGCACAAAGATATGGTTGCGATTGCAGGTATTGAAACATTTTTGAAAAACTTTTTACAATTATGTGAAAACCGGAAACAAAAATCGCAAGAATTCGAACGCATAATGGAATCTGTGAAATCAGAACAAGATTTAGACAAACAAAAAGATCTTTTGGACCAAGCAATTGAAATAAACATGGAATTGTCCAGAACGAAAAAAGATTTTGAATCTAAATCTGCTGTTGCTGATTCGGCGAACCAGTTATTACAAGAACGCCAAGATGCGTTGAAAAAACTGGACGATGCGAACGCTAAATTGGTCGACATCTGGGCCCAGATTCAACAAAATACGAAATAAATCAAAAAACAATACATTGAAAAAAACCGCATTTTGCGGTTTTTTGTTTTTTATAAAAATACCATTTGCACCGATTGTCGATTTTTGATAACATAGTCTTGTCGGTGGGTGTTCCATTGATGGGGTGTGAGAACCCGAATTAAACGGCGTCCATGAACAAAGGACGTAAAATCTCCAATCGAAATAGGTTGGAGGGTTGCCGAATATGTTGAATAAGGCACACAATTTCCGTTTAAATTGTTCTCAACCTCCAACCACTTGAATTTTCATTGTGGTTTTTTTTGCGTTTGATAAACGCGACAAGATTTTTGGGTTACCCCCCTCCGGCTGGCGCCGCACTCCCCCCAGTGGGGGAGAATAACGGAGCGTTGCCCCCAGGCCAAATTCTCCCCCCGTGGGGGAGAATCTTTGCACTTGTCGCGGAAAAAAGTTCCCCTCCCACGGAGGGGTGCCCAACGGGCGGGGTGGGGGTGAAAAAGAATAAGTATGTTCAAATACCCCCACCTCCCGGCTGGCGCCGTACTCCT
>JAZROV010000019.1:0-40219 GCA_045648885.1 Candidatus Enterousia sp.
CCGGCCGGAACATTTGCAACAGTACCTTCGATTAATTTTAACAAAGCCTGCTGAACACCTTCGCCAGACACATCACGTGTCAAAGATGGGTTTTCAGATTTGCGCGAAATCTTGTCGATTTCGTCGATATAGATAATTCCACGACTGGCGCGTTCAACATCAAAATTCGCGTTTTGCAACAAACGCGTTAAAACGCTTTCCACATCATCGCCAACATAACCTGCTTCGGTCAATGTTGTAGCGTCCGCAATCGCAAATGGCACATCCAGAATGCGCGCCAATGTTTGCGCGATCAGGGTTTTTCCAGTACCTGTTGATCCAATCAACAAAACATTTGATTTTTGAATTTCAACATTTGACGCAACAGACGCACTGTTTCGTTTATAGTGGTTATATACCGCCACCGACAAAGTGCGTTTTGCATTATCTTGACCAATAACATAATCGTTCAAAAATTTATAAATCTGGGACGGTGTAGGCAACGCAGAAGCATCACGATTTATCTGACTTTTTTTATCATCTGCCATAATGTCATTGCATAAATTGATACATTCATCACAAATGCAAACATTACGACCACTGACTAATTTTTTAACTTCATAAACAGATTTGCCACAAAAACTGCAAAACTGTTGAGAATTTTCTGGTGTATTTTTTTCGTCACTCATTTTTATAAACCTTGAATTATAAAAATTATTTTCGTGTTAAAACGCCATCGATAATGCCGAATTTTTTAGCATCATCTGCCTGCATCCAATTATCGCGTTCCATCGCATCAAAGACTTCTTTTTCTTTGCGCCCAGTGAATTCCATCATCTGTTTTATCATGGCTTTCTTGGTGTATTGCACCTCTTTCAGATAGATTTCCATATCGGTCACTTTGCCTTCTGTACCAGATGACGGTTGATGAATCATAATCTGGGTATTTGGCAAAACAAAACGTTTACCCTTTTCCCCTGCGGCCAACAGCACAGACGCCATAGACGCAACCAGCCCCATACCAATTGTCGAAACATTTGGTTTAATGTATTGCATAGTATCCATAATCGCCCACCCGGCACTGACATCACCACCCGGCGAATTGATATACAAAGAAATATCCGCATTTGGATTTTCAGATTCCAAAAACAGTAATTGAGCAACAATCGTATTCGCCATAGCCGTTTCAATCGGCCCAGTCACCATAACAATTCGGTCCCGCAAAAGGCGCGAATAAATATCGAAAGAACGTTCGCCTTTTGGAGATTCTTCTATAACAATTGGAACAAGAGACATATAAAAATCCTTTTTTAATACTTAATTATACCACGGTTTTGCCCGATTCGCCATTTTATAGTATAAAAATAGGCATTTTTTCTGAATTTACAAGTCTGGTGATAAAAAAGTTTAATTATTACAAAGTGCCTTTATACCCGGCAATTCTTTGCCTTCTATAAATTCCAAAAATGCGCCGCCACCGGTTGAAACATACGTCATATCGTTATGCACACTGCACGCATCCAACGCCGCGACCGTGTCCCCGCCGCCAACAATCGATTCTAATTTTTTTTCACGTGTAAATTTCGCCAGCGCACGCGCCAACGCAAACGAAGACATTCCCCAGACATCGCCCCATTCTGCCATACCAAATGTCCCGTTCCAAATAACTGTGGCTGCATCCGACAACAATTCTATATTTCTTTGCGCGGTCTTTTCACCGTCATCAATAATAACATCATCATCTTTGATTTGCGTTGCGTCACAATTTGTGCGCGTTGCATCTGGGGCAAATTCTTTGCCGACACCTTTGTCCAACGGTAAAAATATTTCGCATCCATTTTTATCAGCGTCCCGCATAATTTCCATCGCGAAATCTGCCATATCTGGTTCATAAAGAGAATTACCAACCGGCAACCCATTTGCAAAATTGAACGTAGTCCCCAGCGCGCCCCCAATAACAATTTTATCTGCAATCGACACAAATTTTTTCAACACACCAATTTTTGTAGAAACTTTGGAACCACCCAAAAATAAAATCAATGGACGTTTTGGATGTTCCATAACACGCGAAATATTTTCAATTTCTTTCATCAACAACATGCCTGCAAACGATGGCAGATATTCGGTAATTGCGACAACACTGGCCGCCGCACGATGAGATACTGCGAACGCATCATTGACATAGATATCAAAATCCGCGGCTAATTTTTCTGCAAATTTATCACTGTTTTCTTCTTCGCCAATATGAAAGCGTAAATTTTCCATCAACACCACATCACCATCTTTCATATCTGGCAGAAAAGATTTATCTAAACAATCATCAATAAACGGAATGTTCATATATTCAGCGACAACCCGCAGCGACATTTCTGGCACCACGTGTCCCTTTGGCCGCCCCAGATGCGAACAAATCACAACACGTGCACCATTGTCGGTCAAATGTTTAATAGTTTCCATCGAAGAATCTATACGGAAAGCATCAGTAATTTTTCCATCAACAATTTGCACATTAAAATCATCGCGCAGCAAAACATATTTCCCGCGAACATCAATTCCATCAATCGAACGAACAGCCATACCGCCCCCCCTTTTTTTTATTTATCTTATATTTTGATTCATATCGTCAATGAAAGGAACAGGAATCGAATCTTTCGATGTCCATGGTCTGCGTTTATTGAGCGCACGACAAAAGAGCAGAAACGCTTCATCACTGACCTGCGGCGAATTATCAATAAACACAATTTTTTTGACATCTGACATTTTGGTTTTCCTTTTATTTCATTTTTTCCTGCAATGTGGAAAGCGCTTCATAACGAAAAATTTGAAAATTACTGTATTTTTCTTTCAATTGTTTTTCAGACAATTGTATTTTTTCTTTTTTATAATCTTCCCATCTTGATATATCAATCAATTCTAACACAGGCACCGTTGCAACCATAACACACACAATAGAACATACATTCAAAAAATTTATATGCACAAATTTTTGATTACCAACTTTAACAACTCTCCACGGACGACGCGCCCACCATTTTTCAAAATTTTCATCTTCTATTTGTTCAACCGTTTTTTCAATCATTTTGTTTTTCCTATCTTTGTTTGCTGTATTGATCTGGGAACAGTTTTTTACCTATGATTTTGCAAACAAAATCATCCCCACATTTTCCGTTTTTGATATTATTGACACATCTGCCCGGGCGACATTTCTTACAGTCTTTAAGATGTATGCTGACGCTGATATTTCCCCCAGACATTTCGCTAAAATTATTTTTACTATTACATCCACTACCTAAATTCACAGCTTTGTCATCGTATGTACGAAATGCCACACAGAGCGAATATAAACACGAATCATTGGGTATTTCGGCATAATTTTCACTAAGTTCTTTAAGATATTTTTCAGCCTCAGCCTTTGTCATTTGTTTACCAGTTGTGGCATCATCTGGATGTGTTAAATATGATACATAATATTTTTCTTCTGACATTTTGGTTTTCCTTTTATTATCTGTCCTTGACATTCATCAAACTATCACGATAGTGTTCTACCATTTGTTGCTGTTCCATATAGCCAGGCAGAGTTTTTTTATATGCTTCAACCTGGGTATTTACTTGTTCTTCTTTGGAACGGCGTTTTATATCTTTAACAGCCCAAAATATACAAAAACCGACCACCACAAAAGCGATAATTTCAGGCCATGGCATTCCTTCTACTATATGTTTTTGATTGTTTTCTTTTTTTACCATGTTTCAACCTTTTTTATGCATAAAAACCATACGTTTTTTACATGAAAAAGTCAAGAAATTTCGTCAGATTCCAGGACTTTTTTCACCGGTCCAAATGTTTTACGATAATGTTCATTTACACCATATTTTTTTATCGCAGCCAAATGTTCTGCCGTTGGGTATCCTGAATTTTTATCCCACGCATATTGTGGAAATTGTTGCGCCAAATCATGCATAATTTTATCGCGCGTTTCTTTGGCCAAAATTGACGCCGCCGCTATTGAAATAGATTTAGCATCACCCCGAACCACCGCACGTCCCATTAAATTTTTCGGCACACGATTACCATCAATTAAACAAAAATCAGGAATTTGCTTTAAATTTTCAACTGCGCGTTCCATCGCCCGCATTGACGCCCATAAAATATTTAATTCGTCTATTTCTGCCGGACTGCATTGCCCGATGCCCCAGACAGTATTTTTTACGATCCAATCGTATGCGATTGCACGTTGATGCGGCGACATTTTTTTTGAATCACGAATTACAACCGGAATTTCAATATCGAAATTTGGAAATATAACCGCTGCCGCTACAACTGGGCCACATAATGGACCGCGCCCTGCTTCGTCCAGACCTGCGACAATTTTACATCCGCAATTTTTTTCAATTTCAAAATCTGGATTTTGTTGCATAACATCACCAATCAAAGCGATTGCGAACCAGAAAACATCTGGCTTTGGACATATTCATCTTCGCTGTTGTAATACGGCCATTGTCCGTCGGCCAATTCTTTCAGTGCAGTCATAGGCTGTTCCAAACGCGCACGATACAACCACAAATTAGACATTACACGTTTAATATAATTTCGTGTTTCATAGGCCGGAAAACTTTCGATATAAAGCAACGGGTCACTTGTTGAAAAACTTTTTTCAAATTTTACCAAATTCCCCATACCTGCATTATACGCGACCAACATTTTGATAATATTATTTTGAATCAGTTGATGCGATAATAAATCAACAATGTATTGTTGTCCCAAAAACATATTATGTTCAGGTTTGGACATATCTATCTCGGACATTTTAACAGAATTTTTTCGTGCGACACGTTTTGCAGTGCTGGGCATAATCTGCATCAAACCGTTCGCCCCCGCATTAGATTTCGCAGTCGGTTTAAAACCGCTTTCTTGTTTAGTAATTGCCAATAACAACGCACGATCAATAGACCACCCACCCAACGGTTCCCAATTTGGCAACGGATATTGCGCAGAATAAATAATATCATCATTTATTTCTAAAACACCCCGGTCGCGCATAACCCCAGACACCAAAATCGACACACGCGGCAAACCATACATAGACGACAATGCGTTCACCGCATGCAACATTTTATCAGACGATTTCGCAGTAATCAGATATTTCAAATATTCTTCCGCGCGTTCTTTGCGACCAACCTGCAACAACGCCAACGCTTTGCGTCCATATTTATTTTTGCGCAATTCCAAAACATCTTCGTCGGAACATTCTTGATCAAAAAAATCATAGACCGGTATATCACCCAGCACAGCGATAGCCAGCGCACCATAAAACGACATCGGATATGCAGATGCAATCTTTAAATATTTTTTCGCACTTTTTGAATCACCCGCGATATCTGCCGCCCGCGCAGCCCAGAAAGCTGCTTCGGTTTTTCGTGCATTATTTATTTGGGTTAAATCTAAAATTTTGCTGAAATATTTTTGACTTTCTTTGTATTTTTCTTCTTTGAAATAAAGCAAACCCATCGCCCACAAACCATATTCAGAATTCGCATCCGACGCAACAAAGCCCCATTTTTTTGCTAATTCGTATTCACCATTTGTGTAATAAAGGAACGACAAACGACCGGACAGACGACCATAATCTGCTTCTGATAATTTTGATTTAAACGATTTATCTTCCAATATATGACGCGCGGTTTTTGAACTGCCCGAACGAATAGCCTTTTTAAATTTATCTATATTTTGCGTAATTTTGTCGTTGTAATTTTTTTCCGTCCATGTTTCAGATTGCGCAGTTTCTATGTAATCTTTCCCTGAAATAATATGCGGCACAGACGGTTTACGCACCGACGCTTTTTTAATACCTGCAATTTTTGCCAAACGCTCGGCCCCGGGCATATCGTAATATTTTTCCATCCAACTTTTTAATTCATTTCCACGTGTTCGATATGTTTTAGATATATAACGTTGATATAAAACTTCATTCATTAAAAATTTATCAGATAATTTATTTTCTAATTTTTGCGCAGCATCTATTTTTTCTTTGTCTTGTAAATTAAATATTTGGACATAAATCGCGGCATCGTCATCTGTTAAAACATCGAAAGATTCCGCTGCCCGCGCGACATGCGTCCCCATCAGAAAAATTAAAAACAACAATATTTTTTTCATTCTCTCTTAAAACAAAGATGTTTTTGGCAATTTGCAAACGACCGCATCGTCATCTGCTTCTGGTATTTGACTGATTATCTTTTTGAAATCTGCAACCTTGGAAAATTTGCGATACACAGAAACGAAACGAATAAACGCAATCGGATCCAAATTCAACAAAGAATCAGACACCATTTGCCCCACCGCAGCACTGGTCACTGTATCATCAGCACTTTCAGTTTCCAATCGGCGCTGGATAGACGCAACCAAACGGTCAATTTGTTCATCGCGTACATCACGATTACGACATGCCAATTTAATACTGCGAAATAATTTATCCCTGTCAAAAGGTTCGGTTTTACCGCTATTCTTGCGAACCAATAAATCACGCATCTGGATACGTTCAACCGTAGTAAATTTTGCACCGCATTGATTGCAAACACGACGACGACGAATGACCGCGTCACCAATATCAGGGCGCGAATCTGCCACCCTGCTGTCAGTAGAATTGCAATATGGACATCTCATAATCTTTTACGATAGAAAAAATTCATGTGATTGTAAAGCAGAATTTCTGTATCTTGACAAATATAAAAATGGATATTATGATGGCAGACATTATGAAATGTTATTATGAAATAAAATATCCTTATTTGAATTATTACTATAAAGATACGGATGGCGGCTATATCATGTTTTCAGTGCCGCCGTCAATGCTGGCAGGAAAATACAAAAAATATTTTGACCAAGAACCAAAAACATTCTTTGATTGCGGCGCCGCAACTGGGGTAATTGTGCAAATGGCTTTTGAATACGGAATGAACGCTCATGGAATTGATGTTCGTAAATACCCCGAACAATACCAACCAAGAGTATGTTTACCAAATAATAAAACATACATAATACCTGGTTATAAATTACGTGAATTATTTGACAATAATCACATAGAAATAAAATCTATATTAGATTGCGCCCCGATAAAGGCAGATATCGCGTACTGCAACGGTGTTTTAACATATTTTGATGAAAAAACTTTGCCAAACGTGTTATCAAAATTTAGAAATGTTGGTATGCTTTGCGCAATTCACAATACAACCGAAGATATAATCGCTGCACAAAAAACGGGTGAAATTTTATCGACCTGTAATGAACCCAGGAACATAAAACCGAATGATTGGTGGATAAAAACATTTAACAACAACGGTTTTAATGTTGAATTAGATGAAAAATTGCGCACGTTTTTTGCAATTCCACGTCAAAGATAACATTTTTGTTTTCAATAAATTAAAAAAAATTGCTTTTTTATAAAAATCAAGTCTTTTTTTCATAAACCGATTCGCAGACAGCTTTTTTCTTAACCCCAAAAATGGTAAAATATTACGTAAAGATTATTTGCTTTTGGGAAAACGAGAGAGAAACCAACGATGCAGAAATATTTAAACCAAATTTTATGTGGTGATTGCATAAAGATTATGCAAGATATGCCTGATGCATCGGTTGATGCTGTATTTGCAGATTCACCATACAATTTACAATTGGGGGAAAAAACTCTCTACCGGCCCGAAGATCAAACCGCCGCCCGCGCGGTGCGCGACGAATGGGACGCGTTTGAATCTCAACAAGATTATGATGAATTTACACGTCAATGGGTTCGCGAATGTAAACGCGTTTTAAAACCAGACGGCGCAATGTGGGTTATCGGTTCGTATCATAATATTTTCCGTATTGGCGCTATATTACAGGATATGGGTTTTTGGATATTGAATGATATCGTTTGGGTAAAAACGAATCCGATGCCTAATTTCCGTGGGACACGCTTTACAAATGCGCATGAAACATTGATTTGGGCAACACCGACAAAGACCGGAAAATACACATTTAATTACGAAACGATGAAAAAATTAAACGGCGGCAAACAAATGCGGTCTGATTGGGATTTAAATATATGTCTGGGCGAAGAACGCATCAAAGGCGAAGACGGAAAAAGCCTGCACAACACCCAAAAACCAATGGATTTGTTGCGCCGTGTGATTTTATCTTCGACCCGCCCAGGCGATATAATATTGGACCCATTTGTAGGTTCTGGAACGACTGCTGCGGCCGCCAAAGAATTAAACAGACAATTTATTGGCATCGACCGCGAACCGGTCTATGTTGACGCTGCACGCAAACGCGTTGAAAATATTACCCCTATCGATTTGTCGGACATAGAAGTCAGCACTCCAAAACGCGAAGCAATCAAAGTTGCATTCCGCGAATTGATAGACGCAGGTTTATTATATGTCGGACAAACATTAATTGGTCCACGTGGTGATCGTGTTATGATTACACACGATGGTCAATTGATGCACACACTGTATGGCAAAGCATCGATACACATCATGGCCGCACGCATCCAACACAGTGTCAGTTTCAACGGTTGGGATTATTGGTCTGCTGAAAAACGCGATGGCAGTTTGGTGGCAATTGATGAATTACGTAAATATTTGCGTGATATAAAACAAAACATGAAAAAAGCGGCATAAGAAAAAAATCACACCACTCTTCAAAAAAATTTCAGTTCCCATGCGGACGTTTTTTATAACATTCTTTCCGGTCAATCTGGAAATATTCGAATAAAACAAACTTATTGAAATAATATTATTTGTTGAATATAATGACACAACAGTAAAATATTTAGCAACAAGGATTCAAAAATGTCACATGTATATTTGTGGAACAACAGAATTATCAAGATGAAAGATATTGATAAAGGGTTAGAAAAAATTGGAACATCGCGCGAAAATATTTCATCAAAAGAATTAATTGCTTTGATTATATCTATTTTACTTTTATCGGGCGTGTTGGTTTACGGAATACATTATAAAAAACATCATGAAACCGAAATCAAAAACAATGCCACAGAAATGTCCATGTACGACGCCATGCAACAATCAAGATAATTCATTTGACGGAAAACAAAATGTGTTATGAAAACGAGGGGGCCTGCACGCCCCCTATTTCTTGCAATTACCATTATTTATTGCACACCGAACAATCTGGCAATATCTTCATTCACTAAACACATACTGCCAACAAACGAACACGCATACGGAACAACTTCGCGTTTGTTATCGTGTTTGTAAATGACAGACGCATTCTGGCAATCGTCTTGATTTCCTTGGAATTCAGAACATGCGACCGCCCATGAATTTTTATCCACTGCTGGTGTATTTGCCAACACAGAATCCATCAGATTGAATCCATTTTTGACATAGAAATCTTTCAAAGAATCTATTTTATAAGATTTATTCAACGCGACCGATGCCAAATTATTTCCAACAACACATCTGATATTGTTGCTCTCCACCAGTGCAACTATACCTGTTGCCAAACCGCCTGTGGCTGCACCGATAGTGCTGCCAACCAAAATACCTTTACCAACACTGGGGGCGTTTTTATCCCCTGTCACCACAGCGATATCGTTCAACACACCACGCAATCTTTTCAAATCATTTTCGATTTGATTGATATTCCGGCATTGACCGCTGTGATTACAGAACGGGTTATCAGAATTATTCACTGCGAAACCCAACTGCAACGGAACAAACAAACATTTGCTGTTAAAATCTTCAATGTTTTGTGGTGTCGTACCACCAGCAGCCACACAAGTCACCGACCCATGCGTATAGCAAACATTTCCCGAATTATCCATATACAAATCAGACATAGACATATCAGAATTGTTCGGCAAATTATTCGCAATACGTTCCAAATCAGCATCCGCCTTGCACGCTGAAATCGCATCATCATAAAGCGCCGCTTTGGCATACAAATCCATCACCAGATTACATGTTGTTTCATCCATATTATAGAAAGTATCCGCCAACGCTATCGCAGCTGTTTCTTCTTCGTTGAAACCACCTGCATCAGTGCGACCCGCTTCGAACAGATAAGATTTTACAATCTTGCTGTTACCACTAGATTGAATCTGTTGACCCAATTTTTTACGAAAATCTTTCGATTCACATGGGTTATTCGTCAATTTGTTCTGTTTTGCTTTGGCAGAAACACCACCAATAACACCACCGACAATGGCGCCACCCGGAATCGCAGTCGCCGCCACAGTCGCAGTATCATTCAACAACGAAAAACCAAACAAATCTTTGTTACATGTGAACGATGAACCTATTGACATACAGGCTTCTGCATCACGGTTATCACCCGCAATTCCAAACAACCAATTATTCTTAATTGGCGTATTTTTGTTTAACGCTTTGACACAAACAATACAGTCCCCCGCCACAGCATCCCATCTGCCGCCCAAACGGATACAGGTCTTTTGTGCCTGGTTTGGTGTCAAGCCCGTTTTGTACAAAATAAAATTATAATATTCTGGCCACAAAATTCTGGAACGGAATGTCGCCCATACAGCCTTTAAATTCAAAAACACATTTCTGCAATCTTTGCGAACCGTCAGACATTTATCGACAACAGATTGGCAAATACGAACATTACCATTTAACACGTTGTTAAAATACATATCATTAAACAAACCGTGCAAACCGCCTTCTACGCCACCACCATTCACACAAAGTTGTAAATCATTCATGCACATCGCGACAGTATAATCAGTATTCGCAACCCCACCATCTGCACATTCTGGTTCTGGGACTGGCGGAACCGGTGGCGTTGGAGGCGTCGGCGTCGGCGGATTGATATTTATATCATTCGACGTTATTTCTTTGGGTTCAGAAACGATGTTCACCGCCGGATTTCCAATTGTATTCATCGTCACAATTGGTATAGTCGGCATACGCGACGCATTCGCATTCGACGACATCATACTGGCCCGACTGCGGCCGTTTTCTGCGCCATTTGCCACACATGCAGCAATCAAAGCGTTAAAACAAATCAATGATTTTATAAAAATTTTTGTCATTTTCATGGTATTTTCTCTCAGATTCTCTCTTGAACATTATATCACATAGGTCCCACGAAAAAAAGATTTTTTTAATATTTTTTCAATCAAAACTTATTTTTATATATAAATTTGACAAATCATAACAATTGTCTATAATATTCAATATGAAAAGATTGATTGATTTTTTTAAATCGAACATATTGGTTGTCAAATGGACACTGGGATATTTCATATTTTTATGGGTATTATTAAAATTTTTATTCAATTTTAATATGTTGTCCATGCACCAATGGTGGAAATTTTTTCATGCCACATTACATGGATTTGGCGGTTTAGTATTCGGTATAATTATATATTCTATGATTCCAATTTATCTGGCCGGCGCATTGATAACATATCGAAAAAAGACAGCAATTATCGTATTACCGTTTATGGATAAAATAAAATCAGCCTTTGGCGGAATAAAAAAATTATTCGTGCGCCCTACTCCTGTTGCACAATCTGAACCAGAAAAAACCGAGCCAACCCCAGAAAAAAACGAAGATAAAACACCAGAATATCCAACCGATATGCCACGCGAATTGTATATTCCATATTTGCGAGCAAAACAAAATATGCCATTGACCGGGGCAGTATCAACATTCAACCGAGAAACAAAACAACCACCCAAACCAGAAACAAACGACAATCAAAACGAATCGTTTCCTATACCGTCTGATTTTGACATTGGTGATGACACATTTGACACAAACATATCAAACGAACCGTTTTCAGGCGGCGATTTCCCAGTATTCAAAGATATTGATTTCGATACACCAATTGAAAAAAACGAACCGAAAGAAGAATCTGAAAAATTGGTAAATTCAGCAACTAAATATTTTGACGCACACAATGTTGAATATGAAACCTATCACGATTTTGTGGCCACTGAAAAATATATTATATACGACCATAACGACAGCGATTTTTGGATATTGGATGACGAGACATGGTTTGCATCAAAAAAATCGATTGAATCTCCGATTCCTGAATTATTAAATTTAGCAAAACAAAACGATTTAATACCTGTATTATTCTTGGAATCACAAAACATTATGGATTTACCCGGCACATGCGAGCGATTTGAATCCATGGGCATCCGCGTTGTGAAAAAATTGGAAGAATTAGAATAATCAACAAAAAAAATTCCAAAAAACACCCCGCCATCCGGCGGGGTTTATTACCTAATAAAAAAACATATATTAGTCGTTGCAGAATCTATTCGAATTAGGTGTATTCCATTCTGGCATCTTGATTCTCTTTTCAGACACCACTGGTGTATTACTCCATTTCTTACAACGTTTTTTATTGATAAATCTAACTTTTTCACAGTGATATTCTTTGATTACCACCACACATTCGTTTGTACTGTCATTATATTTCCCAGTATCAGATCCATATCTGACCAATTCATCTTTCTTTGAATTTCCTGTACCAAAAATGTTTGCCCAGAAAGCACCGAACCAGCCACTGCCCACAGAAAAATCTACCGGCTGTTCTTTATACTTTTCTTTACAATCATTCCTGTTTTGATCGTCCTGTGATTGTTTCATCTGATTTATCAAATCATCATTAGACATCAATGTTGCAAATTCGTCAGGCTCTAAAGCACACAAATCTTTACCTTTCATTAACGTCTGTGACAGTTTTGCAGCCAAAATCTTTTGACGTTTCTCAGAAATCACATTACGCATCTCGTCACCTTTGCCTGAATCTCTAACTTTATTCAATTCGTCATAATATTCAGACCGCACAGCATTTAATATACTGTCGCTAATTATCGCACTGGCAGACGCCATCAAATTGTCAAACCGACCACTATCACTGCCAATAGTTGTGTTTTCGTCTCTTGTCCCTTTTTTCGAAACAGTCTGAACTGTGTGTCCATTCATACACTTATAAACCGTAGGATCAGATTCAATTTGATTTGCAGTTTTCGCATAATCACTGTTCATTGCATTTAAAACTTTATTGAACACATCGGATGTTTGGGCATCTGTTTGGGCATCTGATTTAACACAAAAATATGAATTTCCTGTCGTATTTGAAGAATCACATTGTCCGTTTTCATCAAAATCTATTTGATTCAAATAATCCCACTGACCAACAATTTTCGGAGTAACCCTAGAATTTTCTATATCATCATTTGAAAAAACCAACAAATCATCACTGCAGGTTTCGGTTGTATCGCTATCCTTTTTCCCACAATATTGCCATTTCATCGAACCAGCAATTTCATTTTGTGCCAATGTCAATCCTGGGCAAAGTCCGCTTTCTGTGTCATCACCACAAACACGTTCAAAAGCCGCATCAACCGCGTTTTGGCAGGCAACCGCGAATTTATTATCAATATTCAATGCGATACCCTGGGCAATTTGGGCAATATAATCACGCACGTCTTTGCCATCAGATCTGTCCTGGCAAGATAACAATTTGTCTTCTGGGCATAAATCGACAATAGAATCAGTGTCTAAGCCAACACAACCCGAATAATCTGCACCACAACGATCTTCGGATAACAAACATTCTCTGACATCCGTGGTACATTTATCAACTTTCATTGCGGCCAATTTAGCCATAACATAAGAACGAACACTGCCAATGGTACCTGTACTAGAATCAGCATTAAGTGTACCATCCCCGCAACGGTTAAATTCTAATTTGCAGTAATTATCAATGCTGTTTGGATCAGATAAACACGCGTCGAAATTATCTGTATTATCATCCCATTTTGAACCGCACGCCGTCTGAACACATTTAACGACAGTGTTTATACAATTCATACGGTTGTTTGATGCCGCGTTATATTCCGCAGTATACACAACCGGTGCTAAATCTTTGATAACCTGGTTCCAAACTGCATCTTTTTTGTTTGCATTCACACACTGTTTCGTCACAGATTCACACATAATCTTTTTAGTATTCAAAATGTCGTATGTCGCAGAACTGATTTTAATAGATGTTGCTCCAGTTTTAATAGTGGTGGTTGCCGGCATATTGCCACTGCGTCTGTTATACAAAGAATCAAGTATCGCAGTATCCGCAACACACCCGCTGTAATCTTCACCGCATTCGCCAGTCGTCTGCATACACTGTTTGAAACGGACCACACATTCACCCAAATCATATTTGTTTTCATTTTGATACATTTCAAGTGCCGCATCACGCAACGCTTTCTGGGCAGTCTGTAATTTTTCAGCACTTTGGCTACGCTGTTGTTTCAAACTGTTTTCATAGGCAGTACAATCTGATTTAATTTTTTGCGCGTATGTCAATTGTAAAAACGAACCAGACGCTTTGCACTGGGTTGGTATTCTTTCAACGCAAATTTTTGCAGCAGCCGATTGCAACGCATCACCGGTTTTATCGGCCAATGTCGCTTCCACTGATTCAAACGCCGATGTATCAAACATATCGTCGTCATCAAACAAACTGCCATTACGCCACGCAGACAAATCCAGTGTCCGCACAGTTTTACCACCTGATACAGAATCAGTTTTCTTATCAGACACACTGACACTGTCCGCCGCCGCTTTGGCACGTGCCATAATCGCATCTGCATTTTCACCCATTTGCAGACGTTCCACGCCTTCGGTTGCCATCGCCAAACTTTGTTCATCCAATTTCATGATTTCTTCCAAAACCAAATCTAAATCTTTGTTTCGATCACTGCATTGACAACGTCCACCCGACGTATTATCCAACATACAAAACGCGTCCATACAGCCGTAATACGCGTCCTGACACTCTTGGCTGACAACTGTGTTTTCGGTTGCAGATTGAACTTTGGTTCCCAGATTTATAACTTTTTGTGTAGTCCCCGCACGCGCCACAGCCGACCGTGCACCATTCGCCGCTGTTGGTTGAACTGTTGGCGTAATAACCTGTCTTTGTGCAGAACGCACCGCGCTCACATTTTGCGTTGTCGGCGTAGCCCGAACCGCACTTCTGCTGGTGGCTGCACGTGCCACAGGCGCAGACGAAGTATTAGCATTCTCCCCTGTATTCGCACCACGACGATTTGTCGCACCAAACGCAGAAAAATCAGCAACAACAAGCGCCAAAAACACCGGTAAAAACACCATTTTACGCATGAAAGACTCCTTACCTTTATAAGGTAATTTTATCATATCTGCCCAACCTGCGCAAGTATATTTTACAAAAAACCGCCCGAAAACGGGCGGAATATTAAAAATATTTTTATCAATTATTTACCAGTTGCACGACGTTTTACTGCAACAGTTTTTTTCGCTGCAGTCGCTTTTGGTGCGGCCGTTTTTTTCGCTGCTGTTGCTTTTGTCGCTTTTGGTGCGGCCGCTTTTTTAACTTCGGCTTCTTTGGCGACTGGTTCTGCCACTGGTGCAGCAACAGTTTTTGGTGCCACTTTTTTGGCATTTTCATCACGATCAACCAATTCGATTATCGCCATAGGTGCCGCATCACCATAACGGAAACCAGCTTTCAATACGCGGGTATATCCGCCTGGACGTTTTGCATAACGTGGGCCCAACACTGTGAACAATTTTTTCACAGTTGCCGCACTGGCGTTGCCCAATTCAGATGCAGTCAAACGACGATTTGCAATCGTGTCAACTTTGGCGCGGGTAATCAATTTTTCGACAACGCCGCGTAAATCTTTTGCCTTTGGCAAAGTTGTTTTAATTTGTTCTTTTTCAATCAAGTTTTTTGCCAAACCGATAAACAAGGCTTTTCTGGCATTTGTGTCGCGATTAAATGTACGACCTGCTTTCATATGTCTCATTGATTACTCCTTTTGTTTTCTGCCCCAAAATCGGGGATTTATTGAGACACTATAACCTGAGATTATACCCCAGAATCATAGATTTTGTTGGTTTCCCTAACTCCTTGCTCTGCAAGAAAATGATTTTTATGCGAGCGATTGGCAGCGATTGACGTTTCGCAGTGTAGTTAACCTACATAAGAAACGGCAATCGCAACAAGTGCCCACAAAAATCATTTTATTTGTAGGGATCTTCGTATTTTTTCGATAACTCCGCAATATTTTCTGGTGGCCATCCTGGGACTTCCATACCCAACGATAAGCCCATCGCTTCCAATTGGACTTTGATTTCATTCAAAGATTTACGGCCGAAATTAGGTGTTTTCAACATATCGTTTTCTGTCTTTTGCACCAATTCGCCCAACCAATTGATTTTGTCGTTTTTCAAACAATTTGTTGCACGCACAGACAATTCAAGTTCATCAACATGCTTCAACAATTTTGGATCGAACGGCAAAACATCTTTTGCTTTTTCTTCGTCATTTGCCACATTTACCTGGGCAGGATCTTCAAAATTGATGAACACATTCAATTGGTCTGTCAAAATACGCGCTGCATATGCAATCGCATCTTCTGGGGTGACAGAACCGTTTGTTTTAACTGTCAATTCTAATTTGTCATAATCTGTTGATTGACCGACACGTGTTTGTGTCACAGATGATGCAACATTCAAAATTGGAGAATAAATAGAATCTACCGGTATTGTTCCCAATGGCAAATCTGTTGCATTCACAGACGCAGGAACATAACCACGACCCGACGCCAAAGTAATTTCCATATCCAAAGACGCACCGTTATCCAAAGTGCAAATTTCTGCATCTTTGTTCATAACTTCAATGCTGCCTGATGTTTCAATCATACCCGCAGTCACAACGGCCGGACCTTTTACTTTCAAAGTTGCTTTGTGTTGACCTTCTGTCAGTGCTTTGAAATAAACACCTTTTAAATTCAAGATGATATCTGTCACATCTTCGCGAACACCGGACAGGCTGCTGAATTCGTGTTGTACACCATCAATTTTGATATAAATTGGCGCACATCCCTGCAGAGAAGACAACAGAACACGACGCAATGCCGTTCCCAATGTCAAACCAAAACCCTTTTCCAAAGGTTCCGCAATCAATGTCGCAATATTAGGATTATTTTCGTCAACTTTGATATTCAATTTTTTTGGCTTAATCAAAGTCATCCAATTTTTTTCAATCATATTTTTAACTCCTGGCTTAGTTTATTATTTTCACCATTGTACGCATGATTCCCACGCGCCCGCGAATTTTAAAATAAAAAAAGAATAATGTCAATTATTTTGTTAGATAAAATCACCGCGGACACGCGATATTGCTGACCACAGAATTACTTAAATTCTGTTCCGATATTGACCCGTCTTTTGGCCACGAAAAACACGTCGCATCATTATTTTTATTTATACAAAATTTTTGCGCAGTTTTAACCGTACAATCATTCGATGAAATAGATGAAACAGCTTCGGTCGTGCACCCCGACGGACATCGGCTGCAAATCCGGAGTTCGTAAAAAGACATATCTTGATATTGTTGAAGACACATGGGATCACCACGTGTATTTTGACAAACCTGTACTCCCTGGACAGCATTGAGCACCTTTTTACAAGATTGCCCCGACCCTGCATAAGTCCCTTTGATACAGGAATATTTTTGACCATACGCACAACACGATCCGGCAGGACACGTTTTACAAAAACTATCGCTGGTTGCGCCAATCGCATTAGAATATGTCCCTGCCGCGCACCGGATACATACAGCACCTTCGCCCCCCACACTGTATGTGCCGGCCGAACACTTTTCACATTCGCCAGCGTCATTCAAACCATATCCCGGATTACAGTTTTCTGCAAACGCGGCATGACAAACGAAAATCGCGAACAATATGTATTTTATTTTTTTCAACACATAAATCCTTCCACAACGAACAGTTTAAAAAAACACTGACATTCGGTCAAGTGTTTTTATACAAAAAAACCGTCCATTCGGACGGTTAAAATTACACACGACGAACTTTCTTTGGACGGCACCCATTGTGTGGAATACGTGTCGTGTCTGTAATAGACTGAACAACCAATCCTGCGTTTGCCAAACCACGCACGGCAGATTCACGACCTTGGCCGATACCGCGCATCAAAACATCAACTGTTTTCATGCCCATTTCAGCAACTTTTTTACCGACCGCATCTGCAACAACTGTCGCCGCATATGGTGTCGATTTTTTTGCACCCTTAAAATTATTGGCCCCTGCAGTAGCCCATGTTAACACGGCCCCGCTTTGGTCTGTGATTGTGATACGTGTATTATTATTTGTAGCAACCACATGAGCAATACCATGTGATACTTTCTTTACAACTTTCTTTTTTGATTTTGTAACTGCCATTTGTGTTTTTCCTTTATTAGATGTCTTCAATTAACTGTCGTGTTAATCTCTACCCAATTAAACTTTATTTACCCTTGGTCGCAGAACCCGCAACAACAACGCGTTTACCCTTGCGAGTACGAGCATTAGTTTGTGTGCGTTGACCACGAACTGGTAAACGATTACGGTGACGAATACCGCGATATGTTTTCAAATCTTGCAAACGTTTGATATTCATAGCAACTTCGCGACGAACATCACCTTCTACTTTGAAATTTTGTTCAATATAATTTGAAATTTTGATAACATCCTCGTCAGTCAAATCTTTCGCGCGCAAACCGTCCTTTAATTTCAAAGCAGAACAAATTTGTGCAGATCTAGCCGGCCCAATACCATGAATGTATTGCAACGCAATTTCGATGCGTTTTTCATTTGGGATGTTAACACCTGCAATACGTGGCATCTTTTATTTTTCTTTTTCTTGTCCCACACAGCTTTCGCAAAATGGGATTGTTTTTTTGTTTCTTTTGGGATGTTTCCACCCACACCCACATTCAAAATCCACACGTTTTTTGAATGTTTCTGACTTTTGCAATTGCTTATTCTATTACACGCAAAAACAAAAATCAAATCTCGTTTTTGTTTCCACTTTAACCGCGGAAACGACCTTTCTTTTGTGCAGCCGCTACAACGCCACTGTATTGTTTTTCAACCAAATAAGATTTTATCTGATTCATAGTATCCAAAACAACCCCAGCAACAATCAATACGCTGGTTCCACCAATCATAATCGGCATACCTGCACGTGTATTTAATATAATCGGCAACACACAAACCACGATTAAATACAAAACACCAATCGCAGTCACTTTGGACACAACATCATCCAAATAGTGCATTGTCTGTTCACCCGGACGAACCCCAGGAATATAACCACCCATATTTTTCAAATTTGTACTGGTTTCTTCTGAATTAAATACCACCGCCGTTTGAAAATATGCGAAAAACGCAATCAACACAGTGTACATAACTATATAAGACCATGTTCCATATGTGAAAAATCCTAAAATATTTTGCACAACCAAATTTTCACTTTGCACGAAACGTTGAATAAATGCAGGCAACATCATAATAGACGCTGCGAACACAGGTCCCATAACACCCGACATATTCACTTTGATTGGCAAATATGAAACATTAGTATTCATAACACCATTCGCCATCGCCTGACGCGGATATAAAATTTGAATACGACGCTGGGCCAATTCCATAAATGCAATCAACGCAACAATACCGACAACAAAACCCAAAACCAACGCAATCATCGCAGGCGACATTTGTCCCACGCCCGCCAATGAAAACAGTTTTGCAATTCCGCCCGGAATTTCTGCGACGATACCCGCAAAAATCAAAAGCGATGCACCCTGACCTATGCCACGTGATGTAACCTGTTCGGCCAACCACATAACAAACACAGTTCCACCAACCAGAGCAATTATCGCAGACAATTCAAACGCAAATCCTGGGTTTGCAACGGCTGCAACCCCGTTGACTGGCGCCATAGATTCCAATCCACGAACAACCGCCCAACCCTGGACAATCGCCAACAATACCGCCAAATAGCGCGTATATTGATTGATTTTAATACGACCCGATTCACCTTCTTTGCGCAAATCTGTCAAAGATTTACTGGTCGCAGACAGCAACTGAATAACGATTGACGCTGAGATATATGGAAAAATATTCAAAGCCAACACAGACATACGCGACAAAGATCCGCCCGAAAACATATCAAACATTCCCATCATGCCATTATCGCCATTAAACAAATGCAACACCGCGCTGGCATTTACACCTGGCAAAGGAATATATGAACCAATACGATAAACAATCAACGCACCCAATGTAAATAAAATGCGTTTTTGTAAATCTGATAAATTTTTAAAAATGTTTCTGAACGATTTCATCGGTTAAGAATTTCGGTTGGCAACACATCTGTGAACAAAAATTCACAGATGTGCGATAAATTATTTAGATTGAATTTTTCCACCAGCTTTCACAATTGCTGCTTCGGCGGCTTTGGACCATTTTGTTGCAACGACGTTAACAGCTGATTTAATTTCGCCTTTGGCCAAAACTTTCAAACCATCCAATTTGCGATTGATAATTTTTGCATCGAACAAAGAATCAACATTGATTTCTTTTTTGGAATCAATTTTGCCAGAAGCAATAAATTTTTCAATATCACCTAAATTAATAGTTGCATATTCTTTGGCAAATGGATTGTTAAAACCAAATTTTGGGAAACGACGCATAATCGGCATTTGACCACCCTGGAAAGTAGCCTGTTTACGAGAGCCTGCGCGGGCTTTTTGACCTTTGGTTCCACGACCGGCAGTTTTACCATAACCTGATGCCATACCACGACCAACGCGTTTGATACCTTTACGAGCACCAAAATTATCCATCAAAGCATTTAATTTCATTTCTTTTTCCTTTTAGTCCTATGACTACTATATAGTCTGTTTCGCACATAATACAAGATTATGCACTCGGTTTATAATTTTATTTTGCTTCGTCAGCGGCTTCTAATTTTTTGCCGTCACGACCAGCGATGATTTCAGCGACAGTTTTTCCGCGACGTGCCGCCACAGTTTTCGGAGAATTCATTTTTTCAAACGCAATGAACGCAGCGCGAATCATATTGTTTGGATTATTTGAACCCTGGGATTTAACCACGACGTCTTGAACGCCTAAGCATTCAAAAACCGCACGCAACGCACCACCCGCAATAATACCAGTACCCGGAACAGCACTGCGAACGACCAATTTGCTGGCGCCATATTTTGCAGAACTGTCATGGTGCAAAGTGCGACCTTCTTTTAACGGAACGCGAATCATTTTTGCTTTCGCTGCTTTGGTTGCCTTCTGAACAGCGGCCTGCACTTCCAATGCTTTACCTTTGCCAAAACCGACCATACCAGATTTGTCCCCAACAACAACCAATGCTGAAAAAGACATATTACGACCGCCCTTCACAGTTTTAGAAACGCGGTTGATAGACACCAATTTATCTACCAAATTATCTGTCTGTAATTTTTTATCATCAAAACGTGCCATTGTTTTTTGCTCCATATATTAAATTTTCATTCCGTTTGCGCGCATAGAATCGCCCAAAGCTTTCACACGACCATGATACAGATAACGACCACGATCAAAATAACAATTGTCTTTGATACCAGCTTTCGCAGCACGTTCAGCAAAAACTTTACCGACCATTTCTGCACCAGCGATATTCCAACCTTTGCCTTTGAAATCTTTTTCTTTCGACGATGCGGCGCACAAAGTGCATCCTTTTACATCATCAATAGCCTGGATTTCAATATGACGATCCGAACGAAACACTGACAAACGAATTTTGCCAGGATTTTTTCTTTTCAACGCACCGCGATTTGCCAATGTACGTCTTTCCTGTGAAGATAAATGTTTTAACATTTTGTTTTTCCTTTGTTGCAATCCCCGTAACAGCGGGAATTATTTTTTATTATTTCTTTTTGCCTTCTTTGCGACGGACATATTCGTCTTTATAGAACAAGCCTTTACCTTTATACGGGTCAGCTTTGCGGATTTTGTGAATTTTATCTGCAAATTGTCCCAATAAATTTTTATCCGTCCCCGAAATAGTAAATTCTGTTGGTGTTTCACCCATTGTAACAGTCAAACCCGCTGGAATTTCCATAACAACATCATGAGAAAAACCAACAACCAAAGTCAACACGTTACCTTTAACTGATGCTTTGTATCCGACACCTTTCATATACATAGATTTTGAAAAGCCTTCGGTGACACCTTTGACCGCAGATTTAATATTGCGAGCCATAGTCCCCCACATTGCGCGGGACGCTTTGTCTTCTGCATCTTTTGGTGTTATAACAACATGACCATCTTCAATTTTCACATCAACCAAACCGGCATTTTTGGTGTTCAAAGACAATTTCAATTCGCCTTTTGGTCCCTTTACAACAACGGCACCGTCAGTCAATTCAACCGACACACCGTTTTTAATTTCTACTGGATATTTTCCTGCACGAGACATAACAAATTCCTTTGATTAAATAACTTTGCACAACACTTCGCCGCCGACATTCATCAAACGTGCTTTGTGATCTGTCATGATACCATTTGGTGTAGACACAATCGCAACACCCAAACCATTCAACACGCGTGGCATTTTTGCACAGCCTGAATAGACGCGGCGTCCCGGTTTAGATACAGCTTTGATTTCTTGAATAGCGCCATTACCATTTACATATTTCAATTCGATAACCAGATTTGAACGTTTTTCATCAATTTGTTCTTGGCGAAAATCTGTTATAAAACCTTCGTCTTTCAGAACCGCCAACACAGCACTACGCAATTTGCTGTTTGGAACGGTGACGAATTCTTTACCTGCATTTTGACCATTACGGATGCGGGTAATCATATCTCCGATTGGATGTGACATTGACATATTTTACTCCTTAGTATTTTTTCGCAGGCACAAACCTGCACTTGGGCTGCATTGTCCACAGCTTGCATTTGTTTATTAAACGATTACCAACTGGATTTGCGAACCCCTGGTAATTTTCCTTCGGAAGCTTGGGTGCGCAATTGTTGACGGCACAAACCAAACATTCTTGAATAACCACGTGCACGACCAGTCACAGAACAACGATTGTGCAGACGTGTTGGATTTGCATTGCGTGGCAATTTTGCCAATTTTTTCATTGCATCCATACGTTCTTCTGGAGTCGCGTTCAAAGACATTTTTTCTTTCAATGCAGCGCGTTTGGCAGCATACTGCTTGACCATTTTTTGACGTTTTGCTTGTTTATTTATCAACGCTAATTTAGCCATTTTTCATTCCTTATATTATTTCAAAACCAATGGCAAGCCGATTTTTGTCAGCAATGCACGAGCTTCATCATCTGTTTTTGCTGTTGTGACAATTACGATATCCATACCACGGATAGCATCAATTTTATCAACAGAAATTTCTGGGAATATCAAATGTTCTTTGATACCGAATGCATAGTTTCCACGACCGTCAAATTTAGATTTGGACAACCCACGGAAATCTTTCACACGTGGCAAAGCCACTGTAATCAATTTGTCTAAGAAATCATACATTCTTTTGCCACGCAAAGTCACTTTTGCGCCAATGGCTTGACCTTCACGTAAACGATATGTTGCAATAGATTTCTTTGCATGTGTGATTATGCATTTTTGTGCAGCAATGGCAGTCAAATCACCAGCTGCTGAATCTAATTTCTTTTTATCAGATACCGCTTCCCCAACGCCCATGTTCAAAACAATTTTGGACAATTTTGGAACTGCGAATTTGTTTGTGTACCCGAATTCTTTGACCAATTCAGGAACAATATTTTTTTCATAAATTTCACGCAATCTGCTTTGCATTTTTTATGCCTTTTCGTTATTGATTCCGTAACAGCGGAATCGTTTGATTGTTTTAAATTTCTGTCCCAGATTTTTTTGAAACGCGAACTTTCTTGTCGCCATTCATTTTGTATCCAACGCGTGTCGCTTTCTTGGTTTTTGGATCAACCAATGCAACATTAGATACATGGATAGGAGCTTCGCGATCAACAATATGACCTGGTTGTTCTTGTGTTGGTTTGATGTGCCATTTGTGACGGTTCACACCTTCGACAACAACACGGGATTCATCTGGACGTGCCTGTAATACTTTACCTTTGACGCCTTTGTATTTTCCCGAAATAACTACGACTTCATCGCCTTGTTTAATTTTCATTTTTCATACCCTTTGTGTTATCAAAAGTATTATATTACTTCTGGTGCCAAAGACACAATTTTCTGGACGTCATATTTACGACGAACTTCACGTGCGATTGGGCCAAAAATACGTGTTCCAATTGGTTCAAAATTGTTTTTATTGATTAAAACAACAGCATTATCATCGAAACGAATGATTGATCCGTCTGGACGTTTAACTGGGAATTTGGTTCTGACGATAATTGCACGTTGAACCGTTCCTTTTTGAACTTTGCCACGTGGAATGGCATCTTTAATAGCGACAACAATTTTATCGCCGACTGTTGCATAACGACGATGAGAACCGCCCAAAACTTTGATGCACATTGCTTTGCGCGCACCAGAGTTATCTGCAACATTCATAACAGTTTCGTTTTGTATCATAACTTTTTCCTTACATCCTGCGTCCAGGGCTGTCCCCCGGCGCTTTGTTAACGGGTTTCGACTGTTTTGAAAAAAATTCAAAACCTCAAAAAACCCACCAATGAATATTAGTCAACAACAACGGAAGTGTCTTTGCTGACCCCAACACGGCCCTTGACCACCCAAGATTTAGTCTTGGATATAGGACGATGTTCTTCGATAGCAACGATTTCACCAACTTTGTATTCGTTGTTTTCATCGTGTGCCTTGTATTTTTTATTCTGCTTCACAAACTTGCCATACAACGGATGACGAAAACGGCGTTCAACTTCTACAACGACAGTTTTATCATTTGCTGTACTTTTCACAGTTCCTTGCAGTATACGTCTTGGCATAACTTTTGTCCTTATTTTTCTTATTTTCGGCCTTTGATTTTACACTAAAAAAATCAAAAGTCAAAGATTTAGTTATTTATCCGCATTCAATTTGGTCTTTACACGTGCAATTTCGCGGCGAGTTTTACGCAAAACATGTGTTTTTGGCAATTGACCCGCAGCCAGTTGAAAGCGTTGATTCATTTGTTCTTTTTTCAAATCAACCAATTTACTCTGCAAAGCTTCTTTGGTCAGAGCATCTTTTTCGGCTGTTTTTTTGATTTTCTTTTCTGCCATATCTTTAACCTTTTTTGCACTTGTATGATTAGTTTACTTTGCGTTCTACAATTTTCGTTTTAACTGGCAATTTTGCAGCAGCCAACGCGAACGCTTCATATGCGATTTCTGGTTTAACACCATCTAATTCGAACATGATGCGGCCCGGTTTAACGCGGCAAATCCAGTATTCAACGGCACCTTTACCTTTACCCATACGGACACCACCTGGCTTTGTTGTCACAGGAACATCTGGGAAAATACGAATCCACAATTTACCCATACGTTTCATATGACGGGTGATGGCACGACGAGCGGCTTCTATCTGACGCGCTGTCACACGTTCTGGCGACATCGCTCTTAAACCAAACGAACCAAACGCCAATTCACTTCCACCTTTGGCGACCCCGTGAATACGACCTTTGTGCTGTTTGCGAAATTTAGTTTTATTTGGCATTAACATGATTAAAACCTTTGATTTTAATTATTATTTGCTTTTCTTTTCGCTGCTGCCGGCATATTCAGTCGGACGCGCCATTTCAGACGCCAGCTTTTCTTTGTTCACAACATCACCAGTGTAAATCCAAACTTTCACACCGATAACACCGTATGTTGTTTTTGCCTGAATCGCAGCATAATCGATATCCGCACGCAAAGTGTGCAAAGGAATGCGACCTTCACGAATTTGTTCGCTGCGTGCAATTTCAGCACCATTCAAACGTCCAGAACACATAACTTTGACACCCTGGGCACCCGCTTTCAAAGCATTTTGAACAGCTTTTTTCATTGCACGTTTAAAAGACACACGGCCTTCGATTTGTTGTGCGATGTTTTGCGCAACCAATTGTGCATTCAAATCTGGGCGACGCACTTCATAGATATTAACAACAACCTGGTCGTTTTTAACCAATTTTTTAATATCATTGCGCAATGCTTCGATATCTGCACCGTTTTTACCAATAATCATACCTGGACGTGATGTATGAATAGTGACGACCACTTTCTTTGCAAAACGTTCGATAACGATTTTGGCCAATCCTGCTTTCTTTAATTTCTTTTCAACGAATTTACGAATTTTGTTATCTTCCGCCAACAATGCAGCATAATCTTTTTTGCCAGCAATCCAGCGAGAATCTGTAATTTTATTTATAAATTCGCGTAATGAAATTGGTGATACTTTTTGTCCCATTTTTCTTTACCTCATATTTATTTTGTTTCTTTTTTACTTTGTTTTTTCTGAGGTGCCACGCCAGATTCCAAAACAATTGTCAAATTAGAAAATGGTTTCAAAATTGGACGCGCACTTCCACGAGGTCCCGGCATAATGCGTTTCATTGTCAACGCTTTTCCACACCAGATTTCTTTGACGAACAAAGTATCCACAGGTAAATTTTTATTGTGTTCGGCGTTTGCAACCGCAGACAACAATGTTTTCAAAACTTCGTCAGAAACACGTTTCTTTGAAAATTTCAAAACATCCACAGCGCGGTCAACCGGCAAGCCACGAACCATATCACAAACCAGATTTAATTTCTGGTGGCTGATGCGAATCATTTTATTGAACGCACGAACCTGATTGTCTTTTATTCCATATCTTGTCATGATAACCTACCCTTATTTTGTTGCTGCTTTCTTGTTTGCTGCATGACCTTTGAAAGTACGAGTTGGCGCAAATTCACCCAATTTATGACCAATCATATCTTCTACGATTGACACAGGAATAAATTTGTTTCCATTGTGTACTTCAAATGTCAAACCGACCATAGGTGGCACAATAGTGCTGCCACGTGACCATGTTTTAATAGGTTTATGATCATTTTTTTCAATTGCAACCGCTACTTTCTTTAAAATAGACGGATGAACATAAGGACCTTTCCATACTGAACGAGACATTTTACACTCCTATTTATTTCTTCTTTGCCAAATGTCTGCTGCGGATAATCATCTTTGCAGTACGTTTATTGCTACGTGTACGATATCCCTTGGCTGGAATACCTGTGCGAGATACAGGTTCATGTCCTTTGGAATGACCATTACCACCACCCATCGGGTGATCGTTCGGGTTCATCGCCATACCACGTGTAGATGGGCGAATACCCAACCAACGTGCACGACCCGCTTTACCTAAATTGACATTACGTTGTTCAGGGTTAGAAACACTGCCAACGGTTGCCAAACATTCAGAATGAACTTTGCGTAATTCGCCGCTGTTCATTTTAATCTGGGCATACACACCATCTTTACCCATCAATTGAGCATAACAACCTGCACTGCGGGCCAATTGACCACCAGCACCTGGTTTCAATTCAACGTTATGCACAATCGTACCAATCGGCATATTTTTCAATGGCATTGTGTTACCTGGTTTAATATCTTCACGTGTTCCAGAAATCACAGTATCACCTGGTTTCAAATCACGTGGTGCCAAAATATAAGAACGAACACCATCTTTATATTCAATCAATGCAATAAATGCAGTACGATTTGGATCATATTCCAAACGAACAACTGTCGCTGGGATATCTTTCTTTTTACGGTCAAAATCAATCAAACGATATTTACGTTTGTGTCCCCCACCCTGGTGCGGAACAGTCACATGACCAAAATTATTACGTCCACCTTTGGACTTTAAACCAACAGTCAAAGATTTCTCTGGTGCACCTTTGTGCAATTCACTGTGGTCAATCAAAGTTAAACCACGTGTTCCCGGAGTTGTTGGCTTGTAATGTTTCAATGCCATTTTATTTTTACCTTTGTTTATGTTCTGACACTAATACCCATTTGGCCAATGGTTCTCTGTCAAAACGTTGTTTTTTATATATTTGCAGACAAATCCAATTCTGAACCTGCCGGCAAAGATACATATGCTTTTTTAACATTGCGTTGTGTGCCTTTGCTGCGGCCACGGAAAGATTTTTCTTTCCCTTTGACAATGACAATATTCACCTTGGTTGGTTTAATATTGAACAAAGTTTCAATGGCGCGCGCGACATCTTCTTTGGTTGCAGACATTGCAACTTCGAATACAACGCCGTTATTTTCAGATAACTTTGCAGCTTTTTCTGAAATAACAGGACGACGCAACACATCATATGTGTTTGCAGTCGCTACTAATTTCTTTTCAACTTTTTTTTCTGCCATATCTTCAAACCTTTAATTAAGCAAGTCTTGCCTCTACTGCTTTGACAGCATCAGCAGTCAAAACCAATTTATCATGTTTCAAGATATCCAAAACATTCAAACCAATTGTTGGCAAAACGTCAACATTGATAATATTCGCAGCAGATTTCTTGAAGTTTTCATCCAATACTTCGGCACCAACAAACAACGCAGATGCAATATTCATCTTTTTCAATTGTTTCGCCAAAGTATTTGTTTTCACGGCTTTCATTTTTTCACTGTCTATGACAATCAAAGAACCATCTTTGACCTTTGAAGACAAAGCCATTTTCAAACCCAAACTACGGATTTTCTTTGGTAAATCAATCGCGTGATCACGAACCACTGGTCCATGAACAACACCACCGCCGCGCATATGAACGTTATATCTTTCACCTTGACGGGCATTACCAGTTTTCTTTTGTTTGAATGCTTTCTTTCCACTTCCTGCGACATCAGATACAGTTTTCACTGCATGAGTGCCTGCGCGGGCATTTGCACGTTGCCATGTCACAACACGGTGCAAAATGTCTGCACGTGGATCAATTCCAAAGATGCCGTCTGACAATTCTACTTTGCCGACAGATTTACCATCTAAATTTAAAATATCTACTTGCATTTTATTCACCTTATATTGTGTCGTTATGCTTGTTCCGCTTCATTCACAGTTTCCGCTTCTGCTGCTGCAACTTCTTCTGTTGCAACTGCAACTGTCGGAACTGGCAATTTGTCTTGGACTTTCTTTACAGCATCGCTGATTAAAACGAAAGTTCCATTACTACCTGGGACTGCGCCTTCAACAAAAATCAGATTTTCACCAGCGTCCACGCCAAAAACTTTCAAGTTTTGGACAGTCACTGTTTCATTGCCCATCTGACCAGCCATTTTTTTACCTTTTAAAACACGACCTGGCCATTCACGCATACCCGTACCACCAATGGAACGATGAGCTTTTAATACACCGTGGGTTGCTTCTTTTCCGCCGAAATTATGGCGTTTCATAGCACCCTGAAAGCCCTTACCTTTGCTGGTCGCTTGAACATCAACATATTGACCGGCAATAAAATGTGTGGCAGATAATTGTGTTCCAACAGGAATAACACAATCATCAGAAACGCGAAATTCTACAACCTTGCGATAAGGTTTTACACCCGCTTTTTCTGCCGCTTTTGCCTGAGGCTTTGCAACATGTTTTGCTTTTGCTTCACGCAAACCCAAAATATTTGCAACATAACCATTTTTTTCTGTTGTTCGATTTCCAATAACAGCACAATCTCCAACAGATAAAACTGTTACTGCATGAGCGACCCCACCTTCATCATAAAGGCGAGTCATCCCTATTTTTGTTGTAATTAATCCGCTACGTTTCATTTTTTTGCCTTTTTGTCAGTGGTTAATGGACACACACCGTCCACTAACATACACATTTTATAATTTAATTTTTACATCAACACCAGATGCCAAATCCAACTTCATCAATGCATCGACTGTCTGAGGGGTTGGATTAACAATGTCCACAACCGCTTTGTGATTGCGGATTTCAAATTGTTCACGTGATTTTTTATCAACGTGTGGAGAACGGTTCACTGTAAACTTTTGAATCAAAGTTGGCAAGCGAACGGGTCCAACGACATCCGCGCCTGTGCGCTTTGCTGTTTTTACAATTTCTTCTACTGATTCCATCAAGACCCTGTGGTCAAAAGCAATCAATTTGATGCGAATCTTAGATGCTGGTACCATTGTTCGTTTTCCTTATTTTTTTATTCGTTATTGTTTTTGCGGGCCAAAGGATAAACCTTTCGCCCGCAAAATGCAACAATTATTTAATAATTTTGGATACAACACCTGCACCAACTGTGCGTCCGCCTTCACGGATAGCAAAGCGGCGACCTTCGCTCATAGCAATAGGTGCAATCAATTGCACCGAGATGCGAACGTTATCACCTGGCAAGACCATTTCTTTGTCTGCTGGCAGTGTAATTGTACCTGTTACGTCTGTTGTGCTGAAATAGAATTGTGGACGATAGTTAGAGAAGAATGCTGTATGACGGCCACCTTCATCTTTCGTCAAAATATAAACTTCAGCTTCAAAGTCTGTGTGTGGTGTAATAGAACCTGGTTTGCAGATAATTTGACCACGTTCGACTTCTTCTTTTTTGGTTCCACGCAACAACAAACCAACGTTATCACCGGCTTCACCTTGATCCAACAATTTACGGAACATTTCAACACCGGTCACAGTTGTTTTTTGTGTTGGTTTCAAACCAACGATTTCGCATTCGTCACCGACTTTGATTGTACCAGATTCGATACGACCTGTTACCACTGTACCACGACCTGTGATAGAGAACACGTCTTCAATTGGCATCAAGAATGGTTTATCAACTGGACGTTCTGGCATTGGGATGTATGAATCGCATGCAGCCAACAACGCGTCAATAGATTCTTTGCCCAAACCATCAGATTTGCCTTCCAAAGCGGAAATAGCAGAACCACGGATAATCGGAGCGTTATCACCATCGAAATCATTCGCAGACAACAATTCACGAATTTCCATTTCAACCAATTCCAACAATTCAGGATCATTCGCCAAATCACATTTGTTCAAATAAACAACGATTTTTGGAATACCCACCTGACGTGCCAACAAAATGTGTTCACGTGTTTGAGGCATTGGACCATCAGTTGCAGCAACCACCAAAATTGCACCGTCCATCTGGGCAGCACCGGTAATCATGTTTTTAACATAATCCGCGTGTCCTGGGCAGTCAACGTGAGCATAGTGACGATTTGCTGTTTCATATTCAACGTGTGCAGTATTAATTGTTATACCGCGTGCTTTTTCTTCTGGTGCATTATCGATTTGATCAACACCTTTTTGTGCGTCAATACCAACGCCATAGTAATGAACGATAGCAGCAGTCAATGTTGTTTTACCGTGGTCAACGTGACCAATAGTACCAATATTGACGTGTGGTTTTGTTCTTACATACTTTTCTTTTGCCATAGTTTTCTCCTTAGGCTGGTTTGTTATTTTAAGTTTGTAATTGTTATTTTGTCATCTTTTTGATTACTTCGTCAGCAACATTTTGTGGCACTTCGTCATAGTGTGACAATTCCATATATGGATTCGCACGACCCTGGGACAAAGAACGTAATGTTTTGACATACCCGAACAAATTCGCCAGTGGCACAAACGCAGTAATTAACTGGCTGCCAAATCTGGTTTCGATACCATTGATTTGTCCGCGGCGACTGTTCAAATCGCCAATAATGTCACCGACGTATTCTTCCGGCGTATTAACCGAAAGCTTCATAATCGGTTCCAATAATTTCGGTGCCGCTTTCTTCATCGCTTCGCGGAAGCAAGCACGCGCCGCAATTTCAAAGCATAACACATTAGAGTCAACTTCGTGATATTTACCATCTACCAATGTGGCTTTGAAATCTACTGTTGGATAGCCAATCAAAACACCTGTTTGTTGTGCTATCTTCAAACCTTTTTCTACACCTGGGATGTATTCTTTTGGAATCGCACCACCAACAATCTTGTTTTCGAATTCATAGCCCGAACCTGGTTCCAATGGTTCAAATTGGATTTTAACTTGGGCGTATTGACCCGAACCACCAGATTGTTTCTTGTGTGTGTATTCTTCCAACACAGGTTTACGGAATGTTTCACGATATGCAATACGTGGTTCACCAACATTCACGTCAACTTTGAATTCACGCAACAATCTGTCGACCAAAATTTCCAAATGCAATTCACCGACACCTGCCAAAATCGTTTGACCAGATTCTTCATCAACCGACACGCGGAACGAAGGATCTTCTTTGGCCAACGCCTGCAAGCCCAAAGACATTTTTTCAATATCTGCTTTGGTTTTTGGTTCCACAGCAATCGACATAACTGGTTCTGGAACATGAATAGATTCCAAAATGATTGGATTTGATTCATCGCAAAGTGTATCACCAGTGATTGTTTCTTTCATACCAACCAAAGTGATAATATCACCAGCAGATGCTTCTTTGATTTCTTCACGTGCATTCGCGTGCATCAACAACATACGACCAACGCGTTCACGTTTATCACGGTTTGCATTATATATATAAGACCCAGACACCAATTTACCCGAATAAATACGGATAAACATCAAATTACCTACGAATGGGTCATTCGCAACCTTGAACGCCAAAGCACTGAATGGTTCTTTTGGATCAGCATGACGAACCGCTTCTGTTTCACCGTCCATTTTTGTTCCTTTAATTGCAGGAATATCCAATGGCGACGGCAAATAATCTACGATTGCATCCAATAATGGTTGAACACCTTTGTTTTTGAACGCAGTCCCACACAACACAGGAACAAAGTTTTGTGCGATTGTTCCTTTGCGCAACAATTTTTTGATTGTCGCAACATCTGGGGTTTTGCCTTCCATGTATTCTTCCATAATCGCATCATCCAAAGTGACAACTTCTTCAATCAATTTGTTGTGCAATTCTTCGGCTTTGTCTTTCAATTCCGCAGGAATTTCTTCGATTTTCGGATGAGAACCATTTTCATCTTCCCAAATAATGCCTTTCATTTCGACGACATCAACAACGCCTTTAAAGTTTTGTTCTTCGCCGATTGGGAAATTGACAACCAATGGATTTGCACCCAATCTTTCACGTATCATATCAACACAGCGGAAGAAGTTCGCACCTGTTCTGTCCATTTTATTGATAAAGCAAATACGTGGAACATTATAACGATCAGCCTGACGCCACACAGTTTCAGATTGTGGTTGCACACCCGACACAGATTCAAACACTGCAACAGCACCATCCAAAACACGCAACGAGCGTTCCACTTCCATAGTAAAATCAACGTGGCCCGGAGTATCAATCAAATTGATACGATGATCACGCCAGAAGCAAGTTGTCGCAGCAGATGTAATTGTAATACCACGTTCTTGTTCTTGCACCATCCAGTCCATCGTTGCAGCACCATCGTGCACTTCACCGATTTTATAGGTTTTACCAGTATAGAACAAAATACGTTCAGAAGTAGTTGTTTTACCTGCGTCAATATGGGCCATAATACCAATATTGCGATACATATCCAAAGATGCGGTTTTTCCAACAGACATTTATCTTTCCTTACTTTTATTATATTACCAACGGAAATGAGCAAACGCTTTGTTCGCTTCCGCCATTCTGTGAGTATCTAATTTCTTTTTAAACGCACCACCCTGGCCATTCAAAGCATCACGCAATTCACCAAACAATCTGTCTTGCATTGAACGTTCACCACGTTTACGCGCAAACATAACCAACCAACGCAAAGCCAAAGTTTGTTGACGATCTTTGCGAACTTCAACTGGGACCTGGTATGTTGCACCACCAACACGGCGACCTTTGACTTCTACAGACGGTTTCAGTGCGTCGACCGCTTCCAAAAACATGGCCAATTCATCTTTGCCATCTTTGGCCAATGTTTTTAATTTTTCCATTGCATTATATACGATGTTTTCGGCAACTTCTTTTTTGCCATCCCACATAACTACATTTATCAATTTTGCAACAACCAGATTGTTATATTTAGAATCTGGTAAAATCTCACGTTTTGTTGCAGCTTTACGTCTTGACATATTTTTTCCTTTTTATTTCTTCACTTGGTTTCCCAAATTACTCACATTGATATACAACGTGTATTATTTACTTGTTTTTGCGCCGTACAAGGAACGACCTTGTTTTCTGCTTTCGACGCCTTTGGTATCCAGAACACCACGAATAATGTGATATTTAACACCTGGCAAATCCTTTACACGACCGCCACGAATCATAACCACACTGTGTTCCTGAAGGTTATGACCTTCGCCTGGAATATATGCAGTCACTTCGCGACCATTGGCCAATTTCACACGTGCAACCTTACGTTGCGCTGAATTAGGTTTTTTTGGAGTTGTCGTATAAACACGAGTGCAAACACCGCGTTTTTGAGGATTTTCCATCATATCAGGAGCCGTAGATTTCACCGCTACCTTTTTACGTGGTTTCCGAATCAGTTGATTTACTGTTGGCATTCAAAATCTCTTTGTTTTTATTCTCTTTTTTTGACTATACGAAACCGCACGGCAGACTTATTTCAACGCGAACGCGTGATTATAAATCTTGCAAAACATGCAGATTTCTGTGTTTTTCACTTTCCTTACTTACACGGAAAGCAAACTTACTATACCCCCCACCCCGCGAATTGTCAAGAAAAAATATAGCAAAAATTCTTAAAAAACCGCTAAAAATCTATACTTTTTTAACACAGTTTTGCGACAAACATATTTTTATGTCAAACAAACAAAAAACCCGACCTTTTTGGCCGGGTTAAAAAAATGTTTCAATGGTTTTAACTAGAAATCTATACCGAATTTAACACCCATGCCAAATCCATCTACAAATTCCCAATCGCCATCACTTGTTGCTTTTGTATGGACAACATCTTTGGTCAAATACGCACCGACGTATTTTGTAGCATCGATATTATAATTCGCACCAAATGTCAATTCCCATGTACCTGTTGTTTCACTGTAATGATCCAACAGTTTTAAATATTCAGCACCAGATACCAAATTCCAGCGATTGTTCAACACCAATTGAGCGTCGATTCCGGCATCCAAGAAATGCAAGCCTGACACTTCAGTTGCATTCCATTCATGATGGTTCCAATTGAATGATTTTGTATTTGTGTAATCCATTTCGACGTGACCAGCGATTGTGAAATCACCCGATGTGTATCCACCACGAACACCCACAGACCACAAATATGTCGTATCATCTTTATCCAAGAAACGACCCTTCAAGAAACCATTGTGTGCATCCCAAACAGGTCCAACACCATACGCGCCGATTAAATCCCATTTCCAATTTTTATAATCGGCAAAACGGTATGTTGCACCCAAACCAAAAGTATTCCACTGACCAAGTTCAAACCAATCTTCTTGGGACAAATCTGTTGCTATGGCAATGGCCAATCTGTCTGAAATACCATAACCAAATTCTTCTGTCAACGTCTGGGCATCAACATTACGCGTTGACGTTTCCAAAGATGTCTCGCTGTAGAAATGACCTTTCTTTGGCATATACAGCGGATTACCATCAATCACATTCGCTGCGTGTGCACCTGCAAAAGCAAACATCGCAATTAAAGAAGTTAAAGCTATTTTTTTCATTTGTTTATCCTTTCCTTTGGTTAAACTTACACAGAACTCCATGTCCTGTTAGGTATATTGTCCCATACAAAAAGACCGCATGCAAGAAAATTGATTTTTTGCAAAATTATAAAAAATATGATATAATGCGCGGGTTGTTTTGGAAATTTTTATCGCGCCAGACCCTTTTTAATAACGCGCCAATCGATTCGATTTTTTTTGTGTTCTTCAAAATCCGTAGAAAATTTGTGTCCCCCTTGACCATCCGCTACAAAAAATAAATATTGTGTTTTTTCCGGATTCAATACAGCGCGAATCGCGTCACGTCCGACACTGGCAATCGGCGCGGGGGGCAAACCATAATGTTTATATGTATTATATGGACTGTCTATTTTCAAATGCCCTGACAATAACGGTTCACCATGCATATCACCTTCGCCTTCTGTCAGCGCATAAACAACAGTTGGGTCGGCCTGTAATCTCATACGAACGCGTAACCGGTTTAAATATACGCTGGCCACAATTGGCATTTCACGTTTCAATGGGGTTTCTTTTTGAACAATTGACGCCAACGTCAACACATCGTTCCAATCTTTTAATGGCGACGGATATTTTTGTGTATCCAGTGTTTGTTTTATTTCTATCATTTTTTTTCGTGCCAGATCCAGCACAGCCAATCGCGATATTCCACGCGCCACCCGATAAGTATCTGGAAACACATCCCCGTCTTTTAAATTACACACAGGTGCATCAAAATCGCATTCAGTGTCACCTGAAAACGACGACGACGCATTCAATAAATTTTTAATTTGTTTTATTGTGTATCCTTCGGGAATAGTAATTGTTGTTGTTGCAATTTGACCTTTGGTTATCATATCTGCGATTGGCCAGACACCTGCCCCACGTGGGATATCATATTCGCCCGCCATGATTGTCCCGCCTTTTAATTTCACAGAAAATTGAAATAATCTACCAGATTTAACAACCCCACTTTTGACTAACTGGTTTGTTAAACGCGTGACAGAGACCCCCGGTTTAACAACAACTACGGTTGGCTTTTTCAACGGCGACCATATATTAAAAAGATAAAACGTAACAAAAACAGCAACACAAATAATGGCTAAAAAAAACTTTATCCATGATTTTATATTTTTTAACCGCCGCTGGGAAATACCGAACATAATTATTTTTCACCATATCCATTCGGGTTATTTTTTTGCCAATTCCACGAATCGCGACACATATCTTCAAGATTAAATTGTGCATGCCATCCTAAATTTTTTTCTGCTTTGCCTGCATCCGAATAGCAAACTGCGACATCGCCAGAACGACGCGGTTTTATAACATACGGAATTTTTACACCATTTGCATTTTCAAACGCACGCACAACATCCAACACAGAATAACCATGTCCCGTTCCCAAATTGAATATTTCCAAACCGCATTTGTTTTCTATTGCCCGTAATGCGCATACATGGCCACGCGCCAAATCAACAACATGAATATAATCGCGCACACCCGTCCCATCATGCGTATCATAATCATCACCATAAACACTAAGTTCAGAGCGTCTGCCAATTGCAACCTGGGTTATATATGGCATTAAATTATTTGGAACACCATTTGGATCTTCACCTATTTTACCACTTTGGTGCGCACCAATAGGATTAAAATAGCGCAACAAAACGATATTCCATTCTGGATCAGATTTTTGCAAATCAATCATTATTTCTTCTATGAAATGTTTAGTTTGCCCATATGGGTTTGTACACGCACCCTTTGGACATTCTTCGGATATAGGAATTATTTTTGGATTTCCATATACGCATGCAGACGATGAAAATATAATATTTTTACAATTATATTTGTTTAATGCGCGCAACAGATTCACAGTCCCACAAACATTATTGTCATAATATTCAAGTGGCTTTACAACCGATTCGCCGACAGCCTTTAAACCTGCGAAATGAATACAGCAATCAAATTTATTATTTTCCAGCAATTTACACAACGCATCAAAATCACGAATATCAATATTGTGAAATTCGACATTTCGACCAGTTATTTCCGAGACACGTTTCAAAGACAATTCGTTTGAATTTGATAAATTATCAATTACAACAACTTCGATACCTGCATTTTGTAATTCAACCACAGTGTGCGAACCAATATAACCACTGCCACCGGTGACCAGTATTTTCATATGACGCCCCCTTTGATTTCGTACCCACTATAGCAACAACAATATCGGCATGCAAGAAAACAAACAGGTCGCCCACTAACGACGACCTGATTAAACGATAAAAACACTATTTTTTCAAATATTTGCTGGCCCATTTTTTTAATTCTTCCATTGAAACACCGGCATCAAAAACTTTGCCACGTTCCACTTTTGCATTCGGAGCCAACAAATGAATACCCTTGTAAGAATCAGCGATAGGACTGCCACCGGATGTAGCAAACGGGACAATCAATTTGCCGTCAAAATTATGCATTTCGACAAAAGTATCTATGATAGACGGTTCACGATACCACCAAATTGGAAAGCCTAAAAATATAACATCGTATTGTTCTATATCACGAACCCGTGATTCTATTTTCGGACGAGATGCAGAATCTTTCATTTCAAGCGACGAACGACTGTTGTCATTTGTCCAATCTAAATCAGCATTTGTATATAATTGTTCTGGAACGATTTCGAAAGTTTTCGCTTTGATAGATTCAGCCAACATATCTGCAATTCTTTTTGTTGCACCCGTAGCCGAAAAATACGCAACCAATGCAGTTTTCATTTTTTTCTCCTTTTTGTAAAAACATTCTGGAAACATTATATTCAAAAAAATCAGATAATTCAAAAGGAAAGAAAACCTTAACAACTTCGTTGTGATGTATCTAATCTGAATGTCACCAAACACAAAATTAAAATCGGCACAATGGCCGATTTGAATTTCGTGGTCGGGGCAACAAGATTATCTCGCCTGGCACATATTATGTGCCGGCTGCGTTGCAACCGTAACGATTTCGCTGCACTGCGTTTGCAAAATCTACTTGTTGTCGAACCTGACAACTTCGTTGTGATGTATCTAATCTGAATGTCACCAAACACAAAATTAAAATCGGCACAATGGCCGATTTGAATTTCGTGGTCGGGGCAACAAGATTCGAACCTGCGACCTCTACGTCCCGAACGTAGCGCTCTACCAGACTGAGCTATGCCCCGATATGTTTTTTGTCTGCTTATTTTGCAACAACAACTTTGGTTTGTCAAAAATTTATTTTACGCGTTTCAAAACCAAAGACGCATTTGTTCCGCCAAAACCGAAAGAATTGCTAAGCGTTGCATCAACAGTTCTTTTTTGTGCTTTGTTCGGAACCAAATTGAAATCACCAACTTCATCAATTGGGTTTTCCAGATTGATTGTCGGTGGAACGATATTATCGCGAATCGCCAGCGCACAGAAAATTGCTTCTATGGCACCGGCTGCACCCAACAAATGCCCCGTCATAGATTTCGTAGACGACATACATGTATCACATCCATTGAATAATTCTTTGACTGCAACCAATTCACCGACATCACCCAAACCAGTTGATGTTCCATGTGCATTGATATAATCAATATCTGACGGTTTTAAATCTGCATGATTTAATGCGATTTCCATCGCGCGTTTGCCACCTTCCCCGTTTGGTGCAGGTGCAGTAATATGATGCGCATCCGCAGACATACCGAAACCGGCAACTTCAGCATAAATTTTTGCACCACGTTTAATGGCGTGTTCGTATTCTTCCAACACCAAAATACCGGCACCTTCACCCATGACGAAACCATCTCTGTCACGATCCCATGGACGCGACGCATGTTCTGGGTCATCATTACGTGTACTTAATGCGCGCATCGCAGAAAATCCAATCATACCCAAACGACAGACGGCCGCTTCGGTTCCACCACAAATCATTATATCGGCATCCCCACGTTCGATAATCGCCGCCGCTTCACCAATCGAATGAGTTCCCGTTGCACACGCAGTCGCCATTGCTATATTCGGTCCACCAAAACCATATTTAATAGAAATCTGGCCAGACGTCATATTGACAACACATTTTGGCACAAAGAAAGGACTGACAAACCGCGGACCATTTTCAAAAATATCTTTGTCAGTGTCATGAATCGTAGCCAACCCACCGACACCACTGCCAACGGAAACACCCACACGATTTTTATCGCCGTCATAATCGACCAGACCTGCATCTTTAATTGCTTCGTCTGCCGCGACCAAACCATAAACAATGCATTTGTCCAATCGACGTTGTTCACGCGGATCGACAATGCTGTCCGGATTAAAATCACCGTCTTGGGTCCCAGAATGTGGAATGCCCGCAATTTGGGACGCAATACCATCGACATCAAATTCAGTAATTTTACGAATACCGCTTTTGCCGTTTAATATATTTTTCCATGTATAATCGATACCCGTTCCAACAGGACAAACAATACCCATCCCTGTAATAACAACCCGTTTCATAAACATATCCTTTTAATTACTACGGGCAATCATACACGAAAATATTATATAAAGCAATCAGATATTCCGCATCACACTTCGTTATTCTCCCCCACGTGGGGAGATTTTTTATTCCGCGACAAGTGCAAAGATTCTCCCCCACGTGGGGGAGTGGCGCATCGCGCCGAGGGGGGTCACCCCCACCACCGCAAGCGGTCCCCCGCCCCCACGGGGCGGAATTCGGGGCTGGGGGCAATGCCCGTTATTCTCCCCCACGGGGGGAGAGGGC
>JAZROV010000020.1:0-44449 GCA_045648885.1 Candidatus Enterousia sp.
AAACGGAAGGAAGGGAGTCCCGCCATGGTTTTATTACCTGGCGGTACTTTTTTATTTTGCGACGAGTACTAAGTTCCCCTCCCACGGAGGGGTGCCCAACGGGCGGGGTGGGGGTGAAAAAGAATAATTATGTTCAAATATTCCCACCTCCCGTCCTGCGGACGTACTCCTCCGGCGGAGGAGAACTTAGGCTCCGTCGCGGAAAAAAGTTCCCCTCTGGTTAGAGGGGTGGCGCGAAGCGACGGGGGGTATGCCCCACCCCTGCGGAGGGGCCGACGAGATAAAGCGTCAGCGTAAATCGAGTCGGGGGCGGGTCAGACAAAAATTTCAGACAAATAAATAATCAAGAAAAATATATTTTTACCCGCCCCCGCATCGAACCAATGGTTCTCTGCGAGCCCGCCGCAAGGGCGGGGTTTACAATTTTCACCCCCACCACCCTGCGGGTCCCCCGCCCCCGTGGGGCGGAATTCGGGGCTGGGGGCAATGCCCGTTATTCTCCCCCACGGGGGGAGAGGGCCACGTCAGTGGCGTGGGGGGTAACGAAACCCCCACCGCCACGCGGTGGGGGAAAGGAGTAGATGGGGATATATCCCAACCTACGAAAACACCCCAGAACCGAGAATTAATTCTGGGAAGGGCTGACGAATTTCCACCCAGTGAACGTATATCCACGTTTGTCCGGATGGGTTGACGGAACCGTCAACGTTTCGTCGTATGTACATGAACCAGATGTAAACTGTGTTCCGTTTTCGTTATTCCAACTTAACGTAATATTATTGGCCACACATTGTGACGACGCGCCAACGACCCCGAACAGCGCAGAGCGGAAGCCCGCACGGTTGCTCACGACGTCCGCGCAGTTGCTCGCACAGTAGTCCGCGCAAAGCGACGCGTCCCCGCTGCCGTCGTAGAACACCCACGCAGCAGACAACAACTGCTCAGACCCACCAGATGGTGTCCAACTCGTCGGTTTGCACCAACAATAACGACGTGACGAATCGTTCGCGTCTGCACTGTTGCTGGCTAAATTCGTATTTGCTGGTAATGTGCTTGGGTTTGCCCATGTCCATTCGTCATTGCTCCCTGGTACGCTATTACAACTCGCGATACCTTTCATCGTTCCTGTCCCGTTCCATGTAGCACTCCATTCCCCTGCGGATAAACTGCTGTTGTTTTGTGAATTTGTGCCGCTGGGGTATATATGTGATTTATATTCACGACTGTCCGCATTGCTGTTCGGTGCTGTTATTGCGGAACCCGGTGTGCTTTTTGTATATCCGGTGCCGCATGTGAAATCTAATTTACAATTTGGCATGTTGGGACCAGATTCACCCTCGGCATATATACGGCCATTTGTTGTTACTGCATCGTTTGTGTATGCACATGTGTCTGCGTGTGGATCACATGCTGTGGCTGCACAACTTGTTGGACATGGTGCAACAAAATAACATGCGTCCGCATTGTCCGAACCCGCGTCTGAATATGGATAAGCATCGCCCCATTCACTTGCACAGGTTACTGCGCCCTGGGCGTCACTGTAGCTATATTCATATATACCGTCTTCTTCGGATCCATAACAGAAACTGTTCGCGGGACACTGCATACACTGTATTGGATCATCGCCGTCGGAATATGGTGTGTATTGGTTATCTGTTGACCAACTGCTGCCCGCGGGCAGGTATGTTCCGGCGGCGCAGTTATACGAATTCACGCTGAACTGTGCCGTGGCGTTGGCGGTGCCACTGGATACACCCAAATCGCCGATTGTACACGATGCACCGGTTGTGATTACATCGCCAACCCCTGCCATTGCCGGCGTGGCGATTACCAATGCCAACATGCTGGTTAAAACTATTTTTGTTTGTCTCATAGGTTTTGCTCCTTTTGCTTCTTGTTCTTGTTTTTGTTATCTCTTTCGGTCACCCCCACCACCCTGCGGGTCCCCCGCCCCCGTGGGGCGGAATTTAGGGCTGGGGGCAACGCTCCGTTATTCTCCCCCAATGGGGGAGTGCGGCGCCAGCCGGAGGGGGGTAACCCCAAAAATCTTGTTCGCGTTTATCAAACGCAAAAAAACCACCGGAAATCTTTTGGTGGTTGGAGGCTAGAAACAATTTAAGCAGAAATTGTGTGCTTTATTCTTTATATTCAGCGACCCTCCAACCCCGTGGTTGGTTGGAGATTTTTACGTCAATATCACAAAGATACAGACGCTGCTTAATTCGGGCTTCTAGACCCCATCAATGAAAAAACATCATTGACAGAACAATTTTATCAAAATTCAACAATCAGTGCAAATGGTATTTTATGATTCATTCATATTATCGTCCCTGGTTCAAAAGACGAACATCATCAAATTCAGGATGTTGTTTGAAAATGTCTGAGATATGCGGGCATATTGACATTACTTTGCGATTTTGCGCGCGCGCCATTTCTATGATGCGTTGGGTCAGATATAATTCGATGTCTTGGTTTTTATATTCTGGTTCAATTTCTGCGTCTGATATCATTATTTTATCGACGCCAATTTTTATAAAAAATATACTGCCGATTTTTCGTTCGTGGCATATTGCATAGATTCGACAGCCATCATCTGCAATTTCAAATGTAATTTCGTTTTGCTGCATAAAAAAATCCTTTGGCTGTGTCGTTGTTCAGACTATACCAAAGGATATTTTTTTGACTATAAGATTGATTTCTTGGGTTATATTAAATCGAAATTTCTGCGGATAATTTTCGCACTTTTGCGCAGGTTGACCGTTTCATCTATATTCATTTTAGATTTTAATGTCATCAACACACCGTCATTCCCAACGACGCGCGGTAATGATATTGCGACCGCGTTTTTCCCAAGACTGTCCACTATCGAAGTTGTCAATATGCGACGTTCGTCGTTTATGATTGCGTATAATAAATCTGCAACCGCAGCGCCAATGCCGTCCCATGTTGCACCGCGACCCTGGATGATTTCATAGGCTGCATTTTTTACACGGTGTTCGATTGTTTTGCGCGTCGTCATCGGCAACGATAATTTCGTTTGTTTGCAAAAATCATCCAGTCCTATTCCGCCTATGCATACAGACGACCAATTTACAACCGACGAATCACCATGTTCGCCCAATACATACGAAGTAATCGAACGCGTAGATATTCCCAATTGCCGCGATAATATCGTTTTGAAACGTGCAGAATCAAGCATAGTTCCTGTGCCGATAACGCGGCTGGCGGGCAGACGTGATAATTTCTGGGCCAACATAACCATAACGTCCAGCGGGTTTGTGACAATAATAATTTTTACATTTTTTGCATCAACATTGTCCATAACGCGCGGAATGATGTCAGATATAACTGCTGAATTTTTATGCAATAAATCCATACGTGTTTCGCCAGGCTTTTGATTTGCACCTGCGGCAACGATGACTATTTCTGAACCGCGAATGGCGCGATAATTAGACGCCGCTGTTATTTTTATGTCGTATGAAAACGCAGACGCGTGACCCAAATCTTCTGCGGCAGCGCGGGCACGAATGCCATCGCGGTCGTATAAAACGATTTCTTGGGCTAAACCTGTGTTTTTAACCGCTGTCGCGACCGCAGACCCAACAGACCCCACACCAATAATTGATATTTTCATATGTTTTCTCTCCGTTAAATTATCATGACAATTATACCACAAAAAAACGTTTGATAAAAATATTTATATTTTGTTAAAATTCCCAATGAAAAATTTTCGGGGGAATATATGAAAAAAATTTTATGTTTCGGTGATGTTTCTGATAAATATAAAAATGCTATTGAAACCGCGATGCGTGAATGTCCGGATATCGTTGGTTGGGATGTCGCGCCTGAATCAGATGTTTTGCCGTCCAGCGATGATGAATTTATTTTAATGAAATGCGATATTCATTCTGATGATTTTTTGCGTCGTATTATCGCGATAAATAAAAAATTGTCAGACGGTGAAAAATTTTATTTAACACATTGCGCTGTGTTTGTGGATAAATCACATCGGCGCGCGCCGTTTATTTTGACTGATGCGGCGTGTATTCCAACACCTGATGAAAATCAGTTAACGCACATAGTGCAAAATGCAGTATCGTTGTTTGCAAAAATTTTTGATTCCCCGCGTGCACCATTTATATCGTTGATATCGGCGGGTGGTGATACGAATACTAAATTATCCCCAATGTTGCATTCGTGGCGAATGGCGCATTCAGATGATTTTCCAGCTGGGACGTTACGTATTGAACAATTAGATGTCGCGTTGGACGCAAATATTCGTGCTGAAAAACATTTAACTGGCGCTTTGGCAGACATCATTGTTGTTGATAATATAAATACAGGCAACGCAATATTTAAATCGCTGTCTGTGTTAAGTGATAATTGGGAACCGCTTTGTTTTTTAATGGGTGGAAAAAATATAATCGTGTTAAATTCACGTGGTGCAACAGAACACACATTAACGCAAAATATTTTAATGGCCGCGCGAAATTAAAAAACCGCCGTTTGGCGGTTTTTTAGTGTTGTGATAATTTTGAAATTAAATCTTGGATAGTATCCACATAATTATTTACATCCACAGTCGTTGGTAAATTTGATGTGTCATAATTATTCACACGATATTTAATTTCAATTTGGTTTTTCTCTAAATTTTTTTGCGACACAATCAAACGAATTGGTGCAGCAATTAAATCTGCATCTGCGAATTTTTCACCTGCGCGATTGTCGCGTGTATCGATTAAAACCTCAATTCCGGCGCGTTTTAAATCTTCATAGATTTTTTCAGCCGTAGCAAAAGTCTTATTTTCTTTGTCAACCAAACCGATTACTTCAACCGCAAAAGGTGCTGTTTCCATATTCCATACCGGACCATTGTCGTCTGCGCTTTCTTCAATAATCGCCGCCATAGTGCGTCCAACACCAATACCATAGCAACCCATAATCGGTGTTTTTTCTTCGCCATCTGCCCCGGTGTAAGTCATGTGCATCGATTCAGTATATTTTTTACCCAATTGGAAAATATTCCCAATTTCAATACCGCGAACTTTGTTCAATTGTTTGCCACATTTCGGACAGACTGTGGAATCAGTATCTTCCAATTCTTTGTTCGCGCGGAAACCGCAATCACATATATACAAAGTATCTTCGCCCATTTCATTTATCAATTGGAATTCGTGTGCGATTTTCCCGCCCATATCGCCAGTTGATGACATAACATCTGTAAAGTTTTTCAAACCACAGCGTCTGAATATTCTGTAATAGGCATCGAAACACCGTTTGTAATATTGTTCCAGGTCTTCTTGGGTTTCATGGAAAGAATAACCGTCTTTCATGATAAATTCACGTGTCCTGATTAAACCTGCACGCACACGCAATTCATCGCGAAACTTAGTTTGAATCTGATACAGCATGAAAGGTAATTGCCGATACGATGTTATAACCGAACGCGCATAGTCAGTCACAACTTCTTCATGTGTTGGACATATAACATAATCCGCGCCGGACGAACCTTTGAATTTAGCTAACACAGACATCGCATCATAACGACCTGTTTCTTTCCATAAATCAGCAGTGCACACCACAGGCATTAAAATTTCTTGGCCGTCAATCGCATTCATTTCATCGCGAATAATGTTTTCTATTTTGTGAACCACACTCCAACCCAATGGGGTCAGGGTATAACCACCTTGAAAAGTTTGATAAATATAACCACCCTTAACAGCGATTTTATGACCCCGTGTAGTTGCACCTGCGACATCGCCATATAACCGATTTACACATAATTTTTCTATTCTCATTTTTTATACTCTTCGTTTTATTTATTTTTCATATATTCGTCTGAAATTATTTTGTGCAGTTCATCTGCAATTTGTTTCCGATCCATACCCGACAAGTCGGGAACAGGCAATACATGAATATCAACCAAAAATCCACCCAAAACCATAACATGAAAAACCTGCATAAATGCACTGCGTTCGATTTTGCAATGCGGGCCACAGTCCATTTTTTTATTATCAAAATATGCAAAATGATTTGCCATATCTTCATCACTGATTTTCGTTCCGTCTTTTAAACGATAATAAATCACCACAGGTTGCACTGTCATATTATTTTTTTCAACGACATCAAAAAGCGAACTTTTGAATTGTTTAACATATGCGCCGTTTGTAGATGTACCCTCTGGGAAAATGAACATAGGATAATCAACACGGTTTAATTCGTTTTGCACTGCGTTTAAAGCATCTATTGCGTGTGACGGACGGCGGTCGATAAATATAACACCGAATTTTTTTGCAATCCAACCAACCAGTGGCCAATTTGAAATTTCTTTCTTGCCAAAGAAAGAACATCTGAACGCCACCGGCATAGTCGCCAATTCAAAAATCGAAATATGATTGCACACACAAAGCAAAGGTCTTTTGTCAGATAATTTTCCATGAACGCGAAATTTTACGCCAGTAATAAAATTAAATTGACGCATAAAAAAACGCATATATCCGACAGAAAAACGCCGCGGAACAAATATCAAAATGATTGCATTACCAACAACCAATGCCCACGCAATCACAAATCGAATGAATGCCCATGTGGTGTTAAAAATATTTTGTTTAGGCATTTTCATTTGTTTCGCCTTCGGATGTTTCGTTTTCTTCTTTTGCGATGTATTCGATATCGTCGGCATCTTCGCGCATGAACAATTCAGCAAAATTTTTAATCAATTTCGCAGTCCCTGTGATTGGCGACATTATGATTTTAGCCAATATGTGCAAGGGACCTTCTTTGATATCAAAATCATCAAACGCATTTTCAGAACCTGTGAAATGTTTTTGGAATGATTTATCCAGATTTTTCGTTTGTACCAAAACGAACACATCGTATGTGCCAAAACCTTTGTCAATAAATACGCCGCGGCCAAATGTTGCCCCAAGACGCAAATAGCCTTTGATAAGTGGTGTCATTTGTTTTTTTGCTTCCATTTCATCGACAAAAGCGCGCGGTAATATGTTCATCTGGGTCATACGCGGATCAACACCTGGGGCCAGGTTTTCTTTTAACACAGTGGCGCGCAAATGATATGGCGACAAACAATTATAATACAGATAAGATAACGCCTGGGCCGATTGCGCAGGATTAGTTCCTACGAACGATGGCACACCAAACAATAATGCGATTTTGCGTTTAACAATATATTCACACAAACCCGCCCAAAGCAAACGGATAACCAAACCGCTTTCACGATATTCCGCTTTGACACAGGCACGCGACATTTCGGCGATGTTTCCTTTGACTTTCTTTATCTTTGATAAATTAAATTCGCGCTCTGTATAGAATCCGCCCATTTTTTCAGCAGCATCACGGTCGATAATACGATAAGTCCCAACAATTTTATTTTCATGAAAAACCGCCATATAATCGGCATAGGTATCATAAGAATCGTATTCTTCGCCCAGGTTTTTTTGTTCTTCGGTTGCAGAGGCATTTTCTTCCAGACAGAAAACTTCATATCGCAATTGACGAACCTGTTTGCGTTCTTCTTTTGTTCGGGTCAAACGGACTTCGAAATCACGAACTTTAATAGCCATAATATATTCCTTTGTAAATATCCACTAAATACTAGCAAAGAAAAAGAGCATAAGCAATTTATTTTTATTATTTCAATTTATCGGCCAATTCAGCGATTGCAATTGCGTACCATGATGAATTGTTCCATTTTTTTATCCGATAAAAATTAGGATATGTTAAATATGCATATATCACGGGTTTGGGCGCAATATCAGCATCTGTATCTTCACCGAATATTTCATTGCGTGCGATTGATTTTGTGTCTGCAACCAGGCCGGCCATCATATCGGTTTGTGGAATTGGTGAACCATCAACATTCGTCACACCCAAATACGACCATTCTGGCAAGGTTTTTTTCACATCGCCATTCAACATAGATATATCAAAATCTGCGGGCAGGGCAACACGGCGAACTATGCGTTCATTTTTATTCCATCCCAATTTGTTCAGGTAATTTCCCGCGCTGTACATCGCGTCGCCAATACTGTTTATTATATCTATTTTCCCGTCGTTGTTGCCATCAACACCGTATTGTGCCAATGTAGTTGGTATAAATTGAAAATGTCCCATTGCACCGGCCCAACTGCCCCGTATATCGGTTATCCGCAGTTTGTTTTTATCGGCCGTTTTCATCAAAGACAATAATTGTTTAGAGAAAAATTCTGCACGGCGACCCTCGTAAATCAAAGTTATAAAAGAATCAGTCAATTGATATCTTGATTTCACAGCGCCGTAATTAGATTCCATACCCCAAAACGCCAACATAACATTTTTAGGAATACCAAATTTGTTTTCAACCTGGTTTAACAAAGTTGGATATTGACCACGTTTTTTGCGCCCATTGGCAATTCGGTCTTTTGATACAGTTCGCGATAAATATTCATCCAATGTCAAAGTAAATTCTTTCTGGTTTTTATCAGATTTCACAATGCCGGGGATAAATACAGGGCTTTTTAATGCGTCGTCAATAACAGATTTGTTTATGTTTTGATTTGTCGCTGTTGTGCGGATATCGTTTAACACAGAATCCCAGCGTTCTAAATCAAACGCACCACGATCTGCCGATGCAGAAAACGTTGCAAGATTACACAATAAAAATATTCCGCAGATATGCGTCGCTTTCATCATGATAAACCATATAATAGCATTTCTAGAAAGAATATTTCAACCCAATATGCAAACCAAATGACCGCCATGTTGCTTTGGACAAAGATTCTGAAACATATTCCGTATATGCAGGATATGTCACAATTGTATAGTTCCCAGGGTTGTTTTCGTCTTCAACATAGACAGTTTGTTCTGCCACATATAATTCACCAGGTATTTTACCAATATGAAAATAATCTGTGTCAGCCTTTACCGACAATGCTATCCGGTCAGACAATTTATATGCGTATTCCATTTCTGCGCTGTATGAAAATGCACCATTGTCACCTTCGTCCAAGAAACTGGGGTTTTGTTGCCAATCATCGCGATTTGGCCATGTTCCTTTGGATGAATATTTCGGCATACCAACCTGGACATAGAAACGCAGTTTGTCGGCCAGGGTCATTTGTTTTTCCACTTCCAATCCCAAATAAAACCCAGACCATGTTGTATTATAAATATGGGTTGTGCCGTCCACTTTCACCACGCCGTCGCCGCCGATTACAACACAGTCGCCTTCTACTACACCCCACGGCAGGGAACCCATGCTGGAATTATAATCGATAGTCGTGAAAGATTTTCCGATTGGATATAATATACCGTTGATACTGCCCCCGCCAGTGGTCGCAGCCACAACCTTGATATCTTCGGGCCCCATACAAATTTGATAGAAACCGGAATCATCATCCAATAAACCCGCAGAATTTGGTGCAACCGCATAATAATTGCCTTCTAAATCGCCGAAAACATAATCACCTGTTTCAGTCATCAAAGGCAGATATACACCCGGATTGGGGTATAAATGATCGCTCATTTTCAAATTGTGTTTGAAAATTTCATATCCAATATATGGTGTAATTTTCCATCCGCCAATATCCCAAATATGATGCGCGCCAATTCCAAACCGTAAATGATTTAAATCACCACTTTGCGAACCCATAGAAATAGTAAATATCCCATCCATAGGTGACGAATAATCATACGGTTCCAAATCATAATCCATAGACAAACCGCCGCCAGACATTTCACCACGTGTATAATTTCCAAATACAGCCAAATCAAAACCGCGAATGTCAAAAATATGTTTTACACCAACATTGATTTCGTTAAACAACATATCATCCCATTCCAAAACAGAATTTACGCCGGTTTTAAATTCGAAATCTGCAAATCTGCGCGAATATCCCGCATAAATAGACGTTTTGCTGTCTTCTGTTGCCGTCGCGACACCGTTTGTTGTCATTGCACTGCGACTGTAATCAACGGCGGTATATGTTTGACGTGGCACCTGGTATGAATAAGTATTTGTCGAAACAATCTGCTTTTTCCCAGTATTACCCACATAGTTGGTATAACCTTGTTTTCTGTAATTCGAATACGCAGCACGATTGACAGTAGTTTTTGAATTATTTTGGTAATATGACGGTACACCCTCGTTAGACGCAAAACACGCCACGGGCGCCAGAAAACTGCATAAAACGGACAAAATTTTTGGTTTCATTTCTTCCTTTCTGGAACCATTATATCACATTTTATATTTTAAAGAAAGTGTTTGTTTGTGTTGATTTTTATTTTTACTGAATTACTATGAAGTCTATGAATGAACCACATAATCTTTATATCCATGTCCCGTTTTGTATGTCTAAATGCAAATACTGTGCGTTTTTTTCAACTGCGTGCAGCAACCCAGATTGGCAAAAATATTCAGACGACATATGCGGTGAAATAACATTTTGGTCAAACAAGGTTGGACGCGTTCGTATTCCGACTATCTTTTTGGGTGGCGGAACACCGTCTTTGATGCCAGTTGATGTTTTTGAAAAGATTATTAAATGTATTGAAAAAAATTTTTTGATTGATACAGATTGTGAAATTACTTTGGAATCAAATCCTGGAACTTTGGATAACCAAAAATTAAAAGATTTTATTTCAAATGGTATGAACCGTTTGTCAATTGGTGTGCAATCGTTCGATGATGAAGAATTATTATTCTTGGGGCGCAAACACAGCGCAACCCAGGCGATTAAATTGATTGAAAATGCGCAAAATTTTGGAATTCGTGTGTCTGGTGATTTTATATATGGTCTGCCAAATCACGATGTGAAAAATGTCGAAAAATTATGTCGGCAAATAAATGAAATCGGTTTAAAACATGCATCACTTTATGAATTGACGATTGAAAAAAATACACCGTTTGGAAAAATGAATTTGAAAATGCCTGACAATGAAACAATGGCGAAAATGTATATGGCGATTACAGATAATTTATCTTTGCCACGATACGAAGTTTCTAATTATGCGGCCCCAGGTCACGAATGTCGACATAATCAAAATATTTGGTGGGGTGGGGCATATCTGGGAATTGGACGCGCGGCCGCTGGGCGACCATGTATAGATGGTCAATGGTATGACGAAATGGGAAATTATGAAAAATTCGAAATTTTAGATAATTCAACGCGCGCTATTGAAAAGATTATGACGGGGTTGCGCACGATGCGTGGTGTGAAATTGACAAATGATATAAAATCACGGATAAATTTTGATTGGGTAAAAAAACACAATGATTTGGTTGACGTGAATGGCGAATATTTGTATGCTAACCCACACGGAATGTTAATATTAGATAACATAACTTTGGAATTGATAAAATGAACAACAAAATTTTAAATATAATCGGATGCGTTGCCGTAATGTTTGCGGTTGTTGCTGCGATTTTTTTGATTAAGGAGAAAACAATGCAAATTGGAATAAAAACGGAAAATATGAATTTGTCTGAAAAACCAGGAAATGATTTTTATGATTACGCAACATTTGGATGGCGTAAAAATAATCCGCTGCCAAATGATTATGTTCGCTTTGGTTCTTTTGAGGCATTGGACAAAGCAAATGATGAACGCGTTCGTGAAATCATAGAAAACGATAACGGCAAAGTTGGAATGCTTTATAAAATGGCGATGAATCTGGATAAATTGAACGCGGAAAAAACTGCACCTGTGAAACCATATCTGGATGAAATTGATAATATAAAAAATGTTTCAGATTTAACAAAATATATGGGCGCAAATCAAAAATATATAAATGCGTTTTGGGGTGATGGTGTTGCGCTGGATGACAAAGACAGCGAACATTATATCTTTGTTATTGGCCAGGGTGGTATCGGCCTGTCGCGTGATTATTATTTTGATGATGATGAAAAATCACGTGAAATTCGCACAAAATATAAACAATACATAAAAACACAATTTGAAAATTTTGGTGTTGATGCAGATGCTGAAAAAATCTATGCATTGGAAGAACGTATGGCGAAATCTTTTTTCAAAAAAGAAAAATTGCGCGACCCATTGGTGAATTACCATAAAAAATCATATGCTGAATTAAAAGAGGTTTTGCCGAATTATGATTGGGATGCGTATTTTGATGCGCGTGGTGTGATGCCTGAATTTATAAATGTTATGCAGATTGAACCAATCACAGAATCAATCGCTATAATTAATGATACAGATATCGAAACAATAAAAAATTATTTGAAATTGCGCATTATAAATGGCGCAGCGATGGTATTAGATGAAAAAACTTATGATATCGCATTTGATTTTTTCAATCGGACTATGTCGGGCCAGAAAGAAAAAAAGCCACGCTGGAAATATTCCGTCGGTTTGGTGGATGATACTTTGGGATCTGAAACAGGTCGCGCGTATGTCGCAAAATATTTTCCAGAATCTGCAAAAAAACGTATGGAAAAATTGGTCGCGAATTTACAGCGCGCTTTGGAAATGCGGATAAAAAAATTAGATTGGATGGGCGCAGATACAAAATCGGCCGCATTGAAAAAATTGCATACGTTCCGTGCGAAAATCGGTTATCCTGATAAATGGCGTGATTATTCAAAATTGGAAATCAAACAAGATTCTTTGTTTGCAAATATGATGCGTGCGGCTGCGTTCGAAGATGAATTTTGGCTGGACAAAGTCGGCAAAGAAAAAGATCCAACAATTTGGTATATGAATGCGCACGAAGTCAACGCATATTATGATCCGTCAACAAACGAAATTTGTTTTCCGGCCGGTATTCTGCAATATCCATTTTTCGATATGAATGCAGATGATGCGTTTAATTACGGGGCAATCGGGTCGGTTATCGGACATGAAATGACACACGGTTTTGATGACCAAGGCCGCCATTTTGACGAACGTGGAAATATGCGTGAATGGTGGAATGATGCCGATGCAAAACGGTTCACAGAACACGCGAACATCATGGTGAAATTTTTTGATGACATAATTGTTGCACCAAATACGCATGCAAACGGAACTTTCACGTTGGGTGAAAATCTGGCAGATTACGGCGGCGTCACGATTGCGTATACTGCATATAAAAATTTCGGTGAACAATCAGAAACTGCGGCTGGTTTAACCCCAGACCAACGGTTTTTCATCGCATACGCAATGACCGAAGCAACCAATATGACCGACGAAGCATTGTTGCGTCAAACAAAAACAAACGAACATTCATTAGGACGTTGGCGTGTAAATGGTATTTTACCACATGTTGATGCATGGTATGATGCATTTGGTATTAAATCAGATGATAAAATGTATGTCGCACCAGAAAAACGTGTAAATTTATGGTAAAAAAATATCGCCCAAACGGGCGATGTTTTTTTAATTTCTATTTTCCAGAAACCGTTTTTCTGAATTCAACAGACGGACGGAAACTGGGAACGCGACGCGCAGAAATAACCGCCGGAATGCCCGTTTTCGGATTGCGCCCAATACGCGCAGATTTAGACAGAATTTTAAAAGTCCCAAACCCCGAAATTTTGACATCTTCGCCATTGGTAAGCGACTGTTCAATTTCGTCAAAAATGATATCAACCATTTTATAAGAATCAACAGACGTCAAACCAAAACGATTTTTCAAACTGTTTGCCAAATCAATACGTGTCACGGTTGCCATAAAATATCCCTTTGTTTTTGTTGTGATAATTATACAAAGTCTGTCCCAAAAAGCAACCAATTATTATAGTGTTTGTTCGTACAAGCGCTTTTTGAAAAATATTGTGAAAATGTTTTGATTTATTTTTTTATTGCTGTAAAATTCAAAACCGCGTTCGGTCCCCATAGTTCAATTGGATAGAACAAATCCCTCCTAAGGATTAGATGCAGATTCGAATTCTGCTGGGGACGCCATCCGCTTTCGCGAGACAAATCGATTTTTATAAACGGCAAAGGCGGACAAAAAAACAAAAAAAGGAAACAAACAGATGAAAAACAAAGCTGTTAAATTTGGAATTATCGCATCAATTTTGCCACATCTTTTTTGCTGTGTGTTGCCAATTGTGTTGTCTGTTGTCGGGTTGGTTGCACCTGAAATTGCGCATACTCCGTTTATTCCGACGTGGATAGAACCGTGGCTGTTTGTGTTTTCGTCTTTGATGTTAGGTATATCGTGGATATTGGTTTTGGGTGAATGTCCATGTGCAGAATGCGATGATGAAAAAACTCATAAAAAACAAAAAATTATTTTATGTGTTATAACTGCGCTTTTCATAATCAGTGTGATTTTACATATGTTTGCACACGAACATTAAAAATTTATTTCAATACAAATTCGTGCGATTCTAACTCTACGATTTTATCGCGCAAAATATTAATCAGTCCGCGATTACGTATTCGACGGAACGCAATATACATATATGTTATTGGTTGATCAACATTTATTTCATGAGTCATATTTTTTGCAGCATAAATATCTGAATAAAGTTTGTGGACTTCTTCCAATTTAAAACCGTGTCTTTTTGTGCGACGATAATCAGACATAACCTGGCGATACACTTTGTTCGCGTCATTCTGAATTTTTTTGAATTCAGAATCAGAAATAACCACAGGTTCGAAAATCCAACTGTTTGTTAAAACTGAAAAGCCGGGGCCTGAACGATAACGTTTGTATGTTTCTGTTTTTTTTGCATCTTCAAAAGAAACATCCAGACCGCGTCCATATATTCTGCAACGATGAGTAATTGACCAATTGTAATAATACAATTTTAAATTGTGCAACACGTTCATCCCAGGATTTTTTGCCATAACAGAATCTACATCTATGACAATACAAACATCTATGTCTGATTTTTTGTTGTAAAAATAATTTGCACATGAACCATATACAAAAACATCGGTAATATCAGAATTATCAATATTCACGCGTGAGATTTCGCGAACGCTAAGCAGGTATGAACCCACCATTTTTAATATGATATCAGATACAGGTTTTCTTAATAGATTATTTTTATCCCATAATTTTGGTTCAAGATTTTTATGTTTACGTATTTGCATAGTTTTAATCCATTGGTGTTTCTGGTCCTGTTTCGGCAGATGTTGAAGAATTTATAATTGTTGGAATGACCAAAGTGCTGCCCGTTGTTTCGATTGAATAATAACAATTTTGCGATTGTGTGGCAGATTCAGATGTGACATATTCAAATACGCCCGTAGAATCAGAAAATTCTTTCATGTAACAATCTGATTTTGAATGAAATTCCCAATCGACAGGCGAATTATTATCGGTATCCAGATACATCACAGATGCATCGACCGTTCCGTTTTCAGGACATTTTGTGCATGTTATGTCTGTTGTGTTGCATATCGTCGACAACAAAGCATCCCTGTGTTGTAAATAGCCGTCCGAGCCGGTGGGCGAGACTTCTATCACTGTGTGGGTTGTTTTTGTTCGATACCGAAAGGCTTCTTCGCCGGCGAAAAATTTGCGCAGGTTATCAAGATTACGCTGGTTTGCATAATCGTAATAATCAGGGCTTTGGTCTGTGCCAATCATATAACCTTTTAACAAATTTGTTCCGATTGTATAATCGCCACATTTCGCAACATAATATCCGCGTGGACAAAGTTGAATTGGTTCTTGTGCCGCCATGGCGTTGCATAATGTCCAGCAACACAATGTGCCAAATATAAATGTCCGGGGAAAAAATTTGCAGACTTTTTTCATCTTTTTCTCTTAAGCAAAATTTTAGACACTTTGACTTTCCTGCGCAAGTGAAAAAATAAAAAACGCTTGATTTTATACTTCGGTTGTTTCTATAATCTCAAATGCAAAAACGAAAGGAGACTTTTATGAAATTTTATCATGTTGCTTTGTGTGGTTTAGGTTTGATTTCGGCTGCTGGTGCGGCAGATATGACGATATTTTATTCGCCATCTTGTCCACACTGTCATCGTGCGCGTAATTTTATCAGAACTGAATTAGTATATGAATATGATGATTTGGCCGTGACAGAAGTGAACGCTGTGTTGGCTGAAAACCGCGGTGATTTTATTAATGCGTTGCAAAAATGCGGATATACCAAAGGTGGCGTGCCTGTGATAGTTATTGGCGATAAATGTTTCCAAGGCTATGGTGAAAATATGAATGATTCTATCCGTGCTGCTGTCGAAGTTGATTATACAGATGACCAGCGGAATGCGGCGAAAACAAATCGCGAAGAATTAAATAAAGATCATGATGCTTTTGTTGCTGCTCATGCCGCCAGACAAGACGCTGTTGTGAACAAAGATGAAGCAAAAAAAAATTAAATAATGATTCAGGCAACGGATGGACACTGGCTCTGTTCGTTGCTGTGTTGATTTTTGTCGGGGCAGTTTTGATACAAAATATCAAAAAGAAATAGGGTGAAATCATGTTTGATTTAACATTCTTGGATTATCTTTATATTGCGATAGTTGTTGGCTCTACCATTTGGGCAACTGTTCGTGGCGGTATATACGAAACAATCGCGACGGTATCGTGGGTTATAGCCGCAATTGCTGCGCGTTTTGTGTCGCCATATTTGGATGGTCTGTTGCAGAGTTGGTTCAAATTGTCTGAATCTACGGTCGTCACGTTGGTCGCGTCGTATTTTATCGTTTTCTTTGTAATATTGGTCACTGTCGGTTTTATAAATCAGAAATTACGTGACAGAATCCAAGAAAGCATTTTATCTGTCACTGATAAAACCTTGGGCGTGATATTCGGTATATTGCGTGGCGTTGTGGTGATGGGATTCGTGTATTGGGGTTTGCTTTGGTATTATTCCGATGTGCCAACTGGGTTGCCAAAATGGGTTGCAGACGCAAAAACACGGCCTGTGATGCAATTGACTGCGGTTAAATTGGATGAATGGTTCTTTTTTGGTAATAATAAATTGATTATGCGCGATATGACCGGTGCAAAAGAAGCGCAAAAGATTTACGAAAACCTGATAAATCCTGCAATTGAAAAACACAGTGTGAATTCTGAAAATGCCAAAAGCGATTCGGATACAGGATATAAATCGTCTGAACGTGCGGCGCTGGAAAATCAATTATTACAAATTGAAAATGTTGCAAACGCTATTCAAGAATCAGACAAATCAGAATAATCAAACCGCCAATTGGCGGTTTTTTTACGGAATATTGTCCTGTGGTCGGGTGGGGCGCGTGCGAGTATAATAATTGTATGCGTAAATTCAAAATATTTATAACTGTTTTTACAATTTATGAATTTGTAATGTTGACTGTACTACAAATCAACAGTTATTGCACAGGTGTTTTTAACGTGAATTTTTGTGATTATGGCGCATTTAAATATTTTTTGATGTGTATAATGTTGCCAGTGATGATAGCAATTTTTATGTGGTGGGTACCAGATTTGGCCAGGTTATTTTGCAATAAATCTTGCGAACCAGCACCAGTTGAATCAAACGAAAGCATATCAGACATTTTTCGCAATATAGTTTCAAAACAAGATATAGAACGCCTGATAACCGCAGCGATTATAACGGGAATACAAAAATTTGCGAAAAACTATCCGAAAACAAAAACGATTTTTGGTGATATTTTAAGTGCATTAAAGAAACCAGAAAAGAAAAAATAATCGCGCATTTTTGGATGCGCGATAACAATCTTTTGTGGTGCCGGTTGAGGGACTTGAACCCCCGACCCTCTGATTACAAATCAGATGCTCTACCAGCTGAGCTAAACCGGCGATACAGCGCATATAATATATGTTATTTAAACGCATTTCAAGTAAAAAGTTGTCCTTTGTGCATTTTTATTGTTATTTTCGCACACTTTTTATTTGATTGAAATCGTAAAAAAGATTGCTAGAATAACCCGTATGAAAAAAATGCCTGAACTTTTGGCGCCAGCGGGAACGCTGGACGCTTTTAAAACCGCAATTTTATACGGTGCAGACGCAATTTATGCCGGGTTGCCTGGGTTTTCTATGCGCGCGCGTGCCAAAATTACTGTGGATGAAGTGAAAGAGGGTATAGATTTTGCGCATGCACATGGAAAACGTGTGTATTTGGCGTTTAATTTGTTCGCGCATGATCGTGATTATGCGAATATGAATCGCGTCTCAGAGGTGTTGAATTATCTGAAACCTGATGCGCTGATTATATCTGATGCAGGTATATTGATGTGGGTTCGTGAAAATCATCCGGATATTCCAATTCATATTTCGACCCAGGCGAATATTTGTTCTGCATCAACTGTGAAATTCTGGCAAAAGGCGGGTGCGGTGCAGTGTGTTTTGGCACGTGAAGTATCACATGCGGAATTTAAATCTATACGTCAACAATGTCCGGATATAGGACTTGAAATATTTATTCATGGTGCGATGTGTATGTCGTATTCAGGGCGGTGTTTGTTATCTAATTTTATAACTGGGCGGCCATCAAATCGTGGTGCGTGTGCGCAATTGTGTCGTTGGAAATATGATGTGATTTTACGCGAAGTGGAAACCGGTATCGAAATGCCAATCGAAGAAGATGAACGCGGCGCATACATCATGAATTCCAAAGATTTGTGTTTAATGCCGCGATTGGCCGAGGTTATAGAATCGGCCCCGGACAGTCTGAAAATCGAAGGTCGCAACCGCAGTGAATATTATGTTGGTTCCGTGACGCGCGCATATCGTAATGCCATTGACGCTTATGTCCGGGACCCAGAAAATTTTAATCCGCAACCATTTATGGATGATTTGAATGTGTTGGAATCGCGCGGATATACGACGGCTTTCTTTGATGGGCCGTTGCCACCAGATGCGCATGATTATAATACTACGCGGTCAACGTCTGAATGGCACGCAGCCGGCGTTATAACTAATGTTGACGATAAAAATATTACTTTTGAATTGCGTAATGAAATCAAATCTGGGGATGAAATTAAATTTATTCTGCCGAATATAAATGAAAAAGTCTCGGTCGTGGTGGATAAAATTATAAATGCAAAAAATGGTGAGATTCTGCCTAAAATGTCCGCGGGACAACATAATTCGATTTTAATTCCGACTGAAAAAATTCCGCTTCAATATCGTGATAAATTTGTTCCGTTGATATTGGCATATAAACATAAATAAAAACGCCCAAACGGGCGATTTTTATTCAGATTTCTTCATCTCAGGTATAATCACATCATCATTATATTTAGACAAATACCGCGTCCCCGTTGCGCAATAGAAATTATCCAAAGAATCATTGTATTCGCGTGTCGCAGACAACCAGCGGTCTTGGACTTCTTGTTTTGCACCTTGGTATGCAGAAAATCCGCCCAGCGCGCCACCAGCCGCCGCCCCAGACAAAGTCGCTTTGGTTCGTGCAGAATTTTGGAAATCAATCAACGCGCCGTCGCTGGCACTTTGACTGATTGGGGTAAAGACGATTTCTTCAATTGGGTCATTTTTTTCATTTGTGGCAGCAACTTTTTCTTTGCCGACCGTGCCGTCTGCATTACGCAGGTAATAGCGCGGTGAATAATCAGCCTGAATCTGGGCCCAATCGCTGTATTTATGACCAAATAATTTACCCCCCAGATTATCAAAAACCGCGTATCCGTGGACTTTGCTACCTGTGGGTTTTGACCCAGAACCAACAACGAAATATGTGCCGTCCGGGATATTCGCTCTTTCTACTGGATAAGGATTAGGAGAAAAACATTTTCCTGAATCTTCCATATCGAATACGCTAGCTTTAATGGTTTTTGAATCGTGTTTTTCTTTCCTGATTTCGTCCAACAATTCGTTGTTGGTTAATCTGATTTGCAACAATGCATCACGTGAAACCGATATGCATGAATATTTATTGCCGTTATATTCCAAATTATAACATTCGCCGGAACGGCCACCGCTACAACATGATGTTGTTAATTTACCAGTTTTATCGCGTGTACATTTTTTCATATCACGATTCACCAGATAAATTTCATCGTCGTTCCGTGTATATCTATCATCGTTTTTTACCGTTTGGATATTTCCAACGACACAGTCATATTGGAATCCGTCAATTGTGCATTTTTGGACATTTAATACAGAATCGCCAGTTCCAGACATACCGGCCGCCATATTTCCGATTACCGCCCCAGTTGCAGCGTTGACAGCGGTCGATTTAATTGTGTCACCGGCAACTTTGCCAGAATAGGTACTGGCCGCCATTACGCCCGCGCCCGCAGTCGCAGCCAGCGCTGTGCCGGCCAATTGCTGTTTTCCTGTTCCCAACAGACGTGTATCCCCAGCTTCTTTTGGGGCTAACATATTTCCGGCCACACCGCTCAATATTGCCGCCGCTGCGATTTTAAAACCTGCATTTTGTTTTTGTTCTTCGTCCATCACCTTTTCGACTTCTTCAATCGTAGGCGCCGCGTCCGCAGGTAATTCAACCATTTCCAGACTTGATTGCCAACCCGATTGCGGGAACATATCAATATTGCATTTCATCGTGTCGCCAGCCAACAAAGTGGTTTGCGCCAATACCGCATTTGAATTCACATCACGCAATTCTACAACCGCGATGCAGCCCGAATTTTGGTTTTTGCGCATACCAGATTCAGAATAACCCCATTTGAATAAACCATTGGGATAAATCATAGAACATGTTTCCAAATCAGATATACTTACATCGCTGGCGGAATTATTTGTTATTTGTTTTGCCAATTCTTCGTCATCAACCATAACTGGCAAAGTCGCAGTCGCACTGGCAGTCGTAGCAATTGGGTTGTTCGCCATTTCGGCCTGTTGGCGAACAGCCATGACCTGGTTATATGCGTTTGCATAACTGGCAGAATTTTTGACACTGATGCGCGCGTCGGCAGGCATATTTGCACTGCAAACCAAAAGACATGCCAACAAAGATATTTTATACGTTTTGTTGTTCATATTTTAAAATTCCAATCTGACACGAACACCAACGTCCAGTGCACTCAATCTGCCGCTTTCGAACCAGTTTGTATAATGGAAAACACTGTCGTATGGGGCTTCGTATTCGTCGCCTGCGCCGTCGCTAAGCCATTCTGTTTGCGACACAACGACCGAACCAGATGTTTTAACTTTACCCAGATTCGCATAGCGTACAAAGAAATCGAGTTTCAAGCCGTCTTTCATATCCGTTGAAACACCGGCTTCTAATTGAAATGCCAACTGTTCCATTGTGCCACCATTGTGATAGCCGAATATGTCGGACACAGCGGTTAAATCACCCGCAGGGATGCTGCCCGGGCCCAAACCTTCGGTTTCATCATAAAAACCATCATCAAACACAACATAATCTGCGATTGTGTTTAATGCCAAACCAACGCCCGCGCCAACATATGGACGCAAAGAGCCACCAGAAATATTCCCTGTAAATGAATCAACATTATAATAAACATTCAACATCGTAGAATTTGATGTTATTGCACCACCACTGACCGATGCATCGGTAAAACCGTCGCCTGTGGATGTTTGAACATTGCCGGCGTATGATAAACCAGAATAGCGCAAGAAAGAAAAATCAACACGGACATCGCTGTTTATCGCGGCACCCACAGAAATCTGTAATGGAATAACAGTATCTTTTTCAAAATCAGATGCACGGAATGAACCAGGGGCCAAAAAAGCCTTTGGTTCACTGGCATAATCAGCGGACATTTGACCATTTATCATTGCACTGTATCCCGCAGACAAACCGATGTACAGCCCACTTTCTGCCAAACGATTATAATCAGACGCCTGGTAATATTGACGTCCCGCATTCGTTGCAGATGACCCAACACGTGGCAATGCGCCCGTTATGCGATTTGGGTTTGCAACCGCAACGCTGTTAGACATCGGACGGCCGTTGACCGCAGATGCAGCAGCTAATTGCTGGGGCATAATGTTTGTCCGCTGGCCCGTTGGTTGGGTTGTGTATTGTGTGTTTATGACATAGCCCTGGCGTGCCATTTGTTGCGGATCATATACAGGATATGCAGCATCTGCCGCAAACGGCGACGCAGACAACATACCTATAAAAACCGCCAAAAATCCGGATTTTTTCATTTTTCCTATATCTTCCTTTGTGAATATTATATCATAAATCGACTTTCAAAAAAAGCGTTAAAAATATATTTTGTTCGCATAAATAAAAATTGCACCCAAATGGGTGCAATTTGTCCAATATAAATTTATTTTTTGTTTTTATTTTTTTTAGAACCGTGCGTTCAAACGAACACCTAATTCCAATTTGCAATTTGTAGCATTTTGAGATTTAGATTGTGTATCGTCCATCGTGTATTCAAAGAAGCCTGCGATTTGAACATCGTCAGTCATTTGATACGCGGCAGATGTTTTTAACACATATTCATCCCAGCCATCTTTCATGTTTTTTGTTGATGCCAACAACGCATCAACAACGCCTTTCTGCAGCGGTGCCATCGATCCAACGTTTGCCAGCTGTGTATGAATATCTTTCACACCATTGTTATAATGTTCAATATATTCAAACCCAGCACCCAATGACCATTTAGAAGTCATTTGATACATCACATCAAATCCAGCAACCGTCTCATGAGTCGATTTCAAATTTACAGAAATTTCATCAGGAAATCCAAGTTGTGGCATGGTTAAAGACCAATAACTTTCATACCCTGTTTTTCCATAGAACGGTCGAATAGTTGGATCAATTGCAATTTTGTTGTTATGATTACCAAATGTTTGCAAATATTCAGCATGCGCAGCCAGTGTCCAATCGCTGATTTGTTTACCAAAGCGAACGCCGCCAATTGCGCCCCAACGACCATTTGAATAATTGTCGAAATTAAAACCTTTTGCTGTGTATGTGCCCTTCATTGGCGTTACCCCAGACAAATATGCGTCTGCATATAAATCTAAGATAATTGGGTCATCTTCTGTCAATGCACGAAACATCAGACCAATACGGCCACGATGCATACCTTTGCGGTCGATTTTACCGTCTTTGGTATAGCCGAAATGCCCATGGACATCTAATCTGTCCGTTATACCGTATCCAATGTCGCCAGTAAAGCGCCATACAGGAAATTCCCAGTTGCCATCAGTATTTTTTGCAATAGTGGCATCTGTTTTTTCCACTGTTTTATACATCATCGCCGCGCCAGTTTTTAAATAAACTTCGCGGTTTTTTGGCATGTAAAGTGGATTTTCAAGGTTTGATGCGAACGCCGCAGTGGAAACCACAGACGCGGTTGCCGCAATCAAACTTTTCAAAGACTTTTTCATCCATTACTCCTTTGTTAGTTTGATGAAATAACCAACCCCCATTCTTGGCAAGATTGGTGTTATATCCGCACCACCCATTATTGGCAATAGTGCGCTTTGTGATATAACCCACACATTGTGATATATATCCGCAAATATGTCAAAATATAAATTGTCTTGACAATAAACATGAAATATGTCAGGTGATGTTTTTTAATAAAAAAAGCGCCGTTTGGCGCGCTTTTTTTATTTATTAGTTATTATTTCCAGAACATTTTTAACAATGTCTTGTTTTGGAATACGAATTTGTTCCATTGAATCACGATAACGCAAAGTCACCGTCCCATCGTCCAATGTCTGGTGGTCAACCGTTATACAAACCGGTGTTCCAATTTCATCATGACGACGATAGTTTTTACCAATGTTGCCCGAATTTTCTAATTCTATTTTGCCGATACCCAATTTGCGCAAATCATCAACAATTTTGTTTGATAAATCTACGATTTCAGGGACATTGCGAACCAATGGGATAACCGCCGCTTTGACCGGTGATAACCACGGCTTTAATTTTAACACAGTGCGTGTTTTGCCGTCGCCCAGGTCTTCGTCGGTATATGCTTCTATCATTGCGGCCAACATAGCGCGATTTACACCCATTGCTGTTTCAATAACATACGGAACGAAATTTTCACCAGTTTGGGCGTCTGAATAAGACAGTTTTGTCGTAGAATCTTTGTTTTCCATCACATTCGCAGACAATTTAAATTCGCTTTGCGATTTTGTGTGTGAACCCAAATCAAAATCTTGGCGATTGTGGACACCTTCGACTTCGTCAAAACCATCAGGGAATTTATATTCAATATCGACCGCTGCTTTTGCATAATGAGCCAATTTTTCATGTGGCATAAAACGCAGTTTGTCGGTCGGAATGCCCATAACATTTACCCACCAATTCAAACGTGTTTCTTTCCAATATTCAAAATATTTTTCATCTTCTGTGGGATTTACAAAATATTGCATTTCAGCCTGTTCAAATTCACGCATACGGAATACAAAACCACGCGGTGAAATTTCGTTACGGAAAGCCTTTCCAATCTGGGCAATTCCAAATGGTAATTTGTGTGGTTTAGAATCCAGAACGTTTTTGAAATTCACATACGTAGTTGTCGCAGTTTCAGGTCGCAAATATGCGTTGATTTCGCCGTCTGCCATTGCACCAATCGATAAACCCATCATCAATTGATATGCGCGCGGTTCGGTAATGTCCGAACTACCGCAATTATCGCATTTTGTTGGGTCTTTCATTTTATCTTGGCGCATGCGAGCACCACATTTTTTGCATTCTACCAATGGGTCGGAAAAGCTGCCTTCGTGGCCAGAATATTTCCACATTAAACGATTTGTAATCAATGACGCGTCCAGACCTTCGATATCGTTGCGCGAATAAATCATCGCATTCCACCACGCGTTGCGGATGTTGCGCATCATTTCAACGCCATACGGACCGTAATCATACGCCCCGCCCAGGCCGCCGTAAATTTCAGAGCCTGTGAAAATAAAACCACGTCTTTTGCAAAGTGCTACGATGTCATTTATTGATTTTGCCGGCATTTCTTACCCCTGTAAAATGTTATTTTGCCAATATTTTATATCGTTTTTTTGAATTTGCAAATTTATTCATTGTCTGGGGCTATTGCAGACATAGGACAAATTGATGCACATGTGCCGCAACCCATACATTTTGTTTTATCTATTTGGCATTTGCCATTTGGTGCATCAACAATCGCCATCGCAGGACAAGCCCCCATGCAAGAATGACAACCTATACATTTATTTTCATCAATTTTATAAGCCATTTTTTCTTTCCTTTTTTTTGTTAAATTTTTTAATTACGACTGTTTAATAAACTTAATATATATTCAAACAAAGCGATGAATGAAATATACATATGCAAAGCACCCAACACAGCCAATTGATTTTTTGTCTCGCCATTATTACCCAACATTGCATAGGCATTTTTTAATGTCTGCATATCATAGGCGGCAAACAGAGCAAAAATCAGCACACCAATCAGGCACACAACGGTATTAAATGTTGCGCCCAATGGAACAAATATAGATACGACGCCGACCAATATCAAACCAATCATCCCCAGAAACAAAAATGTCCCCAGAAAAGATAAATCTTTCACGGTTTTATATCCGAACAATGTCATACAGCCAAACATTATTGCCGCCAGAACAATTGCCAATAAGATGGAAGCAGGGCTGGATACCAAAACCAATGGTGTAATTACGACGCCCATTAAAACAGAATATAAAAACAATAACCACATTGCACTGGATGGTTTCATAGAAAACGCGCGCGCTTGGGCCCAAATAGACAATGCCAATCCACCAAATGCGATAATATAATATGCCCCAGATAAACCACCATTGTGAATTAAACCAGTCCATGCGCCAGATATCAACATAATGAACGTAGTCAACGCAGTCACCCCGACCGCCGCAGTCATCAAACCAAATATGCGTTTAAAGTAAGCTTCTATGCCACCGGATTTTTTTGTGTTTATAGATTTGTTTTGTATCATGATATTTCTCCTTTTGTTGCAAATATAATATATGCTGATAAATAATTCAAGGTTTATAAGGTGCAAAAAATAAAATAAAAAAACTATTGACAATTTGTTTTTGTCAACTATAATACAGACTGATACGAAAACCAACAAAGGGGTATAAAATGGAAAAACGTAACATTTTTGATATCAATTTGCCGAATTTGCCAAAATCTGGCAGTGCTTCTGTTAAACGTGATCGCATCGCGCAAGATGAACAAATGTTGGCAGAAAAGAAAGAAACTTTGGCTAACTTGCAAAAACAGGTTGAAAAAGCAAAAGCCACAGGTCGTGTGGTTGATGCCTATACTTTGCAAAGAATTGAAAAATTGAAAGAAATTATCAAAAACACCCAAGAAAGAATCGTTCGTGAAAAAGAACGTTTAGGGTTGTTGCTGAAAGGTTATCTTCAACGTTAAACGATAAAATAAACATCAAAAGTCGTGCCAAATGCACGACTTTAATTTTTTATTGCAAATATTTTGTTCAAAATAATAAAATGCAACCAAAAGGGAGCATAAAATGGCAATAGTTATACATCCAATCTCACCAGTTGCTTTTTCAGTGTTTGGAATGCCTGTGCGGTGGTATGCGCTGGCGTACATAGCGGGTTTTATCATCGGTTTTTATTTGTTGAAATATTTGGTGAATCGTGAAGATGCACAAATAAAACTTAGCAAAAAACAACTAGACGATTTTTTAACCGCGATTGTGGTGGGGGTAATTCTGGGTGGACGAATTGGGTATGTTTTGTTTTATGATTTGCCTTATTTTATTGCACATCCCTTGGAAATTTTCGCGGTTTGGCATGGCGGAATGAGTTTTCATGGCGGTTTGCTGGGGGTTATTATAGCAACTGTGTTGTTTGTGCGTGCTCAAAAATTCCCTGGTAAAAATGTTGTAAAAAATTCACTCAAGATGCTGGATTTAATGGCAGTTGTGACACCAATAGGTTTGGGGCTGGGGCGTATAGCCAATTTTATAAATATGGAAGTAATGGGGCGCCCAACAAATTCCCCGCTGGGTATAATTTTTGTTGGTGGACCAAATTTTCCGCGCCACCCCAGCCCGCTTTACGAAGCAGCATTAGAAGGCGGTGCGCTTTTCGTCATAATGTGGATACTTTATAATAAAACATCATTAAAAACACACCCTGGTGCATTGGGTGGTGTTTTATGTATGCTTTATGCGATGTTCAGAATTTTCTGTGAACAATTTCGGCAACCTGACGCTCAAATTGGTTTTTTAACCACATGGGGACTGACGATGGGTCAGATGTTATCTGGGGGACTGTTTCTGTTGGGGGTGGCGGTTTTATATTGTGCGATGCGAAAAAATAAAAATGTTTGACATTTTGTGTATCAATATATAAAATTGCAACAACGTTTTCTGCGGAAAGCGCAAAGTTCAGGATGGGTGGCAGAGCGGTCGAATGCGACGGTCTTGACTGCGAAGCGAGGTAAGAGCGAACAAAGTTCGCGCATTACCAAAACCGCCGGTTTGAAAGAACCGTCGCGAAAAAAGTTTAGGATGGGTGGCAGAGCGGTCGAATGCGACGGTCTTGAAAACCGCTGAAGTCGCAAGGCTTCCGGGGGTTCGAATCCCTCCCCATCCGCCACAAAAAATCAAACACCCAGATGGGTGTTTTATTTTTTGTCACAGATGTATCGGGATGAAAAACACCCGAAACGGGGGTTCGACCCGCAGGCGAAAGGCGGAATAACGCCGGTTCGCGCAGCGAATGAGCCAAGGGCGGCCAGAGCGCAGCGCATGGCCAATCCCTCCCCATCCGCCAGATTAAAATTTTAAAAAAAATTGCCAAGGGTGTTTTTTTATTTTATTTTTCTTTCTGTTTTATTATCATATACCGGGCAAAGGAGATTTTATGGAATATCTTGATATTTATGACGAATATATGAATAAAATCGGCACCGAGCCCCGTGACACGGTTCACCAAAACGGTTTGTGGCACAAGACGGTTCATTGTTGGATGTATGATGATGATGGGAATATATATTTTCAAATTCGTGCAGATTCTGGTAAGCTATATACTACCGCATCTGGGCATGTATTGGCGGGGGAAACAGTGCGCGATGCGTTTCGACGCGAAATACACGAAGAAATCGGTATTAACACCGATGCATCAAATGCTGTTGCATTAGATATCGTATTTTGGCGTCAAGATAAGCCTGAAAAAAACTGGCACGATCGTGCATTTGCGAATATTTATGCAAATAAACTGCCGATTGACTTTACAGATTTTCATTTTCAGCCCGATGAAGTTGCTGGGTTAGTTCGTATAAATGCAAAAGATTGCCTTGATTTGTTAATGGATAAATATACTTCTGTCCGTGCAATAAAAATTACAGCCAATCAATCGACGGATGTTGATATTACAAAAAACGATTTTCTGGCTGCGTCTAATGAAACACCTATCGTAAAATATGGTTTTGTATTGCAAAGCATCATCCAACAAAATTCGCATATTTAGGTATGGAAATTTGTGCAACAGAATACTAGTCCGCCACAATAAAAAACACCCCACCGGGGCGTTTTTTATTTGTGTTGAAATGTGCGAAAATATTCTTTACAATCATTTTCGACAAAAATGCGGAAAAAGATTGCTTTTTTTATGTATGATATGCGCACAGGTGGTGTTGAAACTGTGTTGGTTAACACTATCGACGCGTTGCTGGCCCAGGATGTTGAAATCACACTTTATTGTCATCGTAAAATAATTGAACCAGTGCATGTCGAATGGTTGAAAAAACATCCCTCTGTGCGCGTTGTTATATATTATCCACTGGCACGTTTTTTTGATAAACAAAATCGCAGGCACCCAATAATTCGTGCTTTAAAGCGAATTGGTTTTGGCATTTACAGATGGTATCGAAATTTGTTGATGGCACCTCGTGTTCGTGCGCAACATTTTGACGCAATTATAGATTACATCAGTGGATATTCTGCAAAACCATTGCGTAAAATTCGAGATGTTAAAAAAATTACTTGGGTACATTGTTCTATGAATTATTTTCGCGATAATAATTTGATATCTGGGTTAGGCCAATACGATAAAATTATCTGTATCAGCGATAGTTTTTTAAAAGAATTTGCCCACGAATATCCACAATATGCATCACGTGCAGTACGCATTTATAACCCGATAAATTTTGTGCAAATTCGTGAAAAATTAAAGAGCGCAAAAATTCCATCTGGAAAATATTTTTCATGTGTGTCACGTCTGGATGCAGACAAAGACATTCCGACATTGTTATACGCATTTGATAAATTTTGGACGAAAGAAAACAAACCAAACGTCAATTTGTATATTATTGGTGACGGTGCGAAACGTGATGAATATGTTGATATAGCAAAAAATTTATCATCTTCATCGCATATTATTTTTGTTGGCAAAACATCGAACCCATTTGGATATATGCGTGGCGCGATGGCACATGTTTTATCCAGTTTTAATGAAGGCTTTGGTCAGGTGTTAATAGAATCTATGGCAACGGGGACAGTGAATATATCTTCTGATTGTCCGAATGGACCGCATGAAATTTTAATGGATGGTGATGCTGGTTTTTTATTTGAACCGGGCAATGCGAAAGAGTTATCAAAAATAATGTCTGATGTTTTTCATAAACGTGTTGATATTGATAAAAAGAAAAAGTGTGCAACAAAGTCTTTGTCGCGATTTGATTCTGTGAACATTGCGTCGCAAATAATTGATTTAATAGACGGGGAATAAAAAAAGTGGCATTGCCACTTTTTTTGAATCTTCATATTTTATTGCAACCAGATTTGCGCATGCGCAGTTGGCTGTGAATAACTGGTCACAGGAATAGTAATTTCGCCTTTGGTCACTGTCACAGTTGTTCCAGATTGTGTCACAGCTGTTACCACTGGTGCACCACTGGCGTTATTCGCATCGTCAGCCACCGAACCAATTTTTTCAGCCAATGCAGTTGCCACCGCTTTTTCTGTCACCATGCTGGTATCGCTGGCCGTTCCATTTTCACCAGCCGTCCCAATTGATGTTTTCACAGTAGCCGAAATATCTGCCGGCGTAGAGGCATTATTTTGCAGTTGATTCATCTTTGCAGCATTCAACGCATCGTATGCGCCTTTAACATACGCAGGCGACGCAACAGCCGCCCCAGGATACGTCGTTTCCGATTCGCCTGTTGCCCATGCAGGAGCAATCATAATTAAACCGATAAAAATAACTAAAAATTTTTTCATAACTGTTTTTATTTGTTTAACGCGTTGATTGAAATTCTTTCTCCTGGTCTGACAATTATGTTATCCGAAAATAACACAATTGTCCAGACCATTTTTTATATTACCAGTTTTAATTTGCCGCAACACCGTTTGCGCGTGCTGTTGTCGTATAGGCCGCCGATTTGACATATACGTCTGTAGTAGTAGTATCACCCCATGCAGTGAACACAGGAACAGTAGAATTACTGATTGTCGCTGTGACACCTGTTTGGGTTGAAACGTCGCTGCCTTGAACCTTAACAGATTGTGCGTTGATTGCATATCCATCCGCACCACCTGCTGTCAATTTTGTTTCGATAGCGGTTTGTGCATTCGATGCAGCATTATACGCGTCAAATGTGTTAGCTTTTACGCCCAACGCACCTGTGGAGCTGTCTTTCACTATCGTGGTTCCGTCGACAACAACTTCAATATCTTTTGTAGAGCTGTTAATAGCCAAACCACCTTTGTCGGTCAGTTTTGCAGCAACTTTGTCATCTGCTACCTGGATACCGTCGCCGGCCGTCACACTCAAAACACCTTGACCATCTGTTGCCAAACCTGCACCAGCCGCCATGTCAATTTTATCTTCGACTTCCTGGGCTGTTTGTGCGTTGTCTGCCAAAGTGTTGACTGCGGCCAACGCTGTCGCAACAGCTTTTTCAGTTACCAACACATCATCTCTGGCTTGGTTTTCGCCTGTACCACTGATGTTTGTGTTCATTGTTGTGTACACAGTCGTTTGGATGTTTGGAGTTCCTGTGCCGTTTGTTTTCAACTGAGCCTGTTTACCATTCAATGCTGTTCCCAACCCATCGATTTTTGCCTGGCTGATTGTGCCGTCACCGATATTAGAATCTGTGATTGTGCCAACTTTTACACCGTCTGAATCAACCGTGATAGTGGAATTGCCAGCCTTGACCTTCAATTTGCCAGCATCAGTGTCCGTGCCGATTTCCAAACCGTTACCATTGTTAACTTTGACCACGTCGTTAGTTGTATCAACTGTGATACCGTCACCACCAGCAACAGATAATACGCCAGAGTCGTTTGTAGACAAACCTGCGCCAGCAGCTTCGTTAATAGCTGTCGTAACCTGTTGTGTTGTTGTTGCGGCGTTTGCAGTTGTTGCGACCATGTTGATTGCTGCGATTGCATCGTTATACGCACCCTGGACATAGGATGTTGTCGCGATATTTGCAGCAGTATCAACTGTTACCGCCTTAAACGGTGGAACGCCCGTGCCAGCTGGCGCAGATGGCGCAGCATTAGATAAATGGTTCCCTGTAGAAGGATCCGCACTGGCAATCATTGGGGTGACGGCCAACATCGCTGCGATTGAAACGCCTAATAATTTTTTCATAGTTTATTTCCTCATAGTAATATAGCCGTCCCCAAGCCAGATACTTTTTTATTCTCTGATATTATACCAGAAAAAAACTATTTATGACAGCATGAAATATAAAATTATGAAATTTTTCTCTTGACTTTTTTAAAAAGACGATTTTTCGGGTGGGCAACGCCACCCCGTCGCGGGATAAATTCCCCGCCCGGAGCGGGGGGGGACCGCGAAGCGATGGGGAGGGTTGAAAAAGTTATGGCTGCCAGTCGTTCGGAAAAATGCACGAACCGGAATGCCCCCTTCGTCTTGCGACGGTTGTCGCAAGCCACTTCCCCATTGGGGCAGAATACCCCCACCTCCCGTCCTGCGGACGTACTCCTCCGGCGGAGGAGAACTTGCGCTCGTCGTGGGAAAAAAGTTCCCCTCCTGTGGAGGGGTGGCGCGAAGCGACGGGGTGGGGGTGAAAAACAAAAAAACACCCTGAGATATTCCCAGGGCATTTTAATTTGTAATCAACAATTATCTTTAATTGCCTGCTGTAAGCTGAGCAATCGTGACATTGTCAGATGCTGTTTCGCTGGCCCAGTTACCAAACAAAGGAATTTGGGTGTTGTTGATAGCTGTGATTGCTTGTTCATTACGTTTGACCTGTGCGTCAACTTTCTTGATGGCACCCGCAACAGTATCTTTCGTGTGGCCGTTTTCGCCTTCGACTGTATCGTAATAGTAATAATTACCTTCCAGCAATGCTGCATCGGTGTTCGCACTGTTCAAATTTGTTTGAACTTCGTTAATCGCGGCTTGCAATGTTGTGCTTGATAAACCTGTGGCGGTTGGGGTAAATAAGGCATTTCTCGCGTTATTTTTTACTTTATAGTCAACAGAAAGGCTGTCGTTATCGCCTGCATTCAAATGACCAATCGCTGTGTCGTTAGATACAACCGCAGAGTTTAATTCAATTAAGTTTGCAGCGACGCTTGCACCGCCAGTCAAGTGAGCGTATTCGTTAGCATTTGTTTCGGTGACTTTACCCATTGCAGTATCCAATGCTTCCAAGTTGCTTGCAACTGTTGGGTCGCCTGATGCGGTCCCCATCGTCCCAATATGATAGTGTGTTGTGTTAGTGTCTAATTGACCGACAGCGGTATCCAATTTTACCAAATTGCTCGCACCGGTTGCGCCAGCAACAACATAGTTATATGTGCCGGCCCCAACTTTTGCATCACCAGTAGTAGTGGCCAATGCATCGTTGATCGCGATAACTGCAGTCACCAAATCGGCCGCATTACCTTGTTCTGTTAACACACTATTAGCTACTGCACCAGATGCCAATGTGCCGACGTTACCGATTGCTGTATCCAACGCCGTCACGTTTCCGCCAATCGTGTTATTTGCAGAAATGTTTTTTGCTTCGGATGTGTCAACTGTAATATCATTTTTGATATTGTTAACTTGGTTTGCAACCGTATTATATGCGCCCTTAACATACGATGTTGTTGCAATGTTTGTATTAGCTTGTTCCACTGTGTATGTTGGTAATTGTGCGACACTGTTTGCGGCATTTGCCATCATTGGGGTGACGGCCAACATAGCTGCGATTGAAACGCCTAATAATTTATTCATTTGTTTTCTCTCATAGTATAGCCGTCCCCAAGCCAGATATTTTTATATTCACATTTTATCATATTTTTTAATACTTTTTTTGCGCCACAATAAATAAATATGAAATTTTTCTCTTGACTTTTTTGAAAAAACAATTTTTTTGCCGGTTTCTTGTGTCGCGAAACAAATAAACCCCGCCCTTGCGGCGGGGTCGCAGAGAACCATTGGTTCGATGCGGGGGCGGGTAAAAATATATTTTTTTTGATTATTTATTTGTCTGAAATTTTTGTCTGACCCGCCCCCGACTCGATTTGCGCTGACGCTTTATCTCGTCGGCCCCTCCGCAAGGGTGGGGCATACCCCCCGTCCTGGGGACGACACCCTGTCGCAGAATTAAAATAAAAAAAATCTGGCGCAGGGCCAGATTTTTAAAATTCTGTTTCTTATACATTATTCAGTGGTCGGAAATATTTTGACTGATTCAGTTGTTGAATCATCGCCCCATGTTGTCGCGACACGCATAGTCTGGGCGTGCATTTCTTTGATTGCACCAGTCAAAGTTGTCGCGGTTGTACCCATGGTTTCATTTCCTATCTTTTGTGTGTTCGTATAAACCTGGTCATCCAGGGCAGTCAAATTCGCCGCAGTTGATGTTTTTCCGTTCACAGTACCGATATAATGTCCGTTCACAACGTTTGATGCGGTGCCTGCATTTGAAATTGCGGCATCCAACGCATTGATTGCAGAAACCAATGATGAACGAGAATCACCAGTCAAATTGCCGTTCGGAGAAAGCGCACTCATAGTACCAATATTTTGCATGTTGGTTTCAACCTGGGCATCCAAAGTGTCCAAGTTTTCAAATGCACTGGCATCTTTCGAGATATAACGACCGCTTTCCGTCAGTGTGCCGATACGATTGCTTAACGCTGTTTCAGCAGCAACCGCGCGTTCGTTTTCTGCAGCGATTGCGGCGGTGACAGAACCGGTACCACTGCCACTTAACGTTTCAATCGCGTTTTGATTCAATTTGATTTGGTTGTCCAAAATTCCTAAGTTAACACCAACGTTCGTTCCCGCAGTGGTTTCACCTAAATAATTCAAACTGGCGTTTTCAACCGGTGCTACGGTTGCAGATAATTGTGTGACATAGGTTTCGCCTGCATCACCCGCAGCAGCACGGATGGCCGCATCCAATGCAACCAAATTTTCAGAAATGCTGTTTGTTGTTCCAATCGCAGCGTATGGTGTTGCACTGGTTGGAACAGTTGAATCGCTGATGATATTATTTATTTGTGTGCCCAATGTGTTATATGCACCCTGGACATAGGATGTAGATGCAACACGTTGGGTCGGAGATAAAGTCGCACCATTATTTACCAACGCCACAGGCGACGCAGACGGTGCAGCCGTCGCAATCATCGGAATCGCCGCCATCAAAGAAACAAATGATATCTTTAAAAAACTTTTCATATTTCTGTTTCCTTTTTATTTTTTTATTGTTTTTCTATTCGCCCGTTCCCGGTGTGGTTGGTGTTGTTGCAGGTGCTGTCGAAGCCACAGCGCCCGTCATCCATGTGTCCGCAATTTCTAATTCTGTTGCGGTATTATTTCTGAATACATAAACGCGGTTGTTCGTTTCGGTTGCGGAACTTAACCCCGTGATTTCAATCGTTTTGTCGTCCGTCACGTTCACGCCAGTATGGTTTCCTTTGTAGACGATATCATTGCGTAAATTTTCAATGTTCGTCGATATGTCGTCAACACGTTTGGTTAAACCTGTGGCTGGTGTTTCATCTATGGCCGGCGCACCAACATAAATTGTCAATTCGTCGATATCGTTTTGCAATACGGTATCACGATTTTTTGCACGTGTATAAACTGCGTTCAAACCGGCGTCAACATATTGTTTTGTTGTAACGTAAGACGTGCTTTCTGCAAATGCAGACGTCGCAGTCAAAATCAAAAGCGCTGTGAAAGAAAATACTGTTTTTTTCATTTCTTGCTTCTTAGTTTTATTCCGGTTGTTCTTCGCCCAATACAGCGTTCGCATCAAAATCAGTCACAAAATAAACCATTTTTTTGTCGCCTGAATTAGTGTCATAAACGCCACCGTCTTGGGCAGCCAAATCTTGAATCTGTTCAGAATGTAAATTTACAGTCTGGGTCAGAAAACGAATGTATTGAGATGATGCACTGGCGTCAATATCGGATATGCGGTCTTCGACCTGGGCCGCAGTATAATAATCACCGCGAATACCTTCGATTTCATCTTTTGTATAATAATCATCCAACGTTTTTGTGTCAACCTTGGACGAAACAGTGTCTTCGATTGTTGTTAAACGATCGTCCATGTCTTTAATATTATATCCACCCGTATTCGTCGAAGTTTGTTTCCCTGTTGTGGATATTGTGCCAGTTTTTCCAATGCCCTGGATATTAGTCTTTGTCGCAATTCCCGGGAAACGTTCAGAGTTCGTCGAACCAGATACAGTTTTTACCGTCGCTGTTTTTGTTGGAAGAATTGAATTAGTCCGATTCGATGACGCACGAGAAATCGGTGCAATCGCCGTCGTTTGTGGTGAAACCGTTTTTATCGATGCAGATTTTTTTGCCCCCGCCGTAGTGCCCAGAACAGAAGAACTTATCGTGTTTCCGGTCTTTACAGCGGTCGCACCTTGATCAGCCGTAGTCTTTACGCCTGCGGAATAACCTGCGTTAGAACCCAATACCCGAACGGACGGCGCCGCCGTCGCATCCAGTATTATCCCCAGCCCAAAAGCCAGAGAAATCAGCGAAAATCCAGTTTTCATATAATGCATCTTTTGCTTCTCTCGGTATGCATTATATCACACTTTTTTCATAAAACCAAATCTTAGTTGAAAAAAAATTTTATTTTTTATCAAAAAAAAGGTTGCTTTTTATAAAATGTCCGGCTTTTCGGGAAAATTTGCGCGCAAATAAAAGAATTTTTTTTCGGAAATTAAAACTGTTGCACCAACGAGTCCAACCATATGCCGCAGCCAATTGACAAACAGAATGATCGTTAAAATCACTGTGAGTGATGATGTTTTTTATTCGTCTGCGTAATTTTTGCGCGGTAAAATGACGCAGTAATATGAATTTGTGAAAATGACGGTACCCAATAAAACTGACCCCGTTTTTAGTTGGGCGGATGTTGCTTTTTGAAAATTCCATTTTTAATTTGTTGTGGACAAAATCTTTGATTTTTTGTTCTGCGATGTGTAATTCGGCTTTGTCGTTGCCGTAAAGACAAAAATCATCACAATATCGAATGTAATCGCGCCAATGCAGTGTGTGTTTGACAAATTGGTCTAATTCATTCATGTAAACATTGCCCAGCCACTGAGATGTCAAATTCCCAATTGGCAAATTTGTCTGGCCGCCCACAGACCATACTATTTCATTCAATATTTTTAATAACCGTCGGTCGTGAATTTTTCTGGCGATTATTTCCATTATAATATCATGGTCAATAGACGGATAAAATTTGCGAATGTCGCATTGTAAAACGTATTTATTTCGACGAATAAAACGCATAGTTCGCCGTGATGCATATAATAAACCACGCCCTGGGATGCATGCATAGGAATCTTTGATAAAAAATTTTTGCCAAATTGGTCCCAAAACATTTATCAGCGCATGATGTAATACATGATCAGGGTAAAGCGGCAGTTTGTAAATAATTCTTTTTTTGGGTTCGTAAATAGTGAAAGTCTTGTACGGCGAAGTCTTAAACTGGCCGTTTATTACCGCTTTGCGCAGTTTTTCCAGATTTTTTTCCCGATGTTCCAGAAATAAACGAACAGTTTTTTTAGATTTTTTACTTTTTATCGCTTTCTTGGCCGCAGAATCAAAATTTTCTTTGGAAATAAATTGTTCCCATAAACGTTTATAACTTTTCATATTTTATCAAGAAAACGAATAATATCTGTCTATTTTTATGATGGTTGTTGTGAACGGGATATTGTCTTGTGCTTCTTTGATTTGGTTTATCAAGACGCTGGAGCCTGTGAATAAAACACAGATTTCCCCACCTAATAAAAATTGCAGTTGCAAACAGTCTGTGCCGTCACGTTTTGTGGAACGACGCATTCTGAAATCAACGACGGTTATTTCACGATTTAAAACTTCATCCAGATGTTTTTTATTGCCCGGCATCGGCATTTGATTTTTTGCAAACGAAGAAAATCTAGGACAATTTTTTTCGTTTAATTGTTTTATTTCTTCCAATGTCATTTTTGCACCCCAAAATTGAATTGGATATCCAGGACGGTCGTCACGATACAAATCAAACTACTGGTCCAGATATCCCCTGCGTTTTGTATTTGTCTTGTTCAGACAGGTCACACTGTTCCGCCTTTGATGTGAAAGGCATTAAAACAGATGTCTTTTGTTTGACACCTGAAAAGTGTCTATATATACACTTTGTTCTGCAGGTCAGCAAAACTTTGTCTTGTGGAAAGTCAAAGTTTAATCACCTTCCAAAGGAGCGACCGAACCAAAAAGCCCCGCGCGGAGCGAAGCGTTGTTCTGGACGTTGTTGCCGCAGTTGTTCGTGCAATTCGACGCGCAATCGGGAGCTGAGCTGTTCGTGTTGTTGAAAGCCCAAAGCGACACCGCCGGAAAGCCGCCCATAAAACCGCTACACACAACTGTATAACAATGTAACCTTTTCCATGTTTTAACATGGAAACTTGGCCTCTCAATGACTTTATAGCCGTTTTTTCCTGAATTTACAAATGTTTTTTTGATGATGTTAATTATTTTTGTAATTGTCGCAAATCTGCCAGTGTATGCGCCAATCTGTCTTTTTCAGAAGTAATGATTTTATCATTGGGTACACGCCAATCAATGTTTATTTCTGGCGAATCGTATCGAATGCCAAATTCAGATTCTTTGTTGTAAAAATTATCTACTTTGTATGCGAAAATCGCAGTTTCGCTAAGCACTGAAAAGCCGTGCAAAAAATCACGCGGTATAAATAATTGTCTTTTGTTTTTATCTGATAATTCAACGGCGACATATTTACCAAATGTCGGAGAATTTTTGCGAACATCAACAGCAACATCCAAAACCGTCCCAGATATTACACGAACCAATTTTGCCTGGCTGTGTTCGCCCAACTGACAATGCAGACCACGGACGACCCCATACGAAGATTTTGATTCATTATCTTGGACAAAGCGATTCGTTATTCCGTTTTTAATAAATTCTTGTTCGTTATAGCTTTCAAAAAAATATCCGCGCGAATCTGGAAAAACACGTGGTTCAACAATAATCACACCGTCAATGTTTGTTTTGATAAATTTCATAATGAATCCTTTTCTTTACCAGTATAAATCTACATTTTTTTAAATCAAATGAAAATTGCCCCGAACGGGGCAATTTTTTATTTCTGGTGGCTCTGGTCGGAATCGAACCGACACTCCTTGCAGAACTTGATTTTGAGTCAAGCGCGTCTACCAGTTCCGCCACAGAGCCATTCTCGCAAATCAACCACGATTATTATTTCGCTGCGGCTTTCTTTGCTTCGACTTTTTTCACCAAACGGGCACTGCGATTCGGTTTGTGAACCGGTTTTTTAGCTTTCGCTGCAGGTTTTCCGTTCTTTTTATCAATGGCTTTTTTAATCGCAGCCATTTCAGGTGTCAAACGAGAAATTGGTTTAGACATAACATAGGCATCTAAACCGCCATGTTTTGTCAATGTACGCAACCCAGCTGTAGAAATACGCAAACTGAAATCGCGAGCCAAAATGTCACTGTGAAATGACAATTTTTGCAAATTCGGCAAGAATGTACGTTTAGTATGACGCATAGAATGCGAAACATTCATACCAACCATTGTTTTCTTACCAGTTACTTTACATACACGAGGCATATTTAAATCCTTTAATTACTGGGCAATAATTTATAATATAAAATGCAAAAAGTCAAGTCTTGTTTTTATTTTTATATTATTTTCCCTGGTGCGGGGGTAATAATAAATCTGTGACAACTTTGACAGGGGTGAATGTAGATATTGGCACATCCACCAAAATTGTATTCCATTTTGACATGGCACCGTTCCACAGACCGGGCAATTCCATAGCGCGCAACAGCAGGCCATTTTTTGATTTTTCAGATATGAAACCGGTATCTTCATCAACGTATTTTGTTAAATCAAATTTATTACCATTGTAATCTTTTACGCCACAAACCAAATCAACCGGATTGAAATATTCAGCCCCAGCCACTATGTATGCCGATTCGGGCGCAATTTGATTTGTTTCTACAATTTGCAAACTGATATCGCCATTGGGGGCGCGAACCCAAAACGGACCACCCCCAGGTGCACCAGTGTTTTTCACAACACCACAAACACGTGTCGGGCGGTTTAAAATATCACGATATTCAGATAATGATAATTGGCGGTCTATTTTTATGCCTAAATTTTTCGTAATAAAACTGTGAACGCGGTTTACATCTGCATTGTTGGAATCGATATCTTTTATCAAAGCAAAAATCTGATTTTGAATATCAACCAACAAACCCGCCAAAACGCGTTTGTATTTGACGGTATCTGCACGCCAAGATTCAATCGCGATATTATCTATGTTTTTAATAAATATTATATCTGCATTTATGTCATTCAAATTTTCAATCAATGCGCCATGTCCTGCCGGTCGAAATAAAAGCGAATAATCATCATTGCGAAATACTGTGTTATCCACATTCAGCGCAATCGTATCAGTTGAAGATTTTTGTTCAGATATTGACACATTATATTTCACATTATATTTTGATTCGTATTCCGGAATTATTTTGTCCAGTGCGTTTTCAAAATCTGTTTTATGTTCAGGTGATATTGTAAAATGTATATTTACATTATTACCAGATTTTGCATATTGGAACGCTTCATCAATATGTTCTTCGATTGGGGTTCTGGTGTGATTTGTGTATCGATGAAAAGTAATCAAAGCCTTTGGCATATTGCCATAATTCAACCCAGATTCAGTCACCAAACAATCTGCGATGTTCATATCAGTTGCATTCCGCGGCAGGTAAACCTTTAAATCATCCCAAAAAGCAAAGCGTGTAATATTCATAGTTGTTTCTAATGAAATTTTATTCGGACGATTAGAACGCAAAAAATCAAACAAATCTTTGAACATACGCGTCGCTGCCCCAGATGCAGGAACAAATTTTACAATGTCGTGTGTTTGTTGATATTTATCATATATATCAATATATTTTTGAAAATATTCAGGTGAAATTTGTTTAACGCCATCGGCACTGGACGCAGGTTTTACAATATTCAAAAACGGGAAACCAGTTTTAAATTTTTCAATTTGTTTGTTCACAATATCCAGACTTAATCCGTGAGATTTTATTTGTTTAATATCTTTGTCAGAAAAAGTCATAAAAAACCTTTTTGTACATTCCCTTAACCTCATATTAAAAGAAATTGTTTTTTTACGCAAGCGCTTTGTGATTTTATCCCTGGATGGGATATTTCTAGGTTTATCATCCGATGGCTTGAATTTTAAAAAAATGCGACTATATAACAAGCAAAAGAAAAAATAAAAAAACAAGAGGTGATATTATGAATCCAGATGAAGTTCAAGAAACACCACAACAAGCGATTGAAAAATATACAACCGATTTTACGAAATTGGCGGCAGATGGAAAATTAGATCCTGTGATTGGACGCGAAGAAGAAATTCGCAGAACGATTCAAGTGTTGTCGCGTCGAACAAAAAATAACCCTGTGTTGATTGGTAATCCGGGGGTTGGTAAAACTGCGATAGTTGAAGGTCTGGCGCAACGTATTGTGTCGGGTGATATGCCTGAAAATTTGTTAAAGAAAAAATTATTATCGCTGGATATGGGTGCTTTGATGGCAGGCGCGATGTTTCGTGGACAATTCGAAGGCCGTTTGAAAGCGATTTTGAAAGCCGTTAAAGAATCAAATGGCGAAATCATTTTGTTTATTGATGAATTGCATACTATGGTTGGCGCAGGTAAGGGTGAAGGCTCTATGGATGCGGGCAATTTATTAAAGCCTATGTTGGCACGTGGTGAATTACACTGTGTTGGTGCAACCACGTTGGATGAATACCGGCAGTATATTGAAAAAGATCCTGCGCTGGCACGGCGTTTTCAACCTGTTTATGTTGATGAACCAACAGTCGAAGATACTATATCGATTTTGCGCGGTTTGAAAGATAAATACGAAGGACATCATGGCGTCCGTATTGCTGATGCTGCGCTGGTGGCGGCTGTGAAATTGTCAAATCGATATATCACAGACAGGTTTTTGCCAGATAAAGCAATTGATTTGATTGATGAAGCCGCTGCGCGTGTTCGTATTGAAATAGCATCAAAACCTGAAAAACTGGATGAATTAGACAGACATTTGATGCAATTAAAAATCGAACAACAGGCATTAAAGAAAGAAAAAGATGCTGAATCAAAAAAACGTTTGGCAGATTTGGAAAAATTGATTGAAAAAATGTCTGCGGAATCTGAAAAAATGACGGCAGATTGGAAAGAAGAACAAAATAAAATGCGCGGTTTGTCTGATGCGATGGCTGCGCTGGATGCGGCGCGCGCAGAAGTTGCAATCGCGATGCGTAATGGTGATTATGAGAAAGCGTCTGCGCTGCAATACGGTAAAATTCCAGAATTAGAAGAACAAATCAAAAAACAAAACAGCGAATCTAAAGAATATAAAACTGTGTTGCCGGAACATATTGCGGCGGTTGTCAGCAAATGGACAGGTGTTCCTGCGGACAGATTATCAATCGAAGAACAATCAAAATTATTAAATATCGAAGATGAATTGCGTAAACGTGTTGTAGGCCAAGATCATGCTTTGTCTGTCATTGCTCGTGCAATTCGTCGTTCGCGTGCAGGCTTGTCTGATCCGCATCGTCCATCGGGTTCGTTTATGTTTTTGGGACCAACTGGTGTCGGTAAAACAGAGGTTGCAAAAGCGTTGGCACAATACCTGTTTAATGACGACAGCGCGATGACGCGTATAGATATGTCTGAATATATGGAACCGCATTCGGTCGCGCGTTTAATTGGTGCGCCTCCGGGATATGTGGGGTATGACCAGGGCGGCGAATTGACAGAATCTGTGCGCCGCAGACCGTACCAGGTTTTATTGTTTGATGAAATTGAAAAAGCGCATCCAGATGTATTTAACGTCTTTCTGCAAATATTAGATGATGGACGTTTAACAGATGGCCAGGGTCGCGTAGTGAATTTTACAAACACTATTATAATAATGACCAGCAATTTGCCGTCTATGGATGCAGTAAAAAAACATTTCAGACCTGAATTTATCAACCGAATTGATGAAATTGTGTTCTTTAATCAATTAGGCAAAGATGTAATGGGCGATATAGTAAAAATCCAATTAAAAATATTGGAAAAACGTTTGGCGGAACGCCAAATATCAATGCATGTATCAGATGCCGCTATAAAATGGCTGGGTGATAATGGATATGATGATGTGTTTGGTGCGCGCCCATTGAAACGTTTGATTACTACCGCGGTCGAAGATAAAATCGCAGATTTGATTTTATCAAATGCGATTGGCGAAGGTTCAACCGTAGATGTAGATGTTCACGGCAAAGAATTGACTGTGAAATAAAAAATAAAGTGATAAAAAAATCTCCGACATTTTGCCGGAGATTTTTGTTTTTTTATAAAAGATTATCTGACAATACCGTTTTTGTAGTTTATCAATGTCTGCATATTGTGTGCAGCCATACGTGACAAACCGACTTTATTACGAACGATATTTGTGATTTCTTCAAAAGTCATGTCATCAAAATAATCGAAATTTTTTGGTTCTTTGTTTCTTTTATAGATGCTGTTAGAAATAGACGATTGAGGCAAACTGAATGAAATTTCCAATTCGTTGAAAATCACCAAAACATCTTCGAAATTTAATTCTTTGTATTCGCCGATTTTTTTGTTTTTATCAAAATTTCTGATGCCGAAACGTGCGACAACATTTTTTACTTTGTCATCAACAATTTCGCGAAAAGTTTGAACATTTTTCATAGTGTTTCCTTTTGTTGTTTTGCTTTTGATGTTATAAATATAATACTTTTATTGGTTTTGTCAAGTTTTGTTAAAAAATGTTTAAAAATCTCCTTGCGCGGGGTCAGACTTTTTTGCTAGATTTTTTTGATAGAACAAAGGGAATAAAAATGAATATAACGATTGATTCTTTGATAAGCACTTTGGGGCAAATAATCGCTGATTTCGGGACAAAATTGCTGGCTGCGATTGCCATTTGGTTGATTGGTTTTTGGCTGGTTAAAAAAATCGTGGCTTCAATCAATTTTGGAATGAAAAAACATAATGTAGAACCGTCTTTGGCATCGTTCACTGTTTCCTTTTTGAATATTGCGTTGAAAGTTTTTGTCATAATCATAATTTTGACGACGTTGGGTGTGCAGATGACGTCAATAGTCGCGGTTTTGGGGGCTGCTTCGTTGGCGGTTGGTATGGCATTATCGGGCAGTTTGCAAAATATTGCAGGTGGCATGGTTATATTGTTATTTAAACCTTTTCGGGTGGGCGATACGATTATAACCGCAGATGGCAAAACGGGGATAGTGCAAAAAATTATGATTTTCACCACCCAAATAAATACATTTGATAACCAGGTGCTGTTTTTGCCAAATGGCGCGCTGTCGAACGGTGTGATAACAAATCTGTCTATGGGCGAGAATCGCAGAACCGATATAAATGTTGCGATATCATATGGTGACGATGTGGAAAAAGCGCGTGCGTTGGCACTGAAAATTTTGGCAAAAGATAAACGCGTGTTAAAACAACCAGAACCGGTGGTATTATTGGCTTCGTTGGACGACAGCGCGGTCACTTTGACGGTGCGTTATTGGACAAAATATGAAGATTTGTTGCCGGTTCGCGCGGACATAATCGAACAGATTTACAAAGAATTTCCAAAGCACAAATTGAATTTCCCATTTCCACAAATGGATGTTCATATGAAAAAATAGTATTGACTTTGGTAAAATAAGCGTATAAAATATGCTGGCTTTCGATACGAAAGAGCAAAGTTCTGGGGTTGTAGCTCAGTTGGTAGAGGCAAGTTGCTTTGTAACGCAGCGGGGCGCAAAACTCAGAAAAAGAAAAATGCAAAGTTCTGGGGTTGTAGCTCAGTTGGTAGAGCACCTGCTTTGCAAGCAGGGGGTCGTCAGTTCGAGCCTGATCAGCTCCACCAGGATAAACGAAGCCGAAAAGGCAAGAACAAACGAAGAGAGACACCTTCTTGGGCAACCATCACCGTCTCGTCAGTTCGAGCCTGATCAGCTCCACCAAGACAAGCGAAAGGGGGATTAAAGTCCCCTTTTTAAGTAAAACAACAAA
>JAZROV010000021.1:0-29823 GCA_045648885.1 Candidatus Enterousia sp.
AAACGAAGAGAGACACCTTCTTGGGCAACCATCACCGTCTCGTCAGTTCGAGCCTGATCAGCTCCACCAGGATAACGAAGGGGGGGAATATTTCCCCTTTTTCAAAAAAACACAATACAAATTCGCCAAAGGGGGTGAATACATAATGGTAAAAGTTTTGGTTCGTGATAACAACGTTGAACAGGCTTTGCGTGTTGCAAAACGTAAATCTCAAAAAGAAGGCCTTTATCGCGAAATGAAAGGACGTCAACGTTACGAAAAACCAACGACTAAACGTAAACGCTTGAAAGAAGAAGCGGTTCGTAACGAAAAGAAACGTCAATCGAAACAACGTATGGTTTTCGGATTCTAAATCAAAAAACTGATTGAAAAAATCGCCCGATTGGGCGGTTTTTTTCTTGTTTTATTTTTTCAAATGTTTTATTCTGGTGCTGATAAAAAACGGAAAGAATCATGAGAAAAAACGAAACAGTGAACGAAAATATCTCTGGACAACAATTATCAGATGCGCTTTCGCAACGTTATTTGTCTTACGCGGTCAGTACGATTGTCGCCCGTGCGTTGCCTGATGTGCGCGATGGGTTAAAACCTGTGCATCGCCGTATTTTATTTTCTATGTTGCGGCAAAAATTATCGCCGTCTGCTGCGTTTCGTAAATGTGCGACGGTTGTCGGGGATGTGTTGGGACACTATCATCCGCATGGTGATTCTTCGGTTTATGATGCGATGGTCCGTCTGGCCCAAGATTTTTCGGTTCGTTATCCATTGATTGATGGCCAGGGTAATTTTGGAAATATCGACGGCGACCCCCAGGCTGCATATCGTTATACTGAATCAAAAATGACAAATGCAGCAATGCTGATTATGGAGGGCATCGACGAAGACAGCGTTGACATGATGCCGAATTTTGATGGGACTACGGTTGAACCGACGGTTATGCCGGGTGCGTTTCCTAATTTGCTGGCAAATGGCGGAATGGGTATCGCAGTTGGTATGGCGACAAATATTCCGACGCATAATGTTTCGGAAATAATGGATGCGTTGAATTTGGTTGTTGATAAAAATGATGCCACCACTGAACAGATTATGAAAAAATTGGTGGGGCCTGATTTTCCAACTGGTGGTGTGCTGATTGATGATTTTGCAACGATTTGTAAAAATTATGCGGCCGGCCGCGGTGCGTTTCGCATTCGGGCAAAATGGGAAATTGAAAAATTAGACCGCGGGGCCGAGCAGGTGGTTATCACTGAAATTCCATATGGTATAATTAAATCTAAATTGGTTGAACAAATTGCAGATTTAATAGATTCTAAAAAATTGCCGTTGGTTGAAGATATCGTTGATGAATCTACGACCGATGTCCGCATAGTAATCACGCCGAAAAATCGCAATGTTCCATGTGATAAAATGATGGCGCATTTGTTTGCGATGACTGATCTGGAATACAAATTCAATATGAATTTTAATGTTGTTGATTCGAACGGTGCGCCGCGTGTTATGCCGATTGGTGATGTGTTGCGGGAATTTATTGCACATCAAAAGAACGTGTTGTTGCGTCGCACGCATTGGCGATTGGGGAATATCGAAAGACGTCTGGAAATATTAGGCGGGTTATTGATTGTCTATCTGAATTTGGACCGTGTGATTGAAATCATACGAAACGAAGATGATCCAAAAGTGGTCTTGATGGACGAATTCAAATTGACCGAAGTTCAGGTTGAATCTATTTTGAATACGCGTTTGCGTTCGCTGCGAAAATTGGAAGAAATGGAAATCAAACGCGAAGATGCTGCGTTGCGCGAAGAACGCGATAAATTAAATGCACTGTTGAATGATACTGAATTACAGAACGCACAATTACACGCGTGGTTTGATGATATTAAAAAACAGTATGCGAAAAATACTACGCTGGGGCGGCGTCGCACCCAGTGGGCGCCAATCGGCGAAGAAATTGCCATCAATGCAGACGATTTTATTGAAAAAGAACCAATAACGGTCGTTTTGTCGTCTATGGGATGGATACGTGCGGCGCGTGGACATCTTGATTTGAATAATTTGGATATGAAATTTAAAGAAGGCGACGAATTACAATTTGCTTTCCATGCCCAAACGACAGATAAAATCAATCTGTTTGCGTCTGGTGGTAAAATGTTCACTTTGTCGGGCAACGATTTACCGTCTGCGCGTGGGTTTGGTGAATCTGTGCGTATGATGGCGGATATCGGCGCAAATGAAACGATAGTTCGCGCGTTTGTTTTGGATGCAAATGCGAAATATCTGGTTGTCGGACGTCATGGAACTGGGTTCATAGTAAGTGGTGAAAACTGTGTCGCGCAAACACGAAACGGAAAACAGATTATGAATGTGGACGAACATAATCCGGCGGTTTTGTGCGTGCGTGTTGATGGTGATATGGTCGCGCTGTCGGGATCAAACGATAAATTATTGATGTTTGAAACGTCGCAAATCCCAGAAATGTCGCGTGGCAAAGGTGTCATTTTACAGAAATATAATGCAGACCGGACTTATACGATTGACGCTATGTTCTTTAATAAATCTGACGGTTTTGGATGGACGACGGGGCGTGGAACGACAAAATTAGACGACATTACCCCATGGGTCGCAAAACGTGCGTCCCAGGGTCACACGATACCGGTTGGTTTCCCGCGCAGTGGTAAATTCGGAAAATAATATATGAATTTGAAAAATATGTGAAACAAAAAAACCCGCAAATTGCAGGTTTTTTTAATCTCTTGCATGATCGCCAATAATTTTAATGGCCCATTTTGGCTTCTGTGAACACCACATGTTTGCGCAATTTTGGATCATATTTGCGGAATTTCATTTTACCCTGGGTGTTTTCAGATTTCATATTTTTTTTCGTTGTATAAAAATAACCGGTTTCTTTATTTTCCAGTTTAATGTATTCGTTGCTACCTTTTTTAGATGCCATTTTTATCGCCTTTTTTAATTACTTGGCGCATTATAGGTTGAATTTTACATAAAATCAAGTTTTTTTTACCAGATTTTTTGTCTTAAAAGATTTCGCGCAGATAAAAATAATGGCTCAGGCATTTTATCCAAATTAAACCATCGCCAGTTTTCACATTTGTCTGGTTCCATGATTGCCGGTGTGGCGATAATGTTGTTCGCGCTACAATGGATAGTAATATAATGTTTGTCCGGGAAAATATCGTTGGTTAACGATATAATTTCAAATTGTGTTTCAGGTATTTTTATTCCTGTTTCTTCAAATAATTCACGCGTGGCGCATTGTTGCGGACTTTCGCCGAATTCCAGATGTCCACCCGGTGGGGCCCATTCGTCAAATCCATGTTTTGATTTGCGTTTGCCTAATAAAACCTGGCCAGCTGGATTAAATATCCAGCATCCAACCCCCACACGAACAATTTTATTTTCTGACATTTTTATTTCTGATTATTTGGTGCGGGTAAAGAGATTTGAACTCTTACGGGTTGCCCCACTGGAACCTAAATCCAGCGCGTCTGCCAGTTTCGCCATACCCGCAAAACGCAATATCAACTATGTTTGTGGCATTTTCCGAAGAATCTGCCCGGGGTTCTCTGGCGGCACTTCGTAGTCGCCATACCCGCAAAAACATTAATAAATCGGATAATTACGCGGAAAATCGTTGTCGTGAACCAATTCAGAACGCTTTCCACAACCACCAATTAATACTGCTAAACAAATCAATATGACTATTTTTTTCATACGCGAATTATAGAGTCATTTAAACTAATTGTCAATCTGTCAGTATAAAGTATTGCAAATTACAGGTCGTTGTGCTATTTTAATCGCGAATAACAGAGGTTTTTATATGCCAAAAAATAAGTTTGATATAGTTATATCTGTTCTTACCCCGAATGGATTGGTTGACGGTAAAACAGTGATACCCAATGTTTCTATTGGTAAATTATCACTCATAGGAAGAGCGGTTGCTTTCGCTGGAAAAATTTTTTTCAGAAGAAAAATATACGTAAAAGCGCATGGCGATATGGATCTTAGTGGTGTTATAACTAAAACAAATCGCAATTTTAATGTTTCTTGTTTTTCAAAGTTGTTGGTCGTCGGAGATTTCCGTTGTTCTAAATACAGTAAAGTGTTCCCTGCCGCTGTCTATGGTTGGTTCGATTGTAGTGGGATGGGCAAGGGTTGGATAGACAAAGATTTTAAATTCCCAATCACCAGAAAAATTGATTGTTCACACAGTATCAATAACTTGGATGATTTGATAGGTTTGTTGCCTGATGAATTAAGAATTCTGGTTGTCGAACAAAAATTTGTTAAACAAGAATTTTTAGAAAAAAATATGGATATAGTTGAAAAATTTTTGAAAATGTACCCAAATGTTAAAGTTGTGGATATTCGCGGCAGAGATATCAGAGATGCTATCAATAAAATAGTAACAGAAAAGAAAAATAAAGAAAAAGAATTGGTTGATAGTATGCAAAAAAACAAGGACATAGCGAAAGATGTCTATAAACTGCATGATATGTGGACGGCTTTGGCAGAAGCTTACCCAAATCTAGAGAAAGAAATAACTTATTACATGGATAAAAAAATTTATGCGTCGATAGCGGCGCTGCCAAAAGATAAACCTGATGAAATATTAAAATTTATGAAAAAGGCCGAATCTCTTTTACAGAACCCAGAAAAATTTTTCCAAGAACTGGAAAAAGCTGTCAAAATAGAAGGTAAACATCTGGACGTTCAAGATCTTTTTGCTCGTTTTCGCCCAGATGCTGAATTTAATGGTTTGTCAGACGATGATTTAATTCGTTTTGTACGGTATGTGTTATCCAATCAACGCAATAACGGAATCAAAAAAATTACGTTGCATCGTTTGGCAGATGATACGGATGTCATATGTGTTTTTGCTTCTCAATTACCGCAAATCTATGATGATTTAAAACAATTAGTGTTGAAAAACAAAGAAAAACATCAAGAGCCGGCAAAAGAAAAAACACCTGTGGTTAAACCTGTGGTTGCCCCAGAAAAAAATGAAACCAAAATCAACACAGTTGTAATAAAAAAATATATTAAATTATCTCAATATAAAGATTTAGAAAAATCTTCGGGGCGAAAAAATGTTCTGGATGCGCTACGAATCATAAATGAAATAAATCAGAATCCATTGGATATGCAATTCCAAGGACCTGTGCATGTTGTCAAAGAAAGCAAAAGCACTGTATCTAAAACCGCAAAAAAAGAATTCGGATGTGCTGTCGTTCAAAGTATAGACAGCTCTACCCATGACGATAATAAACGGTTGGTGTGGAAAGTGGCCGATGGTCCAGATGGCTTGGTTTTGATTTGTGTCGGATTTGTCAAAGATCATAATAAATCAAAATGGCGGTGGCGCAAAAAATATAATGATTTATTGCAAGAAGCCAGTAAAAAAGAATCTTATACGCTTGAAGATTTGTCAGATTATATCAATGTTGGAGAATTGCTGAAATTTGAAACAGGTAAGTCAGATTCAGATATTGATTTTGCCGATGCAATATCATCTAAAAATTTGCCAATGGATGATTTTCAGCGGTGATTTGGTTCTGGAACACGGTGAGTGAAAAAAAATACTTGATTTTTATAATTATTCAGTATAATATTGCTATCGCTCTGGGGTGTTAGCTCAGCTGGTTTAGAGCGTCTGCCTGTCACGCAGAAGGTCGAGGGTTCGAGCCCCTTACATCCCGCCAGAGATTTTTACCGCCGCGGTCGCGGCGGTATAATTAAGGTTCTGGCCCCATCGTCTAATGGTTAGGACACCGCCCTTTCAAGGCGAGAATCCCGGTTCAAATCCGAGTGGGGCTGCCAAGATTGATAAAACCGCATTTTTGCGGTTTTTTTCTTTGTTTCCTAACACTTTCACGAGTTCGTAAGTTGATATTTGAAAACAGACACCATTTTACCAATTTACGAACTTTTATTTGATATTTATAAATTGAGTGTTACAGTTACTATAAAAATGGCGAAGTGTTCAAAACTTTTTAAATATCGTTTTACAACCATTGAAACACCTGAAATGGTTATGTTCTCGGTTGTGACCCCAGGTCATATGCGTTTTATAAACGAGGTTGACGGAATGGGGGTTGATTGGGAAGAACCATATAACACGTATTATGAATGGGATTATATAGACCAGGATATTCCGAAAGAAAATCCTTATGATGCACGAAATGTCCCTAGATACATAAAAGGTTTGCAATTCATAGGGTTTAAATGGAAAGAAAAATTTAATCCAGACTCCTCGCTATGCGGTAAAATAGATTTTAGCAAATGTACACTATGGATAAACTATGCAATTTATATAAATCATTCAAAAGAATTATTAGTATTGAATCAGAAAAAAGCAGATGAATATATTGCTCAATATCCTGGTATAAAATTGCAAGAATTTATTGCGAATACTGTGAACCAGTTTACAAAATAATCTAGTACTTTAATTCCAAAAACACCTTAATTTCTTTTCCGAATTGCAACAAATCACGCACATCATCAGTTCATGAATTGCACAGTAAAAACGATCCTGTTTCATCGACTTACGAACTTTTAAAAACCAATAGATTATTTTACCAAACCATAAAAACACGTTTTCTTGCCAGAATATGCAGCCCACATACGGTCACCATAGCAGAAATGCCACCACTCATTCGGGTAATTAACAAAACCGTTTTTTTTCATAATTGCACATAATAATTTTCTGTTGCGCTGGGCTGTTCCATTTACTTTTGCGTTTGTCCTTATGCTTTTGCCCTGGCCAAGATAAATTATACCCATGTCCAATTCAGCACCATTTTTATCACACAAACCGATGTCTATAGCACCACCAGTTTGATGACCGCCATGCCCACGTCGTGGATCAGCAATAACACGTTTTGTTCGCAATGTTATTTGATCGTCAGTTTCGTCCGGATAAAGCGTTTTGAAATATGCGTACTTTTTATCCCAAGCTTCTTGTTGAACGCTTAAAGGTCGATAGGCATCATATATGATAAAACAAATTCCATCCGGCAAAGATTTGGATGCGCTTATGATTTTGTCTGCAACAGCTTTGCGTAAAAAAACTTGTTCTTCTTTAGTTAATCTACCACCGAAAAATAGTTGCAACCCAGATTTTTTTATATCAACAAGTGGCTCTCCATTATCACACTCTTTTACACTGTTGATAACGAATGCGGGCAAACCAGCCGCCAAACCAAATTTATATTTTAAATATGCTTTTAATATATCGATTTTCATAAAATATATCTCTTGCTTATAATTATTACAATAAAAGGAACCTGTTGTAAAATAATTTTATTTCTTTTCCGAATTGCAATAAATCCTTGATTTCATTAGTTCGTGAATTGCACAGATGGCCCTGCCAAAAATCAAAAACACCCGTTTGGGTGTTTTTTTGATTGGATTTCCAATATTTCTGTGAGTTCGTAAATTAGGTGTTGAAAACATAGCCCGTTTCACACATTTACGAACTTTTTTAAATTGTTCTTGTGCATTTTACTAAAATCATATGAGTCCAATGATTGATAAAAGCTAAATTAGGTGATTGTTTTTCTATGCTTTTACATATGTCACGCAGACTGGTAGTATCACCGTGAATTACACGTATCAATATACGACCACCATAATTTAATCTTTTTGTAAGGGCGTTCAAAACAGATGTTGTTGTGTCATCACTTACCCAATCTAAGATATTAGACAAGTATATAAAATCATAAGTATTATCACCTAACTTGGTATCCAAATGTGCAATATCAGACCAAATAAAAGGAAATGCAGGTAAATCAGCTTGATGTAATTCCTCGTGAAGTAATTTCTGGTTACGTTTATCCGTATCTGTTGAAAAAAAATCCGGCGATGCCCCATAGGTAAATAAAGCGAATTTTCCACACATTACACGAATATACTTTTGTTCGTTTGAATCCAATTTTTGCATAATATGTTCAAAATTTGGTACAGATATAATATTTGGATTGCGCCACAAATCTTTTAATAATTGCCAATATTCGCCAAAGTCTAATTGTTTTATAGCTAATGTTTTAATATCCATAATTATTTTGGATGTATATGTTATATCAAAAGTAGTGATTTCTTTGGCGCCGTACATTTTACAAAATAATGGATGGTCACCAGATGCTGATACGGTCAGAATTTTTTCACAATATTTTTTATATTCACTGTTATACATATACTGTCTGACGTCGCAATTTATATTTTCATTTGTTGCAATAAGGTATGCTGGCGAATACGGTCCAAAAGAGACAAGTGGTAAAGAAGTATGATACTTCATATCACTCCAAGCCTTGTTAAAGTCTATTTGAATCGCCAATTTTTTTCCTCTTATTGTTGCCAATAACATAACACAAAACAAATAAATGTCAACCATTAGTATACTAGGGTTCATATATGCTAATATTTATTCAAAAACACCTTAATTTCTTTCCCGAATGACAACAAATCACGAATAAAATCAATTCGCAAATTGCACAGATGGCCCTGCCAAAAATCAAAAACACCCGTTTGGGTGTTTTTTTTGATTAGATTTGCAATATTTCCACGAGTTCGTAAGTTGGGTGGTAAAAACACAGCCCGTTTTGCATATTTACGAACTTTTAAAAAGAAAAGGTTAGAAATCTAACCTTTTCCTTGGTTCGTATTTATTGTGGGTGTTTTATATATTGAAATAAACCCGATTATATTTTATACTGCAAATGTAAATGAAAGGAGATACAAATGAAAAAAACTTTTTTAATTGCTTTATGTGCATTAGGTGTTGTTGGATGTGATTCAACCAAAGTGTACGATACCAAAGACCATGTGTTGTGCAAGTTTGTTAATAATTCGGTATCTTGTGGTGAAAGCAATATAAAAATTCCTGATAACATTATTACCGATATGTACACAGAAAATTCCGCTCTTTATGTTCACTCTTACGATAAAGGTATCATTATTTGTGAAATAGATTTCAAGAGTGCAACAGATGTGTGTCGTGATGAAAAAGGGAACCTAATAACTGGAATTCTTAAAAATTATGACAAAGAATCTGGAAACCTTATTCAACAAAACACTTATAAAAACGGAAAAAGTATAAAATCTATCAATTATCACAAAAACGGTGTCATTGCTTCTGAAAGCACCCCAGATGGAATGTTGCGTGCCTATAATGATAATGGTCAGTTGATATATACAACTGAAATATCAGGTGATAATACTGTGTTAAAAGAATATGACCAAGATGGCAATATCACAAATACAAAAGTATTGTCAAAGTAATAGAGAAATAAATTTTTTTATTTCTTTCCCAAACGACAACAAATCACGCATAAAATCAGCTCGTGAATTGCACAAATGGCCCTGCCAAAATTCAAAAATCGGGTTTTATACCCGATTTTTCTTTGTTTTCTAATACTTGCACGAGTTCGTAAGTTGGTGGTAAAAACTGTACCAGTTTCGCAGATTTACGAACCATTAAAAATTATTTTATAGACATCCCGTAATTTTTCATTACAATCGGTGTAGCGATTCAAAAGATAAGACATGACTGAAAATTACGATATTTTAAAAGAAAATAATTTGCGTCAAATGGTCGTAGAGTACGAAAAAGCACACCCATCTTTTTTATCAGAACAAGATATGCGTCGTACGGAAATGTTGGCTTGGCAACTCTTGGAAGAATGCGTGTTAGATGACGAAAAGGAATCGCTAATGTTTTGGAGTGAGGTTAGTGATTGGACTAAAACTTTTTATGATAATTTACAAGCTAATCTTATCAGGAAATATGCCATTATACACGATTCAAAGAGTATTGATAAATATCCAGTACAAGAATTATTCCCAACAGACGTTCACACTCTCATAAAACAATGGAATTATTTCCCTTTTGAATATACAACATTACGAGAAATACTTTCAAAATATTCTCTTCTTGACCGTCAAAGATGAATGTTTAAATCAGTTTTTGAATAAATGTTTTTATTTCTTTGCCAAATTGCAATAAATCGCGCATAGTATCAGCTCGTGAATTGCACAGATGGCCCTGCCAAAATAAAAAGACCACCGTTTTGGTGGTCGTTTTATTTTGTTAAAACATTTCACGAAGGATTTGAACCGGGATGCACCAGAGTGTCAACGGCACGACAAGTGCCGTTAGAAAACGAAGTTTTCATGGGCGACAGCCCACAAGACATGCATGGTGAATACGCAGACGAACAATTAACAACCATTCAAAAACGGATATGTTTAATAGAAATTTTGATTATGGTTGGTTTATTGTTCGTCAAGGAGGCGAGTTCAAATCCGAGTGTTTTTCCAATGTTTTCACGAGTTCGTAAGTTGATAGTTAAAAACCACCACCATTTTGCATATTTACGAACTATTAAAAAGAAAAGGTTAGAAATCTAACCTTTTTCGTGGTTCGTAGTTATTATTGGTATTTTTTACAACCGCTTACTATTTTGTATTCTGGCGGGCATTATATATAAATGTATTTACTGGATTTATGTTCGCACTATCTTGGTCTGTTTCTTTGTATCTGATAGTATCTGAGGCTGGCGTTTTTTTGGGATTTTCTTTGTCGTTAAATTTTTCGACAGAATAGGAAAATACATAAGATAATGTATACCAAAACAAACAGCCCAACAAGGGTCCCCATATATAAGGGTATTTTTTTATGATATAAGAAAGTTTTCTATGATTCTTTTTTGTTACTTTTTGGTAAATATTTGCAATCTGAGAAAACATGCGTTTTGATTCATCAGGAGAAAACTTCATCTTCTTGTCTGCTGAGAAATGCCATTCTCCCCGAATTTTTTGTCTTTTATAAGTTATGATTCTGTCATAATATATTTCGTATATATCATCCTCAACCCGTATCTTGTAATAGTTTTTCTCTTCATGTTCCGATAAACGATAATATCCAATATACACATCTCCAATCATAACCCCAGAGAGTTCTTCCTTTTGTGTCCGATAATAATCTAAATGGCTTTCCAAATAGTTTAAAATATCCGGTAAAACCAGATGTGTGCACGTTTTTGGAATTTTGACTAGTTTTTTCATTTGTTACCTTTTTATTATTTATCATTTTGATGATTATAGTGTCTAAACATTATTTTGTCAACATGTGTTTTAAAAACACCTTAACATCTTTTCCAAACTTCAACAAATCGTGGATAATATCGGTTCGTGAATTGCACAGATGGCCCTGCCACTATGAGTAGCAGAGCGACAAAGTCGCGATGCGTCAGGAATGTCGCACAGGCACAACGTGCCGAGCGAAACTAGATAAAACCGCAATTTTGCGGTGTTTTTTGTTGGATTTCCAATAGTTCTGTGAGTTCGTAAGTTAGGTATCAAAAACAGCCACCGTTTTACACATTTGCGAACTTTTCATTTTCCGTATTCGCTGGCCAGTTTTGTAAACACTAACTGATCCATAAATGTACCGTCTGGCATCATTGTGGATGCACGCACACGCCCGTCAAGATGAAAGCCGCTGTCACTGATGGATTTTTGTGATTGTTTGTTGTCTGCCATACATTGGCGCATAATTCTGTTCGCACCCAATTCTTCGAACGCCATTTTTATTAACAACGACCAGATTTCTTGATTAAAACCTTGTCCTTGGGCGGATTTTACAAACCATACATTTCCAGATTGCATGGATTTGTTGTTGTCAAAGTAAAACACACCATGATGTCCGATTAGTTTGCCATCATGAAAAACATACCACACTGCACCGTTTGGTACAACATCTCGTTCTTGTTCTTGTTGCATTTGCTTTAATGTTTCTTCAAGACTTTCAGGCAACGGTTTCTTATATTCCGGGGTCCAATTCACGTATTTAAAGTTTGCAGAATTTTCGTTTTTAATCGCATTCCACACTAACCTAGCATTTTTCTCTGTTGGTTCCAAAATACGTAATTCCAAACGCTTTGTTTTTAAATCCCGTCTAAATAATTCATAAAATTTTTCCATATATGTCATCTATTATCCTTTTCATATTCAGAAGTTATTATACCACGATTTTATGTAAAAACACTTTAATATCTTTCCCAAACAACAAAAGTTCATGAAGAAAATCAGTTCGTGAATTGCACAGATGGCCCTGCCAAAGTTCAAAACACCGCACGAAGCGGTGTTTTTTTATTATCTTATCATTTGCTTCACTGTAAATAATATAAATTTTATCTTTCCGGCTTTTCGAGGCATTATATGAATTATTGAGGATTGCAAGCCTTGACGTCCGTCAAAAATCGTGATCATGCGTTCGTAAAATGAGATAGCGAAACAACAAAACTTTTGTGCGTTTTCAGGAGTGTTTCAAACCAAAATGAATAATAAATATTATTTGCCGGGTTTATAAACAGTATGGCCGTGAGATACGTAATCTTTTAAAACTTTTTCGCCCGCATCTGGTTCTATTTGACCATAAACAGTTATCCCGCGTTTTTTAAATTCGTTCAACCAGTTTGGTTTAAAGCCTTCATCAAAGCCGGTTATTTTATTGACCTGGTCAGAAGATACACCATAATAAACCGCTTTTATCCCAGACCACATAACCCCGCCCAGACACATCATACATGGTTCAGATGTCACATACAGACTTAAATTATATGGCGATAAATCATAGGTGCCTAATTTTTCTTCGGCTAATTTTATGGCATTCATTTCAGCATGATTATTACTGCAAGATTCGTTTATGACACTGTTCGCGGTTTTTGCAATCAAATTACCGTCGTTGTCATAAATAGCAGCTAAAAAAGGACCATGGCCGCGGTCAATGTATTCTGGCAATTGTTGCTGTAATTCCAGAATAATCTTTGTCGCGCGATTCAATTTTGATTGGTCTATTTGTTCATTAGTAATTACAGATAAATTTTTATTTTCTGACATACCTTTCCTTTTTGAATAATTATGCATGATTTATATTAAATTGTAAAGCAAGTCTTTGAAACATAATTGCTTTTTTATGTTGGAACAAAGGGCAATTGAAATTATTTGATTTTTTGCGCATTTTATGATATAATCAATGTCAATTAGTTGGACGGTGTTAACCGTCTGTTTTTTTATGCCGCTTTTTGCGGCTTTTTTCATGAAACAAAGGTTATTAAAGATGAATATCAGTGACAATGGTATTGCCGTATTAAAAAAATTAGAAGGCGCCGTCAAAATCGGTAACAAACATGTTATTTATGATGATAAAAATGGCAGACCTGTTGATACAAACGCGATTTTACCACGCGGGGCAACAATAGGTTATGGACATTTGATAAAAAACGGTGAAGATTTCAAAGACGGAATCTCAGAAGACAAAGCCACACAATTATTTCGCACAGATATCGCAATCACGGAAAATGTGGTTCGCAATAATGTGAGCGCGTCCATCGCCCAGAATCAATTTGATGCGCTGGTTATATTTGCTTTTAATATTGGTACGAAAAATTTTATAAATTCGACCGTTTTAAAATATATCAATAATCCAAATTTTCAAAGTCCCATATACCCAGATTTAGAATCAGCCTGGAAAGCGTGGAACCGTTCAAATGGCACTGTTTCAACCGGTTTAATCAATCGCAGAAATGCCGAATGGCAGATGTTTAAAAACCGGGCTAACCCCGGCTTTGTGTATTAAGGTTCTGGTTTGCATTTGGCAACGTACGGTGGAGAAGATTCATCAAAACTGACCCCGTACGGACAATCTAGGCAATGCCATCTGCCGTCTTGGTTTTCAGATGGATAATATGTTTGGATTTTTTCAAATGCAATATTCGTGTAAAAATCACGTTCATCACCGGCCGGAAGACAATCGGTATTAGATGTTGGTTTAAAACCGAAATACATGGCCTGTTTGTCGCCTTTGCATTGTTGGGCACTGCTGACCGTGCTGCATCTTCTGAGAAACATTTTCGTCGTATCAGGAATACAAATTATTTCAAATTGCTCAGTGGTTGGGTTATATCTGCTGCCACCAGGTTTTTCACAATAACTGCATCCTGCGCGACCAGTACGCAAAGTGCGACCAATAGAGCCGATTTGGCTTTTTGTGTACACTTTGTTAAATCCGCAGCATAAACCGTCAGTGACGCATTTTTCGACATTGGTATCGTCACTGGATTGGTTTGGACAAAAACAATGACTGCTGTCTGTCGTTTCGTTTAATTCGGAATCAACAGTGTCAACAATCGCATAACACCCATCACGACATTCCAGTTCAATTTGTTCAATGCATGAATTAGTATCGCAATCTACAACTGTGCCTTCGGGGCAAAGGTCTTCCAGTTGATGACATGTGTTTATCAAGCGACAGCCGTTGTCGTACGGTTCGTATCCCGCAGGACATGTTATTGGTGGTATGTTTCCTTCTAAACACATCCAGCGTCCATAATGTATAACCGCCTGCATTGGCCATGGGCAACTTTCACATTGATCAACAAGTGACGCGCAATCATCAACAGGTGGCCGTTCATATATATATGGAATTTTATATTGCATAACATAGACCAACTGGCCATTTTGCAAACGTGGCGTTGTCACAGGTCCGGTGATAACATTATTTAATTCAATATGCCCATTCGTTCCTGCGGTCAACAAAGTGCCATTGTCGTATATCCCGAATGTTCCTTTGTCTGGGTAATATTTTTCGATGATTTCCAACATTAAACCATAATCAGTGGTCGCCAACGGTCCAGAATAAGACACAATATAATTGATATCGGGTTCGCCCATACACGATGTTTCATATTGGACACTGCCGGCGTTTGCGCATACATATTCCCCAACAACACTATATCTGTCAACACAAGGGTCTGTATACGGTTCGTCGTTCATTTTTGCGTTCTGCATTCCGATAACACATTCTGCAATCGAACGCAAATCAGACATTTTTACGACGTTTTCAGAATTTGTATCGGTCACAGTTTGGGATGGACTGTATATAATATAATAACCAATCATAAACAGAGTAGTTAAAAACAGTAAAAAAATATTCATCATTCCCCCTTGCGCTTCGTCAAAATGATAGCTAATATATGTATGCATGGCAAGAGAAAAAAGATATGAAAAAACTGTTATTATTTTTAATTTTAATTTTGATGGGGTGCAGTTTTAAACCCGTGTTTTCTGGTAATGATACCGATGTATACGTTGCCCCGATAAGTGGTATTAACGGTATAGAATTGCGCAACGCGTTGAACGCGAATTTTGGCGGTCAACATGACCAAAACGCAAAATATACATTGACAGTCGATTTAAAAGACCCATCTACAAAATATAAAGCATTCGAACGCGCAGGCGATGCCAGCTGGCAGGAAGTAAAATTAAACGCGTCATATACATTGAAATATGATGGAAAAATAATTGCGCGTGGTTCTGAATCTGCATCGGAAAGTTATACTTTCGTCCGGTATCTGGTTGCTTCGAATGCATCGTATAATAACGCAGTTATGAATACTATTCATGTGTTGGCTGAAAAAATCGGTATGCGCGTAATCACAGAAACGCAAAAAAAAGATGCTGAAACGAAAAAATGAAATGGAAAGAGTCTGATTTTTCATCGGGGATATTGAATGTCAATGCTGTTTTGATATATGGCCCAGATGCAGGCTTGGTCGATGAATTTTGCGACAAGGCCATTGAAAAATTGGAAATCGAAAAAGATAATTTGTTGGCAGTCGATGCCAGTGAATTACGTGAAAAACAAGACGCTGTTTTTGCAGAAAGTTGCAGTCCTTCTATGTTCGGTGGCCGCAAAGCAGTCATAATTTCAGGGGCAGGTGACAGTGACGCAAAAATAATATCTGAACTGGTGACGTCGACATCGCTTTGTGCAACGGTTATTGTGACAGGTGGTGATTTGCGTGTCGGCGGATTGCGTAAATTATTTGAAGATGGTCAAAACATTGCAACAATTGCGTGTTATACAGACGACACAAAAACACTGGAAAATTTAATTCGTCAGGAATTATCTGCACAATCTGGAATTCGTCAGATTACTCCTGATGCGATGTCGTATATGTTATCGCATATGGGTGGCGATCGTGGAATTACGCGCGGTTTTTTACAGAAAATTGCTATTTATGTTTCTGATAAACATGTCGTTGAATTAGAAGATGTGGAAAAATGTTTGCCGGATACTTCTGCGACCAGTGCAGATGATTATATGTATTCTTTGACGGCGGGGCATATCAATCCGACAATGATTGCGCTGGACCGATTGATTTATTCAGGGGCAGACGCAAATATGTTGGTTCGTATGTTATATAATCATTTTTCAAAATTATTGACGGCGGTGGTTGATGGACAATTGCCAAAATTGTTTTGGAAAGTTGCTGATAAATTCAACAGTGCTGTTAAAATTTGGCCATCAGATGAAATTGTAAATGTTTTATCTAAATTAAATGATTTAGAAAAAATGTGCAGAACAAACGGTATGCAGCCAGAAATTTTAATTCGTGATTTTTCGTTAAAATTATCTGTGCGTGCCGCAAAATTGGCTTTGAAACGGAGAAAATAAAAATGTTAGCATCGGTTTATGCACCAAAAGATTTTAAAAGATTGCGCGTTGTTGGCGATTTGGTCGCACGTTGTTTTGATTTTATAACACCATATATTGTCCCAGGAATTTCAACCGGTGAAATCGACAGATTGGTTGCGCAGTTTTTAAAAGAAAATGGTGCACGGTCATCTGATTTGGGTTATATGGGATATCCAAAAAGTATTTGTACTTCTGTGAATGATGTTATTGTTCATGGTATCCCGGATGACAATGTTATTTTAAAAGACGGTGATATAGTAAATGTTGATTTGACGGCTGAATATCACGGGTTCCATGGTGACGCATCGCGTATGTTTATGATTGGAAAAGTTTCAAACCAGGCACGTGAATTGGTGCAAACATGCCAAGATGCACTGAACGCGGCAATTTCAATTTGTGCGCCGGGCGTTCCGTTGTCTGAGATTGGTAAAACCATAGAAGCGGTTGTAAAGCCACATGGTTTTTCTATATCACGCGATTTTGTTGGTCATGGTATTGGCAAAGTGATGCATGATGATCCCCAGATATATCATTTTTACGATAAAATGTGGGACAAAGTAAAAATGGTGCCGGGGTTGGTATTTACAATTGAACCGATGATAAATACTGGGAAACCTGATTGTAAAATTGATGCAGATGGATGGACTGCGCGGACGGTTGACGGTGGTTTGTCGGCACAATGGGAACACACATTGGGCATCACAGAAGACGGTGTCACAATATTTACTGAAAAAATGATTCATGATTAAACCTGATGAATTACAATCTTTGCAACAGGGACATCGTGCCAGATTACGCCAAAAATTTTTGGACAATCAATTGGCAGGCTATGAAATATTAGAATTATTGTTGACCTATGCAATACCACGACGCGATGTTCGAATGCTGGCGCGCCAGTTGTATAAAAAATATCAAAACATAGACGATATTTTGTCTGCACCAATGGAGTCTTTGATGGAAAACGAAGGCGTCAAAGAAAGCACTGCAATTTTTTTCAAAGTCATAAATAAAATAACACAATTAAAATACAAAGAAAAATTGCTTAAAGAACCTGTGTATTATAATTATGACCAATTGGAACGCTATTGCAGATCTGTTGTTGGTGGGAAAACGGTCGAAGAATTTCATGTTCTTTACCTGGATACAAAACACAAAATGATAAAAGATGAAATACACAGTGTCGGTACAATCAATTGGGCTGCGGTGTACGTTCGTGAAATCGTTAAACGGGCATTAGATTTAAATGCGCGCAGTGTTGTTTTATTACATAATCATCCGACACCAGAAACATCTTTTTCAATGGAAGATGTAGAAATAACCAAAGATTTAGAATCTGCGCTGAAAAAATTAAATATTGAATTTTTTGATCATTTTTTGATATCTGGGGGAATTATTCATTCTATGCGAAATTCATATCCTGTATTATTTAACAGATGATACAATTATGCCTGAATCAGTTATGTTAAAAATTTCATAATTTTCGGCATTATCATATTGGCCGAATTTTTTTTCACGCGCAGTTAATAATTCTTGGACTTTGGTTAAACTGATTTGTTTTGTTTCGCATTGTCTGGCAAAAAGATTGTCCCCATAGATAACATTCACGATTGGTTTGGTCAGCCCAAATATTGCAAAAATTAAAATCAAAGCTTTTGCATTATTAAACAGTGTGTTTATTTTTACCCCGTTTTTGATGTAAAGCAGTCCCCACCCAAAAAGCATTATCGCAACAAACAACAATGCAACCGTAGTGGCAAAATTAAAAACAGCATCAAATGCAGGAAATATACAAGATGGATCTTGGATGTATATAAAACTGTTATCTATGCCGATAACTTTCAGACCTGAATTATTCAATAAATTTACAATTGTCGCGTTTTCCATATATTATTTTTTCGACGATGTTGTGAAAAATCCAGGAACAGAAAATTCTTCGTCATTTGCTGCTACGCCAGCCCATCCAAATAAATCACCCAATCCCTGGTCGGCGTGTTTAGATTGTTTAAATGGCAAAATGTTCCGCAATTTTCCAATTTTATTACGTGTTGTAGACTTTGTAGTTGATGCGATTTTATCTTGGGTTTGAACGAATTCTGTCGCCAATTGTTCTAATGTTGCATCGATGTTTTCTTCTTCTGGGGAATTATCAGCGTCTGGTGTGACCGGAATGTCCAAAGCATCTTCGTCCAACGGTTTCATTTCGGATAATAATTTTTCCAGATTTGTTTGTGCATCAGATTCTTCGGCGTCTGAATTATCTTCATCGTTTTCTTCGGATTCTGGGATATCTTCGATGACGTCTTCGATGATTTCAGGTTCCACAGTATTTTCTTCGCCAGGTTCGTCATCTTTGGCAGATAAAATAGACAATATAGGAACGATTTTTTCAGCATCTTCGGTTGAAGGCATTTCTGGGGTCGAAATCGCTGATTCTTTTTCAATTGTTTTGCGGGCGCGTCCCCGTTTCTTTTCAACGACTGGTTCAATGTCTGGGGTTTCATCGACAATATCATTTTCTGGGGTTTGGGGTGTTTCTTCTGGTTCAATTGATTTTGCGTTTTCGATTGTTTGATTCGGAATCGATTCGTCGGTTGATTTTGATAATCCTGCATCATCTTGGTCAACCGGCACGCCGAATAATACAGTATTTTTATCAAGGTTTAACGCAACACGAACCTCTTCAAAAGCGGCGCGAATATCAGCTATATCGAAAACTTCATTCCCAGAAATATATATGATTTTTGTCTTCATAAAAACAATCCCTATAGTTTATCAGGACAATTATATCATATTTTCCGGTTGAACGCATATAAAAAATGTCTTAAAATGACAAATATAATGGATATCAAACAACAGATTTTTCAAGAATTAGATTCTTTGGAATCTTTGGCATTGCATTTGCGCGCAGATGCCACGTGTGCCAGTAAACAGACTGATTTAGAGGTCGCAATTTTAACAAAACAGGTCAAAAGTCTGCGTGAAAAAAACGAACATGCTAAAGATTTAATCAAAAAATCTGTGTCTATATTGGAAAAATTGAAAAAATGAGCGTCGTTTCTATACCTATTGTGAATCGAAATTACCCGATGGGCTGTGAAGACGGCCAAGAAGGTCGCTTGATTGAATTGGGCCGTTTGGTCGATGCGCGTGCGCGCCAGATATTGGATAAAATTGGTCCATTGCAAGAATCTGCGCTGTTGGCGACACTTTGTATTGTTTTGATTGATGAAATTCAAAACAAGAAAGAAGCACCGTCCGTATCCGATGAAGATTTACGTGAAATATTGGCGCGAATTCGCGAAATTAAACATAAAATTGCATAAAAAAACGCCCGTTTGGGCGTTTTTTTTAATTGAAATCCTGGAAAAATAATGCAAAATATCCAAAACACATAAAAAAGAGGATAAACTATGGAATATTCTGCCCAGGCACAATTAATTGATATGTGGTCAGCATTGGAAAACCACAATGTTGTTGTATCATATCCTGAAAAGCAACCAAGTGCGAATCCCACCAATGTAGTCGAACAGTGTGATTTAGAGACTTTTAAGAAAAAAAACGAATTTTATACTTTTTATGATTTTGGTCCGTATACGATTACTCATTCAGAAACACAACATAGATATAATGCACTTGTCAGAAGTTCTGTTCGTTTTAACCTGAACGGTAAATTTGTTTGCTGTGTTTTGGACAAAAGAGGTTATTTTGATAAACCTGTCGACAAAGATTTTTACAATTTATACCTGGCGACTAAGGGCAAAGCAGAAAATCCAAACAAACCGATAGAAAATCCGTTCAAACTTAAAATCAGCACAAATATATCCGAAATCAAGGAATATGCGTTAAATGCGTTTGATGCAGAATCGGCAAGAAAGGTAATTGAAAAATTGACTGATTTTGAAACAGCCTTGCAACGGATGTCGCCAAATCATATTCATCGTTAAAAAAAGACCGCCATCACGGCGGTTTTTTTATATCAATTTCCCAATCGCGGCAGCGGTATCGCACATACGGTTTGAAAATCCCCATTCATTGTCATACCATGCCGTCACATGCAAAAGGCGGTCATCAACCACTTTGGTTTGAGATGCATCGAAAACAGCACTGTGTGCGTCGGTTGTAAAATCTTTGGAAACAAGAGGTTTATCGTTATAGCCTAAAATTTCAGATTTTGCAGCATGCATCGCGGTATTCACAGATTCAACAGATACTTTCTTTTTCAAATTCAACACCAATTCAACAACCGAAACATCTGGGGTTGGAACGCGAATAGCAATGCCGTCCATTTTGCCCGCCAGTTTCGGCAGAACCAAACCAATTGCTTTCGCGGCACCAGTGCTGGTCGGAATCATCGACAAATTGGCCGCGCGCGCACGGCGGAAATCTTTGTGGTTTTTATCCAATAATTGTTGGTCGCCAGTGTACGCATGTACCGTTGTCATCCAACCGTTTTCAATACCAAATTTTTTATCAATCACATTCAACACAGGTGCCAAACAATTCGTCGTGCAAGACGCGTTTGAAACAATGATGTCTTTCTTGGTCAGTGTTTTGTCATTTACGCCAAAAACGATAGTTTTATCTGCACCCGCAGATGGGGCAGAAACCAAAACGCGTTTCGCACCACAATCGATGTGAACGCGTGCTTTGTCCGCGCTGGTGAACAAACCGGTACATTCCATGACGACATCAATTTTCATCTTGTCCCATGGTAATTTTGACGGATCGCGCTCAGACAAACATTTGATTTTTTGTTTGCCAACCAAAATATATTCGCCGTCCAGTTTTACATCCATTGGCAATTTGCCATGCACAGAATCATATTCCAGCAAATACGCATTTTGTTCAGCAGGCGCCAAATCATTTACTGCGACAAATTCTAAATCTTTGCGGCCCGATTCCAACGCAGCCCGCAAAACCAGACGTCCAATACGTCCAAACCCATTTATTGCAACACGAATTTTTTTCATTTTATTTTTTCCTTTCGTTTCTTTTGGTTGATTATATGATATCACGATATAGGTATGAAATACAATTTGAATTTTTTCTATTTGGTTGCTTGCAAACAGTTTTATGTGATTTTATAATGATTTACATGAAATATGATTACGTGATTGTTGCGGGACCAACCGCGTCTGGAAAATCTGATTTTGCACATCAATTGGCGCAGCGTATAAACGGTGCAATTATCAATTGCGACAGTGTGCAGATTTATCGTAATATTGAAACGGTTTCTGCGTCACCTTTTGCAGGTAATATGCAAAACGGTTTTGATGAAATTGATGGTGTGCCGTATCGGTTGTTTTCTATATTGCCATTGACCGAACATATCAGTGTTGCAGATTATTTGACTTTGGCAACCAAAGCAATGAACGAAGTTATCGCAATGGGCAAAGTTCCGATTTTTGTCGGGGGCAGTGGTTATTACATAAATGTTTTAATAAATGGGATTTCACCAATACCAGAAATCAGTGATGAAAATCGTGCCAAAGCACGCGAAATGGTGGAAAACAACCCCAATGCGGTCCGCAAATTATTGCCAGACGATTTTGTTCCAACCGATCCACAACGAACTGCGCGTGCATTAGAGGTATTTTTGGAAACAGGGAAACATTTAAATGAATGGCAAAAATTGCCGCGTCATGGCGCGTTGCCAGGGGTTGGATATAAAATTTTGATTTCACCAAATCGTGAAGTTTTGCTGGAACGAATTGCAAAACGTGTACCAGAAATGATGCGTGGTGATGCGTTGGATGAGGCAAAAAATATCATCGCACACAATCTGCCCACTGACAGGGCCATTGGCACAGACCAGATTTGCAAGATGTTGCGTGGCGAAATGTCGGAAAATGCTGCAATCGAAAATTGGATATTGAAAACTAATCAGTATGCAAAACGGCAACGCACATGGTATAAAACACAATATGTTGCCGATTATGAAATCACACATGTCCCAACCAGTGATGATTTAGATGACGTGATTGAAAAATTAGCGTGATTAAATCTATTTCTTTAATATTTGTGAATAACAGCGCTGGGTGCTTTTGTCCAGACCAATTTTACGCATCTTTTTGCGGACCCAAACCAAACCTTGGATTTCATTTTTTATCGGTCCATACGCGGCCCATTCCCAATCGATTATGCCAGTGATAACCATTGTTTTCGGATTTATTAAAATATTGCTGCACATGTCGCCATGATTCCAAGAATATCCTTTTTGCACCGGTTTAGTGCGCAAATCATCAATTTCAGCCGGCAAAGCAAAAGATTTTTTATATATAAATTCGGCCAATTGTTGACTGATTTGATTTTGATATTTTTTTATGCGATGCGTTGACACACCAACCAATAATTTCCCCGGTATAAAATCAGATTTATAAAATGTATATCCGCCCAAAGTAATGAATTCTATGCGTGGAATTTGAATCGTGCAAAAATCATGCAGGGCGTCTGTTATTCGCTTTTCGCGGTTAAACCGTTCAAAATTCATTGTTTCATGATTATGTTTGCGTACTTTAAAGGTATATTTGTTGTCGATTATAAAAACCAGACTGCCGCCACCTTTGGCCAGACGCATTTTTTTGAAATTCAAATTCGGATATCCAGATTTCAGCGCGTTTAATTTGCGTCGATAATCAAACAATGTTTCAATACGCAAATAATCGCGCCATTTTTTTATCGGCACAATCGAAAAAAATCTGTCAGATAATTCAAATAAAATCTTCCACATAATATTCTTGTCACACGTCTTGTAAATGATTATTGAAAAAAAGAAAAAAAACAAGTATTTTATGAATATGTTTAAATCTGGTGATATTGTCAAAGTATTGATTCCTAATGTCATAAATACTGGGTATGACTATCGTTTGACGTGCGATGCCAGTGTTGGTGCGTTCGTTCGTTGCAGTGTGATGAATCGACAATATATTGGTGTGATAATTGGCCCGGGTGATAGTGGTCTGGAATCATCAAAAATAAAATCGATTATTGAGGTTTGTAACCTTGGGCATTTAACACAATCTGATATAGATTGGATAAATAAAATGTCGGCGTGGACATTGATGACGCCGGGTGCCGTGTTGCGATTGATTTTGAATGTGCCTGATGCGTTTAATCCGCCACCGATTGAACAATTATACACATATAATTTCAATGAAAAATGCAAAATGACTGATGCGCGTCAACGTGTTGCAGATGCGTTTCAATCAAATGATAACGATGCAATGTCGATAAATGATATTGTAAATATTGCACGTGTTGGAACATCGGTTGTTAAAACTATGATAAAAAACGGAATTTTGATTCCTGCACAAAGCCGTGAAAAAACAAATCATTCATACAATTATAAATATTTTGACACAAATTCAGTCGTTTTAAACGATGAACAGCGCGCGGCGGCTAATACTATCGCGACTGCAATAGATAAAAACGAATTTTCAGTGCATTTGTTGGACGGGATAACCGGTTCTGGCAAAACCCAGGTGTATTTTGATTCTGTGTTGCGTGCATATAACGCTGGGAAATCTGTGCTGTTGATGATGCCTGAAATTGCATTGACTGCGCAATTTATGGATCGTTTCAAATCGCGATTTGGTGCGCCGCCGATTGTGTGGCACAGTAATTTAACAGCTGCACGACGTCGTGATATTTGGCGTGGCGTGGCGCGTGGCGATATAAGGATTGTTGTCGGTACACGCAGCGCGTTGTTTTTGCCATGGCAGAATTTAGGTTTAATCGTTGTTGATGAAGAACACGATACATCTTATAAACAGGAAGATATGGGTAATTATCATGCGCGTGATATGGCGATTTTGCGTGCCAAGATTGCGAATTTTCCTGTTATTTTGGCCAGTGCAACCCCGTCATTTGAAACACTGCATAATGTCGCAATGGGAAAATATAACCGTTTGCGTTTAATGTCGCGTTTTGGTGGTGCGCAATTACCGAAAATTGAAACTATTGATATGCGAGACCAGCGACCAGAAACATATAAATTGAACGCCGATTCAGATGAAGAAATAACTGGCAATTTATCGCCGAAATTATGTGAAGAAATATCAAATACTTTGGCCCAACATAAACAGGTTATGCTGTTTATCAATCGGCGCGGTTTTGCACCGATTGTGCAATGTAAAAAATGTGGTTGGGTCGCAGAATGTCCTGATTGTTCAATTGGTATGAATTATCATAAACATTTGGGTAAATTGCTTTGTCATATGTGCGGTAAAATGCTGCCGATGTATGAAAAATGCCCACAATGTGGAAACGAAGTGTCAACACGCGGGGCGGGTCTTGAAAAAATAGAACAAGAAATTTCTGTAAAATTCCCAAAAGCAAAGACTGCGTTGGTGTCGTCTGATACGATTATGTCGCGCGAAGCGCTGGAACGCACTGTGCATAAAATGGAAAACGGCGAAATAGATATTATCATCGGGACACAAATTCTGGCCAAAGGACATCATTTCCCAAATCTGACATTGGTCGGGGTTGTCGATGCAGATATGGGACTGTTCGGCGCTGATTTTCGTTCGGGCGAACATACGTTCCAACAATTATTCCAGGTTGCTGGTCGTGCCGGTCGTGGTGAATTCCCAGGACGCGTGTTATTACAAACTTTTCAACCAGAACATCCGGTTATAACTGCGATTTGTGCGGGCAATCGTGATGAATTTATGCAATCTGATATGGAATCGCGACGCGCAGCCAAGATGCCGCCATTTGGGCAATTGATTGCGGTTATAATTGAATCTGATAAAGAACAAACATTAAAACAATATTGTGCAAAATTGTCGAATGTTGCACCGAATTTAAATGGTGGAAAAATTATGGGGCCAATCGCAGCCCAGATATATCAAATCCGAAATTGGTATCGTATGCGTTTTTTGGTTTCGGGTGACGCCCGTGCAAATTTACAACCAATTGTGCGTGCGTGGTTGGATAAAATAAAACAGCCCGCCAATGTGCGTATTAAAATTGATGTCAATCCACAAAATTTTATGTGATTAAACGACTTCGGTCACTGCACGCAGAGCACCATCGCGCGACAATTGAACTACGCGAATTTTTCGTTTCATTTCAGCGATTAAATCTGAACGGTCATAGGCCGGTTGTGTGTGTAAAATACGGTCGGCAAATGCAGCATAGGCCGCTTCGGCAGATTCTGCGTGAATAGTTGTATAAAAATGGTCGTGCCCTGTGCCTAACATTTCCCACAAAACAGACGCGTTATCAGTTGATATTTCACCGCCGATAATAACATCAGGTGTCATACGAACAACCAAATCTAGCAGACGTGCATAATTAAAATCATTTGTTTGTTCTGTGCGTGATAAAATGAAATGCACACGGTTTTTTTGCGGAACGCGAATTTCACGTGCGTCTTCGACAGTAATAACACGACAATTTTTATCAATCAATGTCAATAAATGATTTAAAAACGTTGTTTTACCGGTTGCTGTTGCGCCACTTATCAAAATAGGACTGCCGTCGTTTATTGCAGACATCAATCGTTCATAAGGATCGTCAGGACGAACCGATTCGCGAGGTTTTACTTTCAATAATTTCTGACCGCGTTGCAGGTGATAATTTTCGAAACTGGTGTCTTCTGCACTGGCACCGCGAATATTGATGGCGACCCCGCCCGTCACATCGCGTTCGTCGTATTGAACATTTGGACCGGCTATTGCAGAAAAACGATGATTGCCTGGCAAAGTTGCATACACCACAGGCACCCCACGAATCGGATCAAACGGTTTTTCATAAATATTTGCAACCGTATGAATTAAATCAACCAGATATTGTTTGGATAATTTTTCTGCATCGTACGAAACCCACGGCACGCGTGCACCGTTCAGCCGCATCCAGACTTCGCCAGCATGATTGATAGCAATTTCTTCTACAAACGAAGGTTTGTAAAATTCTTCCAAAGGTTTCAGCAAAGATTCAAGGACTACATTCGACATATTTTTTATTTTATCATAAATCGTGGCTTGAATCAAAAAAGTTTATTTGTTAAAATAAAACAAAAGAGAAAGAGAAAAAGCCATGAAAAAATCTATTTTATATCTGTTTTCTGCGGCATTGGTGTTGGCTGCGTGTTCGGGGGGGAATTCGTATAATTCCAACGGTGATGGTGATATGTACGGATTTGATGATAAAACAAGTACGTATATGACTGAAAAAAATGAATACGCGGTCATCGATTCGTATAAGCCGAAAACTATGGCGGAACGTGAAGAAATTTCAAATCATTGGAATACCGGACGCAAAGAAACCAGATGGCAGGAATACAAAGGAACAATGGTTCGCGTTGAAATACTTTTGGGCGACAGCGATGTTCGTGAAATGCGTCTGCGTTTGATGCAGAATGCAAATGGCACCGATGTAGACGGCGATATTCGCACTGTTTTGGGCAAAGTGGCCGATTATGAAATGAAAAAGGTTTGTGGTCGTAATGCAGAAAGTATCGTGATGGTTTATGATCGTCCGTCAACAGAAGTTATGCGGCCAACTACGTTTTTCGATTACAGAATTGAATCTGAGGGTGCAGCCATGCGCGAATACGGATTCAGATGTGTTTATAATAACTAAGATTTCAGGGGCCAAAAATGGGCACTGATTAAATCAAAAGGAAAATAATATGAAAAAAATAATTGGAACAATCGCCATGTGTGGCGCAATGGTTTTGACTGGCTGTGACAGTAACGCTGAAAAAATCGCACAGAACGGCGATACAGTGGTCATTGATTTTGCAGGTTTTTTGGGAACCGAACAATTCGCAGGTGGAACTGCGCAAAATTATCCTTTGACATTGGGGTCGGGTCAATTTGTTCCAGGATTCGAAGAACAATTGGTCGGGGCGAAAATTGGTGAAAGCCGTGATGTAAATATTACTTTCCCACAAAATTATGTTCCTGGGCTGGCTGGCAAAGATGTCGTGTTCAAAGTGACGGTCAAAGACATCATGAAAAAATAAAAAAGATTGTGAAAAAAACCGCCAAACGGCGGTTTTTTATTCATCGATTGCCATTATAAAGATTTTCGCTTTGTTCGCGGCGGCGATAACCGCATCGCGGTCGATAACAAAACAAGTTTTAGTATTTACGATAATTCCATGTAATTTAGCAGCCGCAACCGCGCGCACTGTATCAACGCCGATGGCGGGTATGTCAATCCTTAAATCTTGGCCGGGTTTAGTCATTTTTGCGAACACGCCACCGGTTTTTCGGCGATTTTTGCGCATTTCAACCACGCGGTCCAACATTTTGGCAGTGCCTTCGGCCGCTTCTACTGCGACAACCTGTTTGTCGACGACGACAGATGCGCCGATATCTTCGATTCCAATAGTATGTGAAACCTGGATAGCGCGTTCTATGTCACGCATGTCAGTTTTTGATGGTTTGATTTTTGTTTGAATCCCAGGTTTTTGAAATGTCAATTCTGGCGCCAAATCTTGCGCAGCAACAACTTCGTATCCGCGTTTTTCCAACGCTTTGGTGAAAGCAACAGCCATAGAATCATACCCCCGTTGATGTTTTAAAACACTTATCAAAACAGACAAAGACCATAAATCTGGCCGAATGTCAGACAAATTTATATGTCCCAACGCCCCGACAAATGTCAATTTATGAATTCCGCGTTTTTTACATTCACGTGCAGCGCGCCCGCCGCCACCGACACGAATGATTAAATCAGGTTTCAATTTTGGGTCATAAAAATTTTTCAGCCCGATGACATACACGTCCCAGCCATTTTTTCGTAACGCGTCGCGCGTCAAAAATGGCAGGCTCAGTGCACCTGCGAACAAAGCAATTTTTTTGTTTTCATCTTTTTTCATATTTTATATGATAATTTTAAAACAAATTGGAATCAAGTCTGAATTTGTGTTATGATGTGTCAAAAGGTATAACGAATATGAAAAAATGTCCGTTTTTTGGTGTTTGTGGTGGGTGTTGTTTTGATTTTAACGACCCGACATATCGTGCGCAAAAATTATCAAAATTGCCAAAGATAAAATTTTCAGGCGATGCAATCTGGGGCGCACCAGGCATGCGGCGGCGCGCTGATTTTGGATTCGTTGACGGACATTTTGGGTTTTATAAGACGAAATCAAAAGATATCATAGACATAACAAATTGTCCGAATCTGGTGGACGAAATAAACGCGGTTTTATTGGAAATTTCAAAATTGCCATGGCGCGGCAGTGGTGGTGTTTTAATCACAAAATGTGAAAATGGAATTGATGTTGGGGTTTCGTGTTCTGTGCCGTATTTTGATGCAGATTTTCGGGGCGCAGTTGAAAAATTACCGCGTGATATTATTCGATTCACCTGGAACGATAAAATTGTTCGACAATACGCAGAACCCGAAATAAAATTTGATGAAAAATATGTAAAATATCCGATTGGTGCGTTTCTTCAACCGACATCTGCAACTGAAAAAATATTGCGTGATATGGTTATAAAATATGTTGACGGTGCATCGCGCGTGGTTGATTTGTTTTGCGGATTGGGTAATTTTACTTTTGCAACGAACGCGACAGGTTTTGATATCATCGGCAACGGTATAACGCGCGATTTGTTTAAAAAGCCTTTGACGGTGCAAAATTTAAATCAATATGATGTGATAATAATGGATCCACCACGCGCGGGTGCATTGGCGCAATCAAAAGAAATCGCAAAATCGGCGGTTCCACGTGTTATCTATATTTCGTGTAATTTGAATACATTTGTGCGTGATATGGAAATATTGACGCGCGGGGGATATAAAATGACGGTTGCGATTCCGGTTGACCAATTTGTCGGTTCGCCCCACTGGGAAATATTCAGCGTATTTGAAAAATAATTTTTTACTGTTGCGACGGTATATAAAAATGTGATATTATTATCACGTCGGAAAGAATTTTTCCGATGGGGTGTAGTAACCCTTTGTTCATGCTGCGTTCATTGACGTTTTTATTTTTTTTGCGTCATGAACGGAAAAAAAACTCCAACCATTGGTTGGAGGGCCGTCGAATATATAGAATAAGACGCACAATCTCAGCATGAATTGTTACTAACCTCCAACCGCCTGAATTTTCCGGTGGTTTTTTGCGTTTGATAAACGCGAACAAGATTTTTTGGGTGACCCCCCACGGCGCGGCGCGCCACTCCCCCTGTGGGGGAGAATAACAAGCAGTGCACCCAGCCCTAAATTCCGCCCCACGGGGGCGGGGGACCCGCAGGGTGGTGGGGGTGACCGAAAGAAATAACAAGAACAGGAAGCAA